>NZ_BAAGXP010000006.1:0-661945 GCF_054779775.1 Lysobacter fragariae | reverse complement strand
CGGCGCCGTCGTCAATCAGATGGATTTCCTGGCGTTCGGCGCAAGGCGGGACTTTGATACGCAGACGGCGGGTGGTACGCCGCCCAGCCTGACCACGCGCGGTTTCACGGGGCACGAGACGGTGGATGGGGTGCTGGGCCTGATCCACATGAATGGACGGATATTCGACCCGGGGCTGGGGCGGTTCCTGCAGGCTGATCCGGTGATCCAGGCGCCAGAAAATGCGCAGAGCTGGAATGCGTATACCTACGTCTACAACAACCCACTGACGTATGTCGATCCGACTGGGACGATGTCACAGGGGGTTAGGCAAATTCTGGCAATAGTGATCGTCATCGTTGCTGCCATCACCCAACAGTACTGGGCCATTAAAGGGGCTGCAGCGTTTTGGTACGCGGTGGGAACAGGGTTCCTGGCTGGCTATGCATCGACTGGGACGCTACAGGGGGGCTTGTATGGCGCATTCTCCGGCGCGCTCTTCTATGGCATTGGGACATATTTCCAGAATGCACAGTGGGCCCAAGCGACTGAGGCAAACAATGCCTTCGGATCGGGG
This sequence comes from Lysobacter fragariae, assembly GCF_054779775.1. Classification (NCBI taxonomy): domain Bacteria; kingdom Pseudomonadati; phylum Pseudomonadota; class Gammaproteobacteria; order Lysobacterales; family Lysobacteraceae; genus Lysobacter; species Lysobacter fragariae. The sequence goes on along the minus strand of NZ_BAAGXP010000006.1, from coordinate 661,389 downwards.
CTCACTTGGGGCGGCTATGGAGCCAAAGTTCTTGCGCACGGCACCGCCGGTGGCGTGATGTCGCGCTTGCAGGGAGGAAAATTTGGCAACGGATTTGCTTCGGCTGGCGTAGTAGAGGCATTTGCGCCTGCGATCGACGAGATCGGAAACGGTGAAAGGAGCTACGCGCCGGCGCGTGTGGCGGCAGCTGCGATATTAGATGGAACGGCCTCCGTCATTGCGGGAGGAAAGTTCGCAAACGGTGCGATCACCGCAGCGTTCAGCAGAGCACTCAACGATGAGGGTCACCAGATGTGGAGGCTCAAGGCTGCCGTGAAGGCGAAGGTTGGCTCTTATCTGGACGTGGCATCCGAGCAAAATGTTGATCTCAAGATGGCCATCGCTGATGCACAGGCTGTCGACATCGAAATGTCTGCAAATGGCGAAGGCCTAGTTTATGTAGGTGGAAACAAGTTCAAATTTTCATATCACGATCCATTTGGAGGGCTGCAAGGGTACGTGAGGGAATTTGCCATTCGCTCGGCCACGTTTGGCATTGGGGTCACCAATGTGGGAAATCTCCAGATTTCGGCGGGGTTTAGTTCCAACAAGTATGTTCCCGCCGCTCTATCAAAGTATGTGAGCGCAGGACTTACACTAAGCTTTGAAGTAAGCCCAGTGGACATTGTTGTCTACAACAGCGGATTGCTTGGCAATGCTGCCAGGGCGCTCATGAACCGACCACAGAGAATCAATGCGTGTCTTAACGCACAAGAGGATGGAATTTATGGGGCGGCTTGCGGTAATTGACTTTGCAGCTCTGGTTGCGGCTAGCGCTTTGGTTATTGGCTGCGCGTCAAACGCGTCTATTGCCAAGGAAGAAGGTAGCCCCCAGAAGGTATATCTAACATTGCTGCGGCAAATTAGGGACGTTGGGATTGAAAAGGTCTTAGCTGGATCCATGGAAATTGACGACGAGAGTCGGCAGTCGCTTGAGTCTGCGAGTCTTCACGATCCGCTGCTGAGAAACTCGCTCTCGGCGGAATGCGGTGTAGTTGACGTCGTGTCGTGCTTTCTTGGTGAAGTCGTACCTGTGCTCCAGCTTCGTAAGCCAAAGGACGAAAGCTTTGAACTTGCTTGTTTGCGATATGGAGGGCGCAGCAAGGCAGGAGACTGGCTTGTGGCAGACGTCTACCTAATAAAAAGGACGAGTGCTTGGCGGTTTGTCGGCACTGCCAAGCACTATTCCGACAGCCTTTCGTTGCATAACAAGGAGAGCGCAAAGAGTTGCTGGGAAGACGAAAGATAGTTCAGGCGCTCAGCGCCTCCGGCGAGGCACCGGCAGGCAGCAATCCGGAGTGGGTGCCTAACAATTCGTTCAGAGCGAAGCTTCTTCGCGGCTCGGCCTATTTGGCGGCCAACAGACAGCAAAAAAGGTTCCGGCGGGTTCAACCGGTCGATGCAACATTACTTCGATTGCATTGACGCGGATGATGAAGTGCCATGGAGAGAATTCGGGGTCCTGGACTAGCCGAGGACCAGAAGGTAGAGGTGTGGCATCGTTGGAAAGCGGGTCAATCGCTTAGCGACATTAGTCGCGCACTCGAGAAGCGGGCCTGCACGGTCCATCGCGTACTGGCTACCCGTGGCGGCATTGCTCCGGTAACCCGCGTAAGGCGGGTTAAAACCCGCCCTATGGAATGCGTAGGGCGGGTCTTGACCCGCCTATCCGATTCACTTCGCAATCAACAGCAACACCGATCGGCCCTGCAGCCCGTACACCGTGTTCTCGCCGCCGATGAACGCCTCCGAGCCCGGCACGACGAAGGTGTTGGCGCCATCGTTCCAGGTGGCGGTGTCGGTGACGCGGTACCACTGCTTGCCCGCGCCGGGCCAGGGGAGGGTGAAGTTCACCTGGCCGGACCAGCCGTTGTAGGCGACGTAGACCGCGCTCGCGCTGTCGCCGAATTCACTGCCGTCGATGCGCCATGCCAGCGCATGGTTGCTGGTGCTGTTGAAGTAGGTGGCGTCGGCCTGCGCGCCATCGGGTTTGAACCAGCGCAGTTGCTCCATCACGTTGCCGTTGTTGTCCACGCTGGAGTAGAACGCGATCGGCCGCAGCGCCGGATGCGCCTTGCGGAACGCGATCAGGCGGGAGGTGAACGTCTGGTGGTTGGCTTCGTTGGTGCTGCGCGTCCAGTACAGCCAGTTGGCGGGCGAATCCAGGTTGTAGGCGTTGTTGTTGCCGAATTGCGTGCGCAGGGCCTCGTCGCCACCGGTCATCATCGGCACGCCGGCGCCGAGCATCATCAGCCCCATGGCTGTGCGCGCCGCCTTGCGTTGGTCCGCGGCAACGCCGCCCTGGTCCCAGCTGTTGTTGTTGTCCTCGCCGCCATCGGACGGGCCATACGGCCAGGCCTGGCTGTTCTGCTTGGTGTTGAACATGTACAGGTCGTTCAACGTGAAGCCGTCGTGCGCGACGATGAAGTCGACCGAATGCCACGGCTTGCGGCCATCGTCGCCGTACAGGTCCGACGATCCGGCCAGACGCGAGGCGAGGGTGCCCATCGTCACCACGTCCACGCCCATCCGGTTCTGCTTCTTGCGGATCGCATCGCGGTACAGGCCGTTCCACTCGGACCAGCCCCAAGGGAATCCGCCGACCTGGTAGGAATTCCCGCCGATCGCCCAGGGCTCGGCGATCAGGTCGAGGCCGCTGCCGCCACCGTCTGGTCGCGGCGACAATTCGCTGACGATGCGGTTGAGCGCGTTACCCGAATCCATCTTGTCGAAGTTGTAGCAGCCATGCTGGCACGTGTTTCCCAGCACCGATGCAAGATCGAAGCGGAAGCCGTCCACGCCCAGCGTGTCGCGCCAGTAGGCCAGCGAATCCACGATCAGGTTCTGCGCGGTGGCGTTGCGGGTGTTGTAGTTGCCGCCGACGCCGGTGTTGTCCCAGGAATGCTGGAAGTCGCTGGTGAGCGAGTAATAGGTCGGATTGTCGAGGCCGCGCCACGACTGGATGTTGTAGACGGTGAGTCCGTCGGTACCGCCCCAGGCACCGCCTTCACCGGTGTGGTTGTAGACCACGTCGATGTAGACCTTGATGCCGGCGTCGTGGAACGCCTTCACCATCGCCTTCCATTCGCGCGTCGGTCCGCCCGCTGTCTTGTCCGACGAATAGCGGCGGTCCGGAGCGAAGTAGTTGAGCGTCATGTAGCCCCAGTAATTGTCCCCGGCGTCGGAGTTGGGGTCGACGTCGTTGGTGTCGTTCTGGGTTTCCTGCACGGGCAGGAATTCGACCGCGGTGATGCCCAGGCCGGCCAGATAGCTGGCCTTCTGCGCGGCGCCGGCATAGGTGCCGCGCAGCGACGTCGCAAGCGAGGTGTCGTTCATCGTCAGGCCACGCACGTGGACTTCGTACACGACGTCGTCCTTGAACGCGCGCGTCGGCTTGGTGCCGTTGGACGTTGTTATCGGTGCCAATACGACGCCCTTGGGGGCGCAGGCGCCGCTGTCCTTGTTGCGATGCGTCGCGCCGCTGGCGTAGATCGTGCCGTCGGTGCACGTCGGAGTGTTGGGGTCCTGGCTGATCTCGACCGCGTAGGGATCGATCAGCAGCTTGTTGGGATTGAAGCGGTTGCCGCTGGCGTCGATGTCGGTGACGAAACCGATGGCGCTGCCCTTCGTCCACGTGCTGCTGTACGTCCAGTTGGGGCCCCATGCGCGATAACCGTAGTACACGGTGCCGGTGATGCCGTAACTGGCCTGGAGCGTGGAGACCGATGCGGTCTTGGACCAGACGTTGGTCGACGCGTCCTTGGTCATCACGTAGCGGACGACTTCCTGCGCGCCGGAAGCCGTCTTGTACAGCCAGACCTCGATGCGCGTGGCGCGCGAGGAATACACGCGGAAGGTGATGTTGCTCTGGGTCCCGTCGTAGTTTGCGCCGAGGTTCTGCGCGTTGATCGCAGCCTGTGCCGGCGCGATGGAGGACAGCAACAGCATGCAACCGATCAACGCACGGGCCATTGCATCGCCAAGCAGGCGCTTCAGATATCGCATCGCGGCACTCCCTCAAGTGACGGTGGCGCGGCGGAGCCACGCGCCGACGCACTCTGCCTTGAGGTGCAACTGCACAACGGATCGTGAGTTGAAGTTGCAAACGTATTCATCGCCTGCGTGACGAATCCTGCAAGAAACGTCAGCGATGAATGGGCAACGGGACAGCGATATGGGGCTGCGGTGCGGCAGAGGCGCGAGCAAGACTTGTCGGCGGTTCCCTAGCGGGCAAGACCGTCGCGCAACGGTGCCTCGCGGACAGGCGTGCCCAGCACGGAAAGCGCGACGGCGTCGTGCTCCAGCGGCACCACTGCCAACGCGGAATGCAGGCCATCGACCGCGACGCTCGCCACCAGGTGTCCCAGCGGTTGGCCAGATGCGAGGATGTCATCGCCTGCATTGAGCACGCCTTCGCCCTGCACCAGCGCGAGGCCACGCTTCACTTTTCCCAGGAAATGTGTGCGTGCAACGATCTCCTGTCCGGGGTAGCAACCCTTCTTGACGCTGAAGGCGCCCAGACGCTCCAGCGACAGCTGCTGCGGCGTCCAGTGGTCCGACTGCGACGGCGACAGGCGCGGCAGGCCGTGTTCGAGATCGAAATTGGCCCAGCGGGCGATCATGGCTGGATCGGTATCCGCAGCGGACGTCGCCGATAAGCGAAGGCACCGGGGGCCGCCATCACCGCCGACGTCGAGTTCGACACCGCCTTCGACACCGCCCGCCATCGTGTTGCCCAACGCATGTTCCGGTGTGGCGAACCCGCCCACCACGTGGAGGTCGTCGCGCAGGGCGATCGTCACCTTGCTGCGGAACACGAAGCGGCGCAGCGCATCTGCCGGCGCAACCGGGTCGGTATCGGGCAATACCAGCCAGAGGTTTTCCTCGTCGAACTTCAACAGGGCGAACAGCGCGATGACGCGCCCCTTGGGCGTCAGCCAGCCGTTCCAGTGCCACTGGCCCGGCGCCAACGCCTTGATGTCATTCATGAATTGCGCTTGCGCGAACACCGCCGCGTCACGGCCGCTCAGGGCGATCACGCGGTGGTCGGGGAGGGCGAAAACCGGGTTGGGAAGCGGGGCGGAATCTGCCCGCGGGTTGTCATGCATGGGGGCGGGACTTAAGCTTTAAGGCTGTGATGATAGGTCAAACCCCACCGGAAGCCCCTCGCGGCAGCGTCGCCGACACACCGGTCGCTGGCGAACCGATCGAGGCAGGGCAGACGCCCGAACCGGATGGAATGACGGAACAGCAAGCCCCAAGGGAATGGGGTGGACGCGAGGGCCCGGAGCCGACGCGTTACGGCGATTGGGAAAAGAACGGCCGTTGCATCGATTTCTAGCGTCACCTGGTTGTTTAGCCCGGATGCAGGCATCGCGCCCGTCTCCGGAGGTTGCCGCGGCGTTGCAGGGGCCTGCATCTGCCTGGTTGCCGTTCCTCCCGCCACGCGGCCCAGCCGCCCAGCCGAGACAACGTATTTCCATGGCCGAACAACGCGTTCGCGAACGCCCTTTGTCGCCCCACCTGCAGGTGTATCGCTGGCAGGTGCAGATGGTGACTTCGATCATCCACCGTGCCACCGGCGTCGTCCTGGTCGCGGGCAGCTTCCTCATCGTGGCAGGCCTGCTCGCGCTGGCGGCTGGTCCCGATGAATGGGCCCGTTTCAGCGACTGCGCCCGTTCCGGGCTGGGCTTCCTGATCCTGTTCGGCTGGAGCTGGGCGCTGGCCTACCACCTGATCAACGGCATCCGCCACCTGCTGCAGGACGCCGGTTACGGCTACGCGATCGAAGCCTTCGTGCGCAACAGCTGGGTTTCGATCATTGGCAGCATGGTCCTGACCGCGATCATCTGGGGCCTCGCCATCGCCCAGCGGGGTGGAGCATGAGCAACGCCAGCAACAAACTGCGCACGCCGCTGAAGACCGCGCGCGGGCTGGGTTCGGCCAAGGACGGTACGCACCACTTCGTCCTGCAGCGGATCACCGCCGTCGCGCTGGTGTTCCTGTCGCTGTACGTGATCGGCCTGATCATCTCGCTCGTCGGCGACGATTACGCGACCGTACGCGTGACCGTCGGCCATCCCTGCAACGCTGTGCTGCTGATCGCCTTCCTCGCAGCGATGTTCTGGCACGCCAAGCTCGGCCTGCAGGTCATCATCGAGGACTACGTGCACACGCCGTGGTCCGCGGTTGTGCTGCAACTGGCCAACATCTTCATCTGCGTTCTCGCGGCACTTGCCAGCGTGCTCGCCGTCATCCGCATCGCGCTGGGAGCCTGAAAACAGTGGCTGCTTATCAGATTCAGCAACACGAATTCGACATGGTCGTGGTCGGCGCCGGTGGCGCGGGCCTGCGTGCCACGTTCGGCCTGGCGCAGAAGGGCCTGAAGACGGCCTGCATCACCAAGGTGTTCCCGACGCGTTCGCACACCGTCGCCGCGCAGGGTGGCGTCGCCGCCGCACTCGGCAACATGGGCGACGACAACTGGAAGTACCACTTCTACGACACCGTGAAGGGGTCGGACTGGCTGGGCGACCAGGACGCGATCGAGTACATGTGCCGGGAAGCGATCCCGGCGATCGTCGAGCTCGAACACTACGGCGTGCCGTTCTCTCGCACCGACGACGGCAAGATCTATCAGCGCCCGTTCGGCGGCATGACCACGCAGTTCGGCAAGGGCCCGCCGGCGCAGCGCACCTGCGCCGCCGCCGACCGCACCGGCCACGCGATCCTGCACACGCTGTACCAGCAGTCGCTGGCGCACGAGGCCCAGTTCTTCATCGAATACTTCGCGCTCGACCTGATCATGGATGCCAACGGCGCCTGCCGTGGCGTGCTTGCGCTCGACATGTCCGAAGGCACGCTGCACCTGTTCAAGGCGCAGGGCACGGTGCTGGCGACCGGCGGCTACGGTCGTGCCTACTTCAGCGCGACCTCCGCGCATACCTGCACCGGCGACGGCGGCGGCATGGCGCTGCGTGCCGGCCTGGGCATGCAGGACATGGAGTTCGTGCAGTTCCACCCGACCGGCATCTACGGCGCCGGCTGCCTGATCACCGAAGGCGTGCGCGGCGAAGGCGGCATCCTGCGCAATTCCAATGGCGAGCGCTTCATGGAGCGCTACGCACCGAGCGTCAAGGACCTCGCCCCGCGCGACATGGTCAGCCGCTCGATGACCATCGAAATCCGCGAAGGCCGCGGCGTCGGCGAGCACAAGGACCACATCCTGCTCGACCTGACCCACCTCGGCCCGGAAGTGATCCACAAGAAGCTGCCGGGCATCGCCGAATCGGCGCGCATCTTCGCCGGCGTCGATGTCGAAAAGCAGCCGATCCCGGTGATCCCCACCGTGCACTACAACATGGGCGGCATCCCGACCAACTACCACGGCGAAGTCGTACAGCTGCGCGACGGCAACCCCGATGCGGTGGTTCCCGGCCTGTACGCGATCGGCGAAGCTGCCTGCGTGTCGGTGCATGGCGCCAACCGCCTGGGTTCCAACTCGCTGCTCGACCTGGTCGTGTTCGGGCGCGCGGTAGCCAACCGCTGCGCCGAAACGATCACGCCGAACGGCAAGCAGGCCCCGCTCGCGAGCGATGCCTGCGACCCGGCGCTGGCGCGACTGGACAAGCTGCGCAACGCCAACGGCGGCACGCCGACTTCGGTCATCCGCGACAACATGCAGCGCACCATGCAGGCCGACGCGGCGGTGTTCCGCACCAGCCAGACGCTTGCCGAAGGCGTGGCGAAGATGCGCGAGATCCACGCGTCCTTCGCCGACGTCAAGGTCACCGACCGTTCGCTGGTGTGGAACTCGGACCTGATCGAGACCTTCGAGTTGTCGAACCTGCTCGACCAGGCGCTGGTGACGATCGTTTCCGCCGAGAACCGCAAGGAGTCGCGCGGCGCGCACGCGCACGAGGACTTCCCGGAGCGCGACGACGTCAACTGGCAGAAGCACACCCTGTGCTGGGTAGACGAGAAGGGCAGCACCCACATCGACTACCGCCCCGTCCACATGAAGCCGATGTCCGACGAGGTCGAATCGATCCCGCCGGCCAAGCGCGTCTACTGATCCGGAGCGAGCACCGTGGCTGAATTTTCTCTTCCCAAGAACTCGCAGATCCAGAAGGGCCGCCATTGGGCGTCGCCGGGCGCCAAGCAGCCGCGCACCTTCAAGGTCTACCGCTGGAACCCGGACGACGGCATGAACCCGCGCGTGGACACCTACGAGGTGGACATGGCGACGTGCGGCCCGATGGTTCTGGACGCGCTGATCAAGATCAAGAACGAGATCGACCCGACGCTGACCTTCCGTCGTTCCTGCCGCGAGGGCATCTGCGGTTCGTGCGCGATGAACATCGACGGCACCAACACGCTGGCGTGTACCAAGGCGATCAGCGACTGCAGCAGCAAGGGCGAATTGCCGATCTATCCGCTGCCGCACATGCCGGTGGTGAAGGATCTGGTGCCGGACCTGACGCATTTCTACGCGCAGTACGCATCGATCAAGCCCTGGCTGCGCACGCAGACCCCGGCGCCGTCGGATCGCGAACGCCTGCAGTCGCCGGCGGATCGCGAGAAGCTGGACGGCCTGTACGAATGCATCCTGTGCGCGTGCTGCTCGACCAGCTGCCCGAGCTACTGGTGGAACGGCGAGCGTTACCTCGGCCCGGCGATCCTGCTGCAGGCCTACCGCTGGATCATCGACTCGCGTGACGAGGACACTGGCGCCCGCCTGGACGACCTGGAAGACCCGTTCAAGCTCTACCGCTGCCACACCATCATGAACTGCGCGCGGACCTGCCCGAAGGGCCTGAACCCGGCCAAGGCAATCGCCGAGATCAAGAAGCTGATGCTCGCAAGGCGTGTCTGAGCCGGATGAACGGCTGGAGCGGCAACCACTGTCAGTAACCACGGAAGGCGTGCAATGCACGCCTTCTGCTTGAGGAGGGGACCGATGGGCAACAACGCGATCTACGTGCCTGCCTTCGCCATGGCAGCGCTCACCCTGGTGGTGTGGTTGCGCATGTACACCACCCGCATCGGGGAAATGACGCGCGAGCGCATCCATCCGCAATCGGTGGCGACTTCGGCGCAGATGGCGGCGAAGCTCACCGACACGCGTGCCGCGGACAATTTTCGCAACCTGTTCGAATTGCCGGTGCTGTTCTACCTGGCGATCGTCATCGTCGCGCAGGCCGGGCTGGTGTCGACCTCGCTGCTGGTGCTGGCGTGGCTATTTGTTGCGCTGCGCGTCGTCCACAGCTGGATCCATTGCACCTACAACAAAGTGATGCACCGGTTCAAAGCATACGTGGCTGGCGGCACGGTACTGTGGCTGCTGTGGGGCGCACTGGCCTATCACCTGCTGCGCGCATGAGCGAAGCCGACGAAACCGAGCTGCGTCGCCTGCGCTGGCGTTGCCGGCGCGGCATGCGCGAGCTGGACCAGTTGTTCGGTCGTTACCTCGACCGCGAATGGCGGCAGAGTTCCGAAGACGAACGCGGCGTTTTCCTACGGCTTCTGGAAACCGAAGACGATAGGCTCTGGCACTGGTTCATGGGCCATGAAGTAGCCGACGATGCGCAAATCCAGACCCTGGTCGAACGTATCCGCGCCTTGCCGCCTTGAGTGGCGACCGTCGCGCGGGCTGGCCATTGCGTTGCTGATGCTGGGAATCCTGGCGGGGGCGTCGGTCCTGGCTTCGGAGCTCATGCCGCTCTCGGTTCCCCTCGCGGTGGGCGCGGTCGCCCACGGTGCGTGGCTGGCGCGGCGCGAACTTCGTCGCCCAGTCCACGGTCTGGTGATTGCCTTGAACGACACCACGGCCACCTGCGATGGCATCGACATGACCGATCTCCAGATCCAGTGGCGTGGCCCACTGGCCTTCCTGCGTTGGCGCGACGCACAAGGCCAGCGTCGGCACCTGCACGGTGGGCCCGGCAACCTGGACGCCACCGCGAGGCGTGAACTGCGGCTGGCCATGGCGGCCCGGGCGCCGTTCCGTGCGGCAGCCCGCGTGGCACCATAACCGCTTCGCTTTCCGGCCCTGCGCGCGGCTCACTCCAGAATGTTCAAACCCATCCCAGTCGCGATCGGCCTGCGCTACCTGCGCGCGAAGCGCCGCAACGGCTTCATCTCCTTCATCTCGCTCGCTTCGATCCTGGGCATAGCCCTGGGCGTGGCTGCGCTGATCACCACGCTCGCGGTGATGAGCGGGTTCCAGCGTGAGATCCGCGATCGCATGCTGCAGATGGCGGCGCACGCCACCGTCAGTGGATTTGGTGAGCCGGTGCAGGACTGGCCGCACGCTGTGTCCGTCGCACTGGCCGACAAGCGCATCGCCGGCGCCGCGCCCTACGTCGAGAAAGAGGCGCTGATCTCCGGCGCGCGCAACCAGCCCGCGATGGTGCGGGGCGTGGTTCCTGCGGAGGAGCGCAAGGTCTCGGTGCTGGCGGACAAGATGGTCGAGGGCAAGCTGGACGACCTGACGCCGGGCAGCTTCAACATCGTGCTTGGACGTGAACTGTCTTTGTGGCTGGGCGCCCGCGTAGGCGACGACGTGGTGGTCACCACATCCGACTTCCGCAGTACGCCGATGGGCGCGGTGCCGCAGTTGAAGCGTTTTCGGGTCAGTGGCCTGTTCGAAGCCGGCTACAACGAATTCGATCGCGGCATGGCCTTCGTCAACATGAAGGACCTGCAGCGCGTCCTGCGCATGGGCGATGGTGTCACCGGCGTGCGCCTGAAGCTGCATGACATGGATATCGCCTTCGATGTCGCGCGCGACCTGGCGCTGGACCTAGGTGGCGCCTACCGCGTCAGCGACTGGGCCAGCGAGAACGCCAACATGTACCGCGCACTGAAGATGGAAAAGACGGTGATGGCGATCCTGCTGTCGCTGATCATCGCCATGGGCGCGTTCAACCTGGTGAGCTCGCAGGTGATGCTGGTCACCGACAAGCAGGCCGACATCGCCATCCTGCGCACGCTGGGCCTTACTCCGCGCGGGGTGATGCAGGTATTCATGGTGCAGGGATCGATGATCGGTGTGATCGGCACGGTGCTGGGCGTGGTCGGTGGCGTGGTACTGACACTGAATCTGGAGCACATCCTGCAGCTGATCGAGCGCATTTTCGGCGTCACGCTGCTGCCGTCCGACGTCTACTACATCACCGGCTTGCCGACCGAACTGGAAGGCAGCGATGTCGCGATGATCGCCACCGTCGCACTGGCGATGGCGTTCCTGGCAACGATCTACCCTGCGTGGCGCGCCGCCCGCACTGCACCTGCGGAGGCGCTGCGCTATGAGTGAAGTCCGGAAATCCGAAATGGAATCGCAGCAGCTCACCGCGGTAATCCACTGCGAAGGCCTGGGAAAGACGTACGCGGAAGGCAGCCTATACACCAAGGTATTCGACGGACTGTCGCTCTCTGTGGCAAAGGGCGAGACCGTAGCGATCCTTGGCGCATCCGGCGCGGGCAAGAGCACGCTGCTGCACCTCCTGGGTGGCCTGGACACGCCGACGGCGGGCGAGGTCTACGTGGCCGGACAGCAGATGAGCGCGCTGTCCGATGCGGCACGCGGCGGGCTGCGCAACAAGGCTTTGGGCTTCGTCTATCAGTTCCACCATCTGTTGCCGGAATTCACGGCGCTGGAAAACGTGATGCTGCCGGTGCTGCTCAACGGTACTTCCGTCCCGGAGGCGTCGAAGCGGGCGAGGGCATTGCTGGAGTCGGTGGGCCTCGGCCATCGGCTGGAACACAAACCCGGCGAGCTTTCTGGTGGCGAACGCCAGCGTGCCGCGGTGGCACGGGCACTGGTCAACGAGCCCGCCTGCGTGCTCGGCGACGAACCCACCGGCAATCTCGATGAAAAGACCGCGGCAACCGTCTTCGAGCTGATGCTGGCACTCAACCGCGAAAAGCACACCAGCCTGGTGCTGGTGACGCACGCGCGCAGCCTGGCGCGACGCATGGATCGCGTGCTGGAGCTGCACGAAGGCAAGTTGCGCGAACTGGATCGAAGCGAGATCTGACCGATGAGAAACGTGGCAAGGACGCCACCCACGAAAACCAGTCGACCACCGTTCGGGATTGCAGTTGCCGTCGCGCTGCTGGCTGGCGTGTGCGGCTGCCTCTGGCTGCCATGGTTGGCGCCATGGTGGCTTTCCGCGGTAATGCTGGCAGTCGGCATGGCCTCGTGGGTCGACTTCCCTGCGATTCGCTCCATTGCAAGGCTCCGGAACGGTCGCCGGTCGAGGTTGGCGGGAGCTTTTGCCGTTGGTTTCGCGTTGGCGGGCCTGCACGCATCCCACAGCCTTTCTCTGCAGCTGCCACGCCAGCTGGAAAAGTCAGAAGCGATCATCATCGGACAGGTAGTCGATCTGCCCGAACACGAAGTCCGCCGCACCCGGTTCCTGTTCCGGGTGGACGGTGACGCGTCACAACCCGCGGCAGTACGCGGAAAACTGTTGCGGCTGGCCTGGTTCGACGAGGAGCACAAGCCTGACGCGCCGCGACCACGTTTCGGTGTCAGGGCCGGTCAGCGCTGGCGTCTGCACGTGCGCCTTCGTGCGCCTCGTGGGCTGCGCAATCCGGGTGGCTTCGACAGCGAAAAGTACGCTCTGGTCCAGCGCCTGGCTGCCACGGGCTATGTGCGCGATCCACAACTGGCGCGTCGCCTGTCCCCACCGCAGGGTCTGGAAGCCTGGCGCGACGCCATGTCGCAACGCATCGCGGCGACGGTCCCGCGTGAATCCTCGCGTTACGTGCGTGCGCTCGCGCTCGGCGATACGCGTGCCCTCGATGACGAGGACTGGGAGCTGCTGCGTGCCAACGGCCTTACCCACCTCATCGCGATTTCCGGCTTCCATGTCGGCCTGGTCGCTGGCTTCTTCGCGCTGATCGCGCGCGGATTGTGGTGGTTATGGCCGGCGCTACCGCGACGTTGGCCGGCGCCAATTGCCGCGGCGTTGATGGCCGTCGCCGGCGCGTTGCTGTACGCGGCCATCGCAGGATTTGCGTTGCCTACGCTACGCACCGTGCTGATGATCGCTGTGGTTGCCGGCGCACGGATGTCACGGCGGCGCTCGCGCGTGGCTGAAACGCTCGCGCTCGCGGCGGTAGCCGTGTTGCTGGTGGATCCGCTGTCGGTGCTGACAGCGGGCTTCTGGCTCAGCTTCCTCGGCGTGGCGTGGCTCGTGTGGTGCTTGCCACACGAAACCAGCAAGCATCTGCTGCGCGACTTCTTCTCAGCGCAGGGCGTCGCGACGATCGGACTGCTTCCGCTCGGCGTGGTGATATTCGGGCAGGCCTCGCTGGCGGGACCGCTAGCCAACCTGATCGCAGTGCCATGGTGGAGTCTGGTCGTCGTGCCCCTTTCGCTGATCGGCCTGGGGCTGGAAGCGTTGCACCTCCCGGGTGTGTGGGCGTGGCAGGCCGCAGCGTGGTGCTTCGATCTGGTCTGGCCGCTGTTCCAGTGGCTCGCACATAGCGGGCTCGCGCTGTGGTGGCTGCCGGAGACGCGCTGGTATGCACTGCCACTGGCGCTGCTGGGCGCGTTCTGGCTGCTGCTTCCGCGTGGCGTCCCGGGCAAGGCGCTGGCCGTGCTGTTGTGGCTGCCGTTGCTGTGGCCGGATCGCCGCCTGCCCGACCCGGGCGATGCGGAACTGATGGTGATCGACGTGGGGCAGGGCCTTTCGGTGCTGGTCCGCACGCATGGCCACGTCCTGCTGTACGACATGGGGCCCGCTGTTCGTGACGGTTTCGATGCGGGCGAACGTGCCGTGGTCCCGGCGTTGCGGGCACTCGGAGTGCGACACCTGGACCGTGCCGTGATCAGCCACGGCGACAACGACCATGCGGGCGGCTTTCCCGCGGTCCAGCGTGAGTTCCCCGTGGTGCCCTGGGCGCCGCCCGACATCTACCTGCCATACCAGACGAGCGCCTGCCTTGCCGGGCAGGCCTGGACCTGGGACGGCGTGCGTTTCCGTTTCCTCCACCCGCCGCGCTATTTCCCGTATCTCAAGAACGAATCCAGCTGCATCCTGCGCATCGAATCCGCCCACGGTTCGGTGCTGCTGACCGGCGACATCGGCGACGTGATCGAACGCGAACTGGTCCATCGCTATGGTGAAACCCTGGCGTCGGATGTCGTCGTGGTCGCACACCACGGCAGTGCCGGTTCGTCGGATCCGGAGTTCGTGGCCGCCTCGCGCGCCCGCTTCGCACTGGTGTCGTCGGGATTCGGCAATCGATTCGGCCACCCGCGGGCAGAGGTAATGGAACGCTGGCGCAGTGCAGGGGCGCAGACCATCGACACCGCGGCCAGCGGCGCCATTCGGATCGACCTGCGCGAAGGCGGGATCCGCGCGGAAACGCGACGCGGGGCACAACCGCGGCTGTGGGACGCCACCCGCAGGCCTTGAAACCGGCCACATCGCGCCAGAAATATCGCCACCGTGCTGCCCGCTAAGTATGCTGGCGGCCGGATATGTACGGAAACGGCCAAGGGCCGGGGGTTTGCGAGTGCTGGAACTGGTCAAGGCCGGCGGTTGGCCGATGATTCCGCTGATTCTGTTGTCTGTGCTGGCGCTGACGATCATCGTCGAACGCGCCTGGACCCTGCGTCGCCGTTCCGTGCTGCCGCCGGGACTGGGCAAGGAAGTCCGCACCTGGGCAGCTGGCGGCAAGCTCGATCCCGCCCATATCGAATCGCTGCGCGCTACCTCGCCGCTGGGCGCGCTGCTCGCGGCGGCGCTCGACGTGCGCCAGCGCCCGCGCGACCAGATCCGCGAGCGCATCGAGGACGTCGGTCGCCACCTCGTCCATCGTATGGAGCGTTACCTGAACACCCTAGGCACGATTTCGGCGGCCGGCCCGTTGCTGGGACTGTTTGGTACCGTGGTCGGCATGATCCAGATGTTCCTGGGCATCCTCGATCACGGCATCGGCGACGTGAACCAGCTGGCCGGTGGCATCGGCAAGGCACTGGTGTGCACCGCGACCGGCATGGTCGTCGCGATCCCGGCGCTGATCGCGCACCGCTGGTTCCGCGGCCGCATCGCCGAGTACATCGTCGACATGGAGCACGAAGCCATCGCACTGCTGGACACCATCGAAGTGCGCCCGGCCTCGGCCAAGGTCGCGCCTGGCGCGCACGGCATCACGCCGCCCGTGGGCACGCCCTGAGCGCCGCCGCCCGTGAGTGCACCAGACCGATGAGAGCGTCAGCATGAGGATCCGCGACCACCGCAAGGACGACGAGCCGGAGATCAACATGATCCCGCTGATCGACGTCATCCTGACGCTGATCATTTTCTTCGTCATCACCACCACCTTCGACGCGCGCTCGGTGCTCAAGCTGCAGTTGCCAAAGGCGACCGGTGAAGCCGCCACCGACACCACGCGCGCTTTGAGCGTGCTGATCAATGCCGATGGCCGTTACTTCGTCGATGACCGCGAAGTGCTGCGCGATGACGTTGAATCGCTCAAGGCGACGCTGGCCGAAGTCGCCGGCCCCGATCGCAGCCGCAAGGTCCTGCTGCGCGCCGATGGCCGCACGCCACACCAGGCCGTCGTCACCGCCTACGACGCGCTGGGCCAGCTCGGCTTCCGCCAGGTGATGATCGCGACGGCGCCTGAAGTCCGACCGCAAGGAAAAACGCAGTGACTGATTCCAAGTCGCCGTGGCAGATCTACTGGCGATTGATTGGCTTCGCGCGGGCGTATCGGCCGCTGCTGTTGCTGGCGCTCGTCGGCATGGTGATCGAGGCCGCCGCTGGTGGTGCGTTCACCAAGCTGATGGAGCCGGTCGTCAACACGACCTTCATCGAGAAGAACGCGAAGCTCAGTTTGTTGCTGCCGCTGGCGATCGTCGGCCTGTTCGTGCTGCGCGGCATCGCCGGCTACATCACCGACATGTGCATGGGCCGCTCCGGTCGCAGCATCGCCCGCGACCTGCGCGTGAAGGTGCTGGACAAATACCTGCGACTGCCTGGTTCGCGCTTCGATAGCGAGCCGGTGCCATCAATGCTGGTGCGCCTGGGATCCGACAGCGATCAGGTCGCGCAGGCCGCCATCGATGCGATGAAGGTCATGCTGCAGCAGTCCTTCCAGGTCATCGCCGCGCTGGTGGTGATGCTGTGGACCAGCTGGCAGGTGACCATCGCCATCCTGCTTATGGCGCCGCCGCTGGCGTGGATGATGGACAAGGTCGGGCGTCGCTATCGCCGCATCAGCCATCGGATCCAGGAGAGCAGCGGTCTGCTGATGCAGGCCGCCGACCAGGCGCTCTCCAATCAGCAGGAAGTGAAGGTGTATGGCGCGCAGGGCGTGGAACTGCAGCGCTATTCCAGCCAGGCCAACACGCATCTCGGCCTGAGCATGAAGGTGGAGTCCACTCGCAGCATTTCCTCGGCGGTGGTGCAGTTGATGGGGTCGGTGGGCTTGGCGATGCTGCTGTTCCTGGCTGGCCGCGAAGCCATGGCCGACCGGCTCACCGCGGGCGGCTTCGTCACGCTGATGATGGCGATGATGGCGATCATTCCGTCGCTCAAGCAGCTCACCAACGTGCAGGGCATGCTGCAGCGGGGCGTGGCGTCGGCCGACCGCCTGTTCGGCGTCCTGGATGCGCCGGACGAACCCGACACGGGCACCCGCGAGCTCGCACGCGCGCAGGGCGTGATCGAATTCATCGACGTCACCGCGCGCTATCCCGACCAGCCGCAACCGGCGATCACTGGCATCAGTTTCACCGCACGACCCGGCACGGTGACCGCGATTGTCGGTCGTTCCGGCAGCGGCAAGTCATCGCTCATCAAGCTGATCCCGCGGTTCTATGAAAACGAATCCGGCCGCATCCTGCTGGACGGGCATCCGGTGCAGGAATACCGCCTGGCTGATCTGCGCAGGCAGATCGCGCTGGTGGGGCAGCAGGTGATGCTGTTCGACGGGACTATCGGTGCGAACGTTGCGTACGGCGAACTCGAGTCGAGCACGCCTGAGCAACGCGAGCGTGCCGTGCGCGGCGCCAACGCCATGGAGTTCGTCGAGCGACTGCCGGGTGGCATCGATACCAACATCGGCGCCAAGGGCGGTCGGTTGTCGGGCGGCCAGCGCCAGCGCGTGGCGATCGCCCGCGCGATGCTCAAGGACGCGCCGATCCTGATCCTGGACGAAGCCACCGCCGCCCTCGACACCGAGTCCGAGCGCCTGGTACAGGACGCGCTCAACCACCTGATGCCCAACCGCACCACGCTGGTGATCGCGCATCGCCTGTCCACCATCGAGCACGCCGACCAGGTGCTGGTGATGGACAAGGGGCGCATCGTCGAACGCGGCACGCATGCGCAACTCCTGGCCATGGACGGGCTCTACGCACACCTGCACCGCATGCAGTTCCGCGAAGGGGAATAAGCGCGATGGCCAAGGCGCAGCGACCGGCGTACTGGTACGGAGAAGGGCAGCCGCCGTTCTTCACGCGCGTGCTGTCGGCCGTGTACACCGGTGTGACCGGGCTGCGTCGCAGTCTTTACGACAAAAATTGGCTGCGGCGACGCCATCCGGGCGTGCCCGTGGTGGTGGTGGGCAACATCAGCGTGGGCGGCACCGGCAAGACACCGATGACCATCGCGCTGGTGGAACGTCTTCGTGCCGAAGGCTGGAATCCCGGCGTTGCCAGCCGCGGCTATGGTCGCGACGATCCCGCGCTCGCCCTGTGGGCCGAAGCGGACAGCGATCCGATGAACGTCGGCGACGAGCCTGCCCTGATCGTCCGCCGCACTGGCGTGAAGCTGCGCATCGACCGTGATCGCTACGCCGCCGCGCGTGAGCTTGCGCAGACCGGTTGCGACATCGTGCTGTGCGACGACGGACTGCAGCACTACAGATTGGCACGCGACATCGAGATCGAGGTCATCGACGGTCGGCGTCGCTACGGCAACGCGCAGTTGATGCCTGCCGGGCCGCTGCGTGAGCCAGTGGAACGCGCGCAGCATTGTGACTTCCGGGTGGTCAACCTGGGCGGCATGACGCCGATGGGGGCCACCGCCGGCGCCGGATTCGGTGAATGGCCGATGCGGCTGCTTGCCGACCAGGCGACGCCGATCACCGGCGGTCGCGCGCGCAACCTGGCGTCGTTTGCCGGCCAGCGCGTGCATGCGGTCGCCGGCATCGGCGACCCGGAACGGTTCTTCGGCATGCTGCGCGGGCTCGGGATAGCCGTAGTGCCGCATGCCTTTTCCGACCACCATCGCTTCGAGGCCTCGGACTTCGAGTTCGGCAGCAAGCTGCCAGTGCTGATGACCGAAAAGGATGCGGTGAAATGCCAGGCCTTCGCCACCGATGACTTCCTCAGCGTGCCGGTTCGCGCCGAACTGCCCGAGGCCTTCTGGGTGGCGTTCCTGGACAAGCTTTCGCGCAAGTCGCAATAAGTCGCAACAGGTTTTCCGGACTGCTTTCCGCATCCCATTGGAGGGACGATGGTCGCGCTACTGGTAATTGCTGTTATTGCGGTAATCCTGCTTTCTGGCGTGCGCATCGCCCAGGAATACCAGCGCGGCGTCGTATTCCGGCTGGGACGCTACACGGGCCTGCGGGGGCCGGGTCTGTTCTGGATCATTCCCCTCAAGTTCGAACGGGCGGTCATTCTCGACACCCGCACCCGCACGGTGTCGGCCGAGCAGCAGGAAAGCATCACCCGCGACAGCGTCACCATTAAGGTCAATGCCGTGTTGTGGTACCGCATCGTCGACGCATCAAAGGCTGTCATCGCGGTCGAAGACGCGGAAATGGCGGTCTATCAACTGGCCTTGACCAGCCTGCGCAACATAATCGGTCAACACGACCTGGACGACGTCCTGCAGGATCGCAACACCATCAACGGGCTCCTGCGCGAAAACATCGCTGGCTCGACCGAGCCGTGGGGCGTGGAGGTCGAGCGCTTCGAAATGAAGGACGTCGAATTGCCGATCGCGATGCAGCAAGTCATGGCGATGCAGGCCGAGGCAATCCGCGAGAAGCGCGCACGCATCATCAAGGCCGAAGCGGAACTGGAAGCGTCGCGGATGCTGGGCGAAGCGGCGATCCAGATGGCCAACAATCCGGTGGCCGTGGAATTGCGGCGCATGCAGATGGTTGCCGAGGTCGGAGCCGAGAGCAACAGCACTACGGTGCTCATGATTCCGTCCGATTTCGTGTCGCTATCGAAGAATCTGAGCGAGTACATTCAAGAGCGGATCGGTGGCGGCGGTTCCAAGTCCTGACGATTCGCGGAGCACAGGCGATGACTGATTTCGTTGTGGCGATTCCCGCCCGCTACGCCGCATCGCGGCTACCAGGCAAGCCCTTGCGTCTGCTCGCCGGCGAGCCGCTGGTGCTGCACGTTGCGCGGCGCGCGCTGGCTGCTGGGGCGCGGGAGGTCTGGGTGGCCGCCGATGACACGCGCATCGCCGAGGCGTTGGAAGACTGTGGTGTCCGAATCGCAATGACCTCGCAGTCGCACAATTCCGGCACCGATCGACTGGCTGAATGTGCCCGTATCGCCGGCTGGAGCGACGACACAGTGGTGGTCAACCTGCAGGGCGACGAACCTTTCGCGCCGGTGCAGGGCATCCGCGCCGTGGCCGACCTGCTGCGTAAAAGCGGCGCGGAAATGGCGACATTGGCGGCGCCCATCGACGATGTCGACACATTGTTCGACCCCAATGCGGTGAAGCTCGTCCAGGCGGCGAATGGCGATGCGCTGTATTTCAGCCGCGCGCCGTTGCCGTGGCCGCGCGACGCCTTCGCCAGCGACCGCACGCAACTTCCGGCCGGCGACCATTGGCTGCGCCATATCGGCATCTATGCGTATCGCGCCGGATTCCTGCAGCGCTTCGCGGCGATGCCGCCGGGGCGGCTGGAGCAGGTCGAATCGCTGGAGCAGCTGCGCGTGCTCGAAGCGGGCTTCCGCATTGCCGTCGCCCGCACGCCCGCGCCGTTCCCGCCCGGCGTCGATACGCCCGAAGACCTTGACCGCGCGCAGCAGCGGATTGCGGACGGCGATGCCTGATTCCGGCCGCGAATCGATGCGCCTGGTGATCGTCTGCCTGGGCAACATCTGCCGCTCGCCGATGGCGGAAGGCATGCTGCGCGCGCGGATCGAAACCTCGCCGCTGGCAGGTCGCGTGGTGGTGGATTCGGCGGGCCTGGGCGAATGGCACCTCGGGCAGCCGCCGGACCGTCGTGCGATTGCCACTGCGGCGCGACATGGCGTGGAGATCTCCGGATTGCGCGCGCGACAGCTTGTTGCGACGGACTACACCTCGCAGGACTGGCTGCTGTGCGCCGATCACGCGGTACTGCGCGAGGTGCAACGCAATGCGTCGGCCAACGCGCATGCCCGGTCCGCACTGCTGCTGGAATGGTCGGGAATTGTCGGCGTCGAGGACGTGCCCGATCCCTACACAGGCGGGCCGGCGGAGTTCGAAGCGGTCTGGGAACTGCTCGATCGCGCCACGCAAGGCGTGATGAACCGGCTTCAGGAAGAACTGGCCGGGCACCGGCACGGATGAGCTGCCGCATAATCGCGTCATCCCTGCGACCGTGTTCCGCAGCAATCTGATGACTTCGAAATCCAGAGCGAAACCCGGTGTCCCTGTTGACGCGAAGCTTGCCGAAGCGAAGCCTGCTGTGGCTGCCACCGCAGAAGCCGGCCCCCCCGAAGCTGAGTCCGCCGAAAGCAAAGCCCACGGGCGCCACGCCGCAGAGCGGACACCCTTCGATGGCAAGGCTTTCGTCAAGGGTCTGAGCACCGCGCCCGGCGTGTACCGGATGATCGCCGCCGACGATGGCGTTCTCTACGTCGGCAAGGCCAGCGCGCTGAAGAACCGCGTCGCCAGTTACTTCAACGCCACGCCCAAGTCGGCGCGGATCATGACGATGCTGGCGCAGGTCGCTCGCATGGAAGTCACGGTCACCCGTACCGAAACCGAAGCGCTGCTGCTGGAAAACCAGCTGATCAAGTCGCTCAAGCCGCGCTACAACGTGCAACTGCGCGACGACAAGAGTTACCCCTACGTCCTGCTCACCAACGAGGATTGGCCGCGCATCGCCCTGCATCGCGGGCCACGTGCGATACCGGGACGCTACTTCGGGCCGTACGCCAGCGTGGTCGCCGTTCGCGAGACGCTCAACCTGATGCACAAGCTGTTCCGTCTGCGCAGCTGTGAGGACAGCGTGTTCCGCAACCGTTCGCGCCCCTGCCTGCAGCACCAGATCGGACGATGCAGCGCGCCGTGCGTGGGGCTGGTGTCGGCGGATGACTATGCCGAGAGCGTCCGACGCTCCGCGCTGTTCCTGGATGGCCGCAGCGACGAGCTCAGCGACGAGCTGGGCAACGCGATGGAAGCGGCGAGCGCGAAGCTGGCGTTCGAGGAAGCCGCACGCCTGCGCGACCTGATGCAGTCCATCCGCAGCCTGCAGGCCCGGCAGTACGTCGATGGCCGGGCGGCGGAGCTCGATGTGCTGGCCGTGGCGATGCAGGATGCCGCCGCGTGCGTGCTCCTGCTGTCCTTCCGCGACGGTCGCAACCTGGGAACGCGCGCCTTCTTTCCGAAGACCGGCGGCAGCACCGATCCAGGCGAAGTGCTGGCCGCGTTCGTATCCCAGTACTACGCCGAGCAGGCACCGCCGCGCGAGATCGTGCTGGATCGCGACATCCCCGACCGCGAGTTGATCGAGCAGGCGTTGTCGCTGACCGGCGACCGCAAGGTGCAGATCAGGACCAGCGTGCGCGGTGAGCGCGCCGGTTACGTCGATCTGGCCCAGCGCAACGCGCAGATGTCGCTGGCGACCGAACGTACCGGCCACGCCGCGCAGCACGCACGTGCGCAGGCGCTGAGCGAGCTGCTGAGGCTGCCTGCATTGCCGTCGCGCATCGAGTGCTTCGACATCAGTCACACGATGGGCGAGGCGACGGTGGCCTCGTGCGTGGTGTTCGACAGCGAGGGGCCCGTGCGCGGGCAATACCGTCGCTACAACATCGCCGGCATCGAGCCCGGCGACGACTACGCCGCCATGCACCAGGCGATTGAGCGCCGCTTCCGGCGCGCGGTGGAGGAGCAGGGCGTGATGCCCGACGTGCTGCTGATTGATGGCGGCGCGGGGCAGGTGGCGCAGGCACGCGCCGCCCTGGACGACCTGGGTGTCGAGGGTCTTGCCCTGGTCGGCGTCGCCAAGGGGCCGGCACGGCGTCCCGGCGACGAGGAACTGCTGCTGCCGGACGGTCGCGTGGTCCATCCGGGGGCCGAGTCGCCGGCGCTCCAGCTGGTCCAGCAGGTCCGTGACGAAGCGCACCGTTTTGCCATCACCGGCCATCGGGGCCGTCGCCAGAAAGCCCGCAGCACGAGTAGGCTCGAAGACATTCCCGGCATAGGACCCCGCCGCCGATCCGCACTGTTGCGGCATTTTGGCGGCCTGGGCGGGCTCAAGGCAGCGGGCGTGGAGGAGATCGCGCGCGTGGAAGGCGTCAATGCGGCGCTGGCCGAGCGCATTTATGCTTCCCTGCACGGCCTTGAGAACACCGAAGAATGAAGTTGACCGTCCCGACCCTCCTGACCCTGCTGCGGATCGTGCTGATCCCCGTGCTGGTGCTGGTCTTCTACCTTCCCGACAACAAGTGGACCAGCTTCTTCTCGGCGCTGGTCTTCGTGCTGGCTTCGGTCACCGATTGGCTGGACGGCTGGATCGCCCGGCGTTTCAACCAGGCCTCCGCGTTTGGTGCGTTCCTCGACCCCGTCGCCGACAAGTTGATGGTGGCCGTGGCCCTGCTCCTGATCGTGCAGAAGCACCCGACGCCGTGGATGGCACTGTGGGCGGCGGTGATCATCGGCCGCGAGATCGCGGTGTCCGCGCTGCGTGAATGGATGGCGCAACTGGGCCAGCGGGCGAAGGTGAAGGTCGCCGCGATCGGCAAGATCAAGACCATCGTGCAGATGGTGGCTTTGACGATCCTGCTCTATTTCGTGCCAGACAAGTTGGGCGACAAGCCCAGCATTCCCTTCGTCATCGGTGATTGGATGCTGGCTGTGGCTGCGTTGCTGACCCTCTGGTCGGGTCTCGCCTATCTGCATGCCGCCTGGCCCGCCCTGCGTGAGGACGCGCGCGATCCCTGAAAACTTTCCATCGGCCGACCCGGATGCAGAAAGATTTTGCATTCAGGTGTTGACACTGCCGTTTGTATGCCTAAAATGACGGCTCTTCCGCGGGAATAGCTCAGTTGGTAGAGCACGACCTTGCCAAGGTCGGGGTCGCGAGTTCGAGTCTCGTTTCCCGCTCCAGTTTCATACGAAGCCCCGTTCGCGGGGCTTCGTTTTTTTCGGTCCTCGATGCCGGGAATTCACAGGACAGTGGCTGTCGCCGCTGTTTGAGAAACAGTCCCGGTGTGACAGAATCGACGCGTCATCCGGCCGGGTGGCAGAGTGGTTATGCAGCGGACTGCAAATCCGCGTACGCCGGTTCAATTCCGACCTCGGCCTCCATGTTGTAAAAGAAAAGCCCGGCACTGCCGGGCTTTTTTCTTGCGGCTAGGGCCTGTTAACGCTATTGGGATAGGCCGCGTTGCTCCTCAGGGGCCGCCAGGTGGTGTTGCGTGCCGCAGCGGCTTGCTGGTTGCAAGCTCAAGGCGCGCGGTGCCGCATGGCGGCCCCTGAGGAGCAACCCGAAGGGCCGGGTGTGGAGGCGTGCGATGCGGCGTCATCGCTCGGTTGCGTATCGACATACGCGCCCTCGCTCTTCCTTGCCTCGCACGCCTCCACGCCCGGCGCGGCCTATCCCAATAGCGTTAACAGGCCCTAAGCTAAGCCCCCACGCCTGGGTGGCGAAACCGGTATACGCAGCGGACTTAAAATCCGCCGGGGGCAACCCCATGCGGGTTCGAGTCCCGCCCCAGGCACCAACGTCCGCCATCCCAGTCCAGCTGTCTGGCAGCTTTTTTTCCCGCTGCCGTCGCGACAAGCCACTTAGGGCGATGGGCGTGCGAACAGCGCGTTGAGGTCCGGGTAGGGCATCGCGTTCGCACTCAGCGGAGCCGACAGTCCGTCCTGAAGGAACCCGCGAGCCAGGTCGGCTATGCGTTGGTAGGCCGATTCGGCCAGGTCGGCGCCTGCGCTCAGGCGACGCACGCCCCAACGCTGCAGTTCCTGCGCATCGGGAAGCGCCGCGCGTGCCAGCAGGTTCAATGGCAGCCCCGCGCCGGCGACGATCTCAATGACGGCCGCCTGCGCACTCGCACCAGGGACGAACAATCCGTCCGCGCCGGCTTCGCGATAGGCACGCGCGCGACGCAGGGTTTCGTCGACGCGTTCCTCCGCCGCTACGAGCGCCTGCAGGTACACGTCCGTGCGCGCGTTGATGAACACGTCCACGCTTTCATGCGCGCAGGCGCGACGGATGGCGTCGATCTTCGCGCACAGCAGCTCTGGGGGTTTCCTGCCGTCTTCCAGGTTGATTCCGCACACGCCCATTCCTGCGAGCCGAGTCACCAGGCCGGCGACGATCTGCGGGTCATCGGAATAGCCGCCTTCGATGTCGATGGTGAGCGGTACGCGAATGGCGTTGATGATCGCCGATACGGTTTCCATCAGTCGTGGCACGGGCAATTGGTCGCCGTCCGCGTAACCGTTTGCCCAAGCGACGCCGGCGCTGGTGGTGGCGATGGCTTTCGCGCCAAGGCTTTCTACCAGCCGTGCAGTGCCGGCGTCCCAGGCGTTGGGCAGCAGCAGGATGCCTTCGTCATGCAGTTGGCGGAATGAGGTCGTGGCGGGAAGCGGGGGCATGTCCTTCTCCTTCGTTGGATTCGCTTGTTCCGATGCTGCCACGCCTCGACAGGCTCGTCTTGCCATTTCCGTGCGCTTATCCCTTCATGTGCGGAACGGTCTGTGCGGCAATTTCCATGGCACGGGTTCTAGAATGGCCGGACACCGTGGCCGGCCTGCCGGAAGGAAGAGGAATGCGGGATCTTCGTGACGTGCGTATTGCCGTGGTTGGCCTGGGCTACGTGGGCCTGCCGCTGGCGGTGGAGTTCGGCAAGTATTACAACACCATCGGCCATGACGTCGATCCGGCGCGCATCGCCAGTCTGCGCAGCGGCAAGGATCGCAACCACGAATCCACGGCGCAGGAGATCGCGCAGGCATCGCGCCTGCAATTCACCGATTCGCTCGATGATGCGCGCGAATGCAACGTGTACGTCGTCACCGTGCCCACTCCGGTGGACGAACACAAACGCCCGGACTTCTCCCCGCTGATCCGTGCCAGTGGCGCCATCGGTCGGGTGCTGTCGCGTGGCGACACGGTGGTCTACGAGTCCACCGTCTATCCCGGAGCCACCGAAGAGATCTGCGTGCCGGAACTCGAGCGCACGTCCGGCCTGCGCTTCAACGTCGACTTCTTCGTCGGCTACAGTCCGGAGCGCATCAACCCTGGTGATCGCCAGCGTCGCCTGGTGGACATCCCCAAGGTGACGTCCGGCTCCACGCCGGAAGCGGCGGACTTCGTTGATGCGCTCTACCGCAGCATCATCACCGCGGGCACGCACAAGGCGGCGAGTCTCAAGGTGGCCGAAGCCGCGAAGGTGATCGAGAACACGCAGCGCGACGCCAACATCGCGCTGGTCAACGAGTTCGCGCTGATCTGCCAGCGGATCGGCATCGACACGACCCAGGTGCTGGAAGCCGCCGGCACCAAATGGAATTTCCTGCCGTTCCGGCCCGGTCTGGTGGGCGGCCACTGCATTGGCGTGGATCCGTACTACCTGATCCAGAAAGCGCAGGCGGCGGGTTACTACCCGGACGTGCTGCTGGCGTGCCGTCGCATCAACGACGCCATGGGCGAACACGTCGCCAGCGAAGTGATCAAACTGATGATCCAGCGCGATATCGCCGTCGCCGGTTCGCGCATCCTGATCCTGGGCCTGGCATTCAAGGAGAACTGCCCGGACCTGCGCAACACGCGCGTGGTCGAACTGGTGGAGCGGTTCCGCGAATACCGCGCGCAGGTCGATGTCCACGATCCCTGGGTCGATCGCGATGCCGCGATGGGCGAATACGGCATCGACCTGCTTGCCGGCGAACCGCGGGCTGGCGCCTACGACGCCATCGTGCTGGCGGTCGCGCATGACCAGTTCCGCGAACTTGGTGCGCCGGGCGTCCGTCGCTTTGGTCGGGAAGGAGCGTTGCTGTACGACATCAAGAGCGTGTTCCCGCTCGAAGCGGTCGATGCGCGGCTGTAGGGCGTACCAGTTCGTGGCACGACTTCTCGCTGATGGTTTCAACCCGGTGCCGGCGTTCCGGCACTGCAAGGAGATGCGATGCGTTACTTCGCCTATGCCGCCGCACTGATCCTGACGCTCGTGTCGTCGATCTGGGCGTGGTTCCACCCCGGTGGGCTCTGGGTCGCGGTGTTTTTCGCGGCGCTGGCAGCGCTGGGTACGTGGGACCTGCTGCAGACGCGCAGCACGCTGCGTCGCAACTATCCGTTGCTCGCGCATTTCCGTTATGGACTTGAATCCATCGGCCCGGAGATGCGCCAGTATTTCATCGAGGCGGACACCGCCGAGGTGCCGTTCTCGCGCCAGCAACGCGCACTGGTGTACCAGCGCTCCAAATCGGTGAACGACACGCGACCCTTCGGTACGCAGCAGGACGTGTACGGCGTCGACTACGAATGGCTCAATCATTCGCTTGCGCCGACGCACGTGGCCTCGTCGGACTTCCGCATCACCATCGGCGCGGGCAGCGCGCAGCCGTATTCGGCCAGCGTGTTCAACATCTCGGCGATGAGCTTCGGGTCGCTTTCGGCGAATGCCATCCGCGCACTGAACAAGGGTGCGAAGCTCGGCGGCTTCTACCACGACACGGGCGAAGGCTCGATCTCGCCGTATCACCGCGAGAACGGCGGCGACCTGACGTGGGAAATCGGCTCGGGGTATTTCGGCTGCCGTACCGATGACGGCCACTTCGACCTGGAACGGTTCACCGCGAACGCGCGCGATCCGCAGGTGAAGATGATCGAGATCAAGCTGTCACAGGGTGCCAAGCCGGGGCATGGGGGCGTGTTACCGGCGGCGAAGGTCAGCGCGGAGATTTCGGCCACGCGTGGCGTGCCAATGGGGGCCGACTGCGTGTCGCCTTCGCGGCATTCCGCGTTCGATTCGCCGGTGGGGCTGCTCAAGTTCGTTGCGACCCTGCGCGAAGCCAGTGGCGGCAAGCCGACCGGGTTCAAGCTCGCCATCGGCCACCCGTGGGAGTGGTTTGGCATCGCCAAGGCCATGCACGAAACCGGGCTGCTGCCGGACTTCATCGTGGTGGATGGCGCCGAAGGCGGCACCGGCGCGGCACCGGCGGAATTCATCGATCACGTTGGCGTGCCGATGCACGAGGCGTTGATGCTGGTGCACAACACGCTGGTCGGTCTGGACTTGCGCGATCGCATCCGCATCGGTGCGGCGGGGCGCATCACCAGCGCCTTCGACATCGCCCGCACGATGGCGATGGGGGCGGACTGGTGCAATGCGGCGCGTGGCTTCATGTTCGCCCTGGGCTGCATCCAATCGCAGAGCTGTCACACGGACAAATGCCCGACGGGTGTCGCCACGCAGGATCCCTCGCGCTGGAAGACGCTCGACGTGCCCGACAAGGCGACACGTGTGTTCCATTTCCACCAGAACACGCTCAAGGCCTTGCGTGACCTGCTGTGTGCGTCGGGGCTGGAGCATCCGGGGCAACTGGGGCCCGAGCACATCCTGCGCCGCGTCTCACCCGTCGAGGTGCGATCGCTTGCGGCGCTGTATCGATTCCTCGAGCCGGGCGAGCTGTTGTCCGGCGTGACCGACCACGCGGTGTTCAAGTCGTTCTGGGCTGAAGCTCGCAGCGATTCGTTCACGCCGCCGGAAAAAGTACGCCGGGTGCGCGACAGCAAGTCCTGGTAGTTCCGTGGCGCGGGTGGCGCGATTTCAATTCGCGCGATGTCGGTTCAGGCGGGCGGGTAACCCGCCTGTGAAGGTGGCGAACCATGCCGTTGGCGCGGTTGGCGCCGGCGCGCCGCTCAGATCAGGTCGAGGACCGTCTCCGGCGGCCGCCCAATCACGGCGCGACCGCCGTGCACGAACACCGGACGCTCGATCAGGCGCGAGTGGGTAGTCATGGCAGCGATCAGCGCGTCGTCGTCCAGTGCCGGGTTGTCCAGCCCCAGCGCTTCGTATTCCTCTTCGCCGGTTCGGAGCAGCGCACGGACCGGCAAGGCCAGCAGACGCAGCAGTTCGCGGACCTCTTCAGGGGACGGGGGCGTCTCCAGGTAGGCGATCACCTGCGGCTGGATGCTGCGTTCATTCAGCAACGCCAGTGCGCCCCGGGATTTCGAGCACCGTGGGTTGTGGAACAGGCAGGTGGCGGGGAGATGGGACGCTGGCATGGTTGGGTGATCCCCCATTTCTGGCAGTCGCAATGTGCGGGGTCAAACAAAAAAGCCGGCTTTCGCCGGCTTTTCCGAGACCTGGTGGGCGGTGCAGGGTTCGAACCTGCGACCCTTGCCGTGTGAAGGCAATGCTCTACCGCTGAGCTAACCGCCCCGATTCAGGGGGCTTCCACATCCGCGGAAGCTGGCCGCGCAGTTTAATGGGTGCGCCGACCACGATCAAGCCTCGCCATCGTCGACGCCCTGCGCGGCCCGGTAGTCTATTCGAGCTGCTCCTTCGCGTAGGCCGCATCCAGGGCTTCCATCGCGTCGACCGGCTTGATCTTCGCGGCCTTCTCGTAGGCGGCGGCCGCGGCATCTTCCTTTTTCTCGCCGTAGAGCAGCATCAGCACGTTGCCGCTCTCGACGTGCGCGATGGGCGAGTTCGGGGTCAGCTTGAGGGCTTCCTTGATGTGCTTCTCTGCTTCCGCCGGCTTGGCGCCGTAGGTGAGGCCGCCAATCATCGCGCCGATCTTGTTGACGATTTCGGCGTGGTAGACGGCCATCGCGGTGTGCGCTTCGGCGTGCTTGGGGGCGAGTTCCAACGTGGTGTCCAGCGCGGTGCGGACGCGGGTAGCGATGCCTTCCTTCAGCGCCTTCACGATCGACAGGCCCTGGCTGTAGCGGCCCAATGCGAACGCGAGGCGGTAGTGGGTGTTGGCTTCCTCTGGCAGTGTCTTGACGGCGGCTTCGGCGAGATTGGCCGCCTGCTCGAAGCGCTTGAGCTTCTCAGCGTCGTTGTCGACGAGGTAGGTGGCGTGGATGCCGAGCGCCTTTACAGCGACCGAAGCGCCGACCGGACCGAGCTTCTCGCCGGCGTCGAAGGCGGCCTTGAAGTCGCCACGATGGAACGCGCGCCAGGCGTCCTGCAGCGCGTCGGCGAGCGCGTCGGCATCGAGCTTGGGAGCCGCCTTGCCGGCAGCCTTGAGCAGCGCGGCGGCGCGCTTGGCATCCGGGAAGGGTTCGCAATCGCCGGTGTGCAGCTGCGGCCAGGCTTTCTTCAGTGCATCGCCTGTGTAGGCGAAAGCCTTGGCGTCGTGTGGAAATGCAGCCCAGCTGGATTTGGCCATGTCCGGAACTCCGTAGGCAGGTCTGGACCCGCCGCGTTTGGGTGGAACCGATGGCGAACCGAGGCCCGCCTGCGTCAGTCGATGTATGCCCGCGTCAGGTTGTTCAGGTGCAGCCGCTCGGCGTCGCGCAGGAACGGTGCCATCAGCATCATCACCTGCACGATGCCGGCGCGGATGGCCTCGTGCTCGTCCTTGTCGCCACGCGCGGAAGCATAGTTGAGCCAGAACGTGGCGATCACCAGGACGTTGGTCGCGACGGCAGCGAGTTCGGCGCCGGACGCGCGCATCACGCCTGCCTGCGAGAGCCCGCGCATGACCGCGTGGGCCTGCTCGTCGGCGCGCTTGAGGATGCGTGCGAAGCGCAGGCGAAGGCGGCGGTTGCGGCTGAGGATCTCCACCAGGTCGCGGTAGAGGAAGCGGTAGTCCCAGATCGCCTCGAACACCAGGTGCAGCTGCAGCCAGATGTCCTCGAGGCCGGGCAGGCGACCTTCGGGCGCGGCGAGCGCGGCGTCCATGCGCTCCTCGAAGCGCGAGAACAGCTGCTCGATGATGTCGTCCTTGTTGCGGAAGTGGTAATACAGGTTGCCCGGGCTGATCTCCAGCTCGTCGGCGATATGGTTGGTGGTGACGTTGGGCTCGCCCTGCGTGTTGAACATCACCAGGCTGGCATCGAGGATGCGCTGGCGGGTCTGGCGGGCCATGGGCGGGCGGGAAGGTGGCTTGCGGTCAGCCGCGCAGCTTCTTCACCAGGTCCACGTACTTCTTCATCGCGTCTTCCTGTCCGGTGCCCTTGAGCTTGGCCCAGGCTTCGTACTTGGCGGTGCCGACGAAATCGAAGAAGCCCGGCTTCGGGCCGGACACGTCACCTTCGGCACCTTGCTTGAACAGCGCATACAGGCGCAGCAGCGTGTCGTTGTCCGGGCGCTCGGACAGCGAATGGACGTCCTTGGCTGCTTGTTCGAACTGGGCTTTCAGGTCGGCCATGGCGGGTGTTCCGTGCAGGTGATGCGGCATAACAGCATGGGCGTCTGACAGGGTCAATACGTAGGGGAATTGTCGGCCGTCGCGGCCTCTGGCAACGTAGCGACCAGATCGACGGCCTATGACAGGCCGGCGCGCCACGCAGTCCAAATCTGGAGAGCAGCATGAGCTACTTCGTTACTGGCGCCACCGGATTCATCGGCCGCTACCTGGTCAGCAGGCTGCTCGAGCGAAAGGGCACGGTCCACGTGCTGGTGCGCAAGGACTCGCAGAAGAAATTCGACGCCATCGCTTCGAGGATGGGCTGGGACATGAAGCGTGTCGTCGTCGTCAATGGCGACATGACCGGCGCGAAGTGCGGGGTGACGGCGGCGCAGGCCAGGGCGCTCACCGGCAAGGTGAAACATTTCTTCCACCTGGCGGCCATCTACGACGTCACCGTTGCGGCGGCGGCGCAGCGCCAGGCGAATGTCGAAGGCACGCAGAACGCGCTGGACCTGGCGGCCGCGATCGGTGCCGGCTGCTTCCACCACACCAGTTCGATTGCTGCTGCGGGGCTGTATCCAGGCGTGTTCCGCGAGGACATGTTCGACGAGGCCGAAGGCCTGGATGATCCCTACCTGGCGACGAAGCACGAATCCGAGGGCCTGGTCCGCAAGGAGAAGCGCATCAAGTGGCGCATCTACCGGCCGGGCATGGTGGTGGGCCATTCGCAGACGGGCGAGATCGACAAGATCGACGGCCCGTACTACTTCTTCACCCTGATCAAGAAACTGCGCGAGATGCTGCCGCAGTGGATGCCGACGCTGGGCATCGAAGGCGGGCGCATCAACATCGTGCCGGTCGACTACGTGGTGGACGCGATGGACCACATCGCGCACAAGCCCAAGCTGGACGGTCATTGCTTCCACCTGACCGACCCCGAGCCCATGCGCGTGGGCGAAGTGCTCAACACCTTCTGCCGCGCCGGCCACGCGCCTGAGATGACCATGCGCATCGACGCGCGCATGTTCGCCTTCGTGCCCAGCGGCATCCGTGCGGCCGTCGGCAACCTGCCGCCGGTGAAGCGTTTCGTCGGGATGCTGCTGCGCGACTTCAAGATTCCGAAGGAAACCCTGAAGTTCATCACCTATCCGACGCGCTTCGACAACCGCGAAGCCGAGCGTGCGCTGCGCGGCAGCGGCATCAAGGTGCCGGCGCTCGACAGCTACGCGTGGCGGCTGTGGGATTACTGGGAACGCCACCTCGACCCGGACCTGTTCGTCGACCGTTCGCTCAAGGGCAAGGTCAAGGGCAAGGTTGTCGTCATCACCGGTGGTTCTTCCGGCATCGGCCTGTCCACGGCGCAGCGCGTGGCCGAGGCGGGTGCGATCACCGTCATCGTGGCGCGTGGCGAAGAGGAACTGTTCAAGGCGCGCGACGAGATGAAGAAGGCGGGCGGCAAGGTCTTCGCCTACACCGCCGACCTGTCCGACATGGCCGATTGCGACCGGCTGGTGGCGACGGTGATCAAGGACCATGGCCACGTGGACGTGCTGATCAACAACGCCGGTCGGTCGATCCGCCGTTCGATCGAACTCAGCTACGACCGCTTCCACGATTTCGAGCGGACGATGCAGCTGAATTATTTCGGCAGCCTGCGCCTGATCATGGGCTTCATGCCGACGATGACGCATCGTCGCAAGGGCCACATCATCAACATCTCCTCGATCGGCGTGCTGGCCAATTCGCCGCGCTTCTCCGCCTACGTGGCGTCGAAGGCGGCGCTGGATGCGTTCAGCCGCTGCGCGCAGGGCGAGCTGTCGGGCAAGGGAATCTCCTTCACCACGATCAACATGCCGCTGGTGAAGACGCCGATGATCGCGCCGACCAAGATGTACGACAGCGTGCCGACGCTGACGCCGGACGAAGCGGCGGACCTGGTGGTGAAGGGGATTATCGAACGCCCGAGCCGGATCGCGACGCGTCTGGGTATCTTCAGTGCGATGTTGAATGCGGTCGCGCCGAAGGCCTACGAGGTGGTGATGAGCACGGCGTTCGAGCTGTTCCCGGACTCGGCCGCGGCCAAGGGCGACCGGGCGGCCCTGAAGGGCGAAGCGGCCCCGAGCAACGAGCAGATCGCCTTCGCGGCGCTGATGCGCGGCGTGCACTGGTGAACCGCCGCGACCGGGGCGTCCTTGCGCAGGCATGCGCCCCGGACGGGAGTGATGTGGGTGGGGTGCGATGAACGGATTTCGAGGCGCCCTGTTGCTGGCGCTGATGACGACCCTGGCGGGCTGTTCCGGACGCGATCCGGGGCCGTTGGAGGGTAGTTGGGCGGTGACCGAACCATTTCCGATGACCCTCACCTTCCGCGAAGGCGAAGCGCGGGCGATGGGCCGGGTGGAGAAGGTGACGTTCCGCCGCAAGGGCAAGGACGTGTTCGTTACCTATGAGACCGGGATGGCCAAGGGCCACACGTTCCGCTACACGATCATCGATGCGGACACGGTCAGCAACGAGTCGGGGCGACTACGGCGGATCAGCAGATAGCTGGACGCTAACGGTTGCAAACATCGCTGCCGGCATGGCGCCGGCAGATGTGGATGACTTTCAAGCGGCCCAACGACAACCATGGCGCGGCCAAGCCGCGCTGATCAGTCTGCAGCCGTTGCTCTTGCTGAGTCTCAGTAGGTAGCGCACTGCAGGAACCGCGCCGGGCGCGTCGCGCCTGCGGGCGGCTGCAGGTGCAGGCGCGAGGTGCGCAGGCCGTCGTACTTCTTCATGACCTGGCAGATGCCGTCGACCGGGTCTGCGTTCTCGTCGGCCAGGTAGACCATCAGCGTCGAGCGGGTGGTCCACAGCGCCTTTTCCACGCCTGGCAAGGTCGACACCATCTGGATGACGTCGTTGCGCTGTTCGTCTTCGCTGACGGGCAGCGGGGCCAGCAACGGCGCGGTCGCGGTTGCGGCTGCTGCCGGGTTGGCTGGGGCAGCGGCGCTGGCGGTACTTGCGACGTTGTCGTGGGTTTCTTCGCGAGCGGGCATCAGCACGGCAATCAGCAAGCCGAGGGTCAATGCACCGGCCCAGGCGATGGTGGTCTGGCGTACCGCACCGTGGCGGGACTTCGCCCAGATTTCCTCGCGCACGCCCGGGGCGAGCTGCGAACGGATCAGCGGCCACAGGCCTTCGCCGTCGATGATGTCGATGCGACCTTCGCCGAGCTTTCGGGCGGCCTTGTCGGCTGAGCCAGGCGTGGCCACCACGCCGCCGGCCGCGCCGTGGAAGCGGATCGCGTCGGCCATGTCGCCCACGACCGTCGTGGTGACCTTGTAGTTGTTGCCTTGCTTGCACGCGAGCAGCCACTTGCTCTCGTTGCGCACGAGGTGGAGGACGGAGTCCTGTCCGCGCTCGGCGGCCTCACCAGCGGCTTCGGGCTTGTAGCCCTGTGAGTGGAGGGCGTCGACGACCATCTTCGAGAATTCGCGCCAGCGCATGGCGGCCAGCAGCCGGAGGCCATCCTCGCGCTCGACGCGGGGACGTTGGACCAGCCAGACCCAGGCCGATGCTGCGCCGCCTACCGCGGCCACAACGCCCAGTGCGATCGTTATCGAAGCGGCCGTCAGCATGTGGTCCTTTCCGCGCGTGGCTGAGGGCCAGAACTATACGTCAGCCGCGTGATGGCGCGGAACCGCACCACAGAAAAAGCCCGCCAGTCCGGGGCGCAGGGGAGGGGAATTGCGTCCGGGTATTCTGGCGGGCCTGAAACGTGCGGCAGGCGCGCGAGGCGCCATGCCGTCAATGCGGTTGCTTAGCGGGCGGCCTTCTTGGCAGCCGGCTTGCGTGCGGTCTTGGCAGCCTTCTTCGCGGCCGGCTTGCCACCGAGCTTGCGCAGCTCGGCGGTCAGCGCGTCAACCTTGCTGCTCAGGTCGGACAGGTCGTCACGGCCCGGCACGCCCAGCTTGGTGAGGGCGCGCTGCACGCGGTCTTCGAAGACCTTTTCCAGGCGATCCCACGTGTCGGTCGCGCGTTCGCGCGCCTGGCCCACGGTGTTCTCGACCGCGCCGCGGACGACGTCGGCCTGGCCACCGGCGAACTTGAGGGCGTTCTTCTCGAGCTTCAGGCCTTCCTTGATGAGGGCCTCGAACAGCTTGGTGCCTTCGGTCTGCGCGCGGCTGAAGGCGCCGACGCCGGCCAGCCACACCTGCTGGGCGGATTCGCTGAGGGTCTTGGTCAGCTGCTCGGCCTGTTCCTGCTTGGTCTGCTTGCTCTTGGTGGAAGTGGTCTTCGCGGTCTTCTTGAACTTGGCCATGACGTTCCCTCAGAGGGGTGTGGGGTGATGGCCCAAGATCGCGGTGTTGTCTAGAGCTTTCACACCAAGGTATGCAACATCGGTGCGAGGACCTGGGATCCGGGCGTGCTGCAAGCCCGGATATTCGTCGCCCGCTCAGCCCGTGGCGCGATTGCGCGCGACGATATGGTCGACGTCATCCAGCGCGCGACGCAGGCGCGCGGTGGTTTCGGTGGCACGCGGCTGGCGCTTCAGGCCGGCGATGATCGAGCGCTTCTCGTCGTTGACGACGTCGGCGCGCACGCAGAGGCCATGCGCGGCAAGGACCGGTGCCAGCACTTCCCCGCGCTGGCGCAGGTCGGCCATCACGTTGCGGTAGGCGATGTCGGCGACGCGCTTGCGATTGGTGAAGCTGAAGGCGTTGGTGAAGAACAGTTCGCCGTCGCGCGCATTGGGTTCGAATATCATCTGGTCGACGTCGGGGAACTGCTGCGCGTGTTTCGCCAATCCGATCTGCATGCGCGACTGCAGCAGCGTGCGGAAGGTCTGCGACAGGACTGCCGGCAATCCTCCCGCGGCCAGACGTCCGGCATTGCGCGCGGCCATGTCCGAATCCACCCCGGAGTTGAACGACACCAGCGGGTTGACGCCCAGCATCAGGTCGATGCCGCGTTCCAGCACGACCGATGCGTGCATCGTCCGGCGCAGGGCGCCATCGACGAAATGCCGGCCGCGCACTTCCACCGGCGGATACAGGCCGGGCAGTGCAGCGCTGGCCTGGATCGCCTGCGAGATCGGTACGTCGTCCCAGTCTTCGCCACCGAAGCGGACGGCTTCACCGCTGTCGAGGTCCACGGAGATCACGAACAGCTTCGTCTGCAGTTCGCGGAAGTCGTTGGTGCGGCCGCGGCGGGTGAATACGTCGCGCAGGAAACGCTCGACTTCGGCGTTGTCGAACAGGCCCGTCGGCACCAGTCCGCCAAAGCGGGTGATGAAGTCCGGCCAGCGCAGCGCGCCCGGCGCGAACAGCAGCTCGTGCCACCAGTCCACCGCCAGCCGCGGCAGGCTGGAGACGCGCCGCGTGTACTCCATGAAGGCGGGGCGCATGAAGGTTTCCGGGCGGAAGTGCACGTCGTCGCTGTCGCCGGTGAGGAAGATCCGGCACATCTCGGCCGTCCCGAGCCGGTTGGCCAGGCCGGCGGCGAGGAAGGCGCCACTGCTGACGCCGACGTAGCAATCCAGCCGGGTCAGGTCCAGGCCTTCGATAGCCTCGTCCAGGGCGCGCAGGGCACCGAGTTCGTACATGCCGCCGATGGGGCCGCCGCCAGCCACCGCCAGGCCGATGCGCGGCTCGGTCGATCCGGGTTTGCGTGGGCGGTTGCGGGCGGTGTGCAGGGAGAGCATGCGCGAAGGTATGGTTTCGAAGTGCCCGGAGTGTAGCCCAGGGTCCCCGAGCAGAACCGCGACGCTTGCGGCATCCCGGAACGCCCCCGATCATCCCGCCCAATGTCCCGCACCAAAGACCTGAGCCTGCGCCTGGGCTGCCTGCTGTCCCGCCACCAGGCCCTGCACGACCCGGACCGCGAGCCGCGCAATGCCTTGCGCTGGCTGCCGGAAGTGCGTCGCTGGCAGGCTGAGCGCCTGGAAGCCAGTTTCGACCGCTTCCTGAGGGACCCACAGCGCCGTCCGGCGGCACAGTTCTTCCTCAGCGACGTCTACAACGACCGCGATTTCAGCCGTCGCGACGCCGACATCGCCCGGGTCCTGCCGATGATGCAGAAGCTGCTGCCGGGCGCGGTCCTGGGAACATTGGCCGATGCCATTGAGCTGGGCTTGCTGACCCATGCCTTCGACCTGCGACTGGCGCATTTCCTTGAAGCTGCCCCGACCGGGCGCCGGCGGAAGCTGGACGCCGCGCTGTATTCGCAGGTTTATCGGGCGGCCGGCCTGCAGCGCCTGCGACGGCACCAGATCGACCTGATTTCCAGCGTCGGGCTGGGCCTGGGCGGTGCGATGCGCATGCCCGGCGTGGCGATGCTGCTCAAGCTCTCGCGCGGCCCGGCCAGGGCGGCGGGGCTGGCGGAACTGCAGGGTTTCCTGGAGCGCGGCTTCGGGGCGTTCGGGAAGCTGGGCGACGTACGTGGCTTCATCGACGAGATCGAAGCGGACGAGCGCGCCGTATGCGAACGCCTGTTCTCGGCCGACCTCAATCCCTTCCGCGGGAGCATGAAGTAGCCCGTGCGATGGCGTAACGGATCGGCAGGGTCACCGGCGACGTGCGAGGCGGCGGCTCGCCGCTGGCGCGGTCTGGATTGCGCGGGAACATTCCAGCCGAACCTCCAGCCAGCGTCCAGCCGAAGCCATCAGCCGAACGCGCTACGGCCGAAGCGGGTCCCGGCTGGCGAGGTCCAGCCGAGGCGTGCCGGGGAGTTCAGGAGCCTCTGAATAATTCGGATGTCATCCCGAACGCAGCGAGGGATCTGTTGTTTTGCTGGGAAAAACAGATCCCTCGCCATGCTCGGGATGACAAAGTCGAGTTGTTCAGGCCTTCCCCGGGTTCAGCTGAAGCGCTCGTCCAGCACGCGCTTGATCTCGGCTTCGATCGGTCCCTTGAAGGCGGACATCAGGAAGCCCAGGTCCGCGGTCACGCGCAGGCTCTTGGCGTCCAGCGCGATCTTGCCGTCGACGCCGGATCGATTGAAGTTGAGGGTGTCGCCGGCCCATTCGTAGACGATGCCGAAACGGTCGGCGAGCTTGTCGGCGACTTCCTGCACGGCCTTGCGGGCCTTGGCGTGCGGCATGGAATGGGCGTGGTGGATGTCGATGCTCGGCATGTAGGGCTCCCCTGTGCGTCGCCTATTGTGGGGCTCGGGCGCACGGCATCCAAGCCGGCCCGTCTTGTCGCCGAAACCACGCATGTTAGATTCCCGCGCAGTGAGCGCACTCCGACTTCGATTCCCCAACTCGCAGCAGCCCGACCTTCTACTGGGTCAGGGCGTCCATAACATTGGTCGCGACAATGCCGACAAGCCGACGATCGTCGACGACATTTCCGGCGCGTTCGCGCAGTTCTGCGTGGATCGCCGCGGCGTCTGGCTGCTGGTGCGCGAAGGCTCGCGCGGCCTGCACGTCAACGGTCGGCCGGTGCGGCGCATGGCGTTGCTGCGTGCCGGCGATGCGGTTTTCGTCGACGGCGTCGAATGGTTGCTGGCCGGCGAGACACCACCGTCGGCGCCGGCTGACCTGGCGGTCCACGTACCCGAAAGCAGTGATCCGCGCATCGTGCTGCGCGGCGTCGGCGGCGCCCACCACGGGCGCAGCGTGACCCTGGACCAGCCCCGGCTGGTCGGTCGCGTAGCCGAAAGCGACATCCGCATCGACGAGGCTTCCTTCGCCGATCGCCATGCACGGCTCGAGCCGCATCGCGAGGGCGTGGTCCTGCGCGATGTCGGTTCGCACGACGGCAGCCTGGTCAACGGCTGGCCGGTCCGCAACGCCTTGCTGCGACCGGGTGACCAGGTGGTATTCGATTCGCACCGCTTCGTGGTGGAAGCGCCGCGCCGCGGTGCCCAGGGCGAAGTCGCAACCGGCGGCGATCCGAACGACGAAGCCGAGGAAGTCGTCGCCGCGCCACAGGCCGTAAAGCCTGCCTCCAGCGTGCGGCGCATGCCGTGGCTGCTGCTGGCCGCGCTGCTGCTGGCGGGCGCGCTCAGCCTGCTGCTGTTGTACGGCGCGCGCTGACCGGGCAGACAGGAACCCTGCGCGGATAGCGTCGGGGCAATACCTAGGTTGTGGCGGAGCGGTGCAGAACCGCCCGCTTTTCGCGCAGGTGCCGCACCAGGCGCCAGCCCAGCAGCACCGCAAGGATGCCGGCATACAGCGCGGGTTCGCGGATGTCGGATTTCACCAGCCACCAGAAGTGCAGGACCGCCAGCACGCCGACGGCGTAGACGAGCTTGTGCAGTCGCGCCCAGTTGCGGCCCAGGCGCCGGATCGCCGCCTGGGTCGAAGTCACCGCCAGCGGAATCAGCAGCAACCACGCAGTGAAGCCCACAGTGATGTACGGCCGCTTGGCGATCTCCGCGAAGATCTGCGTCCAGTAGCCGCGCAGGTCGAGCACCAGGTACGCGCTGAAATGCAACGTCGCGTAGAAGAACACGTACAGCCCGAGCATGCGCCGGAAGCGCACCAGCACCGCCTGTCCGGTGAGCTGCCGCAGGGGCGTGATCGCCAGCGTGACCATCAGCAGGCGGAGTGCCCAGATCCCGAGCCGATGCTCGATCGCCGCGACCGGGTCCGCGCCGAGGCCGCCACTGCCGGTCAGGAACTCCAGCCGGACCTGCCAGGCCAGGATGGCGGCCGGCGTCAGCGCGAGCAGGTGAAGCAGTGTCTTGGCGACGAGGATTCGTGGCGAGGTGGGGCGCTTGGGCGGGCGGTGCTTTGCTGTGGACGAGTGCGGCATCTGATCTCAGGGTCTTGGGGGTTGGCCGTCATTCCCGCGAAGGCATCCAGGGATGTTGCCTACGCATGAAGCGTGTCTATGCTGAAGCAAACGAAGTCCATGGATTACTGGCTCCGCCGTTGTGAAGCACTTCCCGCCTTCGCGGGAATGACGGATCAATGGGACGCAGGAGAAAGGAAGTCGAGCAATGGAGCCGTTGGGCAAAGCGCAGCCGAACAGCTCGAGGCTACGGACAATCGCGACGCTTTGATTCAGAACCAGTGCCGCAGGTTCATCCCCGCGTATAGCCCCGCCACCTGGTCGGCATAGCCATTGAACATCCGCGTGGGAATGCGATCGGCAAACAGCTTGCTCTTCGTCCCGGAAATGCGGCGTTCGGTCTTCTGCGACCAGCGCGGGTGGTCCACCTGCGGATTGACGTTGCTGAAAAACCCATACTCGCTCGACTGCGCGTCATTCCACGACGTGCGCGGCATCCGCTCCACGAATGTGATCGCGACGATCGACTTGATGCCCTTGAAGCCGTATTTCCACGGGACGACCAGCCGCAGCGGGGCGCCGTTCTGCTGCGGCAATTCCTTGCCGTAGAGGCCGGTGACGAGGAAGGCGAGGGGATGCATGGCCTCGTCGATGCGCAGGCCCTCCCGATACGGCCAGTCGAGCGAGTCGTAACCCTGGCCGGGCATCTGCTTTGAATCCTTGAGCGTGGTGAAGGCGACGTACTTCGCTTTCGACGTGGGTTGGTAACGCTTGAGCACGTCCGCCAACGGGACGCCCAGCCACGGGATCACCATCGACCAGCCTTCCACGCAGCGCAGGCGGTAGATGCGCTCTTCGGGCGTGAATCCCTTCAGCAGGTCGTCCAGCGACAGCACGCCCGGTTTGGCGCAATGCCCGCCTACGGCCACGCTCCAGGGCTTCACGCGCAGCGTGCGCGCCGCCTTCGACGGATCGTCCTTGTTGGTGCCGAACTCGTAGAAGTTGTTGTAGGTGGTGACGTCCTCGTAACGCGTGAGAGTTTCGTCGGTGCGGAAACCCGACTTTGCCTGTTCGGGCGTAATCACGACGGTCGACGGTGGCGGGGCGGCCTCGCTGCAGCCCGACAGCGCCAGCGCCGGCATGGCGCCCAGTGCCGCCAGCAACCTGCGGCGGTCGTGGTAGACGGCTTCATCGGTGATCTGGGCGGAAGCAATCCGCAAGGCATCACGCAGGGACATGGCCAGCTCCGGGTTCATTGGGACTATATGACCAGAGGCGATAAGTGGGCGAAAAGTTGCGCGCGTAACCCTTGCTCTTTTGGCTGCTGCACTGCGGCATACTCCGCGTTCACCGTTTTCCGCCCACCAGTTCAGCCCGTGGAACGGAGCCCGTCGCGCGGATCGGCGCTTGCCGACGCAGTGCGGGACCCGCCCGGGCCCTCCCTGAAGGAACCCCGATGTCGCGCGCCTACAACTTCGCCGCTGGTCCCGCCACGCTGCCCGAGACGGTCCTGCGGCAGGCGCAGGAGGAGATGCTGGACTGGCATGGCGTGGGCGCGTCGATCGTGGAGTTGAGCCACCGTGGCCCCGAGTTCATGCAGGTGGCCGAGCAGGCGGAGTCCGATCTTCGCCAGTTGATGTCCATCCCCGAGGACTACGCGGTGCTGTTCATGGCCGGCGGCGCCACCACGGCGCAAGCGCTGTTTCCGCTCAATTTCGCCGCACCGGGCCAGTCGGCGGATTACGTCATCTCCGGTCACTGGGGCAAGACCGCACTCAGGCAGGCTCGCGCGGGCGTTGCCGCGAATATCGCCGCGAGCAGCGAGTCCGGCGGTTTCCGCGATGTCCCCGCACGCGACACCTGGCAACTGTCCGCCGATGCCGCCTACGTGCACTACACCGCCAACGAAACCATCCACGGCATCGAATTCCGCGACATTCCCGATGTCGGCGACGTGCCGCTGTTCGCGGACTTCAGCTCCTCGATCGCCTCCGAACCACTGGACGTGTCGAAATTCGGCGTGATCTACGGCGGCGCGCAGAAAAACCTGGGGCCGGTCGGCATCAGCGTCGTCATCGTCCGCCGCGACCTGCTGGAACGCGAAGGCCAGCCGCGCGCCGACATCCTCGATTACCGGTCCCACGCCAAGGCTGGCTCGATGCTCAACACCCCGCCGAGCTGGAACTGGTACCTGCTCGGCCTGACGGTGAAATGGATGCTGGACGAAGGTGGCGTCGAGGAGTTCGCGCGCCGCAACGCGCGCAAGTCGTCGCTGCTTTACCGCGTGATCGACCAGTCCGGCGGCTTCTATCGCAACGAAGTCGCGCCCTCGGTGCGTTCGCGCATGAACGTGCCGTTCTTCCTGCACGACGAAGCGCTCAATGCCGCTTTCCTGCAGGAGTCCAAGGAAGCCCGGCTGATCTCGCTCAAGGGCCACAAGGCGCTGGGTGGCATGCGTGCCTCGATCTACAACGCGATGCCCGAAGCCGGCGTGCAGGCGCTGGCCGATTTCATGAGCGATTTCCAGCGGAGGCACGGGTAATGGCTGCAAGGACTCCGAAGGGGAAGGCGGGCAGCAAGTCGCCGGTTTCGCGTTCCGGCGAGGCATCCAGGGGCAAGGTGAAGAAGGCAACTCGCACCGCCAAGCCCGAAGCCGCGTCCGCACCGCCCGAAGCCAAGCCCGACCTGGCCGTCGTGCGCGCCGAGATCGACGGCATCGACCAGCAGATCCAGGCGCTCATCAAACAGCGCGCGAACTGGGCGCACCAGGTCGGCAAGGCCAAGGGCAAGCTCGCGGCCGCCGTCGACTACTACCGTCCCGAGCGCGAAGCGCAGGTGCTGCGCCGCGTGGTGGACCGCAACGACGGCCCGCTCAACGACGAAGTGCTGGTGCGGCTGTTCCGCGAAATCATGTCCGCGTGCCTCGCCCAGCAGGAACCGCTGAAAATCGGCTTCCTCGGCCCGGAAGGCACGCACTCGCAGCAGGCGGTATACAAGCATTTCGGCCACTCCATCCACGGCCTGCCGCTGGGCAGCATCGAGGAAGTGTTCCAGGAAGTGGAAGCCGGTCATGCCGATTTCGGCGTCGTGCCGGTGGAAAACTCCACGCAGGGCACGATCCAGTCCACGCTCGACATGTTCCTGACGTCGCAGCTGCGCATCTGCGGCGAGATCGAACTGCGTGTGCACCAGCACCTGCTTTCGCGCAGTGGACGCATCGAGGATATCGAACGCGTCTACTCGCATCCGCAATCCTTCGCCCAGTGCAAGGCATGGCTGCGCCAGTACCTGCCGAAGGCGGAAAAGATCCCCCTGGGCAGCAACGCCGAAGCCGCCCGTCGCGCCCGCAGTGCCGACGACGCGGCGGCAATTGCCGGCGTCAGCGCCGCCAATGTCTACGGCTTGAAGTCGATTGCCGGCCCCATCGAGGATCGCCCGGACAACACCACGCGCTTCCTCGTACTGGGACGCGAGCTGTTTCCGCCGTCGGGCAACGATCGCACCTCGTTGCTCGTTTTCATCAAGGACCAGCCGGGCGCGCTGTACCACGTGCTGCAACCGTTCGCGAAACACGGCCTGAGCATGAATCGCATCGAATCGCGTCCCGGTCATACCGGCCTGTGGCAGTACGCGTTCTTCATCGACATCACCGGTCACGCGCAGGAAGACGCGATGCGTCGCGCGCTGGATGAAGTGAGCGAGTTCGCACAGGAAGTGAAGGTGCTGGGTTCCTATCCGGTGGCGATTGCATGAGTGCTGCTGTCATGCATGACGAAGTCTGGTTTGCGTCGCGCGCGTCGCGCGGCGTGCAGGGGCTGAAGGCCTACGACCCGGGACACGACCTGGTCGCGTTGCGGCGCAGGTTCGGCGAAGAGCTGCTGATCGAGCTGGGCTCCAACGAAAACCCGTATGGCGCATCGCCGGCCACGCGCGCGGCGATCCTGGATTGCCTGCATTCGCTGCATCGCTATCCCGATCCGTTGGGCGCCGATCTCAAGCGCGCGCTGGCGGCCACGCATGGTGTCGCGGTCAACCAGATCCTGCTCGGCAACGGTTCGCACGAGTTGCTGATGCAGCTGGCGCAGGTGTTCGCCGGATCGGGCGATGACGTGGTGTTCTCGCGCTATGGGTTTGCCGTGTTCTCGCTGGCCACGCAATGCGCGCGCGCGAATGCGTGCGTGGTCGACGCGTTGCCGCGCGATCACGCGGTGATGCCGCTCGGACACGATCTAGACGCGATCCTCGCCGCCATCACCCCTGCGACGAAGCTGGTGTACGTCGCCAACCCGAACAACCCGACCGGTACGTGGTTTGGCCGGGATGCTTTGGAAGCGTTCGTCGCCCGCGTTCCCGCCGAGGTCATCGTCGTTTTCGACGAAGCCTATGCGGAGATGGCCGACGCGCCGGATTTCGCCAGCGCACTGCCGTTGTTGTCGCGGCATCCGAATCTCGTCGTCACCCGGACTTTCAGCAAGGCTTACGGTTTGGCGGGCCTGCGCGTCGGCTACCTGCTTGGCGCGCCAGGACTTGTGGCGGTGATGGAACGCGTGCGCGAAAGCTTCAACGTCAATCTTCCCGCGCTCGCCGCGTGCGAGGCCGCGCTGGACGACACCGCGCACCTGGCGTGGTCGGTGCAGCGCAATGCGGAGGAGCGTGCATCGCTCGCGCAATCGCTGCAGGAACGTGGCTTGCGCGTGTTTCCCTCGCAGACCAACTTCGTGCTGGTCGAATTCGGCGAGCGCACCGCGAAGGTGGAATCCGACCTGATCGCCTGCGGCGTGGTGCTGCGGCCGATGGGTGGCTACGGCCTGCCGGATTGTCTGCGC
Source organism: Lysobacter fragariae (assembly GCF_054779775.1). NCBI lineage: Bacteria > Pseudomonadati > Pseudomonadota > Gammaproteobacteria > Lysobacterales > Lysobacteraceae > Lysobacter > Lysobacter fragariae. The sequence continues at coordinate 617,265 of NZ_BAAGXP010000006.1, read as the reverse complement.
ATCACGGTAGGCAACCGCGACGAGAACCGACGCTTCCTCGCGGTCCTGGATGGCGTGCTGGCCAATCCCATCGCGTGATCCGATCCGTGACCGGAATCAGTGATCGTGACCCCGCAGAATTCCTGAAGAACTTGAACGGACGCAACGCCACATGACTTCCCGCGAAAAAAAGGGCTGGATCGCCTCACCCGGTCGCCCCCTGCACGGAACACTGCGCGTTCCCGGCGACAAATCGGTGTCGCATCGCGCGGTGATGCTGGGCGCGTTGGCAGAAGGCATCACGCAGGTGCGCGGCTTCCTGGAAGGTGAGGACACCCGCGCCACCGCGCGTGTGTTCGCCCAGCTCGGCGTACGCATCGACGCCCCCAGCGAAGGCGAGCGCATCGTCCATGGTGTCGGCCTCCACGGCCTGCGTGCGAATTCCGAGGCACTTGACTGCGGCAACGCCGGCACCGGCATGCGCCTGTTGGCCGGTGTGCTCGCCGGACAGGCGTTCGACAGCACGCTGGTCGGCGATGCCTCACTCTCGAAACGGCCGATGCGGCGCGTGACCGAACCGTTGGCGGCGATGGGTGCGCGAATCGACACCGAAGCCGGTGGTCTGCCACCGCTGCGGATCCACGGCGGCGCCGCATTGCAGGGCATCGACATCGCCACGCCGATGGCGAGTGCGCAGGTGAAGTCCGCGCTGCTCCTGGCCGGCCTGTACGCGCAGGGCGAGACCGTCGTTCGCGAGCCGCATCCCACCCGCGACTACACCGAACGCATGTTGTCCGCGTTCGGCTGGCCGATCGAATTCTCGCCGGGCTACGCGCGGCTGTCCGGCGGCCACCGCCTGGTCGCGACCGATGTCGATGTGCCGGCGGATTTCTCTTCCGCTGCGTTCTTCATTGTGGCCGCGTGCGTGATTCCCGGTTCAGAAGTGCGGATCGAAGCCGTCGGCATGAATCCGCGCCGCACCGGCCTGCTGACTGCGTTGCGGGCGATGGGCGCCGATATCGTCGAGGAGAACCCACGCGAACAGGGCGGCGAGCCGGTGGCCGACCTGCGTGTTCGTCACGCACCACTGCGTGGAATCGAGGTGCCGGAGCACATCGTCCCGGACATGATCGACGAGTTCCCGGTGCTGTTCATCGCCGCGGCCTGCGCGCACGGGCGCACGGTGATCCGTGGCGCCGCCGAATTGCGGGTGAAGGAATCCGACCGCATCGCCACCATGGCGACCGGCTTGCGCGCGCTGGGCTGTGCAATCGAGGAAACACCCGACGGCGCGATCATCACCGGCGGTTCGCTGCGTGGCGGTCGCGTGGACAGCCACGGTGACCATCGCGTGGCGATGAGCTTCGCCATTGCCGCGCAGGTTGCGAGCGGTGAGATCCGCATCGATGACACTGCGAACGTGGCTACGTCGTTCCCCGGCTTTGTCGCGCTGGCGGTGAATGCGGGGATGGGATTGCGCGAGGAGTGATCGTCGCGCGTGCGTCCTTCGACTTCGCTACGCTACGCTCAGGATGAGCGGAAATCCGAGTTGATCAGCAGTCACGCTGCGTTGATCAGCAGTCACGCCGCTCACCCTGAGCGTAGCGCCGCAGGCGCGTCCTTCGACTTCGCTTCGCTACGCTCAGGATGAGCGGAGATCCAAGTTGATCAGCAGTCACACCGCGTTGATCAGCAGTCACACCGCTCACCCTGAGCGTAGCGCCGCAGGCGCGAAGTCGAAGGGCGCTTCGCTACGCTCAGGATGCGCGGGAATTGGGGGTTGATCGAAAGTCCGGGGAATCGAGCGTTGGCTCGCAGCCCCGGACTACCGCTCGAAACTGATCGGCACCTGCACCCGCGAGCTGACCGGGCGCTCGCCGTCCATCGCCGGACTGAAGCGCCAGCGCCGCACGGCCTCCATCGCGGCGCGGTCCAGGTCGCGCGAACCGCTGCTCTTGGCTACTTCCACCGTTGCGGGCACGCCATCCGGGCCCACTTCGACGCTGACCAGCACCTTGCCGCTTTCCCCGCGACGCAACGCCATTGCGGGATAGCGCGGTGCCGGCGATGAAATCACCTGGGCGGGTGTGGAGGCGGTGGGCGCCGCCGGTCGCGGTGGCGGCGGGGGTGCGGCGGGCGCGGGCGGAGGAGTGGTTTCGACCAGCCGCGGGCGGCCTTCGTCATCCACTTGCGGCGTCGGTGCTTCGCCCATGCCGCTGGCCGAATCGGAACTGCCTGCCGGCGTTGGGGCGGGCAGGGGTGCGTAGTCGGGGCCGGCTGCCGTCGGCGCCACCGGTCCGGCGCGGTAGAAGTCGCTGTTTCCGCTGTTCTTCCACACCAGCAGGAACAGGATCAGCCCCAGCGCGAACGCGCCGAGCACCCACAACAGGGCACGTCGGGAAGGCTTCCACGCAGCCCAGTCGAAGGAGGGGCGTTGTGGCGTTGGAGTGCTGGGCATGGGGGTCATCGGGTGCCAATGGAGTCGAAAATCGGACGATCTTGCCGATCCGGATGTTAACCGCCGGGCAAACCAGTGCCTCGGCTGCGATAATCGCGACCTTCATCACCTTGCCGCCCCGACATGCTCGATCCGAACCTGCTGCGCCACAACCCCGCCGAACTCGCCGCGCGCCTGCGCGAAACCCGTGGTTTCGTCCTCGATGCCGCCGCGCTGGAGTCGCTGGAGTCGCTGGAATCTGAGCGCAAGCAGATCCAGATCCGCACGCAGGAGCTGCAGAACCTGCGCAACACGCGCAGCAAGGCGATCGGGCAGGCCAAGGCCAAGGGCGAGGACGTCGCCGCGCTGATGACCGAAGTCGCCGTGTTCGGCGACGAGCTCAAGGCCTCCGAAGTCCGCCTGGAAACCATCCGCACACAGATCGAAGCCGTCGCGCTTGGCATCCCCAACATCCCGCACGAGTCCGTCCCGCTGGGCCACGACGAATCGCACAACGTCGAGCAGCACCGCTGGGGTACGCCGCGCAAGTTCGACGACTTTCCGGTCAAGGATCACGTCGAACTCGGCGCCCGCAACGGCTGGCTCGACGGCGCCACCGCGGCCAAGCTCAGCGGCGCACGTTTCACCGTGCTGCGCGGCCAGTTGGCGCGCCTGCATCGTGCCCTGGCGCAGTTCATGCTCGACCTGCACACCGACGGGCACGGTTACCAGGAAACCAATGTCCCGCTGCTGGTGAATGCCGATTCGATGCGCGGCACGGGGCAGTTGCCGAAGTTCGAGGAGGACCTGTTCTCGCTGAGAGCTGATTCCACCTCGTTGGTCGTCAAGACGGCGGATCTCCAAGAGATTTCTGACTGGTTGGATAGAGGGGATCTCCGAACCGTTCTGAGCTTGATCAACGAAATATTGATGAAGTGTGGCTTTAGCGCCTGGTCGCACGTTTCACCGGAATTTGTTTCGAAGGCACGCGACCAAGGGGTTCTGTATGCGTTGCATGTAGAGATTGGGCGGCGACTCACGCGCTACCTGATCCCCACGTCCGAAGTCCCGCTCACCAACATCGTCCGCGACGAGATCCTCGAAGCCGACGCGCTGCCGCTGCGCATGACCGCGCACTCGATGTGCTTCCGCGCCGAAGCCGGCAGCCACGGCCGCGACACGCGCGGCATGATCCGCCAGCACCAGTTCGAGAAGGTCGAACTGGTGTCCATCAGCAAGCCCGAGGAAAGCCACGCCGAGCACGAGCGCATGACCCGCTGCGCCGAAGTCGTGCTGGAAAAGCTCGGCCTGCCGTATCGCCGCGTGCTGCTGTGCACCGGCGACATGGGTTTCTCCGCGATCAAGACCTTCGACCTGGAAGTCTGGCTGCCTTCGCAGGACACCTATCGCGAAATTTCCTCCTGCTCCAATTGCGACGCCTTCCAGGCACGCCGGATGCAGGCGCGCTGGCGCAACCCGGCCACCGGCAAGCCCGAACTGGTGCACACGCTCAACGGATCGGGCGTTGCCGTCGGTCGCGCGTTGATCGCGGTGATGGAGAACTACCAGAACGCCGACGGTTCGATCACCGTGCCGGACGTGCTGCGTCCGTACATGGGCGGCGTAGAGCGCATCGCCTGACGTTCGGCTCTCGCCCCAAGGAGTGTCTGAACAAGTCAGATGTCGTCCCGAGCGCAGCGAGGGACCTGCTGTTCGCCGCGAAAACCAGATCCCTCGCTGCGCTCGGGATGACAGGGCAAGACTTGTTCAGAGGTTCCCCGGGCCGGGTGGTGCGCTGTGTAAGTGCCGCAGCGGCCCGCGTCGCATGACTTTCGTGCCGGGCGCCCCCGGCGCAGGCGCGCTAGGGTCGCGAAGCCTGATTCCCCCCCTAGTTCCAGTTCCCCCTTCCCAGTTTCTCGTTCCAGGAGCCTTCCGATGCCCCGCCTGTCGACGTTGACGCTTTCCCTCGCGCTGGCCCTGCCGTTGCTGGCGCCGGCGGCCCACGCCCTGACGCCCGCGTCCGCCTCCGCCAGCGAACAGATCGCCCCGCTGGCCTACACCACGCGGACTCTCCCCAATGGCTTGAAGGTGTACGCGATCCGCGACACCACTACCGCCAACGTCGCGGTCGAGGTCTGGTACGACGTCGGTTCCAAGGACGATCCGAAGGGCCGCTCCGGCTTCGCGCACCTGTTCGAACACCTGCTGTTCAAATCGACCCGCAACATGCCGTCGGAAACCTTCGATCGCATGACCGAGGACGTCGGCGGCTTCAACAATGCCGCCACGGCCGATGACTTCACCTTCTATTACGAAGTCATCCCCGCCAACCACCTGCAGCGCCTGCTGTGGGCCGAAGCCGAACGCATGGGCTCGCTCGTCGTCGACGAAGCGGTGTTCAAGTCCGAACGCGACGTGGTCAAGGAAGAATTCCGCCAGCGCTACATGGCGCGCCCGTACGGCAAGCTGTTCGGCCTGTACGTGCCGCAGACGTCCTACGACGTGCATCCCTACGCGCGTCCGGGCATCGGCAACATCGATGAGCTCAACGCGTCCACCGTCGACGACGTGCGTGCCTTCCACGCCACCTATTACCGTCCGGACAACGCGGTGCTGGTGGTGTCGGGCAACTTCGATCCGGCGCAGCTGGACAAGTGGATCAACCAGTACTTCGGGCCGATCAAGCAGCCCAAGCGCGCGGTCCCGCGCGTGACCGCGGTCGAGCCGGCGCGCACTGCCGCGCGCGACTACCTGGTGTACGAACCCAACACGCCACTGCCCGCCGTTGCGCTGACCTATCCGGCGCCCGCCGCCGCCGATGCCGACCTGCCGGCGATGATGGTGCTCGACGCGATCCTGTCGAAGGGCGACAGCTCGCGTTTACACCAGTCGCTGGTGTACGAACAGCAGTTGGCCGCGCAGGCCGGCACCAACTTCCAGCCGTCCAAGGACGCCGGCGTGATGACGCTGCTGGCGATCATGGCCGACGGCAAGACCGCCGATGCGGGCCTGGCCGCGCTGCGCGCGCAGGTTGCGCGCCTGCGCGATGGTGAAGTCTCCGCTGCCGAACTCGACGAAGCCCGCAACCAGCTGGTCACCGATTCGCTGCGCGAGCGCGAAACCGCCGACGGCAAGGCGAGCGCGGTGGGTTTCGCCGCGATCGTGTACCGCTCGGCCGATCGCGTGAACACGCTGCTGGGCGACCTGCAGCGCGTTTCCGCGGCCGACGTGCAGCGCGTCGCACGCAAGTACCTTGACGAGAAGCAGAGCGTGGCGATCCGTTACCTGGACGAGTCCGCCAAGGCCGGCGGCGCACCGGCGACGCCGATCAAGGTGGCCGACACGGTCGACATGCACGACCTGTCGGTGCCGAAGTCGGCCATCCATGTGTTCACGCTCGCTCCGGAAGCGCAGCGTGAGAAAGCCCCGGCACCGGCCGCACCCGTGTCCGCGACGATGCCCGCCTTCAGCGAGGCCACGCTCGACAACGGCCTTCGCGTGATTGTCGCCGCCGATCATTCGCTGCCGCTGGTCTCCGCCGCATTGCTGGTGAAGGCCGGCGCCGCACAAGATCCGGAATCGGCCGTCGGCGCCGCGGAGCTGACCGCCAGCGTGATCACGCAGGGCGCGGGCAAGCGCAATGCCACGCAGATCGCGCAGGACATCGAAGCCCTTGGCGCGACGCTCAACGCCGGCGCCGACTGGGACGATTCCACCGTCTACCTCAACGTGCGCAGCGACCGGTTGGCGCAGGCGTTCCCGATCCTGGTCGACGTGGTCACCAAGCCCACCTTCGCCGCGGAAGAAGTGGAACGCCAGCGTCGCCAGGCGCTCGACGGCCTGACCGTGGCGCTGCGCAATCCCGGCACGCTGGCGGCGATCGCCGCCAACCGCGTCATCTATGGCGATGCCGCGTACGGCCGCATGCAGGGTGGCACGCCGAAATCGCTGGCGACCATCGATTCGGCAACGTTGAAGACGCTCCACGAAAACTGGTGGCACCCGGACAACGCCGTGCTGGTGCTGACCGGCGACATCTCGCCAGATGCCGGCTTCGCGCTCGCGCGTGAGCAACTGGGCAGCTGGACCAATCCGGTCAGCATGGCGGCGTCCGCCGGTGCCATCGATGCGGCCGTCGGCGCGAAAGCGCGCGTGGTCGTGGTCGATCGTGCCGATTCCGGGCAGGCGGCCGTGGTGACCGCGCAGCGCGGCATCACCCGCAAGGATCCGGATTATTTCGCGGCGATCGTGGCCGACAGCATCCTGGGCGGCGGCTATTCCTCCCGTCTCAACCAGGAAATCCGCATCAAGCGCGGCCTGTCCTACGGCGCGCGCAGTGACGTGTCCACGCGCGTCGGTGCAGGTCCGGCGATCACCTCGACCCAGACCAAGAATGTCTCCGCGCCGGAAGTGGTCGATCTCACCCTGGGCGAACTCAAGCGCCTGGGCGCCGAGCCGACGAGCGAGGCCGAAATGACCGCGCGCAAGGCGGTGCTGATCGGCGGTTTCGGCCGCGCCACCGAGACCAACGACGGATTGGCGGGCGAGCTGGTCGATCGCGCGTTGAACGACCTGCCGCTGGCCAGCCTCAACGACTACGTTGCCGATGTCGAAGCGGTGACGCCGGCGCAGGTGCAGGCCGTGGCCAAGCGCCTGTTCTCGCCGGAAACCGCGAACGTGGTCGTGGCCGGCGATGGCAAGGAGTTCCTCGAAGCGCTGAAGGCCAAGCACCCGGACCTCGAGGTGATCAAGGCCGACACGCTGGACCTGGATTCGGCGACGTTGAAGTAGGCGTCGGCTGCAACGACAGTTGGCAAGGAGAGACCCGCATGCCGGCTTTGGTCGAGCCTCGGAAAACTACTGGTTGTCATTCCCGCGAAGGCGGGAATCCAGCGCCCTTTACTGTCAGCGACTAAAGTCACTGGATCCCCGCCTTCGCGGGGATGACGACGCCTCGGGGCTACAGGCGCCCTGAAAAGAACCCCGCTTTCGCGGGGTTCTTTTTTGTCCGAAGGCGACCCTTTCCGGATCCCTCGCAGTCGATTCCGGAACCTTCGCAGTCGATTCTTGAACCCTCGCGAGCGATCCGGAAACCCTCGCGAGGTATCGAGGCATCGCGCCGGAGGGATCCGGAAACCCTCGGGAGCGAATAAAAATCCCTCGCGAGGGAATAGGAAACGCTCGCGAGGAAATAAAAATCCCTTGGGAGGGAATAAAAGTCCCTCCCGAGGGTTCCGGAATCGACTGCGAGGGTTCCAGGAACCCCGAATCCGTAGGGCGGGTCTTGACCCGCCGCAGAAGGCGCAGGCCGCCTGCATCCTGGCCACTTCCGCCGCATCGCACCCACGCGAAACAAGACCCGCATCCACGGGCCTTGTCGCTTCGAGTGACCATGACGGGACCGGTGTTACGCGGCCTCGCGCAGCGGCGCCCGGATGGCCGCCTTCGCGCCCTGCAGCGCATCGGCGCGATGCTGCGGCGAATACGCCACGCCCTCGGCACGGACGAACTCGATTTCCGAGACGCCCAGGAATCCGAACACCTGGCGCAGGTAGGCCTCCTGGAAATCCGCCGGGCTGTTGTCGCCGTACAGGCCGCCACGACCGCTGGCGATCACCATGCGCTTGCCCTTGGCCAGGCCTTCGGGACCCTTCTCGGTGTAGCGGAAGGTGCGGCCGGCGACGGCGACGCGGTCGATCCAGGCTTTCAGCGTGGACGGCACGCTGAAGTTGTACATCGGCGCGCCAACCACGATCACGTCGCTGTCCAGGAACTGCTGGAGCGCGCGCTCGCTCTCGGCGGCGACGGCCGGGTCGACCTTGCCCAGCACTTCGCCGGTCAGGTGGGGCAGCGGTTGGGCGTCGAGGTCGCGGTAGCTGACTTCCAGCCCGGGCAGGGCGTCCTGCCAGCGTGCGACGATCGCGGCGGTTAGTTCGCGGGTGACGGAGCCGTTGCCGGTGGCGGCGGAGTCGATATGCAGCAGTTTCATGGCCTTTCCCGATTGGATGCGGCCGGGGCCGCGTTGGACGCCACTTTCCACTGTTGCGATATTGGAATAAACGTAGTCTAATATCACTGACTGTTCTGATTTCGGGATAATAGCCATGCAGGACCTCAACGACCTCTACTACTTCGCCGCCGTCGTCGACCACCAGGGCTTCGCCGCCGCCGAACGCGCGCTGGGCATTCCCAAGTCGCGCCTGAGCCGTCGCATCAGCCAGCTGGAAACCGACCTGGGCGTGCGCCTGCTGCAACGCTCGACGCGTCGCTTTGCCGTGACTGAAGTCGGCCACAGCGTCTACCGGCATGCCCAATCGATGCTGGCCGAGGCGCAGGCCGCGCGCGAAGTCGTCGATCGCCTCAGCGCCGAACCGCGCGGCGTCATCCGCGTGAGCGTGCCGGTGGGCATGGCGCAGCAACAGATGCCCAGGCTGCTGCCGGATTTCCTCGCCAAATACCCGCAGGTGCGCGTGCAACTGCACGTCAGCAACCGCCGCGTCGACATCATCAACGAAGGCGTCGACGTCGCACTGCGCGTACGTACGCGGCTGGATGACGACGGCAGCCTGGTGATGCGCAACTTCGGCCAGATCCAGGAACTGCTGGTCGCCAGTCCCGGCTACCTCAAGCGCATGGGTCGTCCGTCCAATCCGGATGAACTGGCCCAGCACGTCACCTTGAGCATGAACGAGGACGAAGCCCACCAGCGTTGGGAACTGCACGGTCCCAATGGTGAAGTGAAGCGCGTCGAATTGAAGCCGCGCGTAGCCGGTTTCGACTTCCCGATGCTGATGGCGCTGGCCAAGCAGGGCGTCGGCATCACCATGCTGCCGGAGACCGTGTGCGCCGACGCCGTGCGCAGTGGCGAACTGGAAGTCGTGCTGCCGCAATGGCGCCTGCCACAGGGCATCTTCCATGCCGTGTTCGCGTCGCGTCGCGGCATGCTGCCGGCGGTGCGCGTTTTCATCGACTTCCTGGCCGAACGCGTTCCGCCGCTGGTCGAGGCCGCGCGCCTGCAGTGCGGCGACATTCCCGGCAAGCCGTGCCCCGGCAAGGACGACGCGAAGAAGGACGCCGCAAAGGACGCGGCTGCTTCAGGCGTTGCGACAAAGAAGCCGACGCCGGCGAAGTCCACACCCAAGTCAGGCGAGCGCACGCCCGAGCCGGCGTGAGAGAATGCGCGGCCCCGACGGCGCCGAGACACCGCCGTCGGGGTGCAACATGACAACGGAAGCGTGGCCGAGCGGTTTAAGGCACCGGTCTTGAAAACCGGCGATGGGCAACCATCCGTGAGTTCGAATCTCACCGCTTCCGCCACTGATTGAAGTGGTTCAGTGCTCGTGGCGAGTGTTGCGCCCGGATCGGACTGGACACCGCCGGTGTCCATGATCCAGGGCGGTGAGTCCGCCGGTCTTGAACCCGCGACTGGCCCGCACCGCCGGTGCACTTCTCGGCCATACTTCGGCGTATAGCTACCGCCGGAACGCCCCCATGGACATGCCCGCCACCACGCCCGTCAGCGACCTCGCGCCGACCCTGCAGCGCCTGCGCGATGCCTGGCTGAAAAAGCGACCCGACTACCAGCAGCGTCGCGACGACCTCACGCGCCTGCGCAAGGCGTTCCATGCCCGACTGGACGACATGGCCGCGGCGGTGAGTGCCGACTTCGGCAACCGGTCGACGCACGAGAGCCTGCTGGCCGAAGGCATGACGGTGCTCGGCGAGATCGACCACATGATCGCCAACCTGCGCCGCTGGATGCGCCCGCAGCGTCGCGGTGTCGGTTGGAAACTGTGGCCGGCGCGTGCGCAGGTGCGACAGGTGCCGCTGGGTGTCGTCGGCGTGATCGGTCCGTGGAACTATCCGGTCAATATTTCATTGGTGCCGTTGGCCACTGCTATTGCCGCGGGCAACCACGTTTATCTGAAGCCGTCCGAATACAACCCGCGCACGAACCAGTTCCTGCGCGAGCTTCTGGCGGAGGTATTCCCGCCCGAACGTGTCGCCGTCGCGCTGGGTGGCGCCGATGTCGCCGCCGCGTTCGCGGCGTTGCCTTTCGACCACATCATGTTCACCGGTTCGACCGCGGTGGGTCGCAAGATCATGGCGGCCGCCGCACCCAACCTGACGCCGGTGACGCTGGAACTCGGCGGCAAGTCGCCGGCCGTGATTGGCGTGGACGCGCCGATGGACGTGACCGCCGCGCGCCTGGCCACCGGCAAGCTGTTCAATGGTGGGCAGACGTGCATCGCGCCCGATTATGTCCTGGTGCCGAAGGCGCGCCGCGATGAATTCGTCCAGGCGATGCGCAGGGAAGTGGCGTCGCGCTACGCCGACCTGGAATCCAGCGCCGACTACACCACCATCATCAACGACGGCCACTATCGCCGGCTGCGCGGCTACCTGGACGATGCGCGTGAACGCGGCGCGGAAATCATCGAGCTGGCGACGCTCAAGGACGCCGCCGCCGCCGAGGCACGCCGCCTGTTGCCGCCGACGCTGGTGATCGAACCCGGCGACGATGCCCGCGTGATGCAGGAAGAGATCTTCGGCCCCATCCTGCCGATCCGGACCTACGGTCGCTTCGAGGAAGTGATCGACTACATCAACGCGCACGGCCGACCGCTGGCTATGTACTACTTCGGCGACGACAGCGCGCAGACCGAACACCTGCTCGGCAACACCGTCGCGGGCGGTGTCTGCGTCAACGAAACACTGCTGCAGTACGCCTGCACCAACATTCCCTTTGGCGGGGTTGGCGCCAGCGGCATGGGCCACTACCACGGCCGCGAAGGCTTCCTTACCTTCAGCAAGGCCATGCCGGTGTTCCGCCAGTCGCGCTGGACGCTGACCGACAAGCTGCGTCCGCCTTATTCGGGATTCCCGGAGAAGGTGATCCGGCTGCTGGTGCGGCGATAGTCGGGTATTGCTTCGAGCTCGCTACTGCCGCAAGGCACCCCAGATGCGAGTGGCAATGCATGCAAGCGCGATTAGAAAGACGGTCCGTGGAATGACCTTGTCGGGCATGGGGCTCTTGCGACCGAAGTTGGTTTGCGCCCAGCCAACGGCAAAGCTGGAACAAAACGCAAGCCAGCCGACATTGCTCCAGGCACTGCTGCTCTGGCCGAAGGCAAAAAACACGAGTGCGCTGACAAGCAGCGCAAGCCTCGCAATATCCCAGGCGCCTACTCGGATCCCCATGTGACGGCTAACGCCTGAATCAGGCCAAGCCGCGAAGCGGCTTAGGGCTGAATGAATTGTCAGGGCTCATGCAGCGCGGCGTTTTGCAAAACGCCAGACGAGCCAGGTGAGTCCCACCAGGATGGTGGGGCAGACCCAGCCAAAAGCAGCGGCGATTGCAACGGATTCGTGAGCAACGAAAGCCCAGGCCAGGTTGAGTGCCCAGCCGGACGCAATGGCAATGGTCGCTGCAATGAACCCGCCTGGACGAGAGCGAGACTTGAGTAGCCAGAACAGCACAACTGGCAGCGTAAGAGCTGTTAGCAATAGAACGGTCGCCATGAACTTTCCTATGAGGTCTAACACCTGAGTTAGGGCGAGCCGCGAAGCGGCTTCGCCTTGGATGAATTTTTAGCCGTCAACCCGCTAGGTTCCGCTCCGGAAGAGGCTGAAGAAGGCGGAGAAATAGCTGCGCTTTGCGGCATACACGATTGCGGCTATGACCAGCGAGTAAAGGATCGCTCCAGCTAAAGGAAAAGCCAATTGGAGAAGGCCGACTCCGGGCCAGCCAAGCAGGAGCGCAGGCGACACCAAGTAGAGTCCAGGGATATAGACGATGGAAAGCAATCTTTGGAATTCGCTTTCTCCGCCGCTGTAGTCAACTCCGAAGATCCAGTAACAAACACACAGTGCCAGTTGCGGGACAAGCGCAAGAATGAAGATGCGTTTGAAGAGCCGATGATCTGTCATTGACTGCTAACACCTGGATTAGGGCGAGCCGCGAAGCGGCTTCGCCTTGGGTGAATTGTCAGGGCTGCGCCCCGTGGAGCCGCGGGCGCAGACCAATCACGTTCTTCCTGGATATCGGGTAGTTAAAGCTCCCTTCTCCGGCCTTGATGATCGCATTGACGATCAACCCGAACTCAGTACGCGGGGAGGTTCCGCGGATGTAGAAGAAGAGTGCTTGCTCGCTATCTGCCTTTGGGTAGTAGATGCCACAACTGAAAGGCATCGTGTACGCGTGCTCCGGTTGCTTGGGAGGAACAACATGCAGTTCCAGGCAATTTGCGTCGCCCAGGAGGTAAAGCGCCTTACTGTCCTCGAAAGCGGCCACGTACGATCCAGACTTGAGGGTAAACGTGGCGGCCTTTTCGGTAGCAACGAAGTCCTCAGCAAGGACGTACTTGGGGCCATTTTCGATGGGGGTCAGATTCCTGGGATGCTTGGCGAGCACAACCGGAGATGCGACCAGCAGCGCGACTGAAAAAAGTTTGGGGTACATGGATCGTCCAAAGCAGGCCTAATTGGTGATTGGTGGCAGCGGAGCTGGCGCCGCCCCCTGCGATCAGTTGCTGCCGTGGGTGTCGCTCTGGCTGCCCGCATCCCACTGGCGCAGGGCGGCTTCGACCGCATCCACGCCGCGCGCGGCGGCATTCGCATCCAGTTGCGCCAGGGTGTCGCCGTCGGAATGGATCACCTGCATGACCTTCGGAACCACGCTGAGCTGCTTGCCTGCGTAGGCGTCGAGGACCAGGGCCACTTCGTCGCCACCCACCAGTGAATACGACACCGCCGGCCAGCCCGCCTTGAGGAAGGCGAGGTGATCGGTGGGCGGATAGTGTTCGCCGGCGGAAAGCTTCAAGCCGTTTTTCGAAGCCGCCGCGTTGCTGGCGCGCACCAGCGCGCTGTCGGCGTCGGGCGACATCAGCCACAGCGTGTCGCCCCAGCCGAAGACGTCGAAGTTGACGTACAACGCCGGCTTGCTGGCGCCCTTGGCATCGGCGGCGACGTGCGCCTTGGAACCCAGCAATCCCTTTTCCTCCAGGTCCCAGAAGGCGATGGCAACGCGGTGGTTCGCCAACGGGTGCAGTTTGAATCGCTGCGCCAGCGCCAGCACCGTGGCGCTGCCCGAAGCGTTGTCGGTCGCACCCTTGCCCTTTTCGACGCGATCGCTGTGCGCGCCGATCAGCAGTTGCGGCTGGTTGGTGGCACCGCTGACGTCGGCCAGCAGGTTGGTGCCGTGCGAACCGTCGATGTCGAACGGTTCCTGGCGCCAGCTGATCCCCATCGTGTCGAGCGATTGCCCGATCGCGGCGCGACGGCCTTCGCCGTCGGCTTCGCTGATCGCCTTGACGCTGTCCAGCCATTGCGTCGCTGCGGCGTTGGTGGGAGTGGTTGCAGCTGCCGTCGTTGCGGCGGCAGGTGCAGCGCTCTGCGCTACCGGCGGATCGCAGGCGGCAAGGGCCGACAGGCAGGCGAGGGCGAGGGCGCTGCGGAGGCCAAGGTTCGATCGGGTCATGGGATCACTGGAGATGTCGCGGTACGGACCCGGAGTGTGCCTCACGCTCGCGCTTCCGGCACGTGCATCCAGGCGACTTTCAGCACCTTGCTTCAGGGTGGGCGCATCGGTTGCGTGGCCGGTTTTCGCCACGTAGGCTCCACGCAACGGAGCTGTAGCCAAGGGAAAGGATGACCATCCGTGTCTTCATCGTGGACGACCACGCGTTGGTGCGCAGCGGCATGCGCATGATCCTGTCGGGACACACCGACATCGAAGTAGTCGGCGAAGCCGGCAGTGGCGAACAGGCGCTTCCGCAGATACGCAGGCTGGCACCCGACGTGGTGCTGTGCGACCTGCACCTGCCCGGGATGAGCGGCTTCGAAATCATCGAACGTATCCGCAAGGGCAACCCCGATACACGCGTGGTTGTCGTATCGGTGCTGGATGATGGGCCGTTGCCCCGGCGCGTGCTCGAAGTCGGCGCCAGCGGCTATGTCGCCAAGACAGGTGATCCCGACGAACTGCTGCGCGCGATCCGCGACGTCGCACGCGGCAAGCGCTACCTCACCGGCAGCGTCGCGCAGAACATCGCGCTGTCGCGCATCGGCAATGGCGATTGTCCGTTCGATGCGCTCAGCGGACGCGAGCTGGAAGTGTCCATGCTGCTGGTACAGGGGCTGCGCCAGCAGGACATCGCGGTGCGCCTCAGCCTGAGTCCGAAAACCGTCAACACCCACAAGACGCGGCTGTTCGCGAAGCTCGGCATCAGCGACACCGTGGCACTGGCGCGACTGCTGACGCAGCACGGATTGTTGGACCCGGCCCAGGCCGGCTTGTGCGGGGCGGGGGTCGCTGGTGTCCTGAGCGAATGACACGCTTTGCCGGGTGAGGGGGGCAGCTCGACTGTTGTATTTGTCCGCGAAGGCGGAAGCGCTTCAAGACGGATGATGGCTGGCCCTTCAGTGCCTTGCTGTCAAGGACGGCGGGAAGACCTGAACAACGCAAATGTCGTCCCGAGCGCAGCGAGGGATCTGTTTTCGCGGCAAGACAGCAGATCCCTCGCTGCGCTCGGGACGGCAGGTCCAGAGGTTCTCCCAGAGTCACTGGGTCCCCGCCTTCGCGGGGATGACGGCAAGTTTTTCTGAGGCACCAAAAAAAAGACGGCCGCGATATGCGCGGCCGTCGTTGTTACTGCTACTTGCCGGGCGGTCAGGCGTTGTGTTCGCCGCTGGTCTCATCGGTCGACGCCGACGGCTGTGCGTTGGGCACAACCGGGTGCGGGACGTTGTCGAACAGGCCAGCCGTGCGCGGGAACGCGTCGGCTTGCGTGGCATCGGCAGAATCGAGCGTCGGCGATGCCGCCGCGTCCGCCTCGTTGCTGGCAAGGCCCGCATCCTGGTCTGAGGGCAGCGTGTTGGCGATGGCGTCGATGCCGTTGCTCCCCGCCTTGTCGACGCTGAACTGCTCCGTTGCAACGTTCTCGATGGAAGCGGTTTCGGCCGGCGGTGCGGCTTCAGCCGGAGCTGCTTCAACCGGAGCAGCTTCAGCCTGCGGGGTTTCGACGTAGGCAGTTTCAGCCGGGGCAGCCACGGGTGTCGCGGCGACAGGCGCGTTGGTGGTCGCAGCAGTCCTGGCTTCCTCGATCGCGATCGGGGCAACCGGCTCCGGCATCACAGGCTGCGGCGAGGGCACGACCGCGTCTTCGACGATCGTGACTTCAACCGCTTCGGTCACCACGACGGTCGACGGGACGGTTGCCGGCTCAACGGGCGAACGCACAGGTTCCGCGGCGGCGATGACCGGCGCTGCAGCGATCGAGGGTGCGGCGGGCACATTCGCCTGGCTGCTTTCGGTGGTCCTGGGTTGGGCAGGAATGGGCTGGACCGGGAGGGCGTCGATCGCGGCGGCCACGGCGACCGCGAGCGGCGCGACGTGGATGCTGGGCGCCGACGCCGTGACTGCAGGCTTGGGCGCGGCGATCGGAGCCGGTGTCATCGGTGCGGCCGGCGCCGGAGCCGAGGCGACTGGAGCCGAAGCAGCCGGTGCAGGAGCCGGAACGACAACCGGAGCGGGAGCCGCGGGAGCAGGCGTTGCTGCAACCGCCGGAGCGATGTCGTCGAAGTCGAACTCGGGCTGCGAACGCTGGACCAGCGTTCGCGCCGACGGTTCGTCGCCGTCGAAGGACATGCGCTCGTTGTCGCCATCTTCCGCGTCGTCGTCGCCCAGGTCGCCCAGCGCGTCATCGTTGAGTGCGTCGTCGCCCGACATGTTTTCGCCGGCTGCGGCACCTTCGCCTGCACCACGACGACGGCGACGACCACCACGACGACCACGGCGGCGACGGCTGCCGCCATCACCGCCGGCTTCGCTGGCAGCTGTACCTTCCGGCGCGCCGACGGCGTGTACCGCGGTGGATTCCGTTGCGTCGGTCGCTGCTGCGACGGCAACTGCCGCCGGTGCGATCTGCGTGATGGCTGCGATCTCGTCCGCTGCGGTGGCGGCGATGTCGGGCTTCAGCGTGTCGCGTGCGACTTCGAGCTTGGCGGCCTCAGTCCGGGCTGGCTGCTGCGACCGGGGCTGCTGGTCGCGCGGCGGGCGCTGCTGCGCGTTCTGGCCCGGCTGCTGCGCGCGTTCTTCGTTCTGCGGGCGCGGCTGCTTCTGCTGTTGCTGCTGCTTGGGCTGCTGTTGTTGCTGCGGCTTGGGCTGCTGCTGTGCCTGCTGCTGCTTGGGCTGTTGCTGCTGCCCGCCGCGAGCGTCACGGCGCTGTTCGTCGCGGCGGCCGCCGTCGCGGCCCTTTCCGCCGCGTTGGGAACCGTCGCGACGGTCATCGCGACGCTGGCCGTTGCCGCGTTCGTTGCGGGCGCGCTCCTGCTGCATGCGCTCGGCGAGGGTCGGTTCGACCGTGATCGGCTTGCTGCCACGGAAGAAGCCGAGGATGCGGTCGATCACGCCCTTCTGCGGGGCGGGTTCGGCGAAGCGCGGCGGCTGTGCCACCGGTGCGGGTGCCGGTGCCGGCGTTTCGCGCTCTTCGCGCGGTTCGCGCAACGGGGCGGGCGAGGTCGGCTTGACGTTGGTCACCGCCGGCAGGGCCGGGATGTTGAGGTGGGCCTTGGTCAGCGCGTGCGTCGGCAGCTTGCGCGGCGTACCGCGGTGGTAGCTGGGCTTGCTGGTTTCTTCGCCCATCTCGTTCTCACGGATGCGCGTGACTTCGAAATGCGGCGTGTGCAGCTGCTCGTCCGCGACGATCACGATCGGCGAATCGTGGCGCTTCTCGATCTCGCTCAGGGCACGGCGCTTTTCGTTGAGCAGGAAGTTGGCGATCTCGGTCGGAGCCTGCACCAGCACCTGGCCGGTGTTCTCCTTCATCGCATGCTCTTCGGCCAGGCGCAGGATCGACAGCGACAGCGATTCGACGCTGCGCATGCGGCCGTGGCCTTCGCAGCGCGGGCACACGATCTGGCTGGATTCGCCGAGCGACGGGCGCAGGCGCTGGCGCGACATCTCCATCAGGCCGAAGCGCGAGATGCGGCCCAGCTGGACGCGAGCGCGGTCGTGGCGCAGCGAGTTCTGCAGGCGGTTCTCGACTTCGCGCTGGTGCTTGGTCGATGCCATGTCGATGAAGTCGATCACCACCAGGCCGCCGAGGTCGCGCAGGCGCAGCTGGCGGGCGGCTTCTTCAGCGGCTTCCAGATTGGTGTGGAACGCGGTTTCCTCGATGTCGCCGCCCTTGGTGGCGCGTGCCGAGTTCACGTCGATCGCGGTCAGCGCTTCGGTCTGGTCGATCACCAGCGCGCCGCCGGAAGGCAGTCGCACTTCACGCTCGTAGGCGTTCTCGATCTGCGATTCGATCTGGAAGCGGTTGAACAGCGGGGTGTCGTCGGTGTAGTGCTTCAGCTTGCGCTGGTTGTGCGGCATCACCTGCTCGACGAACTCGCGCGCTTCGGCGTACATCTCCGGCGTGTCGACGAGGATCTCGCCGATGTCCGGGCGCATGTAGTCGCGCAGGGCACGAATGATCAGGCGCGATTCGGCGTAGATCAGGAACGGGGAGGGCTTGGTCAGCGCGGCTTCGGCCACGGCCTTCCAGACCTGCAGCAGGTAGTCGAGGTCCCACTGCAGCTCTTCGGCATCGCGGCCGACGCCGGCGGTGCGGATGATGACGCCCATGTCGTCCGGGATCGTCAGCGCGTCCATCGCTTTCTTCAGCTCGGCGCGGTCTTCGCCCTCGATGCGACGCGAGACGCCGCCCGCGGTGGGCGAGTTCGGCATCAGCACCATGTAGCGGCCGGCCAGCGAGATGAACGTGGTCAGGGCGGCGCCCTTGTTGCCGCGCTCTTCCTTGTCGACCTGGACGACGATTTCCTGGCCTTCCTTCAGCAGTTCCTTCAGGCCGGCCTTGTTGTGGTCGACACCGGGCTGGAAGTAGTCGCGGGAAATTTCCTTCAGCGGAAGGAAGCCGTGGCGTTCCGCGCCGTATTCGACGAAGGCCGCTTCGAGCGAGGGCTCAAGACGCGTGATCTTGCCCTTGTAGATGTTGGACTTCTTCTGTTCCTTCGACGGCTGTTCGATGTCGATGTCGTACAGGGTCTGGCCGTCGACGATGGCGACGCGCAGTTCTTCCGCCTGCGTCGCGTTGATGAGCATTCGCTTCATTGTTGCGTTCCTCGCGCGCTCCCACGCGCCCGTCGCGAAGTGCCTCCGGCACGGTCGCGATCTCCGCTGCGGGCAAACCCCCTGGGGTACTTGGGGTCCGTACACAACGGTTCCGCTGGACTGACAGGGTCAATCCGACGGTTGGTCCATCCATGAACCGCGTCGCCGATGCAATGCATCGGGCGACATGCAGAACGCCGCGGGCGTTTCGCTTCTGGATACCGCAAGCCGACTGGCGCGGGGCTGTCCCGGGCCGCCTGGTGTGGCTGACCGCGCGGGGCACGCGCCGTCGGCTTCCTTTTTCCAGCGCTACGACACCACGGCGGACCGCGGGAGCGCTCTTGCTATTCGTTCCTGAAAGGCCGGCGACTGGAGTCCGAGGGCGGATCGAGGGGCGAGTCGGACGGCCGTGCCGTGCTGAGACTCTTTCCCCTGCCAATCCTGGCTGCGGGCCCCGTCGCGCGGGTCGTGTTCATCTCACGATGGTTTGACCCATCGGGCGAGGGCCGGTTCCGCCGGTTCGTCGCTGCTAACATGGCTGCCCCCAGGGCAGTGGTCAGGCGCGGACCGGATCGCGGGAGCGGGGCTTTCGACCCCGATGCCTATGCCGGATGACCGGCGGGTTACGGCAACTCCCAGCGAAATCAAAACCTTACTCGCGTCCTCAGTGTAGCAGAACAAGCCATTCAATGACCCGTTCAGACTCCCCAGCACCCACCCCGGGTGCCCGTACCGTTCGCGTGCCGGAAGACCGCGAAGGCCAGCGCCTGGACAACTTCCTGCTCGGGCAGCTGAAGGGCGCGCCGCGTTCGCTGGTCTACAAGCTGGTCCGGTCCGGGCAGGTCCGGGTGAATGGCGGCCGTGCGAAGGCGGAGCGCAAGCTCGAAGCCGGGGACGAAGTTCGGATTCCGCCGGTCCGCCTTGGCGAGCCGAGCGAGAAGGGCGCGCCGCCGGCCGGCTTCCTGAAGGCGATGGAGGCGGCGATCGTGTTCGAGGACGCCCGCCTGCTCGCCCTGAGCAAGCCTTCCGGCGTGGCCAGCCACGGCGGCAGCGGCATTTCCTTTGGCGCCATCGAGACGATGCGGGCGCTGCGGCCGGATCAGTCGCTGGAGCTGGTGCATCGCCTGGACCGGGATACCTCCGGCCTGCTGGTGATGGCCAAGAAGCGTTCGGCGTTGACCGAGCTGCAGGCGCTGATGCGCGAGGAAGGCGGGATCGCCAAGCGCTACCTCGCCCTGCTGACCGGTCGCATGCCCGACGGCGTGATGACGGTGGACGCGCCGCTGCACATCGGCCTGCGCCAGGGCGGCGAGCGCCACGTGCAGGTCAATGCCGCCGGCAAGCCGTCGCTCAGTCATTTCAAGGTGCTGGAACGCCGCGGCGGGCAGTCGTATTGCGAAGTGCGCATCGAAACCGGCCGCACCCACCAGATCCGCGTGCATTCGCAGCACATCGGCCACCCGATTGCCGGCGACGACAAGTACGGCGATCCCGATGCCAACAAGCGCCTGCGCGAACAGGTGGGCCTGAAGCGGATGTTCCTGCATGCCTCGACGCTGGAGTTCGCGCTGGATGGCGGCAAGGCGCCGTACCTGCTGAACGCGCCGCTGGCGCCGGAACTGATCGACGTGCTGGACAGGCTGGCCTGACGGCTCGGGTCGCGCTGATCAGGTGGTTCTGGCGCGCGACTTGCGGGTGCCAGAATTGCGGACAGATGCGTCAGGTACACCCGTCAATGCCAGTCGCCGCGACTTCGGCAGGGCATCCATCGCCTTCCAGTACGACCAGGCGACCAGTTCCCTGAGGTAGTCCTCGGGAACCCGGCGCACGTCGACGATGGTTACCCAATGGAAGCGGGCAAAGTAACGCGCGGGCTTGATGCCGGGCACGTCGGTGAGCTCGATGAAGCGATCCGGGGTGACGCGTACGCTGAAGCGCCATTTTTCCGGATCGCTGGTCTTGAAATAGGCGAACTTCCGGCCTTCGACGGCGAACACCAGAATGTTGCTGGGTGCTGCGTACAGGTGCGCCTGCGCTCCCGGCTTGCTGCCGCAGTGGACTTTCAGCGTTTCGGTATCCACACGGAGCGCGGGTCTTCGACGGGTTGCGACTACAGGTAGCGGTCGCAGCCATCCGGGGGCGGGTTCGGTGGCGCGAACGTTACGGGCACCTGCAGCTTGCTGGGTGCGGGCTGGCCGTGGACAGTCGCGGCCTTGAACTTCCACTCATGCACCGCCGTCACTGCCGAATCATCCAGCGCCTTGACCCCGCTGCTGCGGAAAACCGTCACGTTCACCGGAACGCCGTTCGCGGCGAGCGACACGTCCAGTACGACTTCGCCACCGATCCGCTTGCACGCCAGTTCGGGCGGGTAATCCGGCGGCGGCGTCTCGCGCGCCATCGGCGGCGTGGGTGGCGGCGGAATGGGTTCGGCGGGCGGCGCCTTGCCGCAAGCGGCCAACAACAGGCAGCCAGCAGCCAGCGACCACGCCAACCCGGCGCGCGCATGGCGAAGGGACAGTGGAGATGCGGTCGTCGGCATGGTGGCCTCGATCAGCCTAGAAGGGCTTCTGTGTGTGCGGCGCAGATGAAGTCGTTTTCGCTCAGCCCGCCAACATCGTGGGTGGAAAAACGCACCACGCAGCGGTTGTAGTGCACACCCAGGTCCGGGTGGTGGTCCTCGCGATGGGCCATGTACGCCAGGGCGTTCACGAAAGCCATCGTTTCGTAATAGTTGTGGAAGGCGAAGGTCTTGGTCAGCGCGTGGCCTTCCTCGGCCAGCTCCCAGCCGGGGGTCTGTGGCAGCAGTTCGCGTACGCGCGCCTCGCTGAGCTTGTGCTCGCTGCCGCGACGGGGCAGGCAGTGGGCCTGGGCGAGGGGGACGAGGTCGCTCATGGTGTGCTTTCCTTGGATGCGCGAGTCGACTGAACAGAGCACATCGACTGTGGTCGTTGAGTATGCGCGGGCCGGCTTGCGGCTGCGCTGACCCCGTTAGAATAGCCCGTCGCTCCTGCCTGCCGCAGGCAGTTGCGTAAGCCCGCCCGGATCAGCTATCCCGTCCCCACACCGGCGCGGTGCCAGAGCCCACGAACCGATGATCAATATTTCCGAATCCGCCCAGACCCATTTCCGCAAGCTGATCGAGCGCGAGGCCCTGCCGGGCCTGGGCGTGCGCCTGTCGGCGATGCATCCAGGCACCGCGCGTGCCGACGTGCGCCTGGAATTCGCCGAGCCCGGCGACCTGAAGGGCGACGAATGGGCCGTGGACTGCGAAGGCTTCACCCTGTGGCTGGACGCGGCCAGCGTCAGCTACCTGGACGGTGCGGAGATCGACTACGAAACCCGCGACACCGGCGGCCAGCTGCAGATCCGCGCGCCGAAGATCAAGGGTGTGGTGCCGGCCGATTCGGCCTCGCTGGTCGAACGTGTCCAGTGGCTCGTGGAAAACGAGATCAACCCGCAGCTCGCCTCGCATCGCGGCAACGTCGCCGTGCAGGAAGTCACCGCTGAAGGTGTTGTTGTCCTGCGCTTCGGCGGTGGCTGCCATGGCTGCGGCATGGCCGACGTGACGCTGAAGCAGGGCATCGAGAAGACCTTGCTGGAAAAGGTGCCGGGCGTGACGGCGGTGCGCGATGCGACCGACCACGACACCGGCTCGGCGCCCTACATTCCGCGCGACGCGGCGTGAGGGCACGGCAACCCATGCGTCGCATGTCGGGTTGCCCAACGGCCGTAAGGCCCTAGGCCGCGGCGCTTGGCCTCCGCTGCCGAAATAATCCTCGCCATACAGCGCCGGCTGCTGCTGGCCGCTCCGCATCTGATGCGCGCGCCGGGAGAATTCCCGGCCGGCTGGAAGAACTGGTTCGCCACCATGACCGCCCGCGTCGGCGCCGTTACCGGCGTGCCGTCGCAGGCCATCGTCGATCTGCTTGCCCAGCGTCCGCCCAGGGCGCGTCCGCGCCGCACCGGCGAACTCACGCAATGGGAAGCGTTCGCGACGCTGTGGCGACAGGAGTGGACACCGCCGGAGCCGGAAGAGCGCAAGGTGCGCTGGTTCGCGGCGTTCTTCACCGTGCTGTGGCACCTGGTCTTCGGCGGCCTGCTGCTGTGGCTCATGTATGTGCGCTTCATGGCGCTGGAAGACGAAGCCAGCAAGCGTCGCGGTGAAGAAGAAGTGGTGCAGGTCGAGTTCATCGGTCGCGGTACGCCCGACGAAATCGGCGGTGGCCAGACGCAGGAGCAACCCGAGCAGCAACCGGAGGAGGCGCAGGAAGCCGCATCGTCGGCAGCGGAGGCCGCCGCGGCTTCGGCGAGCAGCGCCAGCCCGGCACTGCCCAGTCCCGCGCTGGAAGCCCCGTCACTGGAAGCACCTGTTCCCGATGTCCAGCAACGCGACATCCCCGAGCCGCAGATTCCACCGACGCCGCCGGTACAGCAGCCCGTCGTGGTGAGCGCACCAACGCCGGAACCGACCGACTTCGTGCTGCCGCCGCCTACGCCCCGTACGGCGCAACCGCAGGTGAGCGTGCCGGACATCACCGCGCCCACCGCGCAGGTGCGCCCCGTCGACGTACCCGAACCGCTGCAGCCGATCAGTCGTGAACTGCCGCAGCCTCAGATCGTCGCGCCGCAGGTGCAGGCGCGCGTGCGCGACGTGACCGTGCGCGAAGTCGCTGCGCCGTTGCAGCAGGTCAGGGCTACCGAAATCGCCACGCGCCCCGTTGTGCAACCGGCGCTGCGTGCGCCGGACACGACCGTGCGTTCGCGCGACATCCCCGCGCCGCGTCCGGCGAACGCGACTGCACCGGCGGCGACATCCGCAACGGCGTCGACATCGACTTCGACGCAAACCTCCAAGTCGACGGCGCCCGCGGCGGCGAACGCGACGAAATCTCCGGCCGCGGCATCCTCTTCATCCACCACCGCTGCCTCCAGTTCGCAGAGCCCCGCCACGGCCACGCGACCCGCCGGGTCGGCGCCTTCGACGGCCACGTCGGGGCAGGGGCCCAAGCCCATCGCCGCACCGGGCGCGTTCCCATCGCCCGCGAAGAGTGACGACTGGGGTGCGTCCACGCGCAACGTACCTGGTGGGCAGCGCGGTGAGCCGTCCGGCCTGTACAACGCGGAAGGCGGGCCGCGCCTGACCGAGAAACCCGTCAACACGGGGCACCCGCCGGGCACCCTCGACGATCGCATCGTCGACCTTGATCGTTCCGGCACCTGGCTCAAGCGCAAACCCAACGACTACGAACCCACCGCGTTCGACAAATACTGGATTCCCAACGAGACGCTGCTGGCCGAGTGGGTGCGAAAGGGCATCAAGACGGTCTCGATTCCGATTCCCGGCACCAGCAAGAAGATCCAGTGCGTCGTCTCGATGCTGGCGCTGGGCGGCGGTTGCGGGATCAGCGATCCCAATCTCAACGATCAGCCGGCGACCGCGCGCCCGCCGCCGAACGTGCCATTCAAGCCGCACCTGCAGGAAGACAACGGCAGCGTGAAGCCGCCGCCGAAAACGACGCCGTGACGCTAGGTTGTTGCCACTACACGATGCGCCGCACCGGGCATGCCTCGAGGATCGGGGCAGAATCACGCCTCTATGATCACGCCTCTATGATCACGCCTCGAGCGATTGCGCGAGGCGCTTGAGCGCAGGCGCGATCTCCGCGGCATCGATCACGCCATAACCGAACGTGATCGCGGGTCGCTCGAGTGGCGCCAGCGCGTACTCGGAAAGCGACTGCGCGCCCGGCGCATGTTTCCTGACCTTGGCAATAATCGTCGCGGCCTGCGCAGGATCGCGGATGCGCGCCGCCAGGTGCAGGCCGGCTTCGGACGGAATAGGTTCCAGCCACTGCTGCAGTTCGTGGCGAAGCCCAGCGAGCAGGGCTTCGCGCCGCTCTGCATAGATCGGTCGCATGTGCCTGACGTGCCGTGCCAGGTGGCCGTCGCGGATGAAGGCGGCAAGCACGAACTGCGTGATCGTGTCGCTGTGTGAGTCGGCGCAATGCTTGACCGTGACCAGGCCTTCGCGCGCCCAGCGCGGTGCAACGACGAAACCCTTGCGCAGCGACGGAAACAGACTCTTGGAAAACGTGCCGACGTAGAAGACCAGGCCGTCGCGATCCAGCGTCTGCAGTGCGTCCAGCGGGCGTCCACCGAAGCGGAATTCGCCGTCGTAGTCGTCTTCGATGATGACGACGCCGTGGCGGCCGGCGAAATCGAGCAGCGCGGTGCGACGTTGCAGCGACAGCGCCACGCCGGTAGGTGACTGGTGCGATGGCGTGACGCTGATGACCCGGACATCCGCCGGCAACCGATCCACGCACAGGCCTTCGTCATCCACGGGAATCGGCACCAGTACAGCGCCGGCGGCGATGAAGGCCGCGCGTATCGGCGGATAACCGGGCTCCTCGACGGCGACCTTTGTTTTTCCTGGCGTGACCAGCAATCGCGCCAGAAGGTCGAACGCCTGTTGCGCGCCCGACGTGATCACGACGTCGTCGGCTACGCAGGCGACCGCGCGCGCGAAGGCGACATGGTGCGCGACGGCTTCGCGGAGTTCGATGATGCCCTCCGACGGTGCGTAGCTGAAGCCGCTCTTCGACCACGCCCGCAGCGAATGCGCTGATAGACGGCGCCAGATGTCGTGCGGGAAATGACGGTGATCGGGAATGCCCAGGCGGAAGCTGCGCGGCGGCAGTTCGCGCACCCGCGACGGCTCCAGCGCGGACTGCCGCCAGATGGGATTCACGCGTGGGTCGGCGAGGGTAGTCCGGTGCTGCGGCCGAACCGGTCGACGTCGGGCGATATCGGCCACGACGGCCTTGGCGCCCGTCCTGGGAATCACGTAGCCCTCTGCGATCAGCAGGTCATAGGCGGCGACCACGGTGTTGCGGCCGACGCCCAGCCCTGCAGCGACCTGCCGGGTGGCAGGCAGCTGCGTGGCTGCACCGAGCCGGCCATCGAGGATCGCGGCACGCAGCTGTTGGTGCAGCGCCTGCGCCAGTCCTGCGTGTCCATGGGCTGGCAGGTGCAGGTCGAAGGGGAATACTGGTTCCATTTAATCTCCTGAAACTGGCACGAGATGAGGGCCAGATTATGCCCAGACTGGAGCCTGAAGCGGTGTCCTGCCGCTGAGTCCAATCGGAGGAGTCATGGCGCACTACATCTGCGAGACCTGCGGAACCCAATACGCCGAGTCGCAAACCCCACCGCCGGCGTGCCCGGTCTGCGAGGACGAGCGCCAGTACGTCGGCTGGAACGGTCAGGCGTGGACGACGCACGACGCGCTGGCTGCGAAATACACGTTGCGCATCGAGGACGACAACGGCCTGCTGGGGATCAGCCTGCCGTCGGACTTCGCCATACCGCAACGCGCGTTGCTGCTGCCGACGGATGCCGGGAACATCCTGTGGGAGTGTGTCAGCCTGGTCACGCCGCAAGCCGTCGAAGTGCTCAAGACACGCGGTGGCGTCGACCTGATCGTCATCTCGCACCCGCACTTCTACACAGCGATGGTGGAGTGGAGCGACGCATTGGGTGGCGTGCCGATCCTGCTGCACGAAGCCGACCGCGAGTGGGTACATCGGCCTTCGCCCACATCCGATTCTGGAATGGCGACATGCTGGCGCTCTCGAACGATGTGACCTTGCTGCGCCTGGGCGGTCATTTCCCTGGCAGCGCGGGCCTCCACTGGAAACGCGGACCACGCGGCGCGACGCTGCTCCCCGGCGATGCGATGCAGGTGGTGTCGGATCGCCGCCACGTCACCTTCATGTACAGCTATCCCAACTACATGCCAATGGTGGCAGGCGACGTGCGGCACATGCAGTCGCTGCTGCGTGGCTACGCGGTCGATGACGTGTTCGGTTACACGTGGAGCCGCAACATCATCGGCGGCGCGCGCGCGGCGGTGGATGCGTCGTTCGAACGCTACCTGGGGACGCTGGCGGCGTGAAGCCGCAATCCGGGCCTCGAAATTCACGCAGTCCGCAAAAGGAAACGGCCCGCTTTCGCGGGCCGTCTGATCTGCAGCATCTGATCGCTGGAACGGATCAGTTTGTGGGATTGGTGTGCGGATCCAGGTCGCGCAGGTGGCCTTCGCGGGAGCTGAAATACGCAGCCAGATCGGCGATCTGCTGGTCGTTCAGGTCCTTGGCCTGGCCGGCCATGGTGATGTTGTCGCGCTTGCCTTCGCGGTAGGCGACCAGGGCGTGCTCGATGTAGTCGGGGTACTGGCCGCCGATCTTCGGGCGGTCTTCGGCGTTCGGAGCGTTGCCTTCGGCGCCGTGGCAGTCGACGCACGACTGGTTGTTCGCGCCCATCTTCACGCTGGCCAGCTTCTCGCCGGCTTCGGCGATGCCGGCCGGCATGCCTGCCGAGGACGACTTGGCTTCGTGGGTGGCTTCGGCTTCGCCGCCTTCGGCGGCTTCCTCGGACTTGCTGCAGCCGGCCAGGGCGACGGCGGCGAGCAGGGCGATGGCGATGATCTTCTTCGTCATTGTGGGTCTGCTCACTTCTTCGACAGATAGGCGGCGATGTCGGCGATGTCCTGGTCAGAGAAGCTCTGCGCCTGGGCCTGCATCGTCGGGTGCTTGCGGTTGCCCTTCTTGTATTCGGTCAAGGCGTTGGTCAGGTAAGTGACCGACTGGCCGCCGATGCGGGGCACGTGGTAGCTCGGATACGCGTTCTTGTAGCCGGTGATGCCGTGGCAACCCTGGCACGTGTAGGTGAGCTGCTTGCCCTTGTCGGCATCGCCCTTGGCTGCGGGAGCCGTGGCGGTGGCGGCCGCCGGTGCGGCTGCGGGCGTGGCGGTGGTGGCTGCCGGCTCCTGCTTGGGTTCGTCGGCGAAGGCGACGGCCGAAGCAAGGAGGGCGAGGCAGGCGGCGATCGTCAGCGGTCGCATCATGTAATCCGCACTCTCGTTATGGCTTGAAAGGAATCGGGTCGTGCCGCACCCGGGTCGGAGCGGTGCGCACAAGTCGGCAAGTATAGCGGGGAGCCCGCCCGCAACGGAATCTGACCGGCGCATGGACACGGTCGCGCGCAACCAAACAGGCCGAACGTGCATCGAGAAAGATATCGGTGACCGCAATGCCGAGGGTGGTTTGCGGTCCTGAGCAGCCCGGACTTCGTTTCCGTGGCTGCAGTCACCATGACCTTCGGCCGATGGCCGGGGAACGGGTGGGTGATATACATATCTACAACACCGGCATACAGCCGAATCCAAAGAGCCTCCAGGGACAGCCCCCATGCGTCAGCAGACCTTCCAACGCCCCGTTTTTGCCTTGATTTCCAGCCTCGTGCTTGTGAGCGCCCTCGCCTTGACCGCCTGCAAGGGCGGAGATGCCAAGGCAAAGGAGAAGGAAAAGAAGGGGCCGGAGGCCGTCCCGGTCGAGGTCGTCCAGGCCTCCCGCCGCCCCGTGGCGGCCAGCTATGCCGGTACCGCGCCGCTGGAAGCCCGCGGTGAGGCCCAGGTGATCGCCAAGGTCTCTGGCGTCGCCCTGCAGGTCCTGGTCGAGGAAGGCCAGCTCGTCCACGCCGGCCAGACCCTGGTCCGGCTGGACACTGCACGCGCCGCCCTCCAGGCCGCGCAATCGGCGGCCCAGTTGCGCAAGCTCGAAGCCAATTACGCCCGCTCCAGCCAGCTGGCCCAGCAGAAGCTGGTCAGCGCCAGCGACAACGACCAGCTCCGCTACGACCTGGAGAACGCGCGCGCCGCCAACAAGGCCGCGAATCTCGAACTGGCCTACGGCAACGTCACCGCGCCGATCTCCGGCGTGGTCGCATCGCGTTCCATCAAGGTCGGCAACTTCGTCCAGATCAACTCGCCGATCATCCGCATCGTCGATGTCTCCCGCATCGAGGCCGTGCTCAACGTGCCCGAACGCGAACTCGCCACGCTCAAGGCCGGCCTGCCGGTGCAGCTGGCCGTGGACGCGCTGCCGGGCAAGGCCTTCACCGGCACCGTCGACCGCGTCGCGCCGGTAGTGGATTCGGGCAGCGGCACGTTCCGCGTGGTCTGCGCCTTCGATGCCGGCGGCCAGCTGCGTCCGGGCATGTTCGGACGCATCAAGATCGACTACGACCAGCGTACCGATGCACTCGTCGTGCCGCGCGCTGCATTGCTGGAAGACGAATCCGATCCGGCTGTCTTCGTCGTGCGCAACAAGAAGAGCGCACGCGTGCCGGTGAAGCTGGGCTACATGGATGGCGAGTGGGCCGAAGTCCGCAGCGGCATCAAGCAGGGCGAACAGGTCGTGGTCGCGGGCAAGAGCGCGCTGCGTGACGGTTCCGAAGTGCAGGTCATCGGTCAGCCAGGCGTGAAGGCCGATGCCGCGCCGCCCGCCACCGCTACCGCGCAGCGCTGAGCCGGAGGCGTCCGTGAGCCACACCCCCGATGCCTCGCAAGGGCCCGCTTCGACTGGTTTGATCGAATTCGCCACGCGCCGCCGCGTCACCGTGGCGATGGTGATGATCACGCTCGTGCTGTTCGGCCTGATCGCGCTGTTCAATTTGAAGGTCAACCTGCTGCCCGACCTCAGCTATCCCACGCTCACCGTGCGCACCGAGTACACCGGTGCCGCGCCGACCGAAATCGAAACGCTCATCACCGAGCCGGTGGAAGAAGCCGTCGGCGTGGTGAAGGGCCTGCGCAAGCTCAAGTCGGTGTCGCGCACCGGCCAGAGCGACGTCGTGCTCGAGTTCGCCTGGGGCACCGACATGGACCAGGCCAGCCTTGAAGTGCGCGACAAGATGGAAGTCGTGCAGCTGCCGCTGGAAGCCAAGAAGCCGGTGCTGTTGCGCTTCAATCCGTCGACCGAACCAGTGCTGCGTCTCGCATTGACCTCCAAGACCGACGGTGATTCCGTCCGCGCACTCGGCGCCCTGCGTCGTTACGCCGAGGAAGATCTCAAGAAGAAGCTCGAGCCCGTCGATGGCGTGGCCGCAGTCAAGGTTGGCGGCGGCCTGGAAGACGAAATCCAGGTCGACATCGACCAGCAGAAGCTCGCGCTGCTCAACCTGCCGATCGAAACCGTCATCCAGCGCCTGCAGCAGGAGAACATCAACATCTCCGGCGGACGCCTGGAAGAGGGCTCGCAGCGTTATCTCGTGCGTACCGTCAACCAGTTCGCCACCGTGGACGAGATCCGCGACATGCTGGTGACCACGCAGTCCGCTGGTGGCGGTGCTGCCGCGAATGCGGCGGCCGAAATGGCGCGCGTTGCCGCGTCGACCGGCAATGCTGCCGCGATGGCCGCTGCGCAATCGGTGCAGAGTGCGAATTCGTCGGGTTCCTCGACCGTTGCCGGCGGCATGCCGGTTCGGCTGAAGGACATCGCCGAGGTCCGCCAGGGTCACAAGGAGCGTGAAGCGATCATCCGCATGGGCGGCCGCGAAGCCGTCGAACTGGCCATCTACAAGGAAGGCGATGCGAATACGGTCTCGACCGCCGACGCGATCCAGACGCGGCTCAAGGAGCTGAAGGACCAGATCCCGCCGGACGTCGAACTCACCACCATCGACGACCAGTCGCAGTTCATCCGCCACGCGATCAGCGACGTCAAGCTCGATGCCGTGATCGGCGGACTGCTCGCCGTCTTCATCATCTTCCTGTTCCTGCGCGACGGCTGGAGCACGTTCGTGATCGGCCTCTCTCTGCCGGTGTCGATCATCGCGACGTTCTTCTTCATGGACCAGCTGGGACTCAGCCTCAACGTGATGTCGCTGGGCGGCCTGGCGCTGGCGACGGGTCTCGTCGTCGACGACTCGATCGTGGTGCTTGAATCCATCGCCAAGGCGCGCGAACGCGGCCTGGGCATCCTCGATGCGGCGATCGCGGGCACGCGTGAAGTCAGCATGGCCGTCGTGGCCTCCACGCTGACCACCATCGCGGTGTTCCTGCCGCTGGTGTTCGTCCAGGGCATCGCTGGCCAGCTGTTCCGCGACCAGGCGCTCACCGTGGCGTTGGCGATCGCGATCTCGCTGGTCGTGGCGATGACGCTCATCCCGATGTTGAGCGCACTCAAGGGCCGCGCACCGCTGGCGTTCCCGGAAGAAGCGCCCCATCCGCGCTGGCAGCCGACGTCGCGCGTGCTCAAGCCGGTGGCCGCAGTCGAACGCGGCATCGGTGCCGCTTCACGCGGCGGCATGTTCGGCATTTCGTGGTTCTTCGTGCGCATCTGGCGCGGCATCAGCGCCGTCGTCGGTCCGGTCATGCGCAAGGCGAGCGACCTGGCGATGGCGCCGTACCACCGCGCCGAAGCGGGCTATCTGAAACTGCTTCCGTCGGCACTGCGCAGGCCGTGGCTGGTGGTGGGTTCGGCAACCGTCGCTTTCGTGCTGACGCTGCTGGTGGTTCCGATGCTGGGTGCGGACCTGATCCCGCAGCTGGCGCAGGACCGCTTCGAGATGACCGTGAAGCTGCCCCCGGGCACGCCGTTGCGCGATACCGACGCACTCGTGCGCGAACTGCAGCGCCAGCACGTCGGCGACGAAGGCATTTCCGTGCTCTACGGCGTGAGCGGCACCGGCACGCGACTGGATGCCAACCCGACCGAGAGTGGCGAGAACATTGGCAAGCTCACTGTCGTCATGGCGAACGGTGGCAGCAAGCAACTGGAAGCCGCGGAGACCGACCGCCTGCGCGCAACGATGGCGGGACACGGAAACGCCCAGGTCAACTTCTCGCGCCCTGAACTCGTCAGTCTGTCCACACCGCTGGAAATCGAGCTGCGCGGCAACGACCTGGCGACCATCCAGCGTGCTGGCCAGCAGATGGCGGCGATGCTGCGCAAGAGCGCGCACTACACCGACGTGAAGTCGACGGTGGAGCAGGGCTTCCCGGAGATCCAGATCCGCTTCGACCAGGAACGCGCTGCTTCGCTTGGCCTGACTACGCGCCAGATCGCCGACGTGGTGGTGAAGAAGGTGCGTGGCGACGTCGCCACCCGCTACAGCTTCCGTGACCGCAAGATCGACGTGCTGGTGCGTGCGCAGGAGTCCGATCGCGCTTCGGTGGACAGCATCCGCCACTTGATCGTGAATCCTGGCAGCACGCGGCCGGTGACGCTCGATGCCGTTGCCGAGGTCGTTGCGACCACCGGCCCCAGCGAGATCCACCGCGCCGACCAGGTCCGCGTGGCGATCGTGTCGGCTGGCCTGCGCGACATCGACCTTGGCGGTGCCGTCGAGGAAGTGCAGAGCATGGTCCAGGCCGAGCCGCTGGGTGCCGACGTGCGCATGCACATCGGCGGGCAGGGCGAGGAAATGCAGGAATCGGTGAAGTCGCTGCTGTTCGCCTTCGGCCTCGCGATCTTCCTGGTCTACCTGGTGATGGCGTCGCAGTTCGAATCGCTACTGCACCCGTTCGTGATCCTCTTCACCATCCCGCTGGCACTGGTCGGCGCAGTGCTCGCGCTGTTGCTGACGCGCTCGCCGGTGTCGGTGGTGGTGTTCATCGGTCTGATCCTGCTTGTGGGCCTGGTGGTGAAGAACGCCATCATCCTCATCGACAAGGTCAACCAGTTGCGCGAGGAAGGCGTCGCCAAGCGCGACGCGCTGGTCGAGGGCGCGCGTTCGCGACTGCGTCCCATCGTCATGACCACCTCCTGCACGCTGTTCGGCTTCCTGCCGCTCGCGCTGGCTTTTGGCGAAGGCGCGGAAGTGCGCTCGCCGATGGCCATCACCGTGATCGGTGGCCTGCTGGTCTC
Source organism: Lysobacter fragariae (assembly GCF_054779775.1). Classification (NCBI taxonomy): domain Bacteria; kingdom Pseudomonadati; phylum Pseudomonadota; class Gammaproteobacteria; order Lysobacterales; family Lysobacteraceae; genus Lysobacter; species Lysobacter fragariae. The sequence continues at coordinate 585,020 of NZ_BAAGXP010000006.1, read as the reverse complement.
GACGTTGCTGACGCTGGTGGTGATCCCGGTGGTGTACGACCTGCTGGACCGCCGCGCGGACGAGTACTACCGCGAACGCGGCCTGCGCTCGCGCCGCGAGAAGGCCGAGAACGCGGCCGCCCTGGCGGGCGATCCGGAGGCGGCAGGATGATTGCTTCCGTATTCCCCTGCGTACTTTCCAACCGCTGCCCGGGGAGGCACGTCGCATGAGCATTGCCGAGCTGAGCATCAAGCGGCCGGTCACGGCGATCATGTTCTTCGTGTCGCTGTTCGTGGTCGGCCTGATCGCGGCGGCGCGGTTGCCGCTGGAAGCCTTCCCCGAGGTGTCGCCGCCCTTCATCTTCGTGCAGCTGCCGTATGCCGGCTCGACGCCCGAGGAAGTCGAGCGCACCGTGCTGCGCCCGGTCGAGGAAGCGATCTCGACCATGAGCGGCATCAAGCGCATGGATTCGGAAGCCAAGGCGGACGGCGCCCAGGTCTTCCTCCAGTTCAAGGACTGGAGTCGCGACGCCGCCATCGCCGCATCCGAGGCGCGCGAAAAGATCGATGCGATCCGCAAGGACTTGCCGGACGACCTGCAACGTTATTTCGTCCTCAAGTTCTCCACCAGCGATCAGCCCGTGCTGAAAGTGCGCCTGGCGAGCCAGACGCAGAACCTCGTCGGCGCCTATGACCTGATCGATCGCGAGTTCAAGCGCCGTCTGGAACGCATTCCCGGCGTCGCCCGCGTGGACATCTCGGGTGCGCCGCCGAATGAAGTCGAAGTCGCGATCCACCAGGACCGTCTCACTGCGCACGGCATCAGTCTCAACGACCTCACCAAGAGCCTGCAGGCGCTGAATTTCTCGGTGTCGGCCGGCGAGATCGAAGATGGCGGTCGTCGTCTGCGCGTCCAGCCGATGGGCGAATTGACCGACCTGCAGCAGTTGCGCGATCTGGTGATCGCCAACGGAATCCGCCTCAGCGATATCGCGGATGTACGACTGAAGCCCGCGCGCCAGGACATTGGCCGCCGCCTTGATGGACGTCCGGCCGTTGGCCTGGACATCTTCAAGGAGCGCAATGCGAACCTGGTCGAGGTCTCGAAGAACGCGCTCGCCGAGGTCAAGGAGATCCAGCAGGAACCGGAGCTTCAGGGCATCCAGGTCAAGATCATCGAGGATCAGGGCGACAACGTCACGACTTCGCTGCTGGAACTCGCCGAAGCCGGCGGCATCGGCCTGATCCTCTCGATCGCGGTGCTGTTCTTCTTCCTGCGCCATTGGCCATCGACGCTGATGGTGACGTTGGCGATCCCGATCTGCTTCGTGATGACTCTGGGCTTCATGTACTTCGCCGGCGTCACTCTCAACATCCTGTCGATGATGGGCTTGCTGCTCGCAGTCGGCATGCTGGTCGACAACGCGGTCGTGGTGGTGGAGAGCATCTACCAGGAACGCGAGCGGATGCCCGGCCAGCCGCGCCTGGCCTCGATCCTGGGCACCCGTCACGTCGCGATCGCGCTGTCGGCGGGCACACTGTGCCACTGCATCGTGTTCGTGCCGAACCTGTTCGGCGACCGCAACTTCATCAGCATCTACATGTCGCAGATCGCGATCACCATCTCGGTGTCGCTGTTGGCGTCGTGGCTGGTGGCGGTGAGTCTCATCCCGATGATCTCGGCTCGCCTGAAGATGCCGCCGGCCGTACGTAGCGAAAGTGGCCTGATCCCTCGCATGCAGCGCCGCTATGCCGGCCTGTTGCGCTGGACGCTCGAACACCGCGGCAAGAGCATCCTCGGCATCATCCTGATCATCATGGTCAGCTTCGTTCCGATGAAGATGACCAAGGTCAACATGTTCGGTGGCGAAGAGGGCAGGGACACCGAGTTCTACTACCAGTGGAACGGCAGCTACACCAAGGAGCAGATGGCGGATGAAATCACCCGAGTAGAGGACTACTTCGACGCCAACCGCAAGCGCTTCCATATCCAGCAGATCTATTCCTATTACAGCGAGCAGGGCTTTGCCGGCACGCGGATCACCTTCGACGACAGCGCGGGGGCCATCAAGCCGATGGTCGACAAGATCGTCAAGGAATTGCCCAAGTCGGCACGTGCCACCATTGGCGCGGGCAACCAGGACGGTCCTGGCGGCGGTGGCCAACCGGGGCAGAAGGCGCAGGTGTTCCTGGTGGGCGATTCGACCCAGACCTTGACGGAACTGGGTCGTGACATCGTCCCGATCCTGTCCAGGCGCAAGGAACTGCGCGATGTGCGGGTCGACATCGGCGACACGAACAGCGAGCTCAACGTCCGCGTGGACCGCGAGCGTGCCGCGGCGTTCGGTTTCAGCGCGCAGCAGGTGTCGCAGTTCGTCGGTCTGGCCTTGCGTGGTGCGCCGCTTCGCGAATTCCGTCGCGGTGAGAGCGAAGTGCCGGTGTGGGTGCGCTTTGCCGGTGCGGAGCACTATGGCGTCGAGGACATCGCGTCCTTTACCGTGCGTGCCCCCGATGGCCGGACCGTGCCGCTGCTGGCGATGGTCGACGTGAACGTCAAGCCGGCTGCGACATCCATCAAGCGCGCGAACCGCCAGACCACGCTGACGATCACCGCGGGCCTCCCCGACAAGGTGACGATGCCGGATGCGCGCAAGGCGATCGAGGAGTCGTTGAAGTCGGTGTCGTTCCCCGCCGGATACAGCTACACCTTCGAGGGTGGCGGTTTCGGTGACGACGACGAGGCGATGGGGCAGATGTTCTTCAACCTCGGTATCGCGCTGGTCCTGATCTATATCGTGATGGCGGCAGTGTTCGAATCGCTGCTGTTCCCGTCGGCGATCATGAGCGGCGTGCTGTTCTCGGTATTCGGCGTGTTCTGGCTGTTCTGGATCACCGGCACCGAGTTCAACATCATGGCCTTCATCGGCATCCTGGTGCTGATGGGCGTGGTGGTGAACAACGGCATCGTGATGATCGAGCACATCAACAATCTGCGTCGCCGTGGGCTGTCGCGCACCGAGGCGCTGGTCGAAGGCAGCAAGGAACGCCTGCGTCCGATCCTGATGACGATGGGCACGGCGATCCTGGCGATGGTGCCGATCGCGATCGGCGGTACCAAGATGGGCGGCGACGGTCCGGCTTATTACCCGATGGCACGCGCCATCGCCGGTGGCCTGGCGTTCTCGACCATCGTGAGCCTGCTGTTCCTGCCGACGATCTATGCGGTGCTGGACGACCTGCGCGCCAACACCACGCGAACCATCCGCCGTGCGCGCGGCAAGGGCGATGCCCCGATTCCGGGTGCAGCGGTGGCGGCAATTGCCGCGGAATGATCGACGGACGGGCGGCCTTCGGGTCGCCCGTTTCGTTTGGGGCATTGATCCCAAGCGTTCGGTGCAGGAATTGCACGCAGAGGTGTTGCGTAGGGCGGGTCTCGACCCGCCAATCGATGTGTGAGGTTGATTCAGCCAAACCGGCCAAGGCAACTAGCTGGCTTCCAACAGCGAAGCTGGTCACTCCGCCTTACACAACCGATGCATGTCGTCCCGCTTCACGCGACCGACGGTTCCCCGCGCGGCATCAATGCGCCAGCTTGCTCGCGATGCTGAATCCGGCGAGCCACACGCCAATCATGGTGCCCAGGTTGGTGAGCAGGAAGTTCAGCACCACGCGCGCGACACGATTGCGATACCAACCGCGCACCGTCTGCGCGTCGTCGCGCAATGCCAGGAAGTCGCCATAGGCCGGCTTCCGGCGCTGCGCTTCGACCAGTGCGGAGACCGCGCCGGTGGGTACACCCGGACGGAACGGCTTCAGCGGCGCCACCAGTGCTGCAGTGATCACGCTGAGCGGATGTCCGCCGGCCACGATGCAACCCAGCGCTGCAAGTCCGGATGTGAACATCACCCATTGCTTGAGCAGGTCTGCGCCCACTGCCCAGCCGCCGTGCCAGAAACCCCAGGCAATGCCGGTGAGGATCAGGCCCATGATGACCAGCGTGATCCACGGGATCTTGCGCTTCGCCTTTACCGCTTCCAGCTCGACGCGCAGCGCTTCGGGGTCCCGGGTTTCTTCGGCGAGATGCTTCGCGAGTCCTTGCAGGTGGCCTGCGCCGACGACGGCCAGTACTTCGCGCGCGTCGCCATGCGTCTCGCGCAGGCGTGCGGCCATGTAGCGATCACGCTCACCGATCACGGCTTCGTAGAGTTCGGGACTGCTGCTTGCGAATTCGCTGAAGCTGGATTCGAGCATGTCGCCCTGCTTGAGCTTCTCGATGTCCTCGGCGCCGACTTCATCGTCGGCGAAGAGACCGGCGGCGAGCCCGCTGCCGAGCTTGATGCGGCCCCAGAAGCCGAGCTTCGCCGAGGCGCGCTTGAAAGTCAGGCCGACTTCGCGATCGATCAGGTGCACGGGCAGGTTGCGTTCGCGCGCGTCCAGCACGGCCTGCTTGAGTTCCGCGCCCGGTTCGATGCCCAGCTGTTCGGCAAGACGACGCTGGTAGGCGGACAGCGCGAGGTTGGCGGCGAACATCGCCACGCGACCGTTGCGGATCACCTGGATGAGGTCGAGCTTTGCGAGCGCTTCCGGATCGGTCAGCGCCTGCAGGCGCGGCGGATCGAGTTCCACCGCGACCGCATCGAAACGACCACTGCCGACGGCTTCCTTCACCGCGTCGACGCTCGCCCGCGACACGTGCGCGGTGCCCAGCAGCGTGTAGCGCACGCCGTCGCGCTCGACGATGGCGTGCGGCTGCGTGGCGAGGAAATCTTCGGTCGTTGCGGTGGTTTCGGCGGTCATCGACGGTCAATGCAGTTGCGGAACGCCGGGATTTGACCGGCGGCCGCGCAGCATAGTCGTTCCGGCGCGGGGTTGTCCGGGTCCCGCGCCGGTTTTCCTGCTGCCCGCGCCGGTTCACCGTCGTGGTCTAACGAATCGTTCAGGCGAATCCGTTCAGGCGAATCCGTACGGCAGGTTGGGGCTGGAAACCACGCGGTCGCCCACGCTCTCGCCGCGCAGGAAACGCAGTGCCGAAGCGATCACGCCGGCATCGTCGGCGATGCGGTTGTGGCCCAGGCCGGTGGTGCTCAGCAGCCGCGAATCAGACCAGAGGCGGGCATAGCGCTCGCCGTCCGACCACGGGACTTCGCGGTCCTCCAGGTCGTGCACGATCAGGGCAGGGCGGCCGATCCTTGGCACGATATGGCGAGCCTGCAGGTCTTCGACGCTGAAGCGCATGTTCCGTTCGAACCGCGCGAACATGCGGCGTCCCAGACCCCGCGCCAACCACACGAAGCGTGCGAAGCGCTCGACCATCAGCAGCGGATCGTCTACCGGCGCGATCAGGACGACGCGCCGGGCATCCAATCCGTTCGCCAATGCCACCGCAGTGGCCGCGCCGCCGAACGAATGCCCCACGACCGCCGCAGCCGGCCCGAATCGATGCGCGACAGCAAGCAGATTGCATGCGAATTCCGGCAGGGTGGTATGCGTGCCACCGCTTTTTCCGTGCGCGGTCTGGTCGAAGGTGACCACGGCGTAGCCGGCGTCCTGCAGCGGTTTCACCCAGGGGGCGATGCGCGTGCCATGGCTCGACCAGCCATGTGCGAACAGGACGTAGGGCTGGCGGGCCGGATCACCCCACACATAGGTGTGGATCCGCGTGCCGTCGACGTCGAGGTCCGACTCGCGCGCGCCTTCGGTGGGTGTGGCCAGCGCCCGCGAACGCGACGACGCGAACGGTCGGGTGAACAGGTTTCCGGCGCGGCGGATGGCGGCTTCGGGCGCGAACCAGCTGCCGACCAGGAAACCGAGTCGCGCCGTGTAAAGCGGCAAAATATTACGAACGATCGTGCTAATTGACGACGTGCGAAGCGAGATGGCAGTAGCCATGGCGACACCTCGAGGGGAGTTCAGGCGGAGTTGGCAGCGAGCCAGCGCTCGGCGGCCTGTTCGCCGAGCGCGTAGGTCTGTTCTTCGCCGAACAGGCCGGATTGGTGGTGGGCGGCAAGGGCGATGGCATACAGCTCGAAAGCGTATTGGTCCGTGTTCCCATCGCGCAGGTGGCCTTCGTCGATCGCCAGCTGGCTGGCGCCACGCAGGATCTCGTGCCATTGCCGCTGCTGGCGGACCACCTGGTCGCGCAGCGGACCGGGTCGATCGTCGTACTCGGCGACGGATGCCACCAGCACGCACCCGCCGGCGTTGCTGCGCCCCCAGTTGAACCAGTTGTGCATGATCGCCCGCAGCCGGGGCAGGCCGCGGGGCTTGGACAGGGCGGCGATGAAGACCGCTTCGCCGAAGCGGCGGGCAGCGGATTCGAGCACGGCCAGCTGCAGGTCCTCGCGGGAGCCGAAATGGGCGAATACGCCGCTCTTCGACATGCCTACCGCCTGGGCGAGCGGGCCGATGGACAGGCCTTCCACCCCGGAGAAACGCGCGATCTCGTAGGCGCGATCAATGATGGCTTCGCGGGTGGCGGCACCCTTACTGGTAGCGGTCATTGCGTTCATGAGGCGACAATAGCACGACCGTTCGTTTTATTGTCGCCGCTCGTCGGAATCAGTTCCGTGGGTTCGAGCCCTCTCGGGCCGGTCGTCCGGAATGACGAAGAAGCCAAGTCTCAGCCTGTTGCGGGCAATGGTCGTCCCGAATCTGCGAGCGGGCCGCTCAGGGCGCCGAGTTCGCCCCGTCGCCCAAACCGCGCTGCATCTGCACGGCGTCCAGCCAGCGACCGTGCTTGCGACCCAGCCCTTCAAAAATCCCGACAGTCCGGAAACCCAGGCGCTCATGAAGTGCGATCGACGCGAGGTTGGAGCGGTCGCCGATCACCGCGACCATCTGGCGCTGGCCCATCGCGGTGCACTCGTCTATCAGCTGTTGCAGCAGCGCGCGGCCGATGCCGCGACCGGTCACGTCCGGATGGACGTACACCGTGTCCTCGACCGTCCAGTGGTAGCCGTCGCGCGTCCGGTAGCGGCTGGCGTATGCGTAACCGGCGAAGCGGCCCTGCAGTTCCGCGACGAGGTACGGGAACCCGTCATCGACGATTGCCCGCCAGCGTCGCGCCATCTCAGCTTCGCTTGGCGGCGCGTATTCGTAGGTGGCGACGCCATCAACCACTTCCTGCGCGTAGAGCGCGGTGATGGCGGCGATATCGCCAGCCATCGCGGGACGGAGAATGAGGTAACTCACCGGCGTCGCCGCCGTATCAGTCGCGATAACGCTTGAGCAGGTCGCCGTACGCATCGATGCGACGATCGCGCAGGAACGGCCAGATGCGGCGGACGTGCTCGCTGCGTTCCATGTCGACTTCGCACATCAGGATTTCAGGTTCGTTCTGGTTGGCTTCGGCGAGGAATTCGCCCTGCGGCCCCAGCACGTGCGTGGAGCCCCAGAACTGGATGCCGGAGGTACCCAGCGGCGACACCTCGTGGCCCACGCGATTGCACGACAGCACCGGCAGACCGTTGGCGACGGCGTGTCCGCGATGGCTCAGGATCCACGCGTTGCGCTGGCGATCCTTTTCCGGTTGCTGGTCGTCGGGATCCCAGCCGATCGCGGTCGGATACAGCAGCAGTTCCGCGCCGGCCAGCGCCATCAGACGCGCGCCTTCGGGATACCACTGATCCCAGCACACCATCACGCCCAGGCGGCCGACCGACGTGTTGATCGGTTCGAAGCCGATGTCGCCCGGCGTGAAATAGAACTTCTCGTAGAAGCCCGGGTCGTCCGGGATGTGCATCTTGCGGTACTTGCCGGCGGTGGAGCCGTCTTTCTCGAAGACCACAGCGGTGTTGTGGTACAGGCCGGCGGCGCGCTTCTCGAACAGCGAACTCACCAGCACCACGCCGTGCTGCTTCGCCAACGCGCCCAGGCGCTGCGTGCTCGGGCCGGGAATGGTTTCGGCCAGGTCGAACTCGTCGACGGATTCGTGCTGGCAGAAGTAGGGGCCATTGTGGAGTTCCTGCAGCAGCACCAGTCGCGCGCCGCGCTTGGCGGCTTCGGCGACGCGGGTTTCGATCACTGACAGGTTCGCCTCGGCGTCGCCATGGTTGCGTTCCTGGATCAGAGCGACGGGCAGGGTGGTCTTCTTCATGGGCGGATTGTAGATGCCATGTTGACTGCTGGGTCAGGCCGCGGCGCACTTCTTCGCCGTGTCCCAGGTACGGGTGGTGACTTGCGTGCCGAAGGTTTTCTCGATCAGGGCCATGAACACGGGGTTTCCGGGCATGGGTTCGTAGGCGGTGAAGATTTCGGTGCCCTGGATGGCGAGGATGCGGGCGCCGTCCTTTTCGATTGGCAGCGTGGGCGGGGAGTCGATCGGCTCGCGCGTGAACGTCACGACGCGCTTGGCCGTGGCGGGCAGGCGGAAGGCGCGATACGGATCGGCATCGATCAGGGCCTGGAGGCGGGCGACGGGACGTACCAGGGTCCAGAAGCTGCGATCGAGCGACTCCAACATCGCGGCTTCCGCCCTGCGCGCGATGCAAGGTCGGAGCGCGCCGAGGCATCGAACACCACGTTGCCGCTGGACAGGACGGTCCTGACGTTGGCGAACCCGGCCGCCTCGAAACAGCTTGAGCTCCGGCATCTTCGCGTTCATCGGGCTGACGCCGCGGAGGAAGGCTACGTAACGTGGCATGGGGTTTGCCGCGAGTTGTGCGATCGCGCCTAGGCTGCCACGACGCCGGCGGGCAGCTGCATGGTGATGCAGTGCAGGCTGCCGTTCTGCCAGATCAGCGAGCGACAGGGCACCGCGATGATGTCGCGATCCGGGAATGCCTGCGCCAGCACCGCCTGGGCGGCAGCATCGGCTTCATCGCCATAGGCTGGCATCAGCACCGCGCCGTTGATGATCAGGAAGTTGGCGTAGCTCGCGGCCAGGCGGCGGCCTTCGTCAATGACCGGCTTCGCCCACGGCAGCGGAAACAGGCGGTAGGGCTGGCCGTCGCGGGTGCGCAGGGCGGCGATTTCGTCCGCCATCGCCTTCAGTTCCGCGTAGTGCGAGTCGCTGGTGTCGTCGCAGGCCTGGAACACGATGGCGTCCGGTCCGGCGAAGCGGGCGAGGGTGTCGATGTGCGCGTCGGTGTCGTCGCCTTCCAGGTAACCGTGGTCGAGCCACAGCACGCGGTCCTGGTGCAGCCAGCCGGCCAGCTTGGCGGTGATGTCCTCGCGGCTGGCGTCGGGGTGGCGCTCGTGCAGGCACTGCCAGGTGCTCAGCAGGGTGCCGGCGCCGTCCGTTTCGATGGCGCCGCCTTCCAGTGCGAAATTGATCGGCTGGCGCGAGCTGGCGTGGAACGTGCCGGCGTTGTCGAGGTTTTCGACCAGCTGGTCGTCGCGGCTGGCTTCGAACTTGCCGCCCCAGCCGGTGAAGCGGAAGTCGAGCAGGCGGAAGGCCTCTGGGCTACGCAGCGGGCTCTCGATCAACGTGATCGGTCCGGAATCGCGCAGCCAGGTGTCGTCGTATGCCACGGGCAGGAATCGCACACGTGACAGGTCGATGCGGTTGGAACGCAGGCGGGCTTCGGCGTAGGTCTGCAGGTCGTCGTCGGCGACGCAGATCAGCACCGGCTGGTAGCGGGTGATGGCGGCGACCAGCGCGATGTAGGTTTCCTCGACTTCGCCCAGGCGCTGTGCCCAGTCGGTGTCGGCGTGCGGCCAGGCGATGAGGACTGCGGACTGGGGCTCCCACTCGGCGGGGAAGCGCACGGCGTTCTGGTTCATGGCATCGCAGACGAAAAAGGCGGGCAATGATAGCCCGCCGTTCGAGTCGCATTGCTGCGCGGGCCGCTCGGGGGCGGCCCCGGATTAGCTGTGAAAACGCGCCGTACAGCTGTGCGCGGGCAATCGGATTACTTGATCGCCGGCTTCGGGCCGATTTCTTCCTCGCTAGCCTTGTTGGCGACCACGTCAATTACCCGGCTGTTCTCGAAGTACACGGTGAAGGCCGCGTACGACCAGCGGTTGATCGTCGGCCAGGCGCGTTTCTGGCCGCCGCGCGGATCCAGCCGTTGCGACGGCGCACCGTACTTGGCTTCGACCTGGGCCATGGTCTGGCCGCGCTTGGGCATTGCGGCGGAGTTTTCCTCCTGCACGCGCTCGACGAGCAGCGTTTCGGCCGAAGCGACATTGGCTAGGCCGGCGAGGGCGAAGGCGGTAAAGGTGACTGCGGCGAGACGGGCTTTCATGGCGTTGGTACTCCCCGATGGATGGGCGATTGAACCACAAGCCTGCGCCCGACGGCAGCAAGATGGCGTCACAGTCCGGTGCAACGCCGCTCGCGGGCGATGGCGCGTGCCCGGCTTCCAAGTATTGCCTGCGGAAACGAAAAAGCCGCCTTGCGGCGGCTTTTTCGTCACGACGACGGATCGTCGCTGGTGCGGTTCAGCGCTGGCGCGCCTTGAAACGCGGGTTCGACTTGCAGATCACGAAGACCTTGCCACGGCGGCGGACGACCTTGCAGTCGCGGTGACGGGCCTTCGCCGACTTCAGGGAGGACAGGACCTTCATGACAACCTCGGACGAAATGGGAAATGGGGTGGAGAAACGGGTGGAACACAACGAAGCCGGCGATTCTATCGGATAAATTGCCGGCGGATCAAGTGGTTGCGTGGCTGAAGTTGCCGGGAGGGCCGGTGCTGGGCATCCATCCTTCCCGCGCAGGCACGAATTCCGTGGTTTTCGCTGGTTTCTCCGGTGCGGTCATCGACACGGTCGTCGGCGCGAGAACCAACCCCGCCGGCTCTGGCGCCCGCGATCGGCATGACGCGAGGACGCATTGCCGAGCTGTCCGGAGATGGCGACTGAAGCCAGGTCGGGCGCCCCCATCCATAATGCCCGGATGACCGACACCATCCCCGTACTCACCATCGACGGCCCTTCCGGTTCCGGCAAGGGCACCATCAGCCGCCTTGTCGCCCAGCGGCTTGGCTGGCACTACCTCGACTCGGGTGCCCTGTACCGGGCGGTTGGGGTCGCCGCGGGTTGGGGGGCGATTGACCTCGATGACCACGCCGCGCTGGTGCGCTGCACCTTCGACACCCGGGTCGAATTCCACGACGACGGCCGCGAACTACGGGTCCTGGTCAACGGCCAGGACGCGACCGACGAGCTGCGCACCGAAACAGCCGGCGCCGCCGCCTCGGCCATTGCCGCCATCCCCGAAGTCCGGGCGGCCCTGAAGGACCGCCAGCGTGCCTTCCGCCGGCTCCCCGGCCTGGTGGCTGACGGACGGGACATGGGTACCGTCATCTTCCCTGACGCCGCCCACAAGGTTTTCCTGACCGCCAGCGCCGAGGAAAGGGCCGAAAGACGCTATAAGCAGTTGATGGAAAAAGGAGTTTCGGTTACATTGAGCGGTCTGCTCCGGGAGATTCTCGCCCGCGATGCCCGTGACGCCCAACGCTCCGTGGCGCCGTTGAGGCCGGCCGATGACGCCGTCCGCATCGATACCACCGGTCTCGGGATCGAAGCGGTCGTCGAACAGGTCCTGGCTTTGTTGCCCGGGCACTGAACGGGTCGTTTTTCGCAGCAGACAGGCCTCATCGCAATCCTGCGATGGGATTTCCATCCATTGGCAAGGCATTCCGCCCTGCCGCACAACGGGTGGGTCGCCGGACTTTGGCGGGCTTTTACCAGCCCACGTCCCCTCCGCGATCCGTGTGTCCAACTGAGTATTTTTCAATGACCGAATCATTTGCCGAACTGTTTGAACAGAGCCAGACCAACCTGGCGAAGCTGAAGCCGGGCTCCATCGTCATCGGCACCGTCGTGGAAGTCCGCGGCGACGTCGTGGTGATCAACGCCGGCCTCAAGTCCGAAGGCATCGTGCCGATCGAACAGTTCCGGAACGACGCTGGCGAAATCGACGTCGGCGTGGGCGACGAAGTCAAGGTCGCCCTCGACTCCATCGAGAATGGCTTTGGCGAAACCGTGCTGTCGCGCGAGAAGGCCAAGCGTTCGATGGTGTGGGACGAACTGGAAGAGGCCCTGCAGGCCAACGCCACCATCACCGGCCGCATCAGCGGCAAGGTCAAGGGCGGCTTCACCGTCGACATCAAGGATGTCCGCGGCTTCCTGCCTGGTTCGCTGGTCGACGTGCGCCCGGTGCGCGATTCGTCGTACCTCGAAGGCAAGGAACTCGAGTTCAAGCTCATCAAGCTGGACCGCAAGCGCAACAACATCGTCGTCTCCCGCCGTGCGGTGGTCGAGAGCGAGCATTCGGAAGAGCGCGAGCAGCTGCTTGAGAAGCTGGTCGAGGGCGCCGTGCTGAAGGGTGTGGTCAAGAACCTCACCGACTACGGCGCGTTCGTCGACCTCGGCGGCATCGACGGCCTGCTGCACATCACCGACATGGCGTGGAAGCGCGTGCGTCATCCGTCCGAAGTCGTGGAAGTCGGCGCAGAGCTCGACGTCCGCGTGCTCAAGTACGACAAGGAGCGCAACCGCGTTTCGCTGGGCCTCAAGCAGCTGGGCGAGGATCCGTGGGACAACATCGCCCGTCGCTACCCGGCCAACACCCGCGTGTTCGGCAAGGTCTCCAACGTCACCGATTACGGCGCGTTCGTCGAGATCGAGCCGGGCGTCGAAGGCCTGGTGCACGTCTCCGAGATGGATTGGACCAACAAGAACGTCAACCCGGGCAAGATCGTCCAGGTCGGCGACGAAGTGCAGGTCATGGTCCTCGACGTGGATGAAGAGCGTCGCCGCATCTCGCTGGGCATGAAGCAGGTCACCAGCAATCCGTGGGAAACCTTCTCCGTGCTGCACAAGAAGGGCGACAAGGTGTCGGGCCAGATCAAGTCGATCACCGACTTCGGCATCTTCATCGGCCTGGACGGCGGCATCGATGGCCTGGTCCACCTGTCGGACATCAGCTGGAACACCACCGGCGAAGACATCGTGCGCAACTTCAAGAAGGGCGACACGCTGGAAGCCGTGGTGCTGGCCGTTGATCCGGAGCGCGAGCGCATCTCGCTCGGCGTCAAGCAGCTGGAACAGGACCCGATGGGCACCTACGTGGCGACCAACGCCAAGGGCTCGATCGTCAAGGGCATCGTGAAGGAAGTCGACGCCAAGGGCGCCACCGTCGAACTCGACGGCGGCATCGAAGGCTACATCTCGGCCCGCGACATCTCCCACGACCGCGTGGACGATGCCAGCAAGGTGCTGAAGGTCGGCGACGAGATCGAAGCCAAGATCGTGGGCACCGACCGCAAGGGTCGCAGCATGCAGCTGTCGATCAAGGCGAAGGACCAGGCCGAGCAGGCCGAAGCCCTGGCCGATTACAACCGTGCCGCTTCCGACGCTTCCAGTGGTACCACCAAGCTGGGTGCGCTGCTGCGCGAACAGCTGGGCAACAAGGGCGAGTAATCGCCCCGGTTGAGGTAAGTTGTTGATACAACGAAGGCGGCCCGGAATCCCGGGTCGCCTTCGGTATGTAAGGCGGTCCGGCATCCGGTGGCGACTCGCGCCGATGCAGGATCGATGTAAGGAGGGCGCAATGGGGTGCGTCCGCCGGCAAGTCAGGGGAGTTCAAGCCACGTCATGACCAAGTCCGAACTGATCGAGATCCTGTCGCAGCGTCAGGCGCACCTGAAGGGCGACGACGTGGATCTGGCGGTGAAGGCGCTGCTCGAAATGATGGGCGGATCGCTGTCCACCGGGGAGCGGATCGAGATCCGTGGCTTCGGCAGTTTTTCCCTGCATTTCCGCCCGCCGCGCCTGGGCCGTAACCCGAAGACGGGTGAGTCGGTCGCGTTGCCGGGCAAGCATGTCCCGCACTTCAAGCCGGGCAAGGAACTGCGCGAGCGCGTCAGCGACGTGGTTCCCATCGACGAAGAAGATTGAGGCCCCAGGCCTCCGGCAAGCGCACGCCTGCCTGGGTGGTTTGTGCATCGCATCAGAGCGATGCGTCCGTTAAGCTAACGCATGCACGACGACGGAATGCCGTCCGGAGGACGTCATGCGCCTGATTCGCCTGTTCATTGCCGTGGCCTGCATCGCGCTTGGCGCGATCGTGGGTGCGCTCAATCGCCAGACGGCGATCATCGATTTCGGCCCGGTCCAGCTCTCCACGACGCTAGGCGTGGCACTGCTGGTTGCGCTGCTGCTCGGTGTGCTGCTCGGTGGACTGGCCATCGCCGCCAGCGTGGTGTTGCCGTTGCGTCGCCGCGTCGCGCGCGCCGAGCGCCAGACGTCGTCCACCGCCGCCAAGCCAGGGCCCTGATCGGATGGAATTCATCAACGAGTGGTTCTGGTTCTTCCTGCTGCTGCCCATCGCGGCGGTCAGCGGCTGGGTGATCGGGCGCCGCGGTGGCGAGCGCCATAGCGACAGCCAGGTAAGCAAGCTCTCCACGACTTATTTCCGCGGCCTGAACTACCTGCTCAACGAGCAGCCGGACAAGGCGATCGAACTGTTCCTGCACATCGCCGAACTGGACAAGGACACCTTCGAAACCCAGGTCGCACTCGGACACCTGTTCCGCCGACGCGGCGAAGTCGATCGCGCGATCCGCCTGCACCAGGCGCTGGTGCAGCGTCCCGGGCTGAGCGACCAGCAGAAGGTGCAGGCGCTGCTTGCATTGGGCGAGGACTACATGCGCTCGGGCCTGCTGGATCGCGCGGAGACCGTCTTCAGCGATCTGGTTGCCTTGGACATGGCGCCGCTGGCACTGAAGCACCTCATCGGCATCTACCAGGCCGAGCGCGACTGGGGCAAGGCGATCGAGAACGCGCGCCGCTTTGAAGCCGCCACTGGCGAGCCGATGGGCAAGCTGGTGGCGCAGTTCGAATGCGAACTGGCCGACCGTCATCGCTCAGCCGGTGAAACGGATGCCGCCCGCGAAGCCGTCGCCCGCGCCTACGAGGCCGATGCCAACTCGGTGCGTGCCGGCATGATCGAGGGACGCATCGAGCTGGATGCCGGCAATGACGCAGGCGCCATCCGATCATTCGAACGCGTTGCCCGCAACGATCCGGACTACCTTCCCGAAATCCTGCCGTCGCTGTTGTCGAGTTACGAACGTGTCGGAGATGGTCCCGGTGCACGCGCGTTCCTCGCGGAGATGTGCGAGCACTACCGTGGCATCTCGCCCGTGCTCGCACTCACGCGGATGGTGGAAGCCGATGAAGGCGTCCCCGCGGCACGCGCGTACCTGGCCCGGCAACTCAAGGATCGTCCGTCGGTGCGCGGCGAAGCGGCATTGATCGACCTCACCATCGCCGAAGCGGCGGATCCGCTGGCGACGCTGCACGACCTCAAGCACATCACCGACCAGTTGCTGGTACGCAACCCGAGTTACCGTTGCACGCGATGCGGTTTCGGTGCGCGCAGCCACCACTGGCAGTGTCCGAGCTGCAAGGAATGGGGCACTGTGAAACCGCTCTTGAACTATGCGGTGGTGTGAGGAATGACGTTCTGGCTGTTCCTCAATTTCACCATCGCCTTCATCGGTACCTGGCTGGCACGTCGTTACGCGCTGCAACGCAACCTGGTCGACCATCCGGGCGAACGCAGGGCGCATGTCGTGCCTACGCCGCGTGGCGGTGGCATCGCGATTGTCGTCGCACTACTGGTCGCTACCTGCGCGCTGGCCTGGCGCTATCCGCAGCAGATCGTGTTGCTCGCGGCCTATCTGATTGGCATGGTCGCGGTGGCCGCGATCGGCTGGCTGGACGACCACCGGCCGTTATCCGCCTGGGTGCGACTGGGCGTACAGGCGATTGCCGCGGGTGTGCTGGCACTGGGCGTTGCCGCGACCTGGGGTGACCTGTTGCTGGCGATTGCCGCGTTTGTTGCAGTCATGGTGTTGACCAACGTCTGGAACTTCATGGATGGCATCGACGGTATCGCTGCCAGCCAGGCCGCATTGGTGGCCGGTGGATTGTCGGTGCTGGGCGGCGGAGCTTTCGCATGGCTGGGTTTGGCGCTCGTCGCCGGGTGTCTTGGCTTCCTGCCTTTCAACTTTCCCCGGGCACGGATATTCCTCGGCGATGTCGGCAGCGGTGCATTGGGTTTTACCCTTGCTGCGCTGCTGATTGTGGCGGCGGCAGGGATGCCGCGCTTCGCCTGGCTGCTGTTGCTGTTGCCGCTGTCGGCGTTCCTCGTCGATAGTGGATTGACGCTGGCTCGACGCGTGTTGAGGGGAGAGCGCTGGTGGACTGCACATGCCCAGCATGCCTACCAGGCATGGGCCGCGCGGTCCGGCACTCACGCCATCGTGACGTTCGCATACGCAGGCTGGACGGCGGTTGCGTGGCTGCTGGCATGGGGGCTGCAGTCACGACCAACGACGCAGGCGAAGGGAATTGCGTTGGCCTGGCTGGTATTGGCAATGGCGCTCTGGTGGGCGTTGCAATACTCCTGCCGGCCCGGAAAGATCAGAATCCGGACTGAACTGGAAAAGGACGGGGAATGAGTTCCTGGCTCGAACGATGGAAGAACGCTCTGCCGCGCCAGGCCGTGATCATCCATGACCTGACAATGGTCTGGCTGGTATGGCAGGGCCTCCACCGGCTGCGTTGGGGCATCGTCGCGCACCCGCCCGAAATTCCCCTGTGGTCGACCGAAATCGCCCTCGTGCTGGCGGCGCAGGGCCTGGTGTTCTGGCAGATCGGCCTCTATCGCGGCCTGTGGCGCTTCGCGAGCGTTCCGGACCTGTGGAACATCTTCAAGGCCTGCGTGCTCGGTCTGTTCGCGATCGTGCTGGGCCTGTTCCTCTACAACCGCCTGGACATGGTCCCGCGCACCGTGCTGGTCCTGTATCCGCTCGGGTTGATGGCGATGCTGGGTGCGCCGCGTCTGCTCTATCGCGCGTGGAAAGACAGCCGGTTGGAAAGCGGCAACAAATCCGCGAGCGTGCGTACGTTGATCCTCGGCGCCGGCCGCGCGGGTGAGGCACTGGTCCGCGACCTGCGCCGCGTCGGTACCTACCACCCGGTGGGCTTCCTGGATGACGCCTCCGTCCTGCGCGGTAGCAAGGTGCAGGGCGTGCCGGTGCTCGGCAAGGTGCAGGACGTCGCGGAAATCGCCCGTGAGACCGCAGCCAAGCTGCTGGTGATCGCGATGCCGTCGGCGGATGCGAGCCAGCTCCAGCGCGTGCTCGCCGCGTGCGAGCGCACTGGATTGCCATTCCGGATGGTGCCGCGCCTGCAGGACATGCTCGAAGGCCGATCGCTGCCGGGTGAACTCAAGGAAGTCGCGATCGAGGACCTTCTCGGCCGCAAGCCGGTGATGCCGGACTGGAAGGCGATCCGCAGCTGGTTGGGCGCACGCACCGTGCTGGTCACGGGGGCAGGTGGTTCGATCGGTTCGGAGCTGTGTCGCCAGTGCGCGCGTCACGGCGCACGCCGCATCGCGCTGGTCGAGATCGACGAACTCGCACTGACCACCACGGAGTCGCTGCTGCGCCGCGACTTCCCCGACCTCGAATACATCCCGGTGCTGGGTAACTGCGGCGACCCGGCAGTGATCAAGTACGCCTTGCGCCTGGCCGAACCCGACGCCGTGTTCCATGCCGCCGCATACAAGCAGGTCCCGCTTCTGGAAACCCAGCTGCGCGAGGGCGTGCGCAACAACGTGCTGGCGACGGAAACCGTCGCGCGGGCCTGCCGCGACAATGGCGTGGGTACCTTCGTGCTCATCTCCACCGACAAGGCCGTCGATCCCATCAACGTGCTCGGCGCCACCAAGCGCCTGGCGGAGATGGCCTGCCAGTCGATGGCTGATCGCCGCTCCACGCGCTTCGTAACGGTGCGCTTTGGCAACGTGCTGGATTCGGCTGGCAGCGTGGTTCCGCTGTTCCGCGAGCAGATCCGCACCGGTGGCCCGGTGACCGTCACCGACCCGGAAGTCACCCGCTTCTTCATGACGATCCCCGAAGCCTGCCAGCTGATCCTGCAGGCCTCCGCTATCGGCACGCACGAAGCGATCTATACGCTGGACATGGGTGAGCCCGTGCCGATCCGCATGCTGGCCGAGCAGATGATCCGCCTTGCCGGCAAGCTGCCGGGTCGCGATATCGCCATCGTCTATACCGGCTTGCGTCCCGGCGAGAAGTTGCACGAAACGCTCTTCCACGCCGACGAGCGTTACCGCCCCACTGCGCACCCGAAAATCCTCCAGGCCGAGCCACGCCAGGTATCCGCGGTCAACCTGGAAAGCGCGATTGCGCAGATGCGTGATGCCTGTTCGCGCTACGACACCGAGGCACTGGCTGCCTTGTTGCGCGCGACCGTGCCAGAATTCCAACCCATCGGTGAGCATGGGCCGTTGCAGACCGCATCGACCGTGGTTGCCTTCCCAACTCGCAATGCCAGGAAGGTTTGATGTCCCGGGGTGTCAGTAAGCAAGGCCGCATCCGCACGGCCGTTTTCCCAGTGGCCGGACTCGGTACGCGCTTCCTGCCGGCAACCAAGACCGTGCCCAAGGAAATGCTGCCGATCGTCGATCGGCCGCTGATCCAGTACGCGGTCGATGAGGCCGTCGAAGCGGGTTGCGAAACCCTGGTGTTCGTCACCAATCGCTACAAGCATGCGGTGGCGGACTATTTCGACAAGGCGTATGAGCTGGAGCAGAAGCTCGAGCGTTCCGGCAAGACCGAGCAGCTCGAACTCATCCGCAATGTCCTGCCGCGCGGCGTGCGCGCCGTGTTCGTCACCCAGGCCGAAGCGTTGGGGCTGGGCCACGCGGTGTTGTGCGCCAAGCCCATCGTCGGCGACCAGCCTTTCGCGGTGCTGCTTCCTGACGACCTGATCTGGAACCGGGGCGGCCCTGGCGCGCTGAAGCAGATGGCGGACGTGGCTGAGGCCTCCCAGCAGAGCGTCATTGCCGTGCAGGACGTGCCGCGCGAGCAGACCAGCAACTACGGCATCGTCGCGACCCAGACCTTCCAGAACCGGCAGGGCCGGATCACGGCAATCGTCGAAAAGCCCAAGCCCGAGGTCGCGCCGAGCAACCTCGCGGTCGTTGGCCGCTACGTGCTGAGTCCGCGGATCTTCGAGCTGCTGGAATCCACGCAGCCTGGCGCCGGCGGCGAAATCCAGCTCACCGATGCCATCAGTACGCTGCTGGCGGAGGAGACGGTCAACGCTTACCGCTTCCAGGGCACGCGTTTCGATTGCGGCACGCACCTCGGGCTGATCGAAGCGACCATCCGCTACGCGCTGGACCACGAGAAGCTGAGTGACTCGGCCCGCAAGCTGATGCAGAACGCGCTGGACGAACTTGGCGTCGAAGACCTCGAGTAAGTCGCTGTTGGCGTGGTGCCGAGCTAGCTGAAGCGCCACCAGGACCAGATCGCCCAAACGATCAGCAGACCGGCCAGCGCGAGTACCGCCGAGCCCGCCAGTTCCACCTTGCGTGCCCAGGCGAGCGCCGCTGCGTCGCGCAATACGCGTACGTCGCGCAAGGTTTTCCATTCTGCCGGCGGGAAGCGGCCCTGCAGGCGCGAGGCAAGCCCGATCTGCCGCAGGTTCAGGCCCAGTGCGATCGCCGGCATCGACAGACCGATGCCCAGTCCGGCGAGCAGCATGCGCACCCATTGTTTCGCGGTCTGCGGGTCCACCCGATCCAGGCGCGTGGTGAGGTCCTGCAGCCACGCCTGCAGCAGCCACAGCAGCACGGCGCACAGCACCGTGATGCCAGCCAGCAGCCACAGGGCGCGCTTGCGATAGGCTTTATCGGCGCGATGGATTTCCAAGGACGCGACCTCTCGTGGACCGTTGCCATCAAACCCGCTGAGTGCCCGCGATGTCCAGACCACCCGTCAGCTATTACCGCGCTACCGTCACAGAACGGGCCCCGTCGCCCCCGCTTGCGGGAAAGCGCGTCGCGAAGGTCTGCATCGTCGGCGGCGGTTTCGCTGGTCTGAACACCGCGTTGGGCCTGGCTGAGCGCGGTGTCCGCGACGTGGTCGTGCTGGAGTCCGATGAGGTCGGACACGGTGCGTCCGGACGCAATGGCGGCTTCGTCTTCGGCGGCTTCTCGCGCGGCGAGGACGCCCTGCTGCGCGAACTGGGCCCGCATCGCGCCCGCGCCCTGTATGCAGGAACCACCGATGCCGTCGCACTGATCCGTCGCCGCATCGACCTTCACGGCATCGACTGCGACGTGAGCGATTCCGGCGTGATCTGGGCCAACTGGTTCCGCGACCAGCAAGTGCTGCGGTCACGCCAGAAGCTGCTGGCCGACAATTACGGCGTCGACTGGCAATGGCTTCCGCAAGAGGAACTCCGCCAGCGCCTCAGGACCACGCGATACCACGACGGCCTGTTCGAGCCGGACGCTTTTCACTTCCACCCGCTCAAGTACGCCCGTGGGATTGCCGCGACGGCCGTGGGGCAGGGCGTGTCGGTCTTCGAGGGCAGCCCGGTCGTATCGCTGGATCGGGCCGGCGCCGGGTGGCGCGTACGCACGCCGACGGGCGAGGTCGAAGCCGAGCAGGTCGTGCTGGCCTGCGGCGGTTATCTGGCCGGATTGCGGCGCAAGGTCGATGCCGGCGTGTTGCCCATCGCGACCTACGTCATGGTCACCGAGCCATTGGGATCGCGGATGGACGAGATCATGACCACCCGTAGCGCGGTGTACGACACGCGTTTCGCCTTCGACTACTACCGGCCGCTCCCGGACTCGCGGCTGCTCTGGGGTGGGCGGATCTCGATCCTGGATCGCGCGCCGGATGCCGTCGAGCGCCTGCTGCGAAGTGACCTGCTCAAGGTATTCCCGCAGCTGGACGGCG
This sequence comes from Lysobacter fragariae, assembly GCF_054779775.1. Lineage (NCBI taxonomy): Bacteria > Pseudomonadati > Pseudomonadota > Gammaproteobacteria > Lysobacterales > Lysobacteraceae > Lysobacter > Lysobacter fragariae. Next base: position 564,303 of record NZ_BAAGXP010000006.1, on the reverse strand, counting down.
TGCGCGCCGACTTCGCGTGGTCCGGACTGATGAGCTACGCGCGCCACCAGATGCCGCAGATTGGTCGCATCGACGAAGGGCTGTGGCTGGCCCAGGCATTTGGCGGGCATGGGGTGGCGCCGACGACATTTGCCGGTGAGGTGGTTGCTTCCGCCATCGCCGAAAACGACTCCCGCTGGCGCGAATTCGCCGACTACGGGTTGGTATCCGCGCTCAAGCCCGCCGGCTTCGTCGGTGCGCAGCTCAGCTACTGGTGGGCGGAGTTCAAGGATGCGTGGAAAGCGGTGCGCGAAGGTCGCGACCACTGACTCTGCCGATGGCGCGACGGCGTTCCAATGGCGATGACGCTGCGGAATCGACGGCGGGTCACCATGTCACCCGCCAAATTGATCGGGAACATGAAGTGGAAACGCCGACCATCGAGTGGAAAGACTTCGAGAAGGTGATGCTCTGTGCAGGCACCGTCCTGCGCGTGGAGCCGTTTCCCGAGGCCAGGAAACCCGCCTGGAAGCTGTGGGTGGATTTCGGTCCGCATGGCGTTCGCAAGACCAGCGCGCAGGTGAAGGCGTTGTATGCCGCAGACGAACTGGTGGGACGCCAGATCGTCGGGGTCATCAACTTCCCGCCAAAGCAGGTGGGCCCGTTCGTATCGGAGTTCCTGCTGACCGGGTTCCACACTGACGAAGGCGTGGTGATCACGACCATCGAGCGCGTGGTGCCCAATGGCGCCCGGATGGCCTGATGCGGCAGGCGCGCGGCCTCTGCGGGATGGCAGTCCATGACAAAAACGGCCCCGCGGGGCCGTTTCTGCTTTTGTCGAGAACGCGTCCGCAAGCGATCGCGGAATCATGGAGTCACCGCACGATCACAGTGCTTCGAAGATCCCCGCCGCACCCATGCCGGTGCCAATGCACATCGTCACCATGCCGTACTTGAGCTGGCGACGGCGCAGGCCGTGCACGATCGTCGCGGTGCGAACCGCGCCGGTCGCGCCGAGCGGATGGCCCAGGGCGATGGCGCCGCCGAGCGGATTGACCTTCGACGGGTCGAGTTCGCTGGTGCGCATCACCGCCAGCGCCTGCGCGGCGAAGGCTTCGTTGAGCTCGATCCAGTCGAGCTGATCCTTGGTCAGGCCAGCCTGCTTGAGTGCCTTCGGAATCGCCGCGATGGGACCGATGCCCATCACTTCCGGACGCACACCCGCGACCGAGAAACTGACGAAGCGCGCGAGCGGGGTCAGGCCGTAGTCCTTGATCGCCTGTTCCGATGCCAGCAGTACCGCGCCGGCACCGTCGGACATCTGCGAGCTGTTGCCGGCCGTGACCGTGCCGCCGAACTGGCCGTTGCGGAACACCGGCTTGAGCTTCAGCAGGCCTTCGAGCGAGGAGTCCGCGCGCGGACCTTCGTCGATTTCCACCAGCGACTTCTTCAGGCGGATGGTGTTGCCGGCAAGGTCCGGCAGGTGGGAAACGACTTCATACGGCGAGATTTCCGAGGTGAACTCGCCAGCCTGGATCGCTGCGATGGCCTTCTGGTGCGAGGCGAGGGCGAACGCGTCCTGGTCCTCGCGCGAGACCTTCCATTCCTCGGCGACCTTCTCGGCGGTGATGCCCATGCCATAGGCGATGGCGACGTTCTCGTTGTTGGCGAACACGCTGGGCGACAGTGCGACCTTGTTGCCCATCATCGGCACCATCGACATCGATTCGGTGCCGCCGGCCAGCATCAGGTCGGCGTTGCCCAGGCGGATCTGGTCGGCCGCCAGCGCGACGGCCTGTAGGCCCGACGAGCAGAAGCGGTTGATCGTCTGCGCGGCGATGGTGTTGGGCAGGCCCGCCAGCAGCACGCCGATGCGCGCCACGTTCATGCCTTGCTCGCCCTCGGGCATGGCGCAGCCGATGATGGCGTCGTCGATGCGGTTGACGTCGATGCCCGGCGCCTGCGCGACCACGCTGCGCAGCACGTGCGCGAGCATGTCGTCAGGGCGGGTATTGCGGAACACGCCGCGCGGGGCCTTGCCGACCGGAGTGCGGGTGGCGGCGACGATGTAGGCGTCTTGTACTTGTTTGATCATGGAATTACTCCGAATGCAGGGTGGTGTTCCGGCACATGGATGTGCCGGCGCGGCGTCGCGAAGCGACGTCGCGGCCTCTGGCGAAAACCACGCTTTTCGCCAGAGGCGAAGAAGTCGCGGCAGGATGCCCGATCTTCTTCACTACTAATTCCGCAGCGGCTTGCCGGTCTTGAGCATGTGCGCGATGCGTTCCTGGGTCTTGGGCATCTGCGCCAGCGCGACAAAGTGTTCGCGCTCAAGACGGATCAGCCATTCCTCGTCGACCAGCGTGTTGCGGTCGACTTCGCCGCCGCACAGGGCGGTGGCAATGCGCGTGGCGATCTCGTAGTCGTGCGGCGAGATGAAACGGCCTTCCAGCATGTTCACCAGCATCATCTTGAAAGTGGCGATGCCGACATCGCCGGCGACCTGGATGCGGCGGCCGGGCAGGGGCGGGCGGTAGCCGGACTCGGCCAGCGCGCGTGCCTGCTGCTTCGCCACGTGCAGGAGTTCGAAGGCGTTGAAGACGACGACATCGGAATCGCGCGCCAGCTTCAGCGAACGCGCTTCGAACGCCGAGGTAGACACCTTGCCCATCGCCACGCTTTCGAAGGCGGTCTTGAGCTGCGCGAACACATCGCCGCCGGGGCCAGCAGCTTCGGAGGCGCGCACGGCGAACTCCTTCAGGCCGCCACCGGCCGGCAGCAGGCCGACACCGGCTTCGACCAGGCCGATGTAGCTCTCCAGTGCGAACACGGTGCGCGTCGCATGCATCTGGAATTCGCAGCCGCCGCCGAGCGCCAGACCGCGCACCGCGGCCACGACCGGCACCTGTGCGTACTTGATCGCCTGGCTGGTCTTCTGGAAGTTGGCGACCATCGCCTCGAAGCCCTTGAGATCGCCGGCCTGCAGCAGGCCCAACGCACCGGACAGATCGGCGCCAGCGGAGAAGGGCTCCTTCGGCTGCCAGATCACCAGGCCACGGAAGTCACGCTCGGCAATGGCGATGGCTTCCTGCAGGCCGTTGAGCACGTGGTCGTTGACCGTGTGCAGCTTGGTCTTGAAGCTGACCACGGCGATGTCGTCACTTTCGTCCGCCCACAGGCGCACGCCGTCGTTCTCGTACACCGTGCGACCCGGCGAGAACTTCTCGCCGATCAGCGCATCCGGGAAACGCTGGCGCGCATACACCGGGTTGGTCGAGCGCGGCACCATCGCATTGCGGCCCGGGCTGTAGCTGCCTGCGGTGCCATGCACGCCGTCGCGGCCGTCGAACACCCAGTCCGGCAACGGCGCATTGCTCATCGCCAAGCCCTTCACGATGTCGTCGGCGATCCACTCGGCGACCTGCTTCCAGCCCGCGGCCTGCCAGGTTTCGAACGGGCCCAGCGACCAGCCGTAGCCCCAGCGGATCGCGAAATCGACATCGCGCGCGGTGTCGGCGATCGATTCGAGGTGATAGGCGGAGTAGTGGAAGGTGTCGCGGAAGCACGCCCACAGGAACTTCGCCTGCGGGTGCTCGCTGGCACGCAGGGCGGCGAACTTCTTCGCCGGATCCTTTTCCTTCAACAGAGCGGCGATATCGGCATCGAGCTCACCGGCGGAGACGCGGAAATCCTGCGCCTTCAGGTCGAGGACGAGGATGTCCTTGCCCTTCTTCGTATAGAAACCGGCGCCGGTCTTCTGGCCCAGCGCGCCCTTCTCGATCAGGCCAGCCAGCCACTTCGGCGCCTGGAAGTACTTGTGCCACGGGTCTTCCGGCAGGGTGTCGGCCATGGTCTTGATGACGTGGGCCATGGTGTCCAGGCCGACGACGTCCGCGGTGCGGTAGGTCGCCGACTTCGGGCGGCCGATCGCCGGGCCGGTCAACGCGTCGACGGTGTCGAAGCCCAGGTCGAACTGTTCGGTGTGGTGCATCGCGGCCAGCATCGAGAACACGCCGATGCGGTTGCCGATGAAGTTCGGGGTGTCCTTGGCGTAGACGACGCCCTTGCCCAGCGTGGTGACCAGGAAGGTTTCCAGGCCTTCGAGCACGGCGGCGTCGGTGGTGCGGGCCGGGATCAGTTCGGCCAGGTGCATGTAGCGCGGCGGGTTGAAGAAGTGCACGCCGCAGAAACGGTGGCGTAGCTCTTCCGGCAGGACTTCTGCCAGCTTGTTGATGCCCAGGCCGGAGGTGTTGCTGGCGAGCACAGTGTGGGCCGGCACAAACGGAGCGATCTTCTTGTAGAGGTCCTGCTTCCAGTCCATGCGCTCGGCGATGGCCTCGATGATCAGGTCGCAGCTCTTCAGTAGTTCCAGCCCAGTCTCGTAGTTGGCCGGCACGATGCGGTCGGCCAGCGCCTTGTCGGCGAACGGGGCGGGGCTGAGCTTGGCCAGGTTGGCGATGGCTTTGGTGACGACGCCATTTGGGTCGCCTTCCTTCGCCGGCAGGTCGAACAGGACGGTGTCGACGCCCGCGTTGGTCAGGTGGGCGGCGATCTGCGCACCCATCACGCCAGCGCCCAGGACGGCTGCGCGCCGGACAAGTAGTTTGTTAGACATGTTTCGTAAGTCCTTGTAGGGCGGGCTCAAGCCCGCCGTTTTCAACAAATGGAACAACGGAAATGCTGGTCGGAAAGAGCAGCGGCGGGCTTGAGCCCGCCCTACGAACTGCGGAAACCGGCTGCCGCGAACTCGATCAGTTCGCGCGCGGCGCGGTCACGATGCGCCGCTTCGGTGACACCGGCGGGGCGCTTGATCAGGCCGAAATCGGCCATCGCATACGTCAGCGCGCCGACCACGATGTCCAGGCGCCAGTACAGGGATTCCTTGCTCAGTCCTGGCATGCAGGCAGCGATCGCCTTGGCGAATTCGCGCAGGACGTGGCCGTAGTGCTCGGACAGGAACTTGCGCAGCGCGTCGTTCTTCTCGGCGTAGGCGCGGGCGATCATCCGGGCGAATGCGCCGTTGTGGCGGTCCTGGGCCATGGCCAGGGCGGGTTCGACGAAGGCGGCGAGGATCGGCTCCAGCTCGCCCGGATGTTCCTTCACGGCGACCTTGAGGCCCGCCAGACGCTGTTGGCTCATCTCGTCCATGCGGCGGCGGAAGACCTCGTTGACCAGGTTTTCCTTGCTGCCGAAGTGGTAATTGACCGCCGCGATGTTCACGTCCGCGCGGCTGGTGACCTGCCGCAGCGAAGTCCCGGCGAAGCCGAACTGGGCGAACAGTTCCTCGGCGGCGCCGAGGATGCGGTCCTTGGTGGAGAAGGGGTGGGGGGTAGCCATGTCGTCCGGGTGCGAGTCGCGGGGCTTCGAAGCGAGGGTTCAACGGGTTGATTCAAACGTGCGTTTGATGCTGGACCATACGGGTCCGCATTGTCAACTGCCGGGCAGTCCGCCCCCGGACTGAGCGTCCTGCAAAGCCGTCGCCAATCCGTTAGAATTTCCCCCAGCCATTTCGGCTAAACCCGCGATTCGACGCGGGTTTTTCTGTTATTCTCGGGCGCGAACACGGATTGTCCCCGCGGCCCGCCTATCCGGAGAGACTTCCCATGGCGCTGGAGCGCACCCTTTCGATCATCAAGCCCGACGCCGTCGCCAAGAACGTCATCGGCGAAATCTATTCGCGTTTCGAGAAGGCCGGCCTGAAGGTCGCCGCCTCGAAGATGAAGCAGCTCTCGCGCGCCGAAGCTGAAGGCTTCTACGCCGTGCACCGCGAGCGTCCGTTCTTCAATGCACTCGTTGAGTTCATGATCAGCGGCCCGGTGGTGATCCAGGTCCTGCAGGGCGAAGGCGCCGTGCTGAAGAACCGCGACCTGATGGGCGCCACCAATCCGAAGGACGCCGCCGCGGGCACGATCCGCGCCGACTTCGCCGACAGCATCGACGCCAACGCGGTGCACGGTTCGGACTCGCTGGAGAACGCGGCGATCGAAATCGCCTACTTCTTCCCGGCGACCGACGTCTACACCCGTTGATTTGAAGTAGAGCAATGAACCAGACCCGCGACATCGCCCTCGACCTCATGCCCGCCGGCGCCGCTGCCGACGAGGCTACGCAGGCGGCTTTGCGCGAGTCTGTTGGCAACACTGCACGGTCGGAGTCGAAGACGAACATCTTCGACTTCGACCGCGCCTCGCTCGAGCTTTTCTTCGAGGAAGAACTCGGCGAGAAGAAGTTCCGCGCGCACCAGGTGATGAAGTGGATCCACCACCGCTACGTCACCGACTTCGCCGAGATGACCGATCTGGGCAAGGTGCTGCGCGCCAAGCTGGAGGAGCGCGCTGTCGTGCACGCTCCGCAGCTGATTTTCGACAAGGAATCCACCGACGGCACGCACAAGTGGCTGCTCGGCATGGATCCGAAGAACGCGATCGAGACGGTCTACATCCCCGACAAGGGACGCGGCACGCTGTGCGTTTCCTCGCAGGTGGGCTGCGCGCTCAACTGCCAGTTCTGCTCGACCGCGACGCAGGGTTTCAACCGCAATCTGTCGACCGCCGAGATCATCGGCCAGGTCTGGATCGCGGCGCGCCATCTCGGCAACGTCCCACACCAGCAGCGCAAACTCACCAACGTGGTGATGATGGGCATGGGCGAGCCGCTGGCGAATTTCGATAACGTGGTGCGCGCCATGAGCATCATGCGCGACGACCTCGGCTACGGCCTGGCCAACAAGCGCGTGACGCTGTCGACGGCTGGCATGGTGCCGATGATCGACAAGTTGGGCGAGGTGAGTGACGTCTCGCTGGCCGTGTCGCTGCACGCTCCGAACGACGCGCTGCGCAGCGAACTCGTTCCGCTCAACAAGAAGTATCCGATCGAACAGCTGATGGAAGCCTGCGTGCGCTATGCCCTGCGCAAGCGCGGTACGTCGGTGACCTTCGAGTACACCCTGATGAAGGGCGTCAACGACCAGCCGGAGCACGCTCGCGGCCTGGTCAAGCTGATGCGCGAATTCGACCGCGCCGTGCAGATGAAGGATGCGGCGAAGGTCAACCTGATCCCGTTCAATCCGTTCCCCGGCACGCGCTTCGAGCGCCCGGACGACGAGACGATCCGCGGCTTCCAGAAGCTGCTCAACAACGCCGGCATGATCGCGCCGGTGCGACGCACCCGCGGCGACGACATCGATGCCGCCTGCGGGCAGCTCAAGGGCCAGGTGATGGACAAGACCCGTCGCCAGGCCGAGTTCAACAAGCGCCTGCAGGCGCAAGGTTCCACCTCTCCGGGAGCAGGTAATGCGGCAGCGTGACGTGCTGATGCTGGGCCTGCTGTTCGTGGCCACCGCCGCGACGGTGGGTTGCCGCCATGATCCCTACGTCAGCACCAGTCTGGAGAACCAGCGAGGGTTCATCCGCACCGCGCCCGACGTCACTGCCAGCGAGACGAAGCGGAACTTCAACCAGGACTCCCGCCGGGTGCTGCAGCTCGCCGAGGAGGAGCTCTCGGCCGGAAACCTTCCCGAAGCGAAGAAGTTCGCCCTGTCGGCCTTGAAGCAAGATCCAAAGTCAGCCGATGCCCACACCATGATGGCGGTCGTGCTGGCGAATTCGGGTGACACCGCCGGCGCCGGCAAGTACTACCGGCAGGCCGCGGAGCTCGCGCCGACCAACCCGGGCATCGTGGCCAATTACGCTACCTGGCTGTGCTCGCAGGGACAGGCGGCGCAGTCGCTGCCGATCTTCGATCGCGCGCTTTCGATGCCCAACAATCCTTCCCCGGCGGGCGCATTGGCCAACATGGGTGCCTGCGCCGACCAGGCGGGGCAGGGCGACCGTGCAGACCTGAGCCTGCGTCAGGCCATCGCACTGGACCCCGACAATGCCGTTGCGCTGGGAACGTTAGCGCAGCGTGAATTCCGCGCAGGCAACGCTTTCGAGGCGCGCGCATTTTCGGAACGGCGTCTCGCTGCTGCACCAGCGGACCCGCAGTCGTTGTTGCTTGCGTCACAGATCGAAGAAAAACTGGGCGACAGGACTGCCGCTGCGAAGTACGTTGCGCGACTGAAAACGGAGTTTCCCGATGCATCGGAAGCACGAAACTCCGCAACAGGGGATGGTGGAAGGCAATGATGCTCTTCGACGAAACGACGCCGGCTTCCGGATGCGGCGCAGCGCTGCGACAGGCGCGTGAAGCGGCTGGACTGTCCATCGAACAGGTGGCGTCCCAGCTGAAGATGACCGTGCGCGCGGTCGTCAACCTGGAATCTGATGACTGGAGCTCCCTGGGCGCACCGGTCTTCGCGCGCGGCCAGCTGCGCAGCTATGCCCGCCTGCTGGGCATCGACATCGAATCCTTCATCGAGCAGACCCCGGTGGCCAGCGTCGCTCCGTCCACCCTGGTCAGCCATTCCCATACCCCGGGTTACCAGCGCTTCGCCGAGCAGGTCGGTCGTCGCGTCGTCTATGTCGCTATCACGGCATTGATCGCCATTTCGGTGTGGCTGGGTGCGCGTCCGCACCTGACCAACAACTCGGCGGTGCAGTCGCTGGACGTCCCGGCTTCGGCCACGGAAACCCAGGTCGAGCCAGCCGCGTCGCAATCGCAGCGCACACCGCTGGCGGCATCGCTGGCGTCCCTGCCGTCCACTGCGACGCCGGCGTTGTCGATCAGCTTCAACGGCGAAAGCTGGGTCCAGGTGTATGCGCCGGATGGCCACCAGATCGAGCAGGGCCTGCTCGCTGCAGGACAACAGCGCAACTACGCCGCAGGCGAAGTGGGCCGCCTCGTGCTGGGCAATATTGGTGCCGTGGAAGTCAGGCAGAAGGGCGCCGTCGTAGACCTGACGCCGTTCAGCCGCGCGAATGTGGCGCGCTTTACGCTATCCTCTGACGGTTCCCTCGCGCCGGTCGCCAACTGACCCGCGTCGCGGGTCATTCCAGCCGCCGGCTCGCAGCCGGCCATCAGCGACGACCCTGCCTTCCGGGCGGGGCGGGATTCCATGGCGATTTGACGAATGGCGATCGACGAACTTCTAGACGAACACGAACAGGGCGAGCGCGTCCGCGAATGGCTGCGCCGCAACGGCAGTGCACTCACCATGGGCATCGCACTGGGCCTGGCCGCCATCGGCGGCTGGCAATGGTGGCAGCACCAGCAGCAGAACAAGGGACTGCTGGCCGCGACGGACTACACCGCCGCCATCAGCGCCATCGATGCCAAGGACAAAGCTGCGGACGCCAAGGTGAAGGCGCTTCCGGAAGGCACGTTCCGCACGCTGGCCCAGCTCGAACTCGCCAAGTCGCAAGTCGACGCCGGCCAGCGCGATGCCGCCATCGCCACCCTGCGCGCGGTCAAGAGCGCTGACGCCACGCTTGCCACGGTCGCCAACCAGCGCCTAGCGCGCCTGTTGGTCGACGCAAAACAGGCTGATGCCGCGCTGAAGCTGGTCGACGGTTCCGATGACTTGGTGGCTCTGGAAATCCGTGGCGACGCACTGCTTGCCCTGGGCCAGCGCGACAAGGCTCGCGAGTCCTACGACAAGGCCCTGCTGAAATCCGAAGTCGGTACGCCGCAACGCCGCCTGCTCGAATTCAAACTCACCGAAGCTGGCGGTACGCCGCCCAAGTCCGAGACCCAGTCCTGATGATGCTGACGACCAAGAAGCCGCGCCTGCAGGCGACGGTGCTTCGCGCTTCTGCCGTACTCCTGTGCGCCCTTGCGCTGGGTGGCTGCTCGACGATGAAGGGCTGGTTCGGCAGCGACAAGGAAAAGAGCAAGCCGAACGAACCGGCAAAGCTCGCCGAGTTCACACCGTCGGTAACGGTGACCCGGCTGTGGTCGGCGCAGGCGGGCAAGGGTGAAGGTCGCATCGGTGCCCATCAGGGCCCCACGGTCGCCGATGGTCGGGTCTATGCCGCCGCGCTCGAAGGCGGCGTTCACGCGTTCGACCTGCAGACGGGCGCATCTATCTGGCACTACAAAAGCGAATTGCGCCTTTCCGGCGGCCCCGGCGCCGGCGACGGCCTGGTCGTTGTCGGTGGTCTCGAGGGCGAAGTGATCGCGCTCGATGCCAGCACCGGCGCGCAGAAGTGGCAGGCGAAGGTCCCGGCGGAAGTGATCGCCGCACCGACGATCGGGCTGGGCAGCGTGTTCGTGCACTCCAGCGACGGTCGCGTGACAGCGTTCGATGCCGCTTCCGGTGAGCGCCGCTGGTTCTGGATCCACGACCTCCCGACCCTGAGCATTCGCGGCAATGACGCGGTCGTCCTGGGCCCCGGTTTTGTCTTCGTCGGCAACGACGATGGCACCGTGAGCGCGCTGTCGGCGACCGATGGCCACACCCTGTGGAACCTGCCCGTTGCCCAACCCGAAGGCCGCACCGAGCTGGATCGCATGGCCGATGTCGACGGCCGTCCGGTGCTCGACGGCAGCACGCTGTATGTCAGCAGCTTCAAGAAGCAGACGCTCGCCATCGATGCTCCCCGCGGCCAGCCGCTGTGGCTCGCAACCCAGGGTGGCTACAGCCGCCTCGGCCTGGGCAGCGACCGCGTTGTCCTGTCCGATGCCGCGGGTGCTGTACACGCGCTGGACAAGAACAATGGTGGCTCGCTCTGGCAGCAGCCGGCGTTGGCGCGCCGTGACCTGACCGGTGTGGTTGTCCAGGGTGACTACGCGGTCACTGGCGACTTCGACGGCTACCTGCACTGGCTCAAGCTCGACAATGGCGAACTTGCCGCCCGCACCCGCGTGAGCCGCCATGCCCTTCGCGCGACCCCGGTGGTTGTTGACGGCGTGCTGATCGCTCAGGACACCGACGGCGAGCTGGCGGCCTATCGGCTGGGCCAGTAAGCCCGTAGTCCCAGGCCACTGAGTCGGGAATCGCGAACAGCGGTTCCCGATTTTCTTTTCTGCGGTCCCGGCGACGCCGTCAATGCGCGTTCGCGGATGGCCATATGCCGCCCATTAGGGCGCTTGCGCCATAGCGTTTACGATTCCTCCTTCCTGATTCCCCTTCCGGTCCTGTCCATGCTTCCCCTCGTCGCCCTGGTGGGACGTCCCAATGTCGGCAAGTCGACGCTATTCAATGCGTTGACGCGCACGCGCGACGCGCTTGTGCACGACCAGCCGGGCGTGACCCGCGACCGCAACTACGGTGTATGCCGTCCCGAAGGCCTGCGCCCGTTCGCCGTGGTCGACACTGGCGGTATCGCCGGCGTGGACGAAGGCCTGGCCGGCGCCACCGCGCGCCAGGCCCGCGCCGCGGCAGAAGAAGCGGATCTGGTGCTGTTCGTTGTCGACGGTCGCGAAGGCGCGTCATCGCTCGACGACGACATCCTGCAATGGCTGCGCAAGGCCGCGCGCCCGACCGTGCTGGTGGTCAACAAGACCGACGGTCTCGATGTCCGCACGGCGATGGCGGAATTCGCGCGTTACGGCTTCGCCGACGTCATCGCGATCTCGTCGTCGCATCGCGTCGGCCTGGACGTACTCCTCGAGGACATCCAGAAGCGGTTGCCGGAAGCGGGAAGCTCGGTCGAGCTCGACAACGATCCGAACCGCATCCGCATCGCCTTCATCGGCCGCCCCAATGTGGGCAAGTCGACGCTGGTGAACCGCCTGCTGGGCGAGGAACGCATGATCGCGTCCGAGGTGCCCGGCACCACGCGCGACTCCGTCTCCATCGACATGGAGCGCGACGGCCGCCTGTACCGCCTCGTCGACACCGCCGGCCTTCGCCGCAAGTCGAAGGTGGACGAAGTGGTTGAGAAGTTCTCCATCGTCAAGACATTGGCCTCGATCGAAGAGTGTCAGGTCGCCGTGGTGATGCTCGACGCCGGCGAAGGCGTGACCGACCAGGACGCCAGCGTGCTGGGCTACGCACTCGACGCCGGTCGCGCGCTGGTCGTCGCGGTCAACAAGTGGGACGGCCAGACCGAGTACCAGCGCCAGCAGACCGAAAACCTGCTGATGCGCAAGCTCGCCTTCGTCGAATGGGCCGAGGCGGTGCGCATCAGCGCGAAACACGGCTCCGGCCTGCGCGAACTGTTCAACGCGATCCACCGTGCGCACAAGTCCGCCACGACCGAGATCGGCACCAGCGAAGTGACGAAAGCGATGGAAATCGCCTACGAAACCAACCCGCCGCCGGTGGTGCGCGGTCACGTCGCCAAGATGCGCTTCGCCCACCCGGGCGGCGTGAATCCGCCGACGTTCATCATCCACGGCACGCGCCTGCGTACGTTGGCTGACAGCTACAAGCGTTATCTCGAAAACTTCTTCCGCAAGCGCTTCAAGCTGGTGGGCACGCCGGTACGTTTCATCTTCAAGGAAGGCACCAATCCGTACGAAGGCAAGAAGAACGTCCTGACCGAGCGCCAGGTGGCGAAGAAGCGGCGCATGATCCGGCACGTGAAGCGCGGGAAGTAAGTCTCGAAGGTGAGAGCTGGCCGGCGATACCTGGCCGGCGAAAATATGCGGAGACGGCATGTGCTCCGCTGCGGCCTGAGACGTCCCATGGGCGAATCGCCTGTCGTCATCCGCTCCTGGGCAACCCGAGACTGTTGCTTGAAAGACACCGTGCTTCCGCCGTCGCTCATCACCCTCGGCATCCTCGCCGGAGGCCGCGCCTCGCGGCTGGGTGGCGCGGACAAGGCATGGCTGGAACGCGACGGTCTCCCGCAGGTGCTGCGCTGGCAGCGTCGCTTCGCTGACGAAGTTGCCGCGACCCTGATCAGCGCCAACCGCGACCTGCAGCGCTATGCATTGGCTGGACTGCACGCGGTCGCCGATCGCATTCCAGGCGATCACGGCCCGATCGCGGGACTGGATGCATTGGCCGCTGCCTGCACCACTCCGTGGCTGCTCACGATTCCCGTCGACCTCGTAGGCACCAACGATTGCCTGCTGCGGACGCTCATCGCCGAGCGGGCGGAACATGGCGCGTTCGCGCATGACGACGACGGGCCGCAACCACTGGTCGCGCTCTGGCACGTGGACGCGCTCCGCGAGGCCATCGACGATGCGATCCACCGCGGCAACACGGCCATCCATGCCTTGCAGGCAATGCTCGCAATGCCCGCGGTACGTTTCGCTGGAGTACGCTTCGGCAACCTCAATACTCCGGATGACCTGATGGCTGCGGGCGTGGTCGCTGCACGCAATCCCGATGCATCCGGGACGCAATGAAGTTGCTTTCCGGGTGATTGGTTTCCGATCCCCGATGCCCACGGCAGGAATCCAGATCCATGACATCCCCCTTTCCGACCGGCCTGCTGTTCGATGAAGCGATGGCGATCGTGCGCGAGGTCGCCGCGCAACATCGCCTGGAAACCGAATCGCTGCCGCTGTCCCGCTGCCACGGCCGCATCCTCGCGCGGGACATCGACGCATCGCTGGCGCTGCCATCGTTCGACAACAGTGCGATGGACGGCTTCGCGTTCCGTCATGGCGACCTCGCCGGTAATGCCGATGCGGTGCCGCTGAGACTGGCGGCGGAGCAGTTCGCCGGCGTCGCCATCCAGATGGAACTGCAACCCGGCGAGTGCGTCCGCATCACCACCGGTGCGCCGATGCCTCGGGGCACCGATACCGTCGCGATCAAGGAGAACTGCCGCGTTGAAGGCGGCCACGTCGTCATCCCGACCGACACGCCGCCCGGTGCGAACGTGCGTCGCGCCGGCGAGGATGTCCGCGAAGGCGAGCGCGTACTGCATGCAGGCGACGTACTCACGCCGGCGCGCGTGGCGATGGCGGCATCGCTGGGCGAGTCGTCGCTTGCGGTTTCGCGTCGGCCAACCGTGGCCGTCTTCACCACCGGCGACGAACTGGTGCCGCCCGGCATGCCGCTGGCGCATGGCCAGATCTACGACAGCAATCGCGAACTGCTGATGGGCCTGCTGCGCGCCGACGAACTGGAGCCCACCGCGTGGCCGCGCTTGCCCGACGATCCGAAACAGGTCGAAATCGCATTGCGCGATGCCGGCTGCGCATTCGACCTGATCATCACCGCCGGTGGCGTCTCGGCGGGCGAGAAGGATCATCTGCCGGCGGTGCTGGCGCAGTTTGGGCAAACCCATCTGTGGAAAGTGAAGATGAAACCGGGCATGCCACTGCTGTTCGGCAGCCTGGACCAGGCACGCGTGCTGGGACTGCCGGGCAATCCGGTATCGGTGCTGGCGACCTACCTGACGTTCGGCCGCGCGTTGATCGACGGGCTGCAGGGCAGGGCGGACGCTCGTCCGCTCTGGCGGGCGCAACTCGTCGCTCCGCTGGACAAGTTGCATCCCCGGCGCGAGTTCATTCGTGGGCATCTGTCTTCCGGCGACAACGGGGTGCTGCACGTGGATGCCAACCCCGCGACGGGCTCGCATCGATTGAATGCGGCCGCGCAGTCCAATGCCCTGATCGTGGTGCCGGAAGGTCCGCGTCGCTACGCGGCGGGCGAAGTGGTGGACGTACTGCCGTTGTAGGGCGGGTCTCGACCCGCCGAACGAACACCCGCGACTCCAGCCGGTAAGGCGAGTCTCGACTCGCCGAACAAGCACCACGATTCCGGCGCGTTGCCGCGCGGCGGGTCAAGACCCGCCCTACCGCAACGCGTCGAGAAATCGCTTCCCGGAGCGATAATGCCTGCCATGAGCATCGAAACGATTTCCCCCGCCGAAGCCCTGCGGCGCCAGCAAGCCGGCGCGCTGCTGATCGACGTGCGTGAGTCGCACGAACGCGCGACGGGATTCGCTTCGGGCGCCGCCGGCATCGCTCGTGGCGAACTCGAAGCGGACCCCGCATCAACGATTCCCGACCGCGTCACCGAAGTCCTGCTGATCTGTCAGAGCGGCGTACGCTCGATGAAGGCGGCGCTCGCGCTGGAAGCAGGCGGTTACGTGAACCTCGCTTCGGTCGAAGGCGGCACGACACGCTGGATCGCGGAAGGCCTTCCGATCACCCGTCCCGACATCGACACCGATTTCTACGACCGCTATTCGCGTCACCTGCGATTGCCGGAAGTCGGCGAGGCCGGGCAACGGAAGCTGGAAGCCGCGCGCGTCGCCATGGTGGGTGCGGGCGGCCTGGGTTCGCCTGCCGCGTATTACCTGGCGGCGGCGGGAATCGGCACGCTGGTGATCGCTGACGATGACGTGGTCGATCGCAGCAACCTGCAGCGGCAGATCCTGCACACCGACGCACGCATCGGGATGCCGAAGGTGGAATCGGCGCGCGTCGCGCTGTCGGCGTTGAATCCGCGGCTGCGGATCGAAGCTTTCCCGGAGCGCATCAGCGCCACGAACGTCGAGCGCCTGATTGGCGACGCCGACGTGGTGGTCGACGGCGCCGACAACTTCCCCGCGCGCTACCTGCTCAACGACGCCTGCGTGAAGCTGGGCAAGCCGCTGGTGTACGGCGCCGTGCACCGGTTCTCGGGGCAGGTGGGTGTGTTCGATGCCGGGCGTCATCGCGGCCAGGCGCCGTGCTATCGCTGCCTGTTCCCCGAGCCGCCGCCGCCGGAAGCCGCGCCCAACTGCGCCGAAGCCGGCGTACTGGGCGTGCTGCCCGGTGTCATCGGCCTGTTGCAGGCGACCGAGGCGATCAAACTCATCCTGGGCATCGGCGAACCCTTGACCGGACGCCTGCTTAACTTCGATGCTCTGGGCATGCGGTTCCGCGAGACGCGGCTGCGGCCTGACAGTGACTGTACGGTGTGCGCGCCGGGGCATGAATTCCCCGGCTACATCGACTACGCGAGGTTCTGCGCAGTCGGCTGACCCTGGGGAGGGACCGATGGGCAAGACAGGCATCCGCAAGGCGCTGTTGGAGTTCATCGGATCGCAATCAACTGAGCGGCGACCAGCCCGGTTGCAATCTGTCGGACAGTTGATCGTGCTGGCGTTGATCGGCATGGCCTTCGCCAGCAGCGCGCAGGCCGGGGAGGTCTGCTCCCAGGCAGCGCAGGCGCAAGGCACCTACGCCGGACGCATCGCCGCCGTGGCGTGCAACGAGAACACGCTGTGGTTCTCGCCCTTCATCGACATCAATGGCCGACTGGCCAACATGGCGGTGTCCGAGGCCGAAGGCGCTCGCCTGCGCGACGGCGGCACGCCGGCATGGCAGCGCGTGGTCGAGTACTGGAAGGGCAGTGGACTGCTTTGGCGCGTGTCCGGATTCGCCGGCGCGGGCGACTGCGGCTATCCCGACGCACCGCGTATGCAGTCGGCATCGTGCCGGGCGTTCCTGGTAGACAACCCCTGGTCGGCGGTGTTCGTGTCGTACGTGATGAATCGTGCAGGCGTGCCGGGCTTCCGTCCTTCGGCCAGCCATGTCGACTACGTGCGCGACGCCTACCAGCGCCCGGAGTCCAGTCCATACACGCTGGCCGATCCCGACACCACACCGCCAGCGCTGGGCGACATGCTCTGCTTCGCGCGGATGCGGGCGTCGCTCGGGCCGCAGGGGCTGCGTGATTTCCTCGCCCAGCACCCGCTTGAAGGCCTGAACATGCATTGCGACATCGTCGTTGCGGTCAATCCCGGCGGCGACAGCAAGGTCTACCTGGTCGGTGGCAACGTGCTGCAAGGCGTGACGATGCGCGTGCTGCCGCTCAACCGGAATGGTCTGGTATGGGGATTGCCGCGACGCGGTCCCAGCGACTGCCACGCCGGCAACGAGGAAGCCTGCGGCTTCAACCGCCAGGACTGGGTGGCGCTGCTCAAGCTGAAGGCGCTGCCCGCGCCGGTTTCGCCGATGACATTGGCGCCCTCGCAGCCCACGCCCATGCAGTGTTGCGACGTGTGTCCGCTACCGATGCCGGAAGGCATGCAGCGTTGTCCGGCGCAAGGCACGGACCCGGCGTTGAACGTGCCGCGTCAGTGACGAAGGAACACGGCTCATTGCGTGGCGCACGCTCTGCCGTGCGATTGGCGCGCGAAGGCTGGGTATCGATGACTGATTTGACGCAACGCGTGCGACGCGTCGTGGCGCGGACACGAAGACAGCGCACGCAGCAGGCGCCGCGTGCGTCCAGGTCCAGGACTGAAGCCCCAACCGCACGGTCCGCCGCATAGCGGACCGTCCTCCGCGTCGAAGAAATCAGGTGGTGCGTTCTTCCGCGCCGGTCTTGCGTCGCGTGCGCGGCTTGTTGCGCGGATCCAGCTGCACGCTCACCACGGTGTTGCAGTGGATGCAGCTGAAGCTGAGGCAGCGCACGTCGCTGACACCGCCGGATTCCCCGAACACGCTCTCGATACGGACATGCAGGAGCCGCTTGCCGCACTTCGGGCACTCGCCTTGGTTGATCATGTCTGCTTCCTCTGGGACGCGTTGCGATTATTACTCGCCAAGGGCCTGCCAACGCTATCAGAGCAGTTCGCGCCGGGCCTCCTGGCCCGGCCCTTCGGGTTGCGCCCCAGTGACCGCCATGCGGCGTCGCGCGGCTTGACCTTGCAACCAGCAAGGCGCAGCGCCACGCAACACCACCTGGCGGTCACTGGGGCGCAACGCGATCTGCTCCGATAGCGTCAACAGGCCCCAGGAACGCTTTTAGCGAGTCCCGGTAACGCGGGTCGGCCCCGACACTGTTGTGGTCGGCACCCGGGAGCTCCAGTACGTCGGGGTGCCGGGGCAGGGCATCGATGAGTCGCTGGGTGCTGGCGAAGGGCACTACGGCGTCCACTCCCGCGCGGACGACCAGCACCGGTCCCTTGTGATCGGCCAGCCAGGCAACCGAATCGAACCGGTCCCGGGCCAGCCACCGCACCGGTAGCCACGGGTAAAGCGACTGTCCTACCTCGGCCATGCTGTCGTAGGGCGTGACCAGCACCAGCCGTCGAACCGGCCGTCGCGCGGCCAGCTGGGCAGCCACACCGGACCCCAGGCTGCGGCCGATGACATCGACGTTCGCACCGGGGTGGTGGGCGACGACATCGTCGTGGAGCGCCAGCGCATCGGCGAACAGGTCCGCCTCGACCGGGGTGCCGTCACTGGCGCCGTAGCCGCGGTAGGCGAGCAGGTAGACGGTGTGGTGCGGGAACCAGCTTCGGAAATCGTCGCGGTTGCGTTCGATGGCTTCGGCATTTCCGCCGAAGTAGAGCAGCACGTCGCGCTGCCCCGGGTTGACGACCCAGCCGCGCAGGGTGACGTCGCCGCGAACCAGCGCGAAATCGGTCCGCGCCGCGTCGGTGCGAGTGGGCTGCGGGTAATAGATGAGGTTGCGCTGCTGCGTGTACATGAAGCCGCACACGGCCAGGTAGGCCGCGGCAATCAACGCGAGGATCCACAGCACCGACTTGAGCATCCGCTCAGCCGCGCCGCTTCTGGGCGGCTTCGAATGCCGCCAGTTGCTCCGGCGAGGCCTCGCGCTGGTGCTTGGCCTTCCACTGCGCGAAGGGTTCGCCGTAGACGGCTTCGCGTGATTCGTCCTTGGTCATGCTGATGCCGCGGTGCTCGGCGGCTTCGCGATACCAGTCGGACAGGCAGTTGCGGCAGAAGCCGGCGGTGATCATCAGGTCGATGTTCTGCACGTCCGGGCGGTCGGCGAGCAGGTGCTGGAGCAGGCGCCGGTAGACGGCGGCCTGGATCTGGATGGTTTCGTAATCGGATTCGGACATGGCGGGTGCTTCCGGGCTTGCCGGTCGGGGGAGGGGCGTCGGGCGCATGACCCTGGGCGGCGCGGTTTCGCGTGTGCTTCCTGACAGCGGGGTTGATTCCGCGAATCGGCGATAATGCGCCGCCCCGACTCTAGCGCAGCAGCCCATTTCCGGCATGACCCCTACCGAATCCAGCCCCGCCCGGATCCTCGACGGCAAGCGCATCGCCGAAGACCTCCTCGACAATCTCAAGGCACAGGTCGATGCGCGCGTGGCGGCAGGCAAGGCGTCTCCTGGGCTGGCGGTGGTGCTGGTGGGCAACGACCCGGCTTCGGCCGTGTACGTAAAAAACAAGCGTCGTGCGGCACAGAAAGTCGGCATCCGCGCCATCGACTACGACATGCCGGCCGACACCACCGACGAACAGCTGCTGGCCCTGATCGACCGGCTCAATGCCGATCCGCAGGTCCACGGCATCCTGGTCCAGCTGCCGCTGCCAGGGCATCGCGACGCCACCCAGCTGATCCACCGCATCGACCCGCGCAAGGACGTGGACGGTTTCCACCCGGAAAACGTCGGCCACCTGGCGCTGCGGCAGTTCGGCCTGCGTCCATGCACGCCGCGCGGCATCACCACCTTGCTGGGATACACGGACCGACCGGTCCGCGGGCAGAGCGCCACGATAGTTGGGGTCTCCAACCACGTCGGGCGGCCGATGGCGCTCGAGCTGCTGATCGCCGGCTGCACCGTGACCAGCTGCCACAAATTCACTCCGCCGGCCGTGCTGGAACAGTCGGTGCGCAACGCGGACATCCTGGTGGTGGCGGTCGGCAAGCCGCAGCTGATTCCCGGGGAATGGGTGAAGCCGGGTGCCGTCGTCATCGACGTGGGCATCAACCGGCTGGACGACGGACGGCTGGTGGGCGACGTCGGCTTCGACGCAGCGGCCCGGCGCGCGAGCTGGATCACGCCCGTGCCGGGCGGCGTGGGGCCCATGACCGTGGCCACGCTGATGCAGAACACCCTGGAGGCCGCCCACGCCTCCGACGCGGCGACGGTTCAGTAACCCAACAGGAAAATCCCCGGCCATGACTTCGAAGCGACTCCCGCTGGTCCTCGTGCTGTTGCCTGCATGCCTGTTGGCGGGCTGCGCCTCGCTGGTGGACAAGGCGAGCAGCAGGTTTGCCAGCAACCTGGGCACTGCAATCCTCAACAGCGAGGATCCGGGCACCGTGCGCGACGGCCTGCCGGCTTACCTGTTGTTGCTGGACAGCCTGATCGTCGGCCAGAAGCCGGGCGAGCCTGCCAACGCCGGCACGCTCCTTGCCGCCGCCAAGCTCAATGGCGCCTACGCCGGCAACTTCACCGGCACCGACAAGCTGCGTGCGCAGCGGATGTCGAAGAAGGCGCTGGACTACGCACGAACGGCGGCATGCCTGAAGGACGCCGGCCTGTGCGATGCGCTCGACAAGGACCTGGACGTGTTCACCGCGGCCGTCGGCAAGAGCCAGGATGCCGAGCTGCTTTACGCGCTGGCTTCGAGCTGGGCCGGCTTCCTGCAGTCCAACTCCGAGGACTGGGGCGCGATCATCGAACTGCCCAAGATCGAAGCGCTGCTGCAGCGCGCGATCGCCATCAACCCCAACCTGGAACAGGGTCAGCCCTACGTCTACCTGGGCGTGATCAATTCCCTGCGCCCGGAAGCCATCGGCGGCCAGCCCGCGAAGGGTCGCGGCTATTTCGAGAAGGCCATCGAGCTCTCGCAGGGCCGCAACCTCTACGCCAAGACGCTGATGGCGGAGTTCTACGCCCGGTTGATGTTCGACCAGGAACTCCACGACCGCCTGCTCAACGAAGTCATCGCCACCGATCCCAAGTCGCCTGGCTACACCCTGATGAACACATTGGCGCAGGACCGCGCGAAACAGCTGCTTGAAAGCGGCAAAGACTACTTCTGAGGAACACGCATGAACCGTCTGTTTGCAATCTTGTTGTTGTCCTTCGCGGCCATCGCCCCGGCCAGCGCCCAGCAGGTCATCCGCATCGCCACGATCGCGCCGGAAGGTTCGGCATGGATGAAGGAACTGCGCGTGGCCGCTGCCGAAGTGCAGGCCGGCACCCAGGGCCGGGTGCAGGTGAAGTATTTCCCCGCCGGCGTGATGGGCAACGACTCGGTCGTGCTGCGCAAGATGAAGCTCGGCCAGCTGCAGGGTGGCGTGCTGACGTCCAGTGAGCTGGGCGCGGTCTACCCCGATGCGGTGATCTACAGCCTGCCGTTCTTCTTCGACACCTGGTCGCAGGTGGACAGGGCGCGGGCGAAGGTGGATCCGGTGCTGTCGAAGGGTTTCGAAGGCAAGGGCCTCAAGCTGCTCGCCACGTCCAACGTGGGCTTCGCCTTCCTGATGAGCACCCACCCGGTGAAGTCCCATGCCGATGCGATGAAGGCCAAGCTGTGGGTTCCGGCCAACGACGAGATCGCGATCCGCACCTTCAAGGCCGGTGGCGTGAGCCCGACGCCGCTGCCGCTGGGTGACGTCTTCACCAGCCTGCAGACCGGCCTGGTCGACACCGTCGCCAACACCCCCAGCGGCGCGGTGGCGATGCAGTGGAACGGCAAGATCAAGCACATGGTCGACCTGCCGTTGAGCTTCGTCGTGGGCTACATGGTCATGGACCTGAAGGCCTTCAACAAACTCACCCCGGCCGACCAGGCGGTCGCCAGCAAGGCCTTCACGGCTGCGGGAAAGCGCCTGGACGTTGCCACCCATCACGATAACGACGCCGCGCTTGCCGCGATGAGGAAGCAGGGCCTGACCGTTGGCCCGCTCGATCCGTCCGAAACCGCCCGCTGGCGCAAGGTGGGCGAGATCGTCGCCAACCAGATGAGCGCTGACGGATCGGTGTCGCCGTCGCTGGTCACGCTGATGCGCAAGGCCGCCAACGGCACTAACTGACGGTACCGGTTCTGCCGACGCCGCTTCTGACGAAGCCATTCAACTTCCCTAACGAATCAGGATCACCCTGTGCCTAAGCGGCTGTTGGGCGCGTTCCATCGCGCCGAGGATTTCCTGCTCGCGACCCTGCTCGGCGTGCTGCTGCTGGTGGCAGTTGCGCAGATCGGGTTGCGGGTATTTTTCGAGAGCGGCCTGGAGTGGGCCGAGCCGGTCAGCCGCATCGGCGTGCTGTGGCTGGCGCTGCTGGGTGCGCTGGGTGCGACCCGCCGACACAAGCACATCGCCATCGATGCGCTGCCGCGACTGCTGCCGCCGATCCCGCATCGCGTGGTCTGGGCGATCTCGCAGGTCGGTGCCGCGGTCGTGAGCGGCCTGCTGGCCTGGTACGGCTGGGGCATGGTCGAGCTCGAACGCGAGGCGCCGACGGTGTTCATGCCGGGCGTGCCGAGCTGGTGGCCGATGCTGGTGTTCCCGTTCGGCTTCGCGCTGATGACGGTGCGCTTCCTTCTTGCGGCTCTCACTGAGCCGCCGGAGGTGGGCGCATGATGCTCTGGGGCCTCCTGGTCGTTCTTGTCTTCGCGGCGATGGGCATGCCGCTGTTCGCGGTGATCGCGGCGGTGGCGATGATTGGCTTCCACGTCGCCGACGTGGACCTGACCGCGGTCGCGGTGAACTACTACCAGCTCGGCGACATGGCCGGGCTCAGCGCGATCCCGTTGTTTACCTTCGCCGGCTACCTGCTGGGCGAGAGCAATGCGCCCAAGCGGCTGGTGCGGTTGTCGAACGCGCTGCTCGGCGACCTGCCGGGTGGCCTGGCGATGGTCGCGGCGATCGCCTGCGCGTTCTTCACGGCCTTCACTGGCGCCTCGGGCATGACCATCGTGGCCGTGGGCGCGCTGCTGTACCCGGCACTGCGACAGGCGAAGTACCCGGAGTCCTACAGCCTCGGCCTGGTCACCTCCTCGGGCAGTCTGGGCCTGCTGTTCGCGCCGTCGCTGCCGCTGATCCTGTACGGGTTCATCGCCGGCAAGCTGGAACTGGCGACGCCGGTGACCATCAAGGACCTGTTCCTGGCGGGCATCCTGCCGGGCCTGCTGATGCTGCTGATCCTGGCCGTGCATGCGGTGTGGGTGGCCCGGGGCGTTCCGCGCCAGGGACATCGCTTCGATCGCCGCGAGTTGTGGGCGGCGCTGAAGGATGCCGGCTGGGAGCTGCCGCTGCCGGTGCTCGTGTTGGGCGGCATCTATTCGGGCAAGTTCGCCGCGAGCGAGGCGGCGGCTGTCACCGCACTTTATGTTTTCGTCGTAACCGTTTTGATTAAAAAGGAAATAAGCTGGAAGAAACTGCCCGATGTCATGGCCGAGTCCATGCGTCTGGTCGGCGCCATCCTGCTGATCCTGGGTGCGGCGCTGGCCCTGTCCAACTGGCTGATCTACGAAGAAGTGCCGAACAAGCTGTTCGCCTTCATGAATGCCCACGTCCATTCCGGCTGGGTATTCCTGCTGCTGCTCAACGGCCTGCTGTTGATCGTGGGCATGCTGATGGACATCTTCTCGGCGATCGTGATCCTGACGCCGCTGCTGGTGCCCGTGGCGATCCAGTACGGCATCCACCCGGTGCACTTCGGCATCGTGATGCTGGCCAACCTGCAGATCGGCTATTTCACCCCGCCGGTGGGCATGGACCTGTTCATCGCCGCCTACCGCTTCAACAAGCCGATGGTCGAACTGGTCAAGGCCTGCTTGCCGTTCTTCCTGCTGATGGCGCTGGCCTTGGCGATCATCACCTGGTGGCCGGGGCTGTCGCTGGCCCTGCTGTAGGCGAGTGCTGGGACGCGGCGTTGCGGCCACGGTGCCGCAACGCGAGCGTCCCGGCTGGGCGCGTCTCATCGTTCATGGGTTACAATGGCGCGCTTCATCCACCCCGGAACCGCCCATGCTGCGAATCCAGGCTGAAGCGCTGACTTACGACGACGTTTCGCTCGTCCCCGCGCATTCTTCCGTTCTGCCCAAGGACGTGTCGCTTGCCACGCGTCTTACCCGCAACCTGACCCTGCGCCTGCCGATCGTCTCGGCGGCGATGGACACCGTCAGCGAAGCCCGCCTCGCCATCGCGATGGCCCAACTGGGCGGCATCAGCATCGTCCACAAGAACATGAGCCTGCAGGCGCAGGCGGCGCAGGTCGCCCACGTCAAGAAGTTCGAGGCGGGCGTGATCAAGGAGCCGTTTACCGTCGGCCCCGAGACCACGATTGGCGAGGTCCTCAAGCTCACTCGCGCCCGCAACATCTCCGGCGTGCCGGTGGTGGACGGCGGCCAGCTGGTCGGCATCGTCACCAGCCGCGACATGCGTTTCGAGGCCAAGCTCGACGATCCGGTCCGCCACATCATGACCAAGAAGGATCGCCTCATCACCGTGCGCGAAGGCGCCAGCGACGAGGAAGTCGTGCAGCTGCTGCACAGGCACCGGATCGAGAAGGTGCTGGTGGTCAATGACCTCTTCGAGCTGCGTGGCCTGATCACCGTCAAGGACATCCAGAAGAAGTCCGACAACCCGAACGCCGCCTACGACAGCAGCGAACGCCTGCTGGTGGGTGCTGCCGTCGGTGTCGGCGGCGATACCGAGGCCCGCATTGAGGCGTTGGCCGCGGCCGGCGTCGATGTCGTGGTGGTCGATACCGCGCACGGCCACTCGCAGGGCGTGCTCGATCGCGTGCAGTGGGTGAAGAAGACGTTCCCGCAGCTGCAGGTCATTGGCGGGAATATTGTTACCGGCGATGCGGCGCTGGCCCTGATGGACCATGGTGCGGACGCGGTGAAGGTCGGTGTCGGCCCCGGTTCGATCTGCACTACGCGGATTGTGGCGGGCGTCGGCGTGCCGCAGATCACCGCCGTCGACATGGTCGCAGAGGCGCTGCAGGACCGCATCCCGCTGATTGCCGATGGCGGCATCCGCTTCTCCGGCGACATCGGCAAGGCGATCGTGGCTGGTGCGTCCACGGTGATGATCGGCGGCCTGTTCGCGGGCACCGAGGAAGCCCCCGGCGAAGTCGAGCTGTTCCAGGGCCGCAGCTACAAGAGCTACCGCGGCATGGGTTCGCTGGGCGCGATGGAACAGGGGTCCAAGGATCGCTACTTCCAGGACGCGAGCGACGCCGACAAGCTGGTGCCGGAAGGCATCGAAGGCCGCGTTCCCTATCGTGGTTCGCTGCGTGGCGTCGTCCACCAGCTCGCTGGCGGCCTGCGCGCGACGATGGGCTACGTCGGTTGCGCGACCATCGAGGAAATGCGCAAGAAGCCCAGCTTCGTGCGCGTTACCAGCGCCGGCACGCGCGAGAGCCACGTGCACGACGTGCAGATCACCAAGGAACCGCCGAATTACCGCGCAGGGTAGACCATGCTTGATTGGATTTTGGGGTTGGCGCTGGCCGCAGCCACGACCACGCCCGTCCCGCAGCCCAGGTTCCACGGGAAGGCTGTCGAGGTGTCCGCCGTCTCGTCCTCGGAGCGAATCCGATTCGACGAGGATTTCCATTACACGATCGTTCAAGGCCTGCTGAAGATCCGCGCCGCGTATTCGCTGAAAGCGGGTGAGTACGTGCCGGAATTTCGTGACGCGCACGGGGTCTACTATCGCGGCCCCGGCGATTGCGCAAGCACGGGGCGCGAGGGATTCGCGCCCGCGGCCTATTACGAAGGCGGCATCTACGTGCCGGATGATTCCAGCCGCGCACCGTACATCTACTACTACTTCAACAAGGATCATTTGAAGTTGGACGGCGGGGCGATTGTGAACACCATCCTGCGCCACGACGATGGCGAACTCTTTGCATGGCCGGCGATCAAGGATCAGCCTTCGATGGAATTCGTCCGCTCAAGAATTGTCACCAACGTGCCTGGCGTTTCCCCGGCGACGACAACGACGCCCGCTTCGCCATGACCAACATCCATAACGACAAGATCCTGATCCTCGACTTCGGCGCGCAGTACACGCAGTTGATCGCCCGCCGCATCCGCGAGATCGGCGTGTACTGCGAAATCTGGGCCTGGGACCACGACCCGGCGGAGATCGCGAAGTACGGGGCTAAGGGCATCATCCTCTCGGGTGGCCCGGAATCCACGACGGAGTTCGGCGCGCCGAAAGCGCCGCAGGAAGTCTTCGACAGCGGGCTGCCGATCCTTGGCATCTGCTACGGCATGCAGACGCTGGCCGCGCAGCTGGGCGGCGCGACCGAGGCCGCCGACGCGCGCGAATTCGGCCATGCCGAAGTCGACCTGATCGTGCACGACGCCCTGCTGGGCGGCCTGAGCGACCACGACGGCGAGCCGCGCATCGATGTGTGGATGAGCCACGGCGACCATGTCGCGAAGGCGCCGCCGGGCTGGACGATCACCGCCACTACCGACCGCATCCCGGTCGCCGCGATGGCGAACGAGGACAAGCGCTGGTACGGCGTGCAGTTCCACCCGGAAGTCACCCATACCAAGCAGGGCCAGGCGCTGCTGCGCCGCTTCGTTGCCGATATCTGCGGCTGCCAGACGTTGTGGACGGCCGCGAACATCATCGAGGACCAGATTGCGCGCGTGCGCGAGCAGGTCGGCTCGGACGAAGTGATCCTTGGCCTGTCCGGTGGTGTCGACTCATCCGTCGTCGCCGCGCTGCTGCACAAGGCCATCGGCACGCAGCTGACCTGCGTGTTCGTCGATACCGGCCTGCTGCGCTGGAACGAAGGCGACCAGGTGATGGCGATGTTCGCCGAACACATGGGCGTCAAGGTCATCCGCGTGAACGCGGCGGATCGTTACTTCGACAAGCTCAAGGGCGTCAACGATCCGGAAGCCAAGCGCAAGATCATCGGCAACCTCTTCATCGAGATCTTCGATGAGGAGTCCTCGAAGCTCGCGAACGCAAAATGGCTCGCGCAGGGCACGATCTATCCCGACGTCATCGAGTCCGCCGGCAGCAAGACCGGCAAGGCACACGTCATCAAGAGCCATCACAACGTCGGTGGCCTGCCGGAAGACATGAAGCTCAAGCTGGTCGAGCCGCTGCGCGAGCTGTTCAAGGACGAAGTGCGTCGCCTGGGCGTCGAGCTCGGCCTGCCGCGCGAGATGGTCTATCGCCATCCGTTCCCGGGCCCGGGCCTGGGAGTGCGCATCCTCGGCGAAGTGAAGCGCGAACATGCCGAACTGCTGGCCAAGGCCGATCACATCTTCATCGACGAGCTGCGCAAGGCCGGCTGGTACGACAAGACCAGCCAGGCGTTCGCGGTATTCCTGCCGGTGAAATCGGTCGGCGTTGTCGGCGACGCGCGCGCATACGAGTGGGTGATCGCGTTGCGCGCAGTCGAGACCATCGACTTCATGACCGCGCATTGGGCGCACCTGCCGTATGAGCTGCTCGGCACGGTCTCCAACCGCATCATCAACGAACTGCGCGGCGTTTCGCGCGTGGTTTACGACATCAGCGGCAAGCCGCCGGCTACGATCGAATGGGAGTAAAGCGGTGTCGTCCCGAGCGCAGCGAGGGACCTGCTTCTCCCCTGACGTCAGCCTGTAAACCAGATTCCTCACTGCGTTCGGAATGACAGAACAAACTGCCCGCGACGAACACTGGATGCGCCACGCGCTGGCGTTGGCGCAGCGCGCACAGCATGAGGACAACGAGATTCCGGTCGGGGCGGTACTCGTTTCCTCCGAGGGCGAGATCCTCGGAGAGGGCTGGAACCGCAACATCAGCGACAACGATCCGACCGCGCATGCGGAGGTCGTCGCGATGCGCGCGGCCGGTGCGAAGATTGGGAATTACCGGTTGCTCGGTACCACGCTTTACGTGACGCTGGAGCCATGTGCGATGTGCGCAATGGCGCTGATCCATGCCCGGGTCGGTCGCGTGGTCTACGGCGCGAATGACCCGAAAACCGGAGCGGCCGGCAGCGTGTTCGACCTGTTGTCAGATCCGCGACACAACCATCGCATCGAAGTCCTCGGCGGCGTGCTGGCGGAGGAAGCCAGCATGCGCCTCACCAACTACTTCCGCGTGAAGCGGGGCCAGCTGCCGATCTGATCCGCTGCCGTAGCGGCCTGTGGTGCTGCGAGAGACCCGGTCGATTGAGCGGGTGGTTTCCGGTCAGCCGCGCTTGCGGGCGAGTTCGTGGTTGAGCTCTTCGTCGAAACTGCGCACCGCCAGGCTCACCTCGCGCCACAGCGCGTAGCTGGCGGCCAACAGGAACAGCACGCCGAACACCGCAAGTAACGTCGGCAATACGCCCAGGCGGAAGCCGAGGAACGCGTCCATCGCCAAGGTCAGGCTGGTGCCGACGAAGCTTCCCAACGCCGCGTAGAGCATCTGGCACGCGCGAAGGACCAGGTGCGCCCGCTGACGATGCCGCGAAATCTGCGCGTCGCGCTCGACGCGGTCCGGAGCGGTTTCCTCCCATGCCACGATCAGCGAACGCAACCGATCCACGACGCGCGCCAGCCGCGTGTTGGCCGATGCGAGCATTGCCGCCGTGGCGGTCAGGAAGAACGCCGGCGCCAGCATCGAGGTGAGGATCGCGTAGTGGTAGACGGGGTTGGTGGGCATGGCCGCTGGGCTGGGGACGGGGCAGGGGCTTATCATGCGACGTCCCCACGAACAGTGCGAGCGCATGGCAGCCAACTTCCAGAAGGAACAGAGACTGATCTGGATCGACCTCGAAATGACCGGGCTCGACACCGACAACGACTCCATCCTGGAGATCGCCACCGTCGTCACCGACGCGCAACTGGAGACGCTGGCCGAGGGGCCGGAGTTCGCGATCAGCCATCCGCTGGAACGCCTGCAGGCGATGGATGAGTGGAACCGCAACCAGCACCGTCGTTCCGGCCTCTGGCAGCGCGCGCTGGAACAGGGCGTGAGCATGGAGGAAGCCGAGCGCAAGACGCTGGAATTCCTCACGCAATGGGTCCCTGCGAACGCCTCGCCGATCTGCGGCAACTCGATCTGCCAGGATCGTCGCTTCCTGCACCGGCAGATGCCGAAGCTCGAGAAGTACTTCCATTACCGCAACCTTGATGTAAGCACCATCAAGGAGCTGGCGCGGCGATGGGCGCCGACGGTGCTCAACGGCGTGCGCAAGGAGAGCAAGCACACCGCGCTGAGCGACATCCATGATTCGATCGTCGAGCTGCGGCACTACCGCGCGGCGATGGGCAAGCTGGGCGGCAACGAATAATCAGTTGGTCGCATCGCGAAAGTGCGATGCGTCGGAGCTGTGCAACCGTGAGTGCGGGCGAATCGACTGGCGTCGTGCCCATCTGCGTCCCGTGGAACGCGACTGTCGTTAGCGCCTGTCGGGTGTTTCGTCCGTCACGCCGGTCGGCAGCGCGCCGCTCGGCAGCATTGGAGTCGAGTCCAGCGGTCGGCCATCGCCACCGTGGTGGAATATCCGCACATCCCGATACGCTGCGGGTAGTCCCACGCCCATTTCGATCAGCGCCCCGCGGACGGCTTCGGTGAGGTCGCTGCGTACCTGCTGCACATCAGCGGTACGTACCCAGACGCGTAACTCGATGGTGACGCGATTGTCGGCCACCAGTCCGGTGATGATGACGGCGGGTTCGGGTTCCTGCAGCACCTTGGGGTTGGCGCGGGCGATTTCGTTCAGGCGTGTCCTTGCCGCCTGCAGGTCTTCGGCATGGCCGACGCTGGCGGTGATGTCGATGCGCCGCTTCATCACCGCGGTGAAATTGGTGATCGCTGCCGACGTGATCAGGCTGTTGGGCAGGATCAGGACACGGTTGTCCGGCGTGCGCAGGCGGGTCTGGAATACCTTGACCTGCTCGACCGTGCCTTCCAGTCCGGCGGCGATGATGTGATCGCCGGCGCGGAACGGACGCTGCACGATCAGTTGCAGGCCGGCCGCCAGGTTGGAGAGCGAGTCCTTCAGCGCCAGGCCGATGCCCAGGCCCGCCGCGCCGAGTACCGCGAATAGCGATGCCGGTGCGAAACCGAGGAATTGCAGCGACGCAAGGATCACCACCACGACCATGGCGCCGTAAGCGATGTTGCGCAGGAAGCCACGCAGCGTGGCTTCCGTGTGCGTGCGCTCCAGGATGCGGTCGAGCCCGCGCGCGAGCCGCTTGGCGAGCCACATGCCTGCCAGCAGGATCAGCACGGCACCAAGCAGGCGCAGGCCATAGGCTTCGGCCAGCGCGCGCCAGTGCTCCAGCGAGTGCAGTTCCTTCAGGGTGACTGCAGCGGCTTCCTGTTCCATGGCGATGCGATCAGCCTGCCTTGGCCTTTGCCAGGCGCAGCCACGTATCGACCACGGTGTCCGGGTTGAGCGACACCGACTCGATGCCCTGCTGCATCAGCCACTCGGCCAGGTCCGGATGGTCGCTCGGGCCCTGTCCGCAGATGCCGACGTACTTGCCCTTGGCGCGCGCCGCGGAGATGGCCATGGACAGCAGCTTCTTCACCGCCGGATCGCGTTCGTCGAAGAGGTTGGCGACGATCGCCGAATCGCGGTCCAGGCCGAGCGTCAGCTGGGTCAGGTCGTTCGAACCGATTGAGAAGCCGTCGAAGATGTCGAGGAATTCGTCAGCCAGCAACGCGTTCGACGGTACTTCGCACATCATGATGATCTTCAGGCCGTCGACGCCCTGCACCAGGCCATTGGCGCGCAGCACTTCGATCACCCTGCGGCCTTCATCGAGCGTGCGCACGAACGGAATCATGACCCAGCAGTTGGTCAGGCCCATCTGCTCGCGCACCTTCTTCACCGCGCGGCATTCCAGTGCGAAGGCTTCGGCGAAGCTCGGATCCACGTAACGGCTGGCGCCACGGAAGCCGATCATCGGGTTTTCTTCGTGCGGCTCGTAGCGCGAGCCGCCGATGAGATTGGCGTACTCGTTCGACTTGAAGTCGGACAGGCGCACGATCACCGGATTCGGCGCGACCGACGCGGTGATCGTCGCGATGCCTTCGGCAAGACGGTCCACGTAGAAGTCGACCGGGTCGCCGTAGCCGGCGGTCTTCGCGTCGATCTTCCTCTTCGTCTCGGCATCCTGCGATGCGTATTCGAGCAGCGCCTTGGGATGGATGCCGATATGGCTGGCGATGATCATTTCCAGTCGCGCCAGGCCGATGCCGGCGTTGGGCAGCATCGCGAAATCGAACGCGCGCTCCGGGTTGGCGACGTTCATCATCACCTTGAGCGGCGCGGGCGGCATCTTGTCGAGGT
Source organism: Lysobacter fragariae (assembly GCF_054779775.1). Lineage (NCBI taxonomy): Bacteria > Pseudomonadati > Pseudomonadota > Gammaproteobacteria > Lysobacterales > Lysobacteraceae > Lysobacter > Lysobacter fragariae. The sequence continues at coordinate 533,569 of NZ_BAAGXP010000006.1, read as the reverse complement.
CGGCGACGTTACGCTCGAAGGGCAGGGCGCCGGAGTAGATGAAGCCGGTGTCGCCTTCGGCGCAGGAGATGGTGACTTCCTCACCGTCCTTGATCGTGTCCAGTGCATTGCCCGTGCCGACTACCGCCGGGACACCGAGTTCGCGCGCGATGATCGCGGCGTGGCAGGTGCGGCCGCCACGGTTGGTGACGATTGCAGCGGAGCGCTTCATCACCGGTTCCCAGTCGGGATCGGTCATGTCGGCGATGAGCACGTCACCCGGCTGCACGCGGCTCATGTCGGCGAGCGAGCGCACGATGCGGGCGGTGCCACTGCCAATCTTGTTGCCGATGGCGCGGCCTTCAGCGATCACTTCGCCGCGCTTGAGCAGCGCGTAACGCTCGATCTGCGTGGCCTTGGCGCGCGACTTCACCGTTTCAGGACGCGCCTGGACGATGAACAGCTTGCCGCTGACGCCGTCCTTCGCCCACTCGATGTCCATCGGGCGGCCGTAGTGCTTTTCGATGACGAGCGCCTGCTTGGCCAGTTCATGCACGTCGGCGTCGTTGATGGAGAAGGTATTGCGCAGCTCGGCCGGTGTGTCTTCGGTGCGGACGCGCTCGCCGGGCGTGTCGGAATAGACCATGCGCAGCTGCTTGGCGCCGATCGACCGACGCAGGATCGCCGGCTTGCCCTGCTGCAGCGTGGGCTTGTAGACGTAGAACTCGTCGGGATTCACCGCGCCCTGCACGACCATCTCGCCCAGGCCGTAGCTGGAGGTGATGAAGACGACGTCGCGGAAACCCGATTCGGTGTCCAGCGTGAACAATACGCCCGAGGAACCCACGTTCGAACGCACCATCAGCTGCACGCCGGCGGAGAGGAACACGTCCTCATGCTTGAAGCCGTGGTGCACGCGATAGGCGATGGCGCGGTCGTTGTAGAGCGAAGCGAAGACTTCCTTCACTTTGTGCACGACATCGTCTGCGCCGGTGACGTTGAGGAAGGTTTCCTGCTGGCCGGCGAAGGAGGCATCCGGGAGATCTTCGGCTGTTGCGGACGAACGCACCGCCACGGCGACATCGCTGCCACCGTTCTCCTCGCACAGCTGCTTGTAGGCCTTGCGGATGTCCGCATCCAGTTCATCCTGCAGCGGTGCGTCGATGACCCAGCCGCGGATCTCGCCGCCGGCGGCGGTGAGTGCAGCGACGTCCTCGACATCCAGCGTCGCCAGCTTGTCGAAGATGCGCTGGTGCAGATTGTTGTGGGCGATGAAGTCCTTGAACGCTTCCGCCGTAGTCGCGAAGCCACCCGGGACGGAGACGCCGAGGTTGGCCAGGTTGCCGATCATCTCGCCGAGCGAGGAGTTCTTGCCGCCCACGCGGGCCAGGTCCGACAGGCGAAGCGCGTGCAGCCAGAGGATGTTCTCGTTCAAGGCGGATCTCCGAGGGGGAAGGGCGGCCTGCGGGGGTGCGGCTGCCGGGCAAGGCCAAACCGCTATTATCGCTGCTGCATCGCGCCCAAGACAAACCGGGGCAGATGGTTTTTCCCGTAACTACAAGTCCTTGCGAGGTGGGTGATGCCTGGAGTGCGGCCGGTTTTCTATGTTTCCGATGGCACCGGGATCACCGCCGAGACCATCGGCCACAGCCTGCTGACCCAGTTCACCCAGACCCGGTTCGTCACCGACCGCTATTCCTTCGTCGGCAGCGTCGAGCGTGCTCAGGAAGTCGCCGCCAAGGTCCGGGCCGCCGGCGAGCAGCATGGCGTGCGCCCGGTGGTGATCAATTCCTGCATGGACGGCACTGTGAGCGCAGCGTTGGCCGAGAGCGGGGCGCTGATGCTGGACGTGTTCGCCCCCTTCATCGAGCCGCTGGAACGGGAGCTGGGCGAGGCGCGCGAACGTCGCATCGGCCAGGCGCACGGCCTGGTGAATTTCGATACGTATCACCGCCGCATCAACGCGATGAATTTCGCGCTGACCCACGATGACGGCGCGGCTACTGATTACGCCGGTTCCGACGTGATCCTCGTGGCCGTTTCCCGCGCTGGCAAGACGCCTACCTGCGTGTATCTGGCCCTGCATTACGGCATCCGCGCCGCCAACTATCCGTTGACCGAGGAAGACCTCGAACACGATCGCCTGCCGCCGCGCCTGCGGCCGTATCGCAGCAAGCTGTTCGGACTCACCATCGATCCTGTCCGCCTGCAGCAGATCCGGCAGGAGCGCCGGCCGAATTCGCGCTATGCGCAATTCGATACCTGCAAGCGCGAGGTTGCGGCTGCGGAGATGATGTTTCGTGGTGAGGGAATTCCAACCCTCAGCACCACGCATACCTCGATCGAGGAGATCGCCAGCAAAGTGCTGACGACGCTGGGGATCCATCGCGAGATGTTCTGAGGGCGCCTGCTGGTGCGGAGGCGACGATGGCGCCAGGTGACCGTGCGATAGTCATCGCGATATTGCGATGAGGTCGCTACCTGAACCGTGATTCAGCCAGGCCGGACAGGGGCGGGAAAGCACCGGGAAGAACACTGACCATAGGCCCGTTGGTAGCGCGGGTCAACGCTGCCGCGAAGCGCCCGGTATGTGTAGCATCGGCGCCATGGTGCATCTGGTTTCCCACGCTGCGCGCATCCCGAGACTGAGCCGGTTCGGCTGGCTGATGGCGCTCTATACCGAGAACCATGCGCGCCTGACGCGACTGTTCGAACCGGCGGATCTTGCCCCGGGTCACTACGAATCCGACATCGGCGACGGCGTCCCGCTGTACCTGGACGTGATCGAGCAGCACCGCTACACCACCGAACTGCGCATGACCTATGCGATGCGCGATCCAGTGACCGGCGAACCCGACCCGTCCGCCCATCTACGCCTGTACCACGACGCAGACCAGCTGGAAGCGACGCATTGCTACGTCGGTCGACGCTGGCAGGACGTGATCGGCATGTATCCACCGCCGGCGGAAGTGATCTGCCATCGCCTGAAGATGAACACCTTCCTCGGAAAGTGGCTCCAGTACCTCGCCGAAAGTGGGCACGGTGTTGCGACCTTGCGTCTGTGCGCGGCAGCGGATGTGAAAAAAATCGAAAAGGTGGCTTGACGGTCCTGAATCGCCCCCCTAAACTTGCGGTCTTTCCAGCGCCGTGGGGCCATAGCTCAGCTGGGAGAGCGCCTGCATGGCATGCAGGAGGTCGCCGGTTCGATCCCGGCTGGCTCCACCAACTTCTGGAAATAGCGCTCCAGGAAACGTTTCAAAAAACAGGCCGGCTTTCAGCGAAATGCATCTCGGTGAAAGCAAAGTTTTACAGCGTCCCCATCGTCTAGAGGCCTAGGACATTACCCTTTCACGGTAGCGACCGGGGTTCGAATCCCCGTGGGGACGCCACTTTTCAGGAAACAGGGCTCGGGAAACCGGGCCCTTTTTCTTTTCTGCGTCTACTTGATCCGGAAAATTGCCTGACTCAGCGGAAGTCGCGCGAACTGGTGCTCAGGCTGCCGAGTAGCGGCGTCAGATTTTCCAGCCGCGTGGCGATCAGATGCTGCACACCATCGCTGCGCTCCAGGCGGCCATCGATGGCCATCAATCGCGATTCGAGCAACTCACGGCGCTGGCGCTCGGCCAGGTGCTGCCAGATCACCGCGTTGACCAGCCCGTCTTCGTCTTCGAGGGTGACGAAGGTGACGCCGCTGGCAGTCTGCGGACGCTGCCGCATCGTGACAAACCCTGCGAAGCGCACCTGTTTTCCGTGCGGCACCTTGGCCAGCTGCGACGAGCGTTGGCAGCGGCGGGCATGGAGCGCCTGACGCAACAGCGAGACCGGGTGGCGGCCCAATGTCATGCCGGTGAGTGCGTAGTCGGTCTGGACGTCTTCGCCTGCGCTGGGAAGCGGCAAGGCGATGGCCGCCTCGTGGCTGGCGATGCCCGCAAACAGCGGACGTGGTGCTTCGATGCCAGCCACTGCCCAACGTGCGCGATGCCGATGGCCGGTCAGGGCGCGCAGGGCATTGGCATCCGCGAGCAGGCTGCGGCTGCGTTCGTCCAGGTGGGCGCGATCGCACAGGTCGGCAATATCGGTGAAAGCCTGCGATGCGCGTGCCATCTCGATTCGCTCGGCGACGTCCAGTTTGAAGCCGTTGATCAGGCGCATCCCCAGGCGCAGTGCCAGTTCGGATGAACCGGCATTCGCGTGCTCCAGGGTGCAATCCCATTCGCTATGGCGCACATCCACCGGCAGCACGCGCACGCCATGGCGACGCAGGTCCTGCACGATCTGGTTGGGCGTGTAGAAGCCCATCGGCTGCGAATTGATCAGGCCGCAGGCAAAGGCCGCCGGATGATGGCATTTGAGCCAGCTGCTGGCGTAGGCGATCAGGGCGAAGCTGGCGGCGTGGGATTCGGGGAAGCCGTAGCTGCCAAAACCCTTGATCTGTTCGAACAGACGCTCTGCGAATTCGAGTTTGTAACCGTTTTTGAGCATGCCCTTGAGCAGTCGTTCGCGATGCGGTTCCAGTCCGCCGTGGCGCTTCCAGGCGGCCATCGAGCGACGCAGTGCATCGGCTTCGCCCGGAGTGAAATCCGCCGCGACGATGGCGACCTGCATCACCTGTTCCTGGAACAGCGGCACACCGAGCGTGCGCTTGAATACTTCTTCCAGTGCCGGCGACGGGTAGCTGACCGGTTCCTCGTTATTGCGGCGGCGAAGGTAGGGATGAACCATGTCGCCCTGGATGGGGCCGGGTCGCACGATCGCGACTTCGATCACCAGGTCGTAGAACTTGCGCGGTTGCAGACGCGGGAGCATCGCCATCTGTGCGCGTGATTCGATCTGGAACACACCCACGGTGTCGGCGCGGCAGATCATTTCGTAGGTCGCCGGATCTTCCGGGGGGATGCTCGCCATCGACAACCCGGGATGGCCATGCGCATCGAGCAGCTGCAACGTCTTGCGCACGGCGGTCAGCATGCCAAGCGCCAGGCAATCGACCTTGAGCAGGCCGACGAGATCAAGGTCGTCCTTGTCCCACTGGATGACGGTGCGGTCGTCCATTGCCGCGTTTTCAACCGGCACCAGCGAAGACAACGGGTGCTCGGAGATCACGAATCCGCCCGGATGCTGGGAGAGGTGTCGTGGGAAGTCGAGCAGTTGCGTCGTGAGCACGATCACGCGCTGCATCAGCGGTGAATCCGGGTCGAAACCGCGTTCGCGCAGGTATTCAGGGATTGGCGTGCCGCCCCAGCTGTCCATGGTCTTGGCGAGTTCGTCGACCTGGTCGGGTGGCAACCCCAGCACCTTGGCGACATCGCGGATCGCGCTGCGGCCGCGATAGCGGATGACGACCGCCGTCAACGCGGCGCGTTCGCGGCCGTAGCGCTTGAACACGTACTGCAGCACTTCCTCGCGGCGTTCGTGCTCGAAATCGACATCGATATCGGGCGGTTCGTTGCGTTCCCTGGAGATAAAACGCTCGAACAGCATGTCCATCAGGCCAGGCTGGAGTTCGGTGATTCCCAAGGCGTAGCAGACGGCCGAATTGGCCGCCGAACCGCGGCCCTGGCACAGGATTCCTTGTTCGCGTGCATGGCGGACGATGTCGTGCACGGTGAGGAAATAGGATTCGTATCCCAGCTCGGCGATCAGCGCGAGTTCCTTCTCGATCAGTTCGCAGGCTTTGTGCTTCTGCTGCACCGTGGAGTCGGCTTCCAGCCAGCGTCTGCGAATGCCTTCCTCGGCGAGCTGGCGCAGCCAGGAGGTTGCCGAATGCCCGGCCGGCACCAGCTCGTGTGGGTATTCGTATCGCAGCTCGCTCAGTTTGAAGTGGCAGCGCTCGGCGATGCGTACCGACTCGGCCAGCAGTTCGTCCGGATAGATCGCCGACAGTGCCCGGCGCGTACGTAGATGCCGCTCGCCGTTTGGGAACAGGACATGGCCAGCGTCGACCAGCGTGACGTGATGCCGGATGGCGGTCATGGTGTCCTGCAAGGCGCGACGGCTGCGCGCGTGCATGTGCACATCACCGCAGGCCATCGCAGGCATTCCCACCTGCCGCGCAAGCGCGAGCGACGCCTGCAATTGGGCTTCATCGTCGGGCCCACGATGAAGCCCGACAGCGAGCCAGCTGCGTTGCGGGAACCTCGCCTGCAGCCAGGCGCCGTCGGCGGGATCGGGCGATGCGCCGGGAATCCACAGCGCCAGCAAGCCATCCATGGGCCTGTTGAAATCTTCCCTGAGCAGGCGATATGCACCTTTGTCGGCACGACGGCGCGCCTGGGTGATCAACCCACACAGGGTTTGATAGCCGTTGCCATTCTCGACCAGCAGGACGAACTTGAGGCCGTCCTCGAGCTGCATTTCGCTGCCGATGATCAGCGGCAATCCCGTGGCGAGCGATGCTTCATGCGCGCGAACGATGCCGGCCAGCGTGCATTCGTCGGTGATGGCGAGCGCTGAGTAGCCTTGTTGCTTTGCGCGGTCGAACAATTCACGCGCACTGGAGGCGCCACGCTGGAAGCTGAAGTTGGACAGGCAGTGGAGCTCGGCGTAAGCGGGGAGGGCGGTCATGCCGCGCTCTCCCGTGCTGCAGCTGCAGTGGCGGCTGACCGCTTCACGCAAACCATCCATGCAGCATGAAAGGACCACCTTGCTCGCCGGCAATCCGGAAGGCCCAGGCATGCTGGCCTTGCGAGGTTTCCACCAGATAGTAGTCGCGACGCACGTCCTCGCCGTCCCACCAGCCCGATTCGATGCGTTCGGGGCCGGCGATGATGCGTTGTACGTAATCGCGCAGGGGTGCTGGCTGCGGCAGCAACCAACCGGGACGGAACGGCGGCTTTGCACTGCTCAGCGGTTGCTTTTTTGAAGGCAGAGGCCGGGCAGGCTCGGCTCTGCAAAGCACGCGTTCGGGACGGTGGTCGGTATGCCAGCCCACGTTGTGTACGGCGGTGTCGCCCAGGCGCGCGCGCAACCGCTCGCGCAGTTGCACCCACGGCACGGCCTGTTGCGGGCGTGGATCGAACAGGTCGCGCTCGGCTGGCACGAACGGTGGCAGCTCGTGCGCGATCAGCTGCATGCCTCGCACGGGTGCGGGCACCTTCGCCTGCTCCACGCGGCCGCGGGCGAGTTCGAACAGCATCGCCGGCTCGCGTTCCGGTGCGAGCAGACCGACGGCCACCTCGCTGTGGGCGATGCGCTCATGCTCCAGAACCAGTGTGAAACGCTGCACGCCACCATCGCGACCGGCCAGGAAGGCGGCCAGATCGGCGGTGAGCCGGCGCAACGGGAACAGCAGGGCCTGGCTGGATTCGACATCGTGCTCGAACTCGATGCGGCCCTCGAACAGATCCGGCGGCTGGTACCACTTCAGCGGGGTTTCCTCGCCGCGCAGGCGGTCCAGGTGCTGCAGCACGATCGGTGGAAAACGCCGGGTCACGGCGTCGCGCGGCAAGGCGAATACCTGTCGCAGTTTGCGCAGCCCCATGCGCGAAAACGCCAACGCCACCTCGTGCGGCAAGCCGGCGCGTTCGATCGGCAGCTGGCCCAATGCATTGAGCAGGGTGTTGTCACTGACTGCCAATCCGTCATGCACGTTGGCCAGCACGCGCGCCGCATGTGGATTGGGCGCGGCGACGAGGTGATGGCGAAAACCCAGTTCGTGCAGTTCTTCGCGAAGCCGTGCCTCGAATTGCGGCCACGGCCCGAACAACTGCAGGCTGCGGCCGACTTCGAGCACGATGGCGTGGTCGAGATCGGTGCTGACCTGCGAGCTGAAGCGGTAGGCCCAGGCGGCAAGGAATTGACGCCAGCGGTTGGCATCCAGCGGGTCGTATTCGATCGTGGCGAAAGCGCTGCTCAAGGCCTGTGCGGCCGCGAGCGACAAGCCGGGACGCAGCCCCAGCGCACGCGCCGCCGGATTGATGGCATGCAGCACGCGCCGTTGCGCGGGGCCGCTGATCAACGCCAGCGGCGCATCAGGGTCCTGATGACGCCGCAGGACACCATCGATCGCCAATTGCGGCAGCAGCAGGCAGGCCCAGCGCATGGCGTCATGCCCTCGTAATGCCGAACTTGCTTGGCAGCTTCTCGACGACGCCAGCAGCGTGTCGAGGAGGTTCGGCGATGGCACCAGAAGCGTGTCGAGCAGGCTTGGCGCCGCACAAGGCGATGGGTCGTGTCGGGGCCAGACCGCCACGGCACTTGAGCACGCGCAGTTGTCGCGGCGCGGAATCGATGGCGATGCGCAGGGCGGCGGGCGAAGGATTCGCTGCAGCTTTCATCGGCCGGAAGGCGAAGCCCAGCCCCTGGCCAGTCTCCGCTGCAACCTGCAAGCGCCGCAGCGCACGGTCATCGGCTTGCTGCGGCCAGCACAGCACCGCGCTACATGCGCCGGAACGCAAGCATTGCTCGGTGGCCCACAAGGCTTCGCGCGGGTTGGCTGTTGCTATCACCTGCAACGCGCCCAGCCTTATATCAGCGGCATGCCAGGCGGGCGGGTAAGGGTGATAGGGCGGTGAGACCAGCGCGATGAGGCCGTCTTTGGGCTGGCTCAGGCGTGCCAGCGTTGGCCACAGCAATTGCAGTTCGCCGATGCCATCGGCGGACAACAGCAATTCGGTCAATGCGGCATCCGGCCAGCCCCCCGTCGGCAAGACGGCATCGAGTTCGGGCAGACCCGTGGGATGCGCCGGTGCAGGCGATGCGATCGCGGCCTGTCCGCGCCAGACACGACGCTGCGCAAGCAGGCTGTCGAGGGCGATCAGCGCGCCCATGGGTGGAAGCTTCGGCTGGGGCAGGGCGAGTGCATGTTAGTAATAATACTAACAATGCGGTCTCACTCATTAAGACTCACATATTCAATAAGTTATGGGCCTTTATTGAAGTCGATGATCCGGCTCAGAACCAGATCCGGACCCCAGCTACGAAACGAGTGTCTTCGATGCCATCACCGGCGGCGCGGGCGAAGTCGGCCGTCGTGCCGAACCGGCGACTCCACTCGACGCCGACATAAGGCGCGAACTCTCGACGGATCTCGTAGCGCAGACGCAGCCCGGCGTCGGCTTCGCTCAAGCCCGAACCGATCCCGCGTGCTTCGTCATCCCGGCCGTGCAAAGTGGCTTCGATGCGTGGCTGCAGGATCAACCGGTTGGTGAGCAGCAGGTCGTATTCGACTTCCAGTTGCGCTGCGGTCTGTCCGTGCTCGCCCAGGTATGCGGTGGCCTCGACCTCGAACTTGTACGGCGCCATCCCTTGTACGCCGATGGCGGCCCAGGTCTGCGATGGACCGGGCTCGAAGTCATGGCGCACGCCGAACAGCACATCCCACCAGGGCGAAACGGGTTTGCCCCACAGCGCTTCGATATCCGCGTTTTCAGTACGGTCGTGCTCGCGTTCGCCTTCACTGCGCAGCCACAGGCGATTGTCATCGTGGCCAAACCAGGCTTTCGTGTCCCAGGCCAGGGTGCGGGCGTCGTCGCTCTTCTGCCATTCCAGGCGATCGACCAGCACCATCCACACGAACGGATCGTCGTCCATGTGATTGCCCATGTCGTGGCCGCCCAGGTCGGGGAACGCGGCGGCGCGATCGGCATCGGTGAGGGCAGGGGGATGGTAAGCGCCTGCGTCCTGCTGCGTCGCTTCAGCTCCGTGTAGAGGATGCGCGTTCACCGTATCGGCCGATGACGGCTGCGATTGCTGTTGCTGCACGTGGCTCTGGTGCTGCGAGTGATCCTGGGCTTGCGCGATCCCGGAAGCTGCAAGCGCAATCGGTAGAAGCATGATCCGCAGCGCGCTCATTCTTCCACCCGCACTTCGCGCATCATGCCGGCTTCCATGTGCATCAGCATGTGGCAGTGGAAGGCCCAGCGGCCCAATGCGTCGGCGGTGACGCGGTAGCTGCGCCGGGTGCCCGGAGGAATGCTCACGGTGTGCTTGCGCACCATGAAGTCGCCGCTGGCGTCCTCGACATCGCTCCACATGCCATGCAAATGGATCGGGTGCTCCATCATCGTGTCGTTGACCAGGGTGACGCGTACGCGTTCGCCGTATTTCAGCTTTACCGGCTCCGCATCGGAGAACTTGATGCCGTCGAAGCCCCAGATGAAGCGCTCCATGTTTCCGGTGAGGTGGAGCTCTATCTCGCGGCCCGGATCACGTCCATCCGGGTCCTCGAACAGGTTGCGCAGGTCCGCATAGCGCAGCACGCGACGGCCGTTGTCGCGCAAACCGATTCCGGGATCGTCCAGGCGCGGCTCCGGCGACATGGTCTGCATGTCGACCGCGGGGTTGTGCGACTCGCTGGCGGGATGGGCAAGCATCGTGCCGCTGCCGTGCGACATGTCGTGCGAACCCTGGTTCATATTGGCTCCGCAACTGCCTTCCATGCCTTTCATCGAAGCACCACAGCCACCTTCCATGCCTTTCATGGAATGGCCGCCGTGGCCCATGTCGCTCATGGTCAACAGTGCACGCTTGTCGAGTGCAGGAACCGGCGCCTGCATGCCCATGCGCGGCGCCAGCGTGATACGGGTATAGCCGCTGCGATCCATCGCCTGAGCGAACACGGTGTAGGCCTGGTCGCCATCCGGCTGCACGATCACGTCAAAGGTTTCCGCCGGTGCGATGCGGAATTCGTCGACAGTCACCGGGTGCACGTTCTGGCCGTCCGCGGCCACCACGGTGAGCTTGAGGCCAGGAACACGAACGTCGAAGAAGGTCATCGCCGCGCCATTGATGAAGCGCAGGCGCACGCGTTCGCCTGGCTTGAACAACGCGGTCCAGTTGTCCTGCGAGGTATGCCCGTTGGCGAGGAAGGTGTACGTGTTGCCGCTGACGTCGGCCAGGTCGGTGGGGCTCATGCGCATCGCACCCCAGGCCTTGCGATCATCGATCGTCTGCGCCAGGCCGTGCTCGCGCGCATCACGCAGGAAATCCCCCAGCGTGCGCTTGTGGAGATTGTCGTAGTCGCTACGCTTCTTCAGGCGTGCGAACAGGCGGTGCGGATCCATGTCGGTCCAGTCCGACAGCATCACCACGTAATCGCGGTCATACGTGAAGGGTTCTGGTTCGCGGGGATCGATGATCAGTGGCCCGTACACGCCGGCCTGCTCCTGCAGGCTGGAATGGCTGTGATACCAGTAGGTGCCGCTTTGTTTCACGCGGAAACGATAGAGATAGTCGCCACCGGGCTCGATGCCGTGGAAGCTCAATCCCGGCACGCCGTCCATGTTGGCCGGCAGCAGGATGCCGTGCCAATGGATCGCGCTCATCGTCGGCAACGTGTTGCGAACGCGCAGCGTGACCGTGTCGCCTTCGCGCCAGCGCAGGATGGGCGCGGGCAAGGAGCCGTTGACGGTGAAGGCACGGGCAGGGCGCCCGCTGAGGTTTACAGGCGTGCTGCCGATGCTCAGGTCGAATTCGGTACCAGCCAGCACGGTGGCCTGGCCTTCGCTGGCCAATGCCCATACCGGTGCGCGCCACAGGCCCAGGCCCGCAGCGGCGCCACCGATTGCAATGTTGCGCAGCAAGCGGCGACGCGCAGAGTCGGGCAGGTCAAACGCGGAAGGATCGAACGGACTTGAAGTCATGCGGGGAATGGCACCAAAGCGGGTTGTTCCAACGTAATTTTCAGGGGGCGTCGGAGGAGGTTCTGGGCGTCGGTGGAGGTTCGGTCTCGGCGAGCAGGTTCTCGATGATCGGACAGTTGTCGACAGGGCCATGTCCGGAGCAGTGCCGGATCAGGCCCGCCAACGCCGCTTGCATGGCTTCGAGCTCCCGGAGCCGATGTTCGATGTCAGCCAGGCGATGCTTGGCCAGTGCACGGACCTCAGCGCGATCGGCATGCCGTGTGGCACTGAGCGCCAGCAGGTCCTGGATTTCCTGCAGCGTGAACCCAAGATCCTTGGCACGACGAATGAAGCGCAGTCGCGACACGTCCTGGGTCCCGTATTCGCGGTAACCCGATGCGCGGCGTTGCGGCGGCGGCAACAACCCCTGGCGTTCGTAGTAGCGCACCGTGTCGATGGCGACGCCGGTCTGGTGCGCGAGTTGTCCAATCTGCATGGCGGTTTCCCTGGAAGCCGGGTCAGTATGGACTCTGGACCTTGGTCCAGAGTCAAGCAATCTGTCGCCCGCACCCTTAGCTTTGGCCAATTTGGAGAGGTCACAGGTGTGGCTCCGTCTGAACAGGACCTCCATCCGGGCCGGGAATGCAGCCGGATCGCGTTGTCCCCATTGATCATGGGCGCCTCGCCACGCCACGTGAACCGGGTGACGCGATGCACTACAACATTGTCGCCGCCGTCCTGCTGGCCTCTTCCTGCGCCGCTGGCAACGTGTATTCGCAGGGGATATCGCAAGACGTCGCGACAGCCGCATCCCCTGGCCCGCCGGTTGCGTCCGGCATCATCCTGAGGGACCGAGACACCATCAGCGACGCGATCGCTGGCCCCCTGGTCGACGCGATTTCGAAGCAACTCCGCGTCCGCACCCTGGACATGCGACTGGATGCCTTCGACGTTCAGGAAGTCAATTCAGGCAGTCACGCCATCAGCGGCACCGGTGACGTACTGGTAAATGGCGCGGGCGACTGGGTCGGTTTTCGTTTCCGGTTGCAATACAACAATCGGCTGCGGCGGGTAAGCCGTCCCGAGGTCAGCATCGGTGGCGTCGCAGCGGGCGAGCACCAGGTCCCCAACGATGCGCATCTGTTGCAGCAACTCGAGGACACCGTGATTGCGGCGCTCGCGCACGGATCGCGCAGGCCGTCGGCATGGCTTCGGCTCGACAGGGTTGCCACTGTCGAAGGAGGCAGCAAATACCTGCGGATCAATGCGCAGGGGGTTGTCTATATCGACCGTGATGGCCCCGGTACCCCGCTGGCGATCGAAGCCATTTACGACCGGTCCGATGATTCCTGGCCGAAGCTTGAGTATGGCCTGGGCGTTGAAGGGGATCCGCGATGAAGTCCTGTTGCAGGTTCTGTGTCCGTCCTCGTGGTTGTAGCTGAACCGTCCGAAGATCGATCTTTCGGCAGTCGAATCCTGGCTGGACATCGTCCAGAGGCCGGGATGCCGCGATTTCTCCGTTGCATTGATTGAGCCAACCTGTTGGATGGCCGTTGTATGCCCGGAGTGGCAGCCAAGAGCAGGGGGGCGTATGCGTCGGCAAGCAAGGGCGGCTTTTTCCGCATTTCACGCACGGGATGCCAAGCCATGAGCATCGCCACGGCCAGTCGCAAGAGCCGTGCGCTCTTGCTGCTCTGGTTGGCCGAGACGGGGTTGCTGATGCTCGCGGTCGTGTCCGCGGCCTGGCTGCGGTTCCTGCGCAATGCGGAAGGCTTTGTGGTCTTCTTCCAGTCGGCGCCGACACGATCACTCATATTTGCCGCATTCATTACCGTGTCGATGGTGGCGTTCGGCCTGTACCAGGTACATGTGCGCCACACCCGCGTGGAATTCCTCATCCGCCTGCTGCTGTCTTTCGCTTTTGGCGGCATCGCGTTGCTGGTGCTGTATTACCTGCTTCCGGCTGCCTACATCGGCCGCGGCGTGCTGGCGATGGCGTTGGTGATTGGCTTCATCGGCGTGACGGCATTGCGCATGGTCGTCTATCGCGTGTTCAAGACGGATGTGTTCAGGCGCCGCGTGCTGGTGCTGGGCGCGGGAAAGAATGCCGATCTCATCAACAGCCGCATGCGACGGCGTTCCGACAGGCAATCGTTCGTGGTAGTGGGATTCCTTCCTCTGCCCGGCCAGCCCGTGCTCGTGCCGGACAAATTGCTGCTCAACACTGATTTTTCCTTGACCGAAATCGTGGAATGGTTGCAGGTCTACGAAATAGTAGTGGCGCCCGACGAACGACGCGGCGCCTTGCCGATGGAAGAGATGTTGAAGTGCGCGCAGCGGGGCATCACCGTCACCGACATCTCGACGTTTTTCGAGCGCGAGGCGGGCATGGTCAAGCTGAATGTCGTGGATCCTTCGTGGCTTGCGTTTTCGGGAGGGTTCGACCACTCGATGCCTCGCCGCCTAATCAAGCGGTTCTTTGACCTGGCCGCGGCTGGCACGCTGTTGCTGCTCGCCTGGCCCTTCATGCTGGTGGTGGCTGCATGCGTCGCACTTGAGTCACGGGGCCCGATCCTCTACCGGCAGACGCGCATTGGCGAGAATGGCTGCAGTTTCGAGCTGATCAAGTTCCGCAGCATGCGCGTGGATGCCGAGGCGGACGGCGTGGCGCGATGGGCCAGTCGGGATGACGATCGCAGTACCCGCGTTGGGCGGATCATTCGGTTGTCGCGCCTTGACGAGCTCCCCCAACTGTTCAACATCCTGGGTGGCGACATGAGCTTCGTCGGTCCACGACCCGAGCGGCCGCAGTTCGTCGACATGCTCAGCCAGGAGGTGCGTTATTACAACGTCCGCCACTGCGTTAAGCCTGGCCTGACCGGCTGGGCGCAACTGCGTTATCCGTACGGCGCGTCCGTGAGCGATGCAGAGGAAAAACTGACGTTTGACCTGTTCTACGTCAAGAACCACGGTCTGGTGTTCGACCTGATGATCCTGCTGCAGACGGTGGAAGTCGTGCTGTTCCATCGCGGCTCGCGCTGACGCGGGTCAAGAGCCCGCCCGTGCGCCGGGCTGCGGAGGCGTACTTGGAACCGGCAACCGGTCAATCGGAACTGCCGGAAGGTGGCGGAGTGACGCGCTCCAAACCGCCGCGAGCAGGGCTTCACATCGAGAACGGGGCTTCATCGGCAGGGGTCATTCACCCGTTGGGCGAAGTACTGTCTGGGACATCTCCTGCAGCCCGGATGCAGGTTTCGTGACGGATTCGAATGAGTCCGCTGCCACTGCATGGGCGCCTTCGATACCGATCCGCACTTCTCCATAGCGCCCGGCGACATAACGCAGCAGTGCGTGGATGAAGGCGATGACGCCCGCCATTTCCATGCCTTCTTCCAAGCTCACCATCGCCTGGTAGATCAGGTCCCTGTATGCGTGGTTTTCGCGCCACCACCCCTCGACGAGCTCGACCCCCAAGGCGCCGCCCAGGTAGATCGCGGCGGAAATCGCAAATGCGATCGCGGTCCTGCGGGGAAGACGGAGCATGAAGGACAGGAAGAACAAACCCAGGCCCACGACCAGGAAGATGCCTGGGATCACCCATGCGAAAAAAAAGATTCCAAGATGCTGGCCGCCGAGCAGGGTACGCATGGGCGCAATCAACAGTTCGTGCAGCGCCAAGTCTTCGTCCAAACCCATTAGCAGGAAGCCGATGGACAGGATGGCCCACTTCGATACATCGGGCGCCTTGTGCGCGCGCGTGAGCATCGTGATGAGGGCCAGCAGCCCGGACGCGGACAACAACAGTGCGGTGGAGAACAGCGAAGGAAGGTTGTGTTCACCGTCCAGGCTGATCATCGCCAGGCCAAAAACATGCTCGCGATGCATGAAGAGCCTGTACGCCTGCATGCCCATGTTGGTGGCCACCAGCAACATCGCCACCAGGGCCAGCCGCCACGTGATTGTCCGCGGGTCGAGCGTGATCTTCTTGATGTCCATGGTTCGAATCGCTGCCTGTGCGTGCGGCCGTTCACCCTTGGCCTGGCGATAGCGTCCTATCTGGTGGGAAACGGCGCGTCGGCACATCTGCGGCCACGCGCTTCAGGCCTGCCCACGCGTGGGGCGAAGCTTCCGTGTTGAGTCGCTGCTTGCGATTGCTCACCTCAGCCATTCGCCCGAGGCCAGGGCCAGCAAGCCAAACAGGAGGATGAGGAGCGTGACGGCCAGTCCCAACGCAACTCGGGGTGCCGGTGATGGTGATGCGCGATTGTCGGAAGGGCGCGCTCCGTAATCCGCGTAGGTTCGCTGGATGCTGGTGCCCCGTGGATTGCTCGCTCCGGGACGATGCGGGGTTGCACCGGGCAGGCGCCCGTAGCGGCGATGGAAACGGCTGGCCGTGGTGTACAGCCCGATCAGATCGCGCAGGGCGGCCAAGGACTCCGGAGGTGGCGGAGTGCCCGCCTGGCGGTTGGGTTGCAGTTCGGAGATTCGCCGGCGGTAGGCAAGCTGGAATTCCGCCAGGCTGCAGTTCGGCCTCAGCCCAAGCTGGGAATAGAGCAGCGTCAGGTCGGTTTTCATTGCGCGCCATCCATCGGCCTATCGTAGCAAGCAGCCGGGCTCTGCAAAGAGCCCTTGGAAAAGCCCTGAAAAGGCTGGCAGGCGGCCCGCCGATGGCCGCACGGCCATTCCCACGACGTTTGCTTACACATCAGCGCGACTTTCATGGCCGCCTGCCGGCAGCGGACCGGAGGGGTGCGCACCACGGACGACAGGTGACGCCTGGGTGATGCGAGCGCGGGCATGGGAAGGTGGGCATGAACAAGCAATCCGACGGTCTTTTGCCGCGCAGCTGCCCATTTGACCCTGTGCAGTGCATTCCGCAGCAGATCGAGCAGCAGGCCGCAGACAGGCCGGATACGATCGCAGTTACCTGTGAAGGCATCAGCCTGAGTTATCGCGAACTCAATGCGCGAGCCAACCAGCTCGCCCACCGATTGCGCGCCTTGGGCGTGGGTCCGGAAACCCTGGTGGCGATCGGCCTGGAGCGCTCGCTGGAGATGGTCGTGGGGCTGCTGGGCATCCTGAAGGTGGGCGCAGCCTACCTTCCTGTCGACGCCGCATACCCGCGGGAACGCGTGCAGTTCATGTTCGAGGACGCCCGCCCGGCAGCGCTGCTGACGTCATCAGGGCAACGCGCGTCGTTACCCGTAGCCGACGTTCCGACCCTGATTCTGGATGGCGACTGGGCTGAATTCGCGACGGAGCCTGCCCATGATCCGGAGCCGTTGGCGCAGCTGGAAAACCTCGCCTATGTGATCTACACCTCCGGCTCGACCGGAAAGCCGAAGGGCTGCCAGGTCACGCACGCCAACGTCGCACGTCTATTCACCGCGACCCGGGACTGGTTCGATTTCGGACCCGGGGACGTCTGGACGTTCTTCCACTCCCACGCATTCGACTTTTCGGTGTGGGAGATATGGGGGGCGCTGATTTACGGCGGCCGCGTGGTGGTGGTGCCGTACCTGCTCAGCCGCTCGCCGGAGATGTTCCATGAGCTGCTGGTGCGCGAGCGCGTCACCGTGCTCAACCAGACGCCTTCGGCGTTCCGCAGCTTGATCCATGCCGACCTCGCTTCTGCCACTGCGCCTTCCGAATTGTCCCTGCGCTACGTGATCTTCGGTGGCGAAGCGCTCGAGTTGCAGATGCTTCGTCCATGGTTCGAACGGCATGGCGACCAGCGCCCGCAGCTGATCAACATGTACGGCATCACCGAAACCACCGTCCATGTCACCTATCGCCCGGTCGGCAGCGCGGATCTGGAACGCAACGCCGGTAGCGTGATCGGCAAGCCCATCCCGGACCTGCGGCTGTTCGTGCTCGATCCCGGACTTTCACCGGTCGCCGTTGGCGAGGTCGGCGAGATCCATGTCGCAGGTGCCGGCCTGGCACGCGGCTATCTCAACCGGCCGGAATTGACCGCAGAGCGCTTCTTCGACTGGCACTCCCCCGATGGCGGGAGTGTGCGCCTCTACAAGACCGGCGACCTTGCGCGCGTTCTGACCGATGGCGATCTGGAGTATCTCGGTCGCAGCGACCATCAGGTCAAGATCCGCGGCTTCCGGATCGAGACCGGCGAGATCGAAAGCGTGCTCGCCCGGCATGAATCGGTTCGTGCCTGTGCGGTGATCGCACGCGACGACGGTGCCGGTGGCGAAGCGCGTCTGGTGGCCTATGTCGTTCCTTCCGGCACACCAGCATCGCAGGCGACACTGCGCGCGCACCTGGCGACAGCATTGCCTGACTACATGGTTCCCAGCGCATTCGTCGAACTTGAGGCGCTGCCGCTCACCGAAAACGGAAAGCTCGACCGCCGTGCGCTTCCGGCGCCTGCGCGCCTGCGCCCGGAGCTGGCGCACGCCTACGAGCCGCCAGTGGGCGCGTACGAGGCGTCCCTGTGCGCAGCTTTCGGTGAGCTGCTCGCCATCGACAATGTTGGCCGGCACGACGGATTTTTCGAGATCGGTGGCGACTCACTGCTCGCGGCCAGGCTGCTGCAGCGGATCAGGCAGGCCGACGGGCAGGGCAGTGTGATCCCGACGTCGCTGCTGTTCCGCAATCCGACGCCGGCAACGCTCGCGGCATCGCTGGAAGGTCGCGACGCCGCCGGCATCGAGCCGGCACGACTCCCCGCCGCGCAGCGGGGCGAAGTAGCCGAGCCCATCGCCATCGTCGCCATGGCCGGGCGTTTTCCCGGCGCAGCGGACGTGGAAGCGTTCTGGCGCAACCTCTGCGAGGGACGCGACTCGATCACCTTCTTTGCCGCGGACGACCTCGATCCGTCTGTAAGCGCAGGCGAACGCGACGATCCGGCGTACGTGAAGGCGCGCGGCGTGATCGACGGCGTCGAGCAATTCGATGCGGCGTTCTTCGGCATTGGCCCGAAGGAAGCCGAACTGATGGATCCGCAGCAGCGGATCTTCCTGGAGATCGCATGGGAATGCCTGGAGCGGGCCGGCCACGTGCCCGATGCCACAACAGTGCCGGTGGGCGTGTTCGGCGGCATGTTCAACGCCAGCTACTTCCAGCGCCACGTCTCGGCGCATCCGGAGCTGATCGACAAGGTCGGCGCCTTCCAGGTGATGCTGGACAACGAGAAGGATTTCATCGCCACGCGGATCGCGCACAAGCTCAACCTGACCGGTCCGGCGATCAGCGTGCATACCGCCTGCTCGACGTCGCTGGTGGCCATCTGCCAGGCCGTCGACAGCCTGCGGCTCGGTCACTGCGACATGGCGCTGGCCGGCGGCATCACGGTGACCTGTCCGCCGCGCAGCGGGTATTTCTACCAGGAAGGATCGATGCTCTCGCCCGATGGCCACACGCGGCCGTTCGATGCGGATGCGAAAGGCACGGTGTTCAGCGATGGCGCGGCGATCGTACTGCTCAAGCGCCTGTCCGATGCCGTAGCCGATGGCAACCACGTGTTCGCCGTGATTCGCGGCGGTGCGGTTAACAACGATGGCGGCGGCAAGGCCAGCTTCACCGCGCCGAGCAGCGAAGGGCAGGCCGCCGTGATCGCGATGGCCCACGCGCGTGCACAGGTCGACCCGCGCAGCATCAGCTACGTCGAAACCCACGGCACCGCGACGCCCGTGGGCGACCCCATCGAGATCGAGGGGCTGACCAAGGCATTCCGCCGCGGCACCGACGACAACCAGTTCTGCCGGATCGGCTCGGTGAAGAGCAATATCGGCCACCTGGTGATCGCCGCCGGCGCTACCGGCGTGATCAAGACCGCGCTTGCGCTCGACGGGAAAACCATTCCCGCCACCCTGCATTTCCAATCGCCCAATCCGTCGATCGATTTTTCCGGCTCGCCGTTCGTTGTCAACGCCACGCACGCGGATTGGCCAACGACGGACCTGCCGCGTCGCGCGGGCGTAAGTTCGTTCGGTGTCGGCGGGACCAATGCGCACGTGGTGCTTGAGGAGGCCCCGGAGCTGCCCGCGTCCGAACCGGCGCACGGGCCGCAACTACTGGTGGTTTCCGCGCGTACGCCGACGGCGCTTTCGCGCGCAGCCGCGCAACTTGCCGAACACCTTGATGCGTACCCCGAGGCCAACCTGGCCGACGTGGCATGGACCCTCGCCGCCGGGCGCAAGGCATTCGCGCATCGCATCGCGCTGGTCGCCGACGATGTCGCCGGTGCAGCCGCGCAGTTGCGCAGCCCGGAAATCGCGGCGGCCGCCGCGCGTGGCAAACCGGCGCGACCGGGCGACGTGGTGTTCCTGTTCCCGGGGCAGGGTGCAACCTATCCGGGCATGGGCCGTGGCCTGTACGACACCGAGGCCGCCTTCCACGTGGCCTTCGACGAATGTGCCGATGCATTGCGCGACGAACTCGATTTCGACCTGCGCGAGCGCGTGTTCTCCGATGATCCTGAAGCGCTGCTGCCGACTGCAATCATGCAGCCGGCGACCTTCGCGATCGAATATTCCCTGGCGCAGTTGTGGATCAGCCAGGGCATCGTGCCGACGGCGATGATCGGCCACAGCGTTGGTGAATTCGTCGCCGCGACGCTTGCCGGCGTGTTCACCTTGCCAGATGCGTTGCGGCTGGTCGCCCGACGCGGCGCGCTGATGCAGGCGCAACCGGCGGGCGGCATGCTGTCGGTGCGGATGGCGCTGGACGATCTGCTTGCACGGCTGCCACCAGACCTGTCGCTGGCTGCTGAAAATGCACCGGGCAGTTGTGTCGTGTCCGGTCCGCTGGAAGCGATCGCACGATTCCAGGCGAAATTGGAAGCAGATGGCATCGCCTGCCGTGCACTGCGCACGTCGCATGCGTTCCACTCGCAGATGATGGAGCCGGTGGTGGCGCCGTTCCGCTCCGAGGTGGCGGCGCTGAAGCTTTCCGCACCGGCGACTCCCATCGTCTCGACCGCGACCGGAGAGTGGCTGGATGCAGACAGCGCGACCTCGCCCGACTATTGGGCATCGCACCTGCGCGAGCCGGTTCGGTTCGCGGCGGCACTGGGCACGCTGCTCGCCGCATCCTCACGGGTGCTGCTCGAGGTCGGCCCGCGTAACACACTGAGCGCCTTGTCGCGCCAGCATCCTATGGTTCAGAAGCAGCAGGCTGCGGCAGTGGCGTCGCTGGCCGACGCTCCCGATGTGGAGGCTTCCAGCTTCCGGTCGGCGGTGGGGCAGTTGTGGTGTCGTGGCGTAGCGGTTGACATCACCGCGTTCGACCGGCGCAGCGTGCGCCGGCGCGTGCGTCTGCCGACCTATCCGTTCGAGCGCCAGCGTTTCTGGGTGGAAGCAGCGAATGCTTCGAATGTCGTGCAGCACCCAGCCGGTGCCACCGTGCATGCGGTACCGGCGGCAGTCGTCGCTGAGGAACCGGCTGAGGCCACGGCCACATACCCGGCCACGGGCGAAGCCCCCAATCGCTTCGCAAGCCTGGTCCTGCAACTCAAGGATATCTTCGAGGACGTCACCGGCTTCGATCTCTCCGACGTCGATGCTGAAGCGAACTTCATGGAGCTCGGCCTCGACAGCTTGATGCTGACGCAGGTTGCGCTGCGTTTGCAGAAGAGATTCACGGTCAAGCTGACCTTCCGCCAGCTGATGGGCGACTGCGGCAGCCTCCATCGCCTTGCGGCGATGCTCGACGAACAACTGCCCCCCGAGCCGACTGCCGTGCCCACGTCGATTCCGGTGGCGGTGAAGCCGCTCTTGCCTGAGTCTGGTGACGCTGCTCCGACAGGATCCGATGGCGACCTGGCGCGCCGGCTATTGCAGCAGCAGATGCAACTCCTGCAGCAGCAAATCGCCGCGCTGCCGATGCCTGCCAATGGTGCCGCAGTCGCGACGCCAGCTGCAGGGGAAGAAGCAGCGAAACCCGCGCACTCGCGTTACGACGTCAAGCAGGCGTTCGGTGCAATTGCGCGGATCGATACCTCTGCCAGGCAGGAGCTGAGCCCGCGACAACGCGAGCAACTGGATGCTTTTATCGATCGCTACGTCGCACGCACCCGGCGTTCCAAGGCCTACACAGAACTCCATCGTCCGCACCTGGCGGACCCGCGGGTGGTCAACGGCTTCCGGCCGCTGCTGAAGGAAATCGTCTACCAGGTCGTGGTGGAGCGCTCCAAGGGTGCTCACCTGTGGGACCTCGATGGAAACCAGTACGTCGACGCCACCAACGGCTTCGGCATGAGCCTGCTCGGCTGGCAGCCCGATTTCGTGCTGGCCGCGGTGCGGCGCCAGCTCGAGGCGGGCTACGACATCGGGCCACAGCATCCGCTGGCCGGTGACGTGGCGAGGCTTCTGTGCGATGCCACAGGGCACGATCGCGCCGCGCTGTGCAACACCGGTTCGGAAGCGGTGCTCGGTGCGTTGCGCCTGGCCCGCACCGTCACCGGGCGCGAAACCGTTGTTCTGTTCAGCGGCTCTTATCACGGGATCATCGACGAGATGATCGTGCGCGGCACGAAGAAGCTGCGCGCGGTGCCGGCGGCGCCCGGCATCCTGCCCAACACGGCCGAGCACGTCATCGTGCTCGACTACGGCACGGCCGAATCGCTGCAGATCATCCGTGAACACGCGCACGAACTGGCGGCAGTGCTGGTAGAGCCGGTGCAGAGCCGTCGTCCCGACTTCCAGCCGGTCGAGTTCCTGCGCGAGTTGCGCGAGATCACCAGCAGCAATGGCGCGGCGCTGATATTCGATGAAGTCGTCACCGGTTTCCGCACGCATCCGGGAGGCGCGCAGGCGCTGTTCGACGTGCATGCGGACATCGCGACCTACGGCAAGGTGATCGGCGGCGGTTATCCGATAGGGGCCATCGCCGGCAGGCGCGAATACATGGATGCGATCGACGGCGGCTCATGGCAGTTCGGCGACGCTTCGGCACCGAGCGTGGGCGTCACTTATTTCGCCGGCACGTTCGTGCGGCATCCGTTGGCGCTGGCTGCCGCCAAGGCGTCTCTGGAACACATGCGCGATGCTGGTCCGGCATTGCAGGAAGCGCTCAATGCGCGAACTGCCGCGATGACGGACGAACTCAATGCGTTCTGCAGTGCGGTGGGTGCCCCCATCGAAGTGCCGCGTTTCGCCTCGATGTGGAAGATCCGGTTCCTTGAGGACCACCCGCTGCAGGACCTGCTGTTCGCGATGCTGCGCAATCGTGGCGTGCACATCCTCGACAACTTCCCGAGTTTCCTCACCACCGCGCACGACGAGGGCGATTGCCGGCTCATCGTCGAAGCGTTCAAGGCGTCGGTGCTCGAGCTGCAGGAAATGCAAATCCTGCCACGCCGGTCGCTGCGCGCATTGATGGATACGATGCGTCCGATCACCGCAGGCGCGCGACTGGGCCGCGAGCCCGATGGACGTCCGGCCTGGTTCGTCGCCGATCCAGGCCGCCCGGGCAAGTTCCTCAAGGTGGGCACATGAACGCAGTTGCTTCCGATACCGCGTTGGTGCTCGAGGCGGTCGATTACGACCCGTTCGCCGGCGGCGAACTGGCCCTGGTCGTACCCACGACCGAATCGCAGCGTGAAATCTGGCTTGCCGACCAGTTGGGGATCGAGGCCTCCCTGTCGTTCAATCTGTCCGTCTCGCTGCGGTTCAACGGCGCACTGGACGTGGACGCGTTGCACGCGGCGCTCCAGGCGCTGGTCGACCGGCACGATGCATTGCGCGCGAACGTGGGACCGGATGGCGAGAGCCTCGGCGTGTTGCAGCGATTCGAGATTCCGTTCCCGTTCCTCGACCTCGCGATGCTGGATGAAGCGGCACGAAACCTGGCGGTGGAGGAGCGCCTGCGTAATTCCGTGGAGACACCGTTCGCGCTGGGCAGCGATCCGCTGTTCCGCGCCGAGCTGCTGCGGCTGGCGGAAGCCGAACATCTCCTGCTGCTGACCGCGCACCACATCGTCTGCGATGGCTGGTCGTGGTGGGTGCTGGTGCGTGAGCTCGGAGCGTTGTATGGGCAATACCGCGGTGCAGCGGGGGCATCGCTGCCGGCAGCGTCCAGCTTCGCGACATTCGCCGCGAACGAGGTGGAGCAGCAATCCGACGCCGCGCACGCGACGGACGCGGCTTATTGGCTGTCCCGTTTCCCTGGCGAGGCGCCGGTACTCGAGCTGCCCACCGACCATCCGCGGCCCGCACTGCGAAGCTTTGCGTCCGCACGCGAAGACCATGTGCTGGACGAAGCGCTCCTGACCGCATTGCGCCGGCTGGGCGCGCGTCGCGGCGTGAGCCTGTTCGCGACCCTGCTCGCGGGTTTTTCCGGACTGTTGTCGCGCCTGACCGGGCAGGCGGACGTGGTGGTCGGCATTCCTGCGGCAGGGCAGCCGATCGTCGGCAGTGACGATCTGGTTGGACACTGCGTCAACACGCTGCCGCTGCGCTTCGACATCGACTCGTCGCAGCCTTTCACGCACTTCCTCGATGCCGCACAGGCCACGCTGCTCGATGCACTGGAACACCAGCGCCATACCTTCGGCACGCTGCTGAAGAAGCTGCGCGTCCGGCGCGATCCCGCGCGGATGCCGCTGGTGAGCGTGCTGTTCAACCTCGACCAGGCGCTCGACCACGAGAGCACGGCCTTCACTGGCGTGGCCATGGAGTTCGACAGCAATCCGCGCAGCTTCGAGACGTTCGAGCTGTTCGTGAACGCCGTGCAGACACACGGCCAGCTCAGGATCGAATGCCAGTACAACCGCGACCTGTTCGATGCCGCGACGATCCGCCGCTGGCTGCGCGCGTTTGAAACCCTGCTCCGCGCCGCGGTCGAGCGCGAGGCCGCGG
Source organism: Lysobacter fragariae (assembly GCF_054779775.1). NCBI lineage: Bacteria > Pseudomonadati > Pseudomonadota > Gammaproteobacteria > Lysobacterales > Lysobacteraceae > Lysobacter > Lysobacter fragariae. The sequence goes on along the minus strand of NZ_BAAGXP010000006.1, from coordinate 509,211 downwards.
GATTCGTGAGCCTGCCTTTGGTCGACGCGGTGGCGCGCGAGGAACTGGCTGCACTGCAGCCTCCGTCGGTCGCCTATGACCGCGAATGCAGGATGCATGAGCACTTCGAGGCGCAATGCGATCGCACACCGGCGCGGATTGCGCTACTGGCGGGTGATCTCACCCTCGACTATGCCGGACTCGAAGCCCGCGCGAACCGTATCGCCCACGTGCTGCGCGATCATGGTGTGCGGCGCGGCGCACTCGTCGGCCTTGCGCTCGATCGCGGTCCGGACATGCTTGCCGCGCTGCTGGGTATCCTCAAGTCCGGCGCCGGGTATGTGCCACTGGATCCGCAGTTTCCTGCCGAGCGCCTGGCTTACATGGCGGCCGATGCCGGGCTGGCAATGCTGTTGACCACGCGCGAACACGCCGGCAACTTCGACCTGCGCGGCCGGCCGGTGCTGTTGTTCGATGAGCACGCAGCAGGCCTCGATGCAGCGCCTGCCACGCGGCTCGAACGCGATGACGCCGCGGCGCAGCCAGAAGATCCCGCGTACGTCATCTACACCTCGGGTTCGACCGGGCGTCCGAAGGGCGTGATCGTGCCGCATCGCGCGGTGTCCAATTTCCTCGACAGCATGCGGCGCGAACCCGGGCTGGATGCGCACGACCGGCTGTTGGCGGTGACGACGCTGTCGTTCGATATCGCCGTGCTGGAACTGCTGCTGCCGTTGGCGGTGGGCGCGCAGGTCGTGCTCGCCGATCGCGAGACAGCTGGCGACGGTGCGGCGTTGCGGACGTTGCTGGAAAGCAGCGACGTCACGGTGATGCAGGGCACGCCTTCCAGCTGGCGGTTGCTGGTCGATGCCGGCTGGGCCGGTTCACCCGGGTTCAAGGCGCTGTGCGGTGGCGAAGCAATGGCGCCCGACCTGGCCGCGTCGCTGCTGGCGCGCTGTGGCTCGTTGTGGAATGTCTACGGACCCACGGAAACCACGGTGTGGTCGACGTGCGCACGCATCGCACTTGCACCCGCTGCGGTGGCGCCGGACATCCACATCGGCCGGCCGATTGGCAACACCAGCGTGTGGATCCTCGATGCGCACGGTGAGTTGTGCCCGTTTGGTGTCCCCGGCGAAATCTGCATCGGCGGTGAGGGTGTCACCAAGGGATACCTGGGACGCCCCGAACTGACTGCGGAACGCTTCCTGGTCGACAGGTTCACCGCGGCGCCTGCTAGCGCGATCGGACACGCGGTGCCCGGCCTGCTGTATCGCACCGGAGATCGCGGCCGCTGGCGTGCGGACGGCAACCTCGAACACCTCGGCCGTCTCGATCACCAGGTCAAGGTGCGCGGCTACCGCATCGAGCTGGGCGAGATCGAAGCCAACCTCGCCGGACGCGAGGAGATCGCACGCGCCCTGGTGATCGTGCGCGAGGATCGTGCGAACGATCAGCGCCTCGTGGCTTACCTCGTTGCCACGCCGGGCGTCGTCATCGAAGAAGCGGCCTTGCGGGCGCACCTGCGGAACCTGCTGCCGGCCTACATGCTGCCGCAGCATTTCGTCGTGCTCGCCGAGATTCCACTGTTGCCCAACGGCAAGGTCGACCGGAACGCGCTGCCGCCGCCCATTGCCAGGGAAGAACCGGCTCCGCGTCCGCAACCCACGCAGGAGGCCGACGTCGATCCGCGTGTCCGCTATCTCTCCGCGTTGTGGTTCGAGTTATTGGGCTCCCCCGCCGGCCCCGAGGACAACTTCTTCGAACTGGGCGGCCACTCGATGCTCGCTGTGCAGATGGCTGCCCGGGTCGAGCACGACACGGGCCATCGCATCAAGCTGATCCGCCTGGGCGTGGAAACGCTGGCGCAGGTTGCAGCAGCGCTGCCTGTTCCCACCGATGTACAACCGGTGAAGGCCGGAGTCGGCGTACGCATCAGCAGCGGGCTGAAGCGGCTGTTCGGACGTTCTGAAGGATGAGTCCATGAGCGACGTATCGCCTTGCGCATCGCGGATAACTTGCTGGTGGAGGTGGGCGCAATGAGCGTTTCTGCCTGGGAACCTTTCTGGCTGGGGCCGCCGTCGCGCCAGTTGTACGCGGCGCTCCACGGCGTGCCCGGGACGCCTTCGACGGGCGTCGTCCTGGTGCCGCCCTTGTTGCATGAGATGCCACGCAGCCGTCGCTTCATCGCCGAAGTGGCCGGAGCGCTTGCGGCGATGGGGCTGCCCACGCTGCGCTTCGATTTTCACGGCACGGGCGATTCGTCAGGCAGCGGGGAGGATTTCGACTTCGCTTCCATGCATCGTGATCTCGACCTGGCCGCAGCGGCGTTGCGCGAGAGAACCGGAATCACGCGATTGGTGCTGCTGGCCTGGCGTGGGAGCGCGCTGGCGCTGCGCGGCTGGCTGGATCGTGGTGGTGTTGCCGACCTCATCGTGCTCTGGGAGCCCATCGTCGATGGCGGATCGTGGTTGCAGGAACTCGTGGACGGCGATGTCGGCGAGCGGGCTCTCCGTCCGCCACCGCGCAGCGGCGTGCCGCGCCTGACCGATCCTGGGGATGGCCAGCTGATGGGTTTTGCGGCATCGCAACGCCTGCGTGGTGACCTTGCGCAAGCGCGCCTGGATGTCGGCGCGCGACGCGGCGACGCGCCCGTGTGGGCCATCGTGCGTGCGGATCTTGCCGAGCTTCCGACGGATGTCGCCCGCGTGCTGCACCTCCCCGCAGGCGCTCCCAGTTTCAACATGGGTGCCGCGATGGATGCGACTTTCTTCCTCACGCCACCGGTGCGCAGTCTGGTCGGTGAGCTGGGGCAGGCCATGCGTGCGGAGGTCCCGGCATGAATGCGGTGCTGGAGATCGATAAAGGTGTCGCGTCGACGACAACGAACGACGTGCTCGTGCGTTTCGGCCCGGAAGGGCAGTTGATCGGCATTCTCAGCGGCATGCACGCCGGTGGTCCGACGCTGCTGTTGCCGAGCGCCGGCCTGCAACCGCGCGCAGGCCCGTTCCGGTTGCATGCCGTGCTAGCGCAGCACCTTGCCGCGCACGGCATTCGCAGCTTCCGTTACGACATCCCGGGCGTGGGAGAAGCGCCGCGCCTGCCCGCCTGCGACGCTACGCAAGCGACGATGGCGGCGATCGACCAGCTCGAAGCACTGCACGGTTGCCATACATTTGCAGTCGGCGGCATCTGCAGTGCGGCCGATACCGGGTGGGATGTCGCCAACGTGGATCCGCGTGTAACCGCGGTCCTGTTGCTGGATGGCATCTGTTTCGCCGGGCCGTGGTACCGCTATGCACGCATCCTGGGCCTGCTGCGCCGCCTGCCGAAGGAATGGAAGCATTTCGCTCGCAAGGTATCGGGGCGCGTGCGCGGGAATGCCAGCCTCGATTCGAATGCATTCCGCACCTGGCCCAGCCATGTGCAGGCACGGGAGCAGTTCGCGAGTCTGGTAGCGCGTGACGTGCGATTGCTGTGGATCTTCAGCGGAGGATACGCCGACCGGTTCCTGCATCCGCGCCAGTTCGAATGGACGTTCGGGCCTCCGGCGCGCGATCCGCGCGTCGCCATGCATTACTGGCCCGATTGCGACCATACCTATTTCGGGCGTGGGCAACGCGATCGCCTGATCGACGCAATCACGCGCTGGATGGGCACGCTGCCAAGGCGGGAGCCTTCGTGAAAGACGTCGACACTCCCGCGAAAACGCCACTCTATCCAGCCCCCGAAGGCTTCGAGCGACCGCTGCGGGTGGTGTTGGTTGGACCGCCGCAGGTCCCCGGGTGGGTGAGCGCGTTCCATGCACTGGCGACCGTTTACGACTGGATTGAACTGGTCACGCTTACCGATTCCGCCGCGGTCCTTCCGCAGGTTCAAGGCGTGGCCATGGACGTGCGCGCTTTCGTCGCGCTCGAGCATGCATTGCTCAGTGGCAACCGGAGTCTGGCCCCGGTTCCGATGCCAACCGATCCCGGAAGCCATGCAGAGGCATGGCATGCGTACGACATGCCGCTGCCTGCGCGCATCAGTGCATTGCATCCCGACCTCGTCATCCTGGTCGGACCGCCGGCATGGGCCGCGACGCTGGCCGGCTCGGCGCCGTGGGGTTGCTGGTGCCTGGACGCGAGCCTCGTCGACCAGCGCCATGCTGGACTCTCGTTGCTTGCACCGATGGTGCGCGGTGAAACCGCGACACAGATGGCATTGATGCTGCAGGAACAGGATCAGGCGCCGATCGACCTGGCCGTCAGTTGGGGCCGGACCCGGAAGAGTTCGTTCCTGGTGCAACGGGAAGATGCCTTCCGCAAGCTACCCGCTTTGCTGCTGCGCGCCTTGCACCGCCTCGCCGGGGGTTATGTGCCCGCAAATCTCCACGCGGTGGCGACAGTACAGCTGCAGTCGCCGTCATCGATGGGAGGCGCTGTCGGCGTGCGTGCGCTACTGTCGATCGTGCGGGCCTCTCATCGCTGGTTGACGGGTTGGTTCCGGAACGATCGCATCGGCTGGACGCTGGTGTTGCGGCTGGGCGGAACCGCACTCGACCCGCAAGCGCCGGCGATTGGGTCGCACGCCCTCCTGAAAGCGCCGAAGGGCTGGTGGGGCGATCCTTTCGTGGTCATTGCGGAAGGGCGAAAGCTGGTATTTGTCGAGGAAATGGCCGAGCCGAAGCTCAAGAAGGCCAACATCGCCTGCCTGGAATTGACCGGCGGCGGCGCTCGCCGCCTGGGTATCGCCCTTGATGAGCCGGGTCACCTGTCGTTCCCGCAGGCATTCCTGTGGCAGGGGCAGTGGTACCTGACGGTGGAAACCGGCTATGACCGGCGCGTCAGCCTGTACCGGGCCACCGGCTTTCCCATGGAGTGGACCCGCGTACGCGATCTGGTCACCGGGTGGGTTTGCGTCGACCCGACGTTGCATCACCACGACGGCCATTGGTACCTGTTCGCCAATGTCGCCGAGAACGGCAACAACACCTGCGATGAATTGTTCCTCTTCGTTGCCGACAACCTGGAGGGGCCATTCGTGCCGCATCCGGCTTCCCCGATTGCCTGCGACGTTCGCCGTGCCCGGATGGCGGGTCGACTGTTCCACCATCAAGGTCGCCTGATCCGTCCGGCCCAGGATTGCGGACCCGGTTACGGCAATGCCCTGGTGTTCAACGAGGTGCTGGAGTTGGGGCCGAAGGTCTATCGCGAACGACAGCTCTCGCGACTGGCCCCCTATCTGACGCGTAGCGTCGATGGATGCCATACCTACAACGTCGATGGGGGCGTCGAGATCCTGGATGTCCTGGGACGTCCGCCGAACCGGACCGCATACCTGCACGTATCCGACGGTCCTGGAAACCACGATGTGCACAATGGCGCTCCCCCGGATCGACTGGATCCGATGGTCACCGCCACCTTGCCCGCCACGGGCGGCACGGTGCATCGTGGCCTGCCACCGCAGTGACGCAAAAGGAACCTCAATGGCGGTTTTGGTCGCGCGGGATGAGTAGCCAAGCGGAAATCACGCAGGGCGTCGATGAAGACACGCTCGAGCTGCCCAGGCAGCGGCCGGGCATCGCCACGCATTACCTGCGTTACTCGATCTCGAATGGCCTGGTGATGCTCGCCGGTTTCATCTCGTTCCCGATCCTGACCCGGTTCCTCGACAACACGCAGTTCGGCATCCTCAGGTACTACGACACCCTGATGCTTCTTGGGGTAGCGATCATCAAGTTCGGAACGCCGCACGCGATCGTGCGGTTCTATCCCTACGACGGCGATGCGCAGCGGATGCGGGCCTTCGGCACCAACATGGTGTTGTTGCCCCTGGTCATGTCCGGGACGGTATGGGCGCTGGGGGCGACCGGACTCGTGCTGTGGTCCTGGGCGGGCGAGGGGACATTCCCGCCGCTCTTCTGGTGCGCGGTCACGATGGTCCCGATGCTGGTAGGCATCAACATCGTGCAGATGGTCGTGCGCGCCAGCGAGCGTTCGGACATCGTCATGGTCACGCGCGTCGTTGGTCGCATGCTCGAGCTGGTGCTGGTGTTGGGCGCGGTGGTCCTGGTGCAGCACAGCGCACTGGCGGTGTACGGCGGCAAGATGGTTGCGGCGGTGCTGTTGCTGGCGTGGCTGGCGCACTGGATGTACCGCAACGTGCATGTCTCGCGCGAAACGATCGACATGCATGCGTTCCGTGACGGGCTGGTCTACGGTTTTCCGCTGATGGCCCACGAGTTGGCCTTCAGCGTCCTGGCCAACATGGATCGCGTGCTGATCAAGCACATCACGGGCGACTTCGCGGTAGTGGGTATCTACGCCATCGGCTATTCGTTGGCAATGCAGCTCACCGTGTTCATCGACACGACGCTGTCGGAAGCGTTCACGCCGGTAGTCATGCGTGCCTACGAGACGGGTGGCGGCAGTGCCGTGCGCGCGCTCAAGGAACGCGTCCTGTTGCCGATGACGTATGCCGTGGTGGCGATCGTCGCAATGCTGTTGGTATCAGGACAGGACCTGCTGGTGGCGTTGAGCGGACCCGACAAGGCGGCGTCCGGCGAAGTGTTCATCGTGATCGGAATCACCGCGTCCACATATGCATTGTTCGCCATCGCCAACTACGGCCTGCAGTTGAAGAAGCGCACCATGCAGGTGCTGGCGATCACGCTTGGCGCGGCGCTCCTGAACATCGCCATGAACTTCATCCTGATTCCCCGCATGGGCTACATGGGGGCCGCCTGGTCCACCGCGATCAGTTACGGCGCGCTGAGCACGGCACAGTTCCTGGTTTGCCCGAAGGGACTGGCGCGCCTTCCGGATTTGCGCACGGCAGCCGTGGCACTGTGCTGCGCGGCAGTGTTGGTGGCGGTGGCGCGTGGCAGCGACCTGTTCGGTCTGCACGCCGCTTGGACGCGGTTGTTCGCCGCGGGGGGGCTATTCGTGGTGTTGTTCGCGCTGCCAGTACTTGCGCTGGATTCAAGGCTGCGTGGGATGCTGTTGGGTTTGAGAAAGCGGCCGTAACGTCGTGACGACGTGGCTGTTATCTCCGCTCGCATGGCTGCTGGTCGCGGGTGTACTCATGCCTTGGGCCTGGATTCATCGTCGGCACAGGCCCTGGGTGGTTGCGGCTTGTGGCTTGCTGGCGGCTACGGCGCTGGTGGTCATGACACCGCTCGGGGCGAACGCCCTGGCCGGCCCGCTGGAGCGGCCGATCCCGATGCCACGCGCTTGCCAGGATAAGCCGCCATCGATTGCGGTCGTCCTGGGTGGAGGCCTCGTTGGAAGGCCACGCAGCCGCGCGGATTTCTCGGCACTCAACCTGGCCAGCCGACGACGCATGGATCGCGCCGTGGCCTGGTGGCACGAACGCGAAGGACGCGTGCTTGTGCTGGAGGGAGGGGCGCCGCATCCCGGGGTTGCGACGCTCGCTGAACTGATGGCGGCGTATGCGCAGATGCAGGGAGTTCCATCGACCGCGCTGCGGGTGGAAACCGAGTCGGGCGACACCTGGGGCAATGCACGCCATGCCGCGTTGCTGTCACCACGCCTGCCTGGACGCATCGTGCTGGTGACGTCGCTGATCCACATGCCGCGCGCGCAGCGGGCATTCGCCAGTGCCGGCTTCGAGGTCTGCCCGTTGGGCACCGATGCCCGCCGCCTGCCATCGCGCCTGCCGTGGGCGCTGGTTCCCCGGACTGTTGCCCTGGCCAACGCGGAAGTCGCGCTGCACGAATGGGCGGGGCTGGCTTACTACCGCTGGCGCGATCGGAAGGAGCCAGCGGTGCGACGGTGAGTGCGAAGTCCTATCCGCTGGTGGGCCAGATGCGCCGAGCCAAGCCCGCGGCGTTCGGCCAAAAAAAGAGCCCCGGATTCCCGGGGCTCTTTGTTGGTACGAAGGAACTTACTTGTAGACCGAGAAGGTGCTGTTCGTCTTCGTGGTCAGGCTGCCGCTGGTGGCCGTCGTGGTCAGCTTGTAGGTACCGATCGAGCTGGGACCCTTGCCGGAGACGAAGGACACGCGGGCGTAGCCGTTGGCGTCGGTGGTGGCGCTCAGGATCACGTGGTTGATGTTGTTCGGCTTCAGCGCGTCGAAGCTGACGCTCGCACCCGAGACCGCAACGCCACCCTTCAGGACGCGAGCGGTGATGGACACCGTCTCACCGGCCTTGTAGGTCGCCTTGCTCGTGCTGACGGTTTCCGTCAGGACGACAGGAGCGGCGACCGCATAGGTGGCCGAAGCACTTCCGGTGTGGATCGTGCCGACGGCGCTGCTGGCGCCCACGCCGATGCCGTAGTTGCCGGCAGCAGCGGTGGTGCTCGAGATCACGGCGAGGGTCGCAGTGCCGCTGGCACCAGGAGCAAGTGCGATTGCGGTGGTCGACAGGTTGCCGGTCCAGCCAGCCGGAACGCTACGGGCGAGGGCGAACGAGGTGTTGGCGCACGCGCTGCTGTCGTTGTTCTTCAGGCTCAGCGTGTAGTTGTTCGTCGTGCCGGCGGCGACCGCGGCGGTCGGGCCCGTCATGGTCACGGTCGGCGCTGCACGGGTGCAGGTCGGAGCGGGCGGCGGCGGGGGCGGCGTGGTTCCATCGGCCTGCATTTCGTAGGCGCCCACGTCATTGGCGGCACCGGAGGGACGCGGCTGCAGCAGGAAGTCGGTGGACATGCCGCTGATCATCGGGGCCTTGTCGGTCACCGGGCTGCCGGTGAGCGGTTCGGCATCGAAGGTGGCCAGGGCCATGTTGGTCAGCTTCGGGTCCTGGGTGCAGGTGGTTCCCGTCGGGCAGGTGCGAACCTTCCAGCCCATGTTGCCGGAGAAGGACTTGGCCGCCGGGGCACTGCCGCCGCTGAACAGCGTGGCCGTGGTGGTGTTGGCGTAGTACGGGAAGCCGACCACCAGGTTGTTCTGGATATAGACCTTGTCGGTGGAAGCGCCTTCGCCATAGGCGATCTGCGCATCGCCTTCACCAGCGATGGTGTTGTGGCGCACGGTCGCGGTGTCGTTGCCGGTCAGGATCAGCAGAAGGGTGCTGCCGTAGGCGCGGCACAGGTCGGCTTCGGCCATGTTGTACTTGCCGCGGAAGTAGGTGCAGTTGCCCACCAGGACCGAGTTTTCGATCAGCGAGTTGCCCTTGATCTTGACCTGGTTGCCGGCGTTGGCGACCGAGTAGATGCGGCGCAGCGTCACGTTGGTCGTGTCGGCACCGTCCATGTAACGCAGGTCGAGGCCGTCGGACGTGTTGTGGTGGATGAAGGCATCTTCGATCAGCCACTGGCCACCGGTGTCGACCGTGCCGAAACCGTCGCCGTAGCCGCCCGTGGTCTGGGCCCAGCAGGCCCACACTTCGCCGGTCGCAACGCGCTCGCCGCAACCGTTCCAGGAGATCTCGATGTCGCGCAGGATCATCTGGCCCGAGTTCGAACCGGTACCGACATTGCCGTCCCAGCCGGCGCTGCCGTTCTTGTTCATCTTGACGCGCTCGAGGGTCCAGTTGGACAGGCCGCCGGCGTTGAAGCCGCGCGCCGCCATGCCATGCACGTTCACGTCATGCATCCACACGTTGTTGGAGGCAGTGGCGTACACACCCACGCGGGCCCAGGCCATCGTGCTGGTGCAGGTCGCGGCGGCATTGGAGTGGTTATAGACGCAGTCGCTGTTGTCGGTGATTTCGAGATTGCCGATTTCGACGTTCGAGCTGCCTTCGAGGTTCAGCACGCGATGGGTACCGGCGACGCCGACCAGCTTGGTGCCGGCCTTGCCCAGGATGCGGGTGCGCGAGGTCGCGCTGGGACCGCTCGGGACCTTCTGCATGTAACCGCCGCTACCGATCTGGAAGCTGCCAGCGCCGATCAGCAGGGTGTCACCACCAGCGATGCGCGCGGCGCCCGAATTGGGCATAGCGATGTTGGGATTCTTCCAGGCACAGGCCTGGGCGGTGCCGCTGCCCGGATAGGCTGCATCGGCGAGACCGTTGCATTGGGTGGCATCGCCACCATCGGTGCGGACGTAGTAAATCGCGGCCTGGGCAGAGCCAATGGCAGCAAAGCCGAGCGAGAGCGAAAGGAAAAGCTTGGACAGGTTGCAACCGCGGGCGAGGGGCGTAGACATCTGGGCACTGCTCCGTAATGACAGGGGGAGGTGGCCAAGAGGTCCCTCCCTTGGCCGGGGCGGACTCTACGGAGGGGGGGGAGGGGGATTTGTGCGACCGCCCACACTTCATGCCGTTTTCACGCGTCAGAAGCTGACCAAGCGCGTCTGAGGCGCTTAAGCGCCTGACGTTGGGCGTCAGATTCAGCTGGGATTCGGGGAAGTGAAAATCATGAACAGGGCTTTCCCTATTCAGGTTTTCTCGCGCGCGCGACGCGCGCGCGAATATTAGCCTTCACCCGAGAAAAATGCGGGTCATTGAAGTGAGAGCTGTGTCACACGGACGGAGTTCTGGCTTAAACCGTGCCAGCTTTTCTGCCGCCGGCGGGCCAAGCGGTTGGTCGCGGGCCGCATTCAGCGGCCCGGAGCTGGGGCGGGCTGAGTCGCAAACGTGTCGGTCAGCCGAGCTTGTCGTCGTAGTCGGTTCTGTTGACGTAACCCGCGGCGCCTTCCTGGGAAATGATCCGACCTGGCACGCCGACCACCACCGAGTTGTCCGGGATATCCATCGTGACAACGCAGTTGGCGCCAATGGCCACGTTGTTGCCGATGCGGACGCTGCCCGCAATCACCGCACCGGGACCGATGTAGATGTTGTCCCCAAGGATCGGATAGCCCTGGTTCCTGCCGCGATTGGCGCGGCCGATCGTCACGCCCTGGGAGATGTTGCAGTTCCGGCCGATCGTGGCTTTCTGGCTGACGACGATTCCGCCGAAGTGGCCGATGTAGAACCCACTGCCGATGCGGGTCCCGGAGGGAATCGAGATTCCCAGCTTGTACACCAGGTGCCCAAGCACGAGGCGCGCGAATGGATAGAGCGTGTACCTGAGCAACGGATTGCCCTTCGCGTACGCGCAGGTGCGCAGCCAGAAGTTGTATCGGTAGGACTCGCCCCGGAACACATACCCCAGGAGAGGAGTCCATCTGGCGCTCCCGGTAATGCGGTAGAGATCGGAGCGCACGAGGAATTTGTATTCGTTGAAGTTCATTGGCATTCCCGCGCTGTCATGGCTTTGCCCCCTTGGCCCAACGTGCATCGACACCAACGACCTCGACATCCGCGTGTGCAGCAACATGGTCGATCGTTCCGGACAACGTGTCACGCAAGTCCAATCGGCCACGATGCGCGACGTCGTCGAGGTCGCGCATGTTCCCGTAGCGCCGGATCGCGGTGATGGCAGCCGACTGCCGGGGCTTGAGCACACTGCAGGAATCCCGGTGACCGCTTGTACTTTTAACCTGCGACGCAGCCCTGTTCGCGTTTGCCAACGATGGCCGGGGTCGTGCAAGCTGCCACTCAGCTCGCAGATGAGGACACCCATGGCGCTGCTCACGCCCGGCGGGCCGCTCTCCCGCCTTTACAACACGGCGCCAGCGAGCGTGAAAGACGCCTTTGCCAGCGCCTATGGCCTGAAGGTCCTCCAGCTGCGGTACGGCGGCTCGTTCGCGCGGCACCTTGAGGAATATCGTGAGCGCGACAGCTGGTCGCACGATCGCCTGGTCGAATGGCAGAACGCGAAACTCCAGGACCTGCTCCGCCACGCGGTCGCGCATGTTCCCTACTACACGCGGCTGCGCGCGAAGGGCGAGTTCCCGATCGAGGACGTAAAGACCACCGAAGACCTGGCGAAGTTGCCGGTCCTCGACAAGGAGGCGATCCGCAAGGATCCGGATGCGTTCGTGGCGACAAACGCGAAACCGCTGCACGTCCTGTACACGAGTGGCACGACCGGCATGCCACTCAAGTTGTATCGCTCCACCGAGACGATCCGCGATTGGTATGCATGCTTCGAGCGTCGCGCCCGCGAGTGGAGTGGCGTGTCGAAGGCGGACAGGTACGCAATGCTCGGCGGACAACTCGTGGTGCCGGTCGAAACCGATCGTCCGCCGTTCTGGGTGTACAACGCGCCGGTGAAACAGCTCTACATGTCCGCGTACCACCTGAGCCCGAAGTTCATGGACGCGTACCTGGACGAAATCGTTCGCCGGAAGGTTGTCCACCTGTACGGCTACGCCTCGGCAATGGACGCGCTTGCCGCCCACGCGCTGCAAGGTGGGCGCACGGACGTGCGGCTGAAGGTGGCGACGTCGAACGCAGAACCGCTCTTCGATCACCAGCGTGAACGGATCGCCCAGGCCTTCTCATGCGATGTTCGCGACACGTACGGGAACACCGAACTGTCGGTCGCGGCTTTCGAATGCGAGGCCCGGCGCATGCATCTGTCTATGGACGTGGCGGTGGTCGAAGTGCTCGGCGACGACGGGCGCGCTTGTCCTGCAGGTGAAGCTGGCGAGTTCGCGTGCACCGGGCTGCTGAACTTCGACCAGGTCTTCATCCGTTATCGCCCGGGTGACCGGGGCTCCTTGCGTGCAAACGAATCCCCTTGCAGCTGCGGTCGCCATTCGCCGTCGCTCGCGACGATCGAGGGTCGCGCCGATGACGTGCTGGTGACTAGCGATGGCCGGCACGTCGGTCGGTTGGATCCAGTATTCAAGGGCGGCATGCGCCTGCTTGAGGCGCAGATCATCCAAGTCGCACTCGACGAAGTCCACGTCAAGGTCGTGCCCGCGCCGGGATACTCGGATGCTGATGCCGAGTCGATCGCGTCGCGGATCAGGGACCGCATGGGTGCGGTGACGGTAGAAGTCTTCCAGGTGGCCGAGATTCCGCGCTCGGCAAACGGTAAGTTCCGCGCCGTCGTGAACCTGATCGGCAAGTAGCGAGTGCTGGCGTCGGCATCCTGATCTTCGCGACGCGTCGATCCCGATTTGCAGCACGGCGTGTGCGTCACTACTACATTGCCCTCAACCAGTGCTGACACCGACGCCGCAATCCGGGCGGTGCAATTTCAGTTTGCGCTAGGGGCGTTTGGCCTGAATCGCGCCAACGTCGGCGTTGGTGGCGGGGCGCGAGCGTCGCCGGAAGTCCAGGCCTGCACAGGAGGTGGCAACTGCAGTGCCAATCACAGGGCTGCCTGCAAGCGGTTCGGCGTCGAAGCGGTCCAGGGCCATGCCGGTCAGCTTTGGATTCTGGTTGCAGGTGGTGTTGGCCGGGCAGGAGCGGGTGTTCCACGCCAGGTTGCCGGAGAAGTGCCTGGCAGCCTTGGCTTTGCCGCCGTCGAACATGGATTGCGAACCGGGACCGAGGTAGTAGGGGAAGCCGATCACGACATTGTTCTGGATGTAGATCCTGTCGGTCGAATCGCCCTCGCTGTGACCTATCTGCGTGGCGCCCTCACCGACCAAGGTGTTGTTGCGCACGATCGCGGTGTCGTGGCCGGTCATCACCAGCTGCAGCGTGCTGCCATCGCCGCGGCAGAGGTCGCCCTCAAGCATGTCGTACTTGCCTTTGAAGAAACTGCAGTGGCCGACCAAAACCGAGCTCTCGATCAGTGCATTGCCTTTGACCTTGACCTGGTTGCCGGCGTTGGCCACCGCGTGGATGCGGCGCAATGTCACGTTGGTCGCGTCGGCGCCGTCCATGTAACGCAGATCCAGGCCGTCGGAGGTGTTGTGGTGAACGTACGCGTCTTCGATCAGCCACTGGCCGCCGGTGTCGGTGGTGCCCAGGCCATCACCGTAGCCGCCGCTCTGCTGCGCCCAGCAGGCCCATGGTTCGCCGGTGGCGACGCGCTCGCCGCAGCCATTCCATGCAATCTCGATATCACGCAGGACGATCCTTCCAGAGTTGGAACCATCGTCACCGACATTGCCGTCCCAGCCGGCAGTGCCATTCCTGTTGAGCTTGATGCGCTCCATCGTCCAGTTGTTTAGCCCACCGGCATTCATGCCGCGCGCGGCCATGCCATGGATGTTGAGGTCATGCAGCCACACGTTGCTTGACCTGTGGGCGTAGAGGCCCACGCGTGCCCATTGGGCTGCATCGTTACAGGCGACCGTTTGGTCTGAATGTTTGTAGACGCAATCGCTGTCGTCGGTGACCTCGAGGTTGCCGATTTCGACGTTGGAACTGCCTTCGAGATTGAGCACGCGATGCACGCCGGCAACGCCGACCAGGCGGGTGCCGGTCTTGCCTAGGAAGCGGGTCGGCATGGAGGTGCTGGGGCCGCTGGGAATCGGCTGCATGTAGCCGTCGCTGCCAATCTCGTAGGCGCCGGCGCCGATCAGCAGGGTGTCACCACCGCCGATTCGCGCGGGACCCGACGGGGGCAGGGCGATGTCGGGGTTTTTCCAGGCGCAGGCTTGGGCAATGCCGCTGCCGGAATAGGCTGCGTCGGCGCGGCCGGTGCATTGGGTCGCATCGCCGCCATCGGTGCGGACGTAGTAGATCGTTGCATCCGGCGCTGCCGTCGCTGCAATCGGGATATCCGTTTTGCCGGGGCGATCCGAAGGACATGGTTCCCTTGTAGACGGCTGCAATCCTGACGGGGCCAATCCACCGGCTTCGGGGGCGAACTCATCGGCGCACGCAGCCATGCACGCAAAGGCCCAGGCTGCGATCGCCAGCCGCCACCTTCCGTGATGCGCACGACTGCACCGGCGACCACGATGGCGACGACCTGGGTTGATGGCGCCTTCCTCCTGGTTCCGTGACACGGGCACGGCCTCGAGCATCAGCGACGCAAGGCCTTGTTCCGGACAAGCGCCGGCAGCGCGCGGGCCGCGAGCGGGAAGCGAACGTCGGCTGGTTTCGGGACGACCCTGGGCATTTCATGCGCCGCTACCAGCGCGGCAGCCCGTGCCTTGAGGGTGCCGTAGCGTTCCATCAGACCGCACAGGATCCAGAAGTTGGCCATGATCAGGCTGTCGAAGAACGGACTGCCGTACATGTTGCCCAAGGCCATCGAAACGACGGCGAGCGTGAAACCCAGTTCGAACGTACGCGCTTCCGGTCGTGCGGCGGCGGGAGAACGGCGCAGCCAGCGCGCCAATCGCCACAACCGCCAGAACACCCACAGCAGCGCCAGCAGACCCAGCGGACCGCATTCGGCGAGGGTCAACAGGAATCCGTTGTGCGCGTCCTTCCCTGCGTAAGTGGTGTAGTCGCCGATATGGTCGCCGAAGCGTCCCAGGCCTACGCCGGCGGGATGGTCGCGCAACATGTCGATCGTGCCATTCCAGATGGTGAAGCGGCTGGTAGTGCTCATGTCGAATGTCACTGCGCCACTGGCGTCGACCTGCTGTGTCTGCTGGACGCGTTCGACGGCACTCTTGGGCAGGAAGCTGGCGGAAGTGGCCACCAGCAATGCAGCGGCAAGCAATGCGATGGGAATGCTGCGCCACACCAGCAGGATCATGATCACGAACAGTCCGATCAGGTAGGACTGGCGCGAGAAGGTGAACATGATCGCCGTCGCCAGGATCACGCTGCCGGCAACCGCCACCAAACGGACGGATAGGCGCTGACGCGGCTGGATCGTGATCGCCACCAGCATGGGGAGGAACATCGCGAAGAACACGCCGGCGCGGTTGGCCATCTTGATCTGGCCGAACGGGCCGGTCGCACGCTGCGTTTCGGAGAATGCACCCAGGTTGAAGTGGAGTCCCTGTAAGACGGCTTCGAGTCCGGCGCCCACGGCGACCAGCAACACCAATACGATCAGTTGCCGGGTGCCTCTCAGGTCCAGTCCACAGCGCAGGTATGCCAGGTACAGGAACGGGAAGAGAACCGCGACTTTGGCTTCGCGCAGGTCTTTGCCCGCGTGCGAGAGGTCGTGCCACTGCGCGGCGATGAAGCCGATCAGCATCGCGAGGAACAGCGCGGCCAGCGGCTGCACGAGCATGCCCGGTCGCTGCAGGTGCGATGGATCGCGCCGCCCCAGGAGCATGGCGAGCACCAGCAGCGCGGTCGAAACGCCGACGCTGACATCCGAGGGCAGGTGCGCGGTGTTCGGCAGGAGCGCGATCGGGATGGCATAGAACAGGAGAAACGGTTCGGCTCGCCTCGCCGGTTCGGTTCGCCTTGCTTGCGGAGGCGGGAACGCGAGGTTCATTTCGCCTGACCGCCGGCAGGGTGCGCGAGCACGTGGGCGTCCGTGGGGTTTGCCTTGCGAAGGCAACGCTCGTAGACGGCTGATGTCGCGGCCCCGAGCGCATCCCGACTGTGGTGCTGTTTCACGTGTTCACTGGCGCCTTGCGCGAGCCGCGACCGCAGTGCGGCGTCGCTCATGCGCGACATCGCTGCCGCCAGGGCGTTGGCGTCGTCCGGAGTAAACAGAAGGCCTGTGCGTCCATCATCGATCAGCTCAGGACAGCCTCCCACCGCGGACGCGATCACGGGACAGCCTGCGGCCATGGCTTCAAGCAATGCGTTGGATAGTCCCTCGAAGTGGGATGGCAACACCAGGAAATCCGCCGCCTGCATGAGCTGTGACGCGTCGGTCCGTTCGCCGAGAAAGCACAGGTCCGCTGATACGCCAAGCTCGGTCGCCAGTTGTTCGGTGGATGCCAGCAAGGGACCGCCGCCGACAAGCGCGATGCGCGGACGTTGCCCGGATTCCAGCGCAGCGAGCGCACGGAGCAGGCATGGCAGGTTCTTCACCGGCACCAGCCGCCCCACGAACACGCCCAGCAGGCGTCCGTCCGGCACGCCGAGCGAGCGTCGGATCGCAACCCGCTCGTCGGGGGCCAAGGGCGCGGGAATGTCGACGCCATTGGGGACGATCGCGAACATCGCGTCAGGCATCCCGGTACGCCGGGCGGTAGCGCGCGCACCGGCGCTGGAGTTGGCGATGACGGCCGCGCTTTGACCCAGTACGAAACGCTTGAGTCGCCAGAACCACGCCGGTCGGTCGAGCGCAAAGCTGCGCTCGGAAGCAACCAGCAGCGGGCGACGACCCGACAACGCGCGCGCGAGCACCGAGGACAATTCCGCGGTCAATGAGAATGCGTGGATGAGCGCATAGTTGCGGTGGCGCAACAGGCGCGCGAAAGCGGCCAGGAACCGCAGGTCCACCCGGCGACGTTTCGGTAGGTAGTGCACGGGGATGCCGTCGCGCCGGATCGCATCGACCAGGAAGGAGTTTTCGCGGAAGTAGGCGAGTTCGGGTTCCCACCGCTTCCGGTCCAGTCCTTTGAGCAGTTGCTGGACCTGGCGTTGGCTGCCGCCAACCTCCATGCCGTCGATCACCACCAGGAGGCGCTCACGCGGCATCGCTGATGGCCTTCCGCATCAGGCCATGGAGCCTGATCGCTTCTTTTCGCGCGTCGAACTCCAGTTCGATGCGCTGGCGTGCAGCGATCGTCAGTCGCTCGCGCAGCGCGGTGTCATCCAGCAAGCGCTTGAGCGCCTGGGCGAGCGAAACTGCATTGCCTTCATGGGCGAGGAGGCCGTGCACTTCGTCAGCGATCAGCTCCGGAACACCCGAGACCGGACAGCTGACGACCGGGCAACCGGCCGCCATGGCTTCCATCAAGGCGACCGGAATGCCATCGCGACTGCCGTTGGCCGCGATCTGGCAGGGGAGGGCGAACACTGTCGCCCTTTCCAGCGCTTCCCGCACGACTTCCTGCGGCTGCGCTCCCGCCAGGTCCACGTGTTCCTGCAGACCATGGCGATCAATCAGCGCCTGCAGGTCCTGCCGCGCCGGGCCCTCGCCGATCACGGTGCAATGGAACGCCGCGCCGCCGTCGCGCAGCAATGCCAGCGCATCGATGAGTGTGTGGAACCCCTTCTCGGGAGCCAGTCGCCCCACGCCAAGAATCCGGTTTCCAGAGCGCTCCCCGGGCTGCCAGGAAATCTGTCGCAGGTCGACCCCGCAATGCACGACCTTCAGCTTGCGCGGCGCGAGCGCTGAGACATGGCGGCCGAGCCAGTCGATGTTGTGCCGTGAAATGGTCACGGCCAGCGCGGCGTCCTCGATCTTGCGTGGCAGCAGCTGGTGGTTCCTGAATACGTCGTGCGCATGGCAGGTGAATCCGAACGGACGTTCCGTGACCTGCGCCAGCGTCCAGGCCGCGGTTGCCGGATAGGTCGACCAGTGCGCGTGGATGAACTGCGGATCGAACCCTTGCAGCCACCGTAGCTGGCACAGGCTCCGGAAGAGCGTCGCCAGCGACTTCGCCAACACCGTCGGCGTTCGCCAGGCATCGGCCACGATGGTTGCGGTTGCCGCGGCGATCCGGAGCGGGTGAACCGACAGGGCGTGCAATACATTCCAGAGCGTCGCCGGCAAGCCGGGTGGCTGGCGCACGCGATCCAGCAACGCGGCGGCGTCCGCCTGGACCATGGTTTCTGAGCCGCGCTTGAGCGAGAGGATGCGTACGTCGACACCTTCGTCGATCAGCGTACTGATTTCACGGACGATGAAAGTCTCCGACCAGCTGGGAAACTGGGAGACCACGTACACCACGCGTCGCAGGGGAGGACCCCACGGTTCCTGCGCCTCCGCGCAGGGTGCTTGCGGGGCTGGGGCCGGAAAGCCGTCGGGACCGGTAAGGCAATTGTCAGCCCACGACTGCATCGGCATTAATCCAATACCTGGTCTTGAGTTAAACGCCACGGGGCACCGCCGACGGCCAGCTGGTGCGACTGCACGGATAGCGTTAGCAGGCCTAGCGCAAAGGCGTCCAGGTCACGATGCGTTCCCCGCGCAGGAACCGGTACAGGCTTACGGCGGACGCCAGGTTGGTCAGCAGGAAGTAGTACGGTTGCGCCAGGAGGCGCGAATTCGTGAACAGGCGCAGCGGCGTGAAACCGAGCAACCCTGAGAGCAGCAACGCCAGCTGCATCGCCAGCAACCAAAGGTAGCGTCCCTGCGATGCGAGGACCGCATTCGCCAGCAATGCGGCCATCCAGAAGACCGGAGACAGATACCTCAGCAATTTGTGCGACCACAACTGCCAGGCGAACGCTCCGAAACGGAATGGATCGAGAAACCGCTTCTGCGCCGCCAGCGCAGACAGGCTGCGCATGCCAACGCGTACGCGCATGGACAGCTCGCGGTCGGGATGATCAAGCGTGTGTTCGTAACACACGGCATCGGGCTCAAGAACGGTGCGCAGGTCCTGGTCGCGCACCATCATCGCGACGACGAAATCGCTGATCAAGCCAGGAGCGATGGCACGGTAGGCACTGCGGCGGATGGCGTACAGGCAGCCGGAGACTCCGATCAACGAGCCAAGCATGCTCTCCGCCATTCGCAGCATGATTTCGTAGTTCCAGTAGGACGTGCCGCCATGGCCGGTGGCGTCGTCCTGCTTTGCGACATAAGTCAGGCGCCCGGCGACGCAGCCCACGGACGGGTCGTGGAAATTGCTGGACATCGCTTGCAGGGCATGCGCTTCGATCGACGTCGTGGCATCGGTGAAGACCAGAATGTCCCCCGTCGCAATTGCCGCCGCCGCGTTCTGGCAAGCGGTCTTCCCCTGGCGCCCCTCTACCCGCAGCAGGCGTACGTTCGGGGCATTGAAGCCGAGCACGATCCCGTCGGTCGCATCGCTGGAAGCATCCGAAGCGACAATGATGTCGATCTGGTGCTTCGGGTAATCCAGCGCCAGGACATTGCGGATCTTCTGCTCGATGTGTTTCTCTTCGTTGTATGCGGTGATGATGGTCGTCACCGATGCGGAGACGGCCCTTTTGTCGACATGGCGCGGCCGGATGCGTGCGAACGCGATTGCAAGGATCGGGTAACCCACGTAGATGTACGCCAGCAGGGCGATTGCGATCCAGAGCAATGCTTCGAACATTCTGCGGACCCTGTTGTCAGCGTTTCCACCAGACCGTCAACATCACCGCGTTTTCCTTGTAGCGCGGGTCGGAAAGGTTCGAGTCGCGCTCGTTCCTGACTGCTTCTGCACGCCATCCCCAGTGCCGGGTCAGTTGGCAGTCGACGCCCAGGCGATAGACGTGATCAAGATCGTGCTCATCCCGCGACAGGAACTCGCGCTTCCGGATGGCGCCACTAAAGTACACGGTAACCCTGGGTCGCAGGTGATAGTCGACCTGGTAGAACACGGCGCGCTCGGTGCGATCGCCATCCGGCCGGTCGATGTAGAGCAGTCGTCGGTATTGCGGACGCAGGCGAAAGTCGAAACGCTCCCCGGTAAACCGGTAATCCAGTTGCATATCGCGTTGGCGATAGACGCCGGCGGTCACGAGGGACGACGAGGCCGTCACGAGGTCGGGAACAATCGACTCATCCGGATCGCTCAGCCGAACGACCAGGTCCTGGACCTCATCGGCGAACTGATGGCGGCCACGGAAGCGAAGCCGGCTTTGCGGACTGATCTGCCATTGCACGGTAGCCCGCACTATGGAAGTCGAGGCATCGCTGCCTGACTCGCGGTTCAGCCGTGAGTGCCCCAAGTCCAATTGGTACTCGATGTCGCGGAGCATGCCGTCATAGCGGAAAAATGCATCCTCGCGGTTGTAGTCGACGGTCGTTGGATCGTCGAAGTCCGCCTCTGTGGAGACCAGGTTGAGCGATGCTTTCGACGTGCTGCTCAGGTCGCGCTGCAGGGCCGCGGCCGCGCTGTAGCGCTTGCCGTCGAATCCTGGCGACACTTCGGCATAACTGTCGGCGGCACGCAGGTCGAGCTGGAAGCGGGTGGCGTCGCCAAGCCGCGCGAAGTAGCTGGGGCCGGCGATGAATACGTTCACCCGCTGCAGGTTGCCCGGGTAGCGGCCATCACGCAGGTTGATCGATTCCTCGCTGAGGTAATCCTCGAACACGAGGTTCAGGCGTTCGGGGAACAGCGACCAGTTGAGCTGCCCGGCGAATTCGCTCCGGTTTTCATCGGAGAACCGGTTGCTGCTGTAATGGCGGCGCTCGAATTCGCCTCGCGCCTGCAACTCGACCCTGGATCCTTCCTCCTTGACGTCGAACTTCAAGCGGGGAATGAGGACTGTTTCCACCGCCTGGTTGTCTTCGCTGAGGTTGATGTTGTCGCTGTGGAGTGCCTCTACCTCGATCTGGTAGTTGATGTGGGGAGCCGCTTGTGCGCTGCCCCCGAACGCTGCGGCCAGGACCGCCACGTACAGCGCAGCAGGGCGTGGACGCACCCGCGGGAACGGTTGGGCATCGCTGCGATCAGGCGTTTTCATTGAAGACCACGCCGGCGAATTTCCTGGGATCGAAGTTGCCCGCAGCGGCAACGATGTCGGCCGGCGTATTGCGGCCGTAGCCCGCGACAAGGATCACCACATCCGCCAGTTCCGACAGGATGCGCGCATCGGGCGCCCCCAGGGCCGGCGGGCTGTCGAGGAATATGTAGCGGTCCGAATAACTGCTGCGCAGCGAGTCCAGCAGCAGGCGCATCCGGAATGATGAGAAATACTCCGTCTCGGTGGCGCCGTAGGTCGATTGGCCGGCCGGAATCAGCTTCAGGCGCGGGATCCCGGTGCTGTAAAGCATGCCTTCGACTTCGGCGTCCGGATTCTCGAGATAGTTGATCAGGCCGCCCTTGGGAGTGTCGATCTTCATCGCGAGGTGCTGTGAAGGGTGGCGAAGGTTGCAGTCGATCAGCAGCGCACTCCGGGTCGGGTCGAATGTGACCGCCAGCGCGAGGTTGCGGGCCACGAAGCCGCCTCCGCACGCCGCACTGACCGGCGCGACCAGCGTGATGAAGTTTTCATTCGAAGTCGCCAGCAAGCGCGTGCGCAGGTCCCTGAAGGAGTCGACCAGCTGCCGGTTGGAGCCGTCAACATAGGGAATGATCGAGCGTTCGGCCAACTGCGTGGGCGTGAGGGCCGTCGTCTCACCGTGCCGCACGACGCGCTTTCCATGTTCGACGTCAGTCGCGTTGGCCAACATTTCCTGGTGGCTGATGAAGTCATTCATAGGACATCCACCACCTTCAGGATCAGGACCAGTCCATAGATCAGTGGCACCGCGACGAACAACGCCGACCCCAACCTGTGTTGCTTCGCGCGCTGATCGAGCTGGTGATACGTGAGGTGCAGGGGAATGCTGCCCAGTACCGGCAAACCAGCCTCATGCTCGATCTGCAGCGGCGTACGCACGCGGGGATCGTGTTTGACCAGCATCGACAACAGCAGCAACGGCACTGCTATTGCCAGCAGCAGCCCGATCACGGCGAAATGCATCAGGCGCAATCCCGTGGGCATCAACGGAACCGAAGCGGGTTCCTGAATCTGGAAGCCCAGGCTGCGTCCGTCCGCATCCAGGCTCATGGAAACGCGAGCGTTTTCGCGGCGTTTGAGGAGGTCCTCGTACATTTCCTGGTTGACGTCGTGTGCACGGGTCAGTGCAGTGACGGTGCTTTCAGACCCAATGATCTTTCGACTGCGCTCGAATTCCTGGCCAAGCAGGGCCTGGGCGGTGGCGAGACGGGATGCGGCGGCGGCACCCTGGCGCCGGACCTCCGCCAATTGCGTCCGCAGCTGCTGGTAGACCGGATTCATCGATGGGGTTGAGCCGGGCAGGACGGTGGTTCCGCCGCCGGCTCCGTTTCGCATCTGCGCCTGCAGATCGCGGATCTGGTTCCGGACCCGGACGACATCCGGATGCTGGTCCGTGTAACTCAGCATCAGGCGACTCTCTTCGGCCTGCAGTCCGGCAAGCTGCACATTGACCTGGGCGGAACGCGAAATGGTGGTGAGCTGGCTTTCGCGCGACAACTGGGCCATCACCTGGTGTTCCTGTGCACCCACGTCCGCAAGGTCCATGCTTGCGCTGTCGGTCGCCCTGCGCAATTCCGAAATGCGGGCGGAAACGTCGGTGGTCACGCCTGGCATCGCGTCCGGATTGGCGCTCCGGTACTCCTGGAGCTTGCTGTCCGCGTCGCCGAGTGCCCGCTGGTACTTCTCCACCTGCGCATCGATGAACTGGTAGGCAGACAGGCTTGCACGCGACCTGGATTCCAGCACCTGCTCGATCAATGCCTCGGAGAAGCGCTTGGTGACCGCGTAGGCGCGCTTGGGGTTGGAGTCCGAGTAGGTGATCTTCACCAGGCTCAGCTTCGGATCCGTCGAACGGGTCTGCGTGCGTTCGGTGACCGCGATTTCCGTACGGCCGATGATGCCGTTGACCAATCGTTCCCTCTCCAGCGGGCTGGGTTTTCCTTCCAGCCAGCCACCGGCACGTAGCACTTCGTCCATCACCCGGTGGCCGAACAGCACGTCACGCGAAATGATGGCGCGGGATGCTTCGTTGGGTGCCGCCGTGCGCCCCTCCATGAGTGGGGCGATCGGCGTGTTGTCCTGGACCAGTACCGTCGCCGACGACTTGTAGGTGGAGGGATTGAGCAGCCCCCAGAGCAGGAAGAAAAGCGCGATGGACGCGAAGATGGTGGCCAACGGCAGCAGGTAGCGGCGGAATTCCTTGAACGCAAGCGGCAGCATCACGAACGCCGGCAAGCGTTCGGCTACAGGGCCGGGCAGACTCGGTTGCCCGTACGCGTTGTTCACAAAACGCGCTCCGGCACGGTGATCACGTCGCCGGGAGCGACCTTGTAGTTCGTGCTGAGGTCGCCACTGTTGAGAATGTCGTCCAACTGGACACCGTAGGCCTGCGCGCTGTCGCCGGTCTTCCGGTGCAGGCTGGAGCGACCAGGCGCAGCGAATTCGGTGACACCGCCCGCGGCGAGAACCGCGTCCAGCACGGTCATGCCCTGGCGATAGGGAATCGAAACAGGCTGGCGCACAGCGCCGGTGACCCGCACCCGCGACAGGTATTCGTGGCTGCGCAACTCGGTGAGGATGACGGTGACCTGCGGCTCGCGCACGTAGGCGGCCAGCTTCTCCTGCAGGTCCTTGGCGACGGCATCGGGCGTCCGGCCGCCGGCGACGATGTCGCCGACCAGCGGCACCGAAATCTTGCCGTCGGGCCGCACCGGGGCGGTGATGCTCAGGTCGGGATTGCGCCAGACCGACACCTGCACCATGTCGTCGACACCGATCTGGTAGTCATCCACGGCAGAAGCGGCGGCCGGCGGGGCGCCTGACATGAGGCTCCCTGAGCTGGCGCAGCCGGCGAGCAGGAACGACAGACCCAATGCCCTGAGGGCAGATGCAGCGCGCATGGCGATTCTCCGGTTGACCCCTGTTCTGAACCAACGCCAAGCGCAAATGCACCCGGCCACTCTGATGGGGGAGGGCGCCTGTCCTCAGACCCCGTGGTACTGGCGGTACCAGTCGACGAATCGCGCCACCCCGACTTCGATAGGCGTGGACGGCGAATAGCCGACATCCCGGCGCAATGCTTCGACGTCGGCCCAGGTGTCGGGCACGTCGCCGGGCTGCATGGGCAGCAACCGGCGTTCGGCCTTGCGTCCGAGGCAGTCCTCGAGCACTTCGATGTAACGCAACAGTTCCACCGGCTGGTGGTTGCCGATGTTGTAGACCCGATAGGGGGCATTGGAGCTGGCGGGCGAGGGCGACGCCGAAGCGTTGTCCAGGGCCGGGGTTGGGACCCGGTCAAGCGTGCGGACGATGCCCTCGACGATGTCATCGATGTAGGTGAAGTCACGGCTGTGGCGGCCGTGGTTGAAGATGTCGATCGGTTCGCCGGCAAGGATCCTGCGGGCGAACAGGAACAGCGCCATGTCCGGCCGTCCCCAGGGGCCGTAGACGGTGAAGAAGCGCAGCCCCGTCGTCGGCAGCCCGAACAGGTGGCTGTAGGTATGCGCCATCAGCTCGTTGGCCTTCTTCGTCGCGGCGTACATGCTCACCGGATGGTCGACGTTGTCGTCCACCGAGAACGGAAGCTTGCGATTGGCGCCATACACCGAGCTGGAGGAGGCATACACGAGGTGTTCGATGGCGCGATGACGACAGGCTTCCAGTACGTTCAGGAAACCGATGACATTGCTGTCGACGTAGGCGCGGGGGTTTTCGAGCGAGTAACGCACGCCGGCCTGCGCCGCCAGGTTCACGACCCGCTGCGGTCCGAACGAGGCAAAGGCATCGTCCACAGCTGCGCGGTCCTCGAGCGAGCCCCGCACGAAACGGAAATTCATGCGCGGTAGCAGGCGTGCCAGCCGTGCCTGTTTCAGGCGCGGGTCGTAGTAGGCGTTGAGGTCATCGAAGCCGAGCACCTCATCGCCGCGCGCAAGCAGCACCTCGCTCAGCTTCGCGCCGATGAAACCTGCTGCACCGGTGACGAGTACGCGCATCGCAGTTACAGACACCCATCGACGCTGGCGCGCGGCAACGCGCGTTTGACGTCAAACAATACCGCCCCGGGTACGCCGAGGTTTCGTATCCGCTCGGCACCCATCGCGACGAATTCGCCGTGGGCCACCGCGAGCACAACCGCGTCGTAGCGGCCGGCGACGAGTTCATCGATCAGGTCCACACCGTATTCGGCATGCGCGTGTTCGGCGTTGACCCATGGGTCGTGCACGTCGACGTTGGCGTTGTAGCAGCGCAGTTCGCGAATGATGTCGATCACCTTGGTGTTGCGCAGGTCCGGACAGTTTTCCTTGAACGCCAGACCCAGGACCAGCACGCGTGCCTGGGTCATGTCCTGGTTGCGCTGGCGCATGAGCTTCACCACCCGGCGTGCGACGTGGCTGCCCATGCCGTCGTTGATGCGGCGTCCTGCCAGGATCATGTCCGGGTGGTAGCCGATCTGCTGCGCCTTGTGTGTGAGGTAGTAGGGATCCACGCCGATGCAGTGGCCGCCGACCAGGCCCGGGCGAAACGGCAGGAAGTTCCACTTGGTGCCAGCGGCTTCGAGCACCTCGTGGGTGTCGATGTCGAGGCGATGGAAGATCAGGGCCAGTTCGTTGATCAGGGCGATGTTGACGTCGCGCTGGATGTTTTCGATGACCTTCGCCGCTTCGGCCACGCGGATGCTGGACGCCTTGTGGGTGCCTGCCTTGATGATCCGCCCATAGAGGGTGTCGACCAGCCCGGCCGCCTCCGGAGTCGACCCCGAGGTGACCTTCATGATGGTTTCCAGCCGGTGTTGCGGGTCGCCCGGGTTGATGCGCTCGGGGCTATAGCCGGCATAGAAATCCTGGTTGAACACCAGGTTTGACTCGCGTTCGACGATGGGAATGCAGATTTCCTCGGTCGCACCTGGATAGACCGTCGATTCATAGATCACGATCCCGCCGCGTCCGATCGCCCGGCCCACCGTCCGGCTGGCTGATTCGAGCGGGCGCAGGTCAGGACGCTTGTACTCGTCTATGGGAGTCGGCACGGTCACGATGAACACGTTGCAGCCGACCAGCGACGAGGGATCGCTGCTGAACTCCAGCAGGGCGGCCTCGCGCAGCTCTTCTGCCGAGACCTCCCGGGTATGGTCGCGATGGGCCTTGAGTTCGGCCACGCGCGCGGCGTCGATGTCGAACCCGACGGTCGGGAACCGCTTGCCGAACGCCGCGGCGAGCGGCAGGCCTACGTAGCCCAGGCCAAGGATCGCGATGCGGGCCTCGTCCAGCGAGGCTAACGGGGCATTGTTTGCCAAGCAGACCTCCCCTGAGGGTCGACTTTCGTGCCCGTGGTGCGGCATCTGGTCTAGTTGTTAACGCCAATCACGCCGCATCGCGGACAAGCGCGACGGGCGGGGCCGTGAAGGGGATCGGCGGCCGCAGGGCTGGACGCCCGGGCCTCCTTTCCGCGTTGTCCTAGAGACAGGGGCAACTCGGCAAATCCAGATGGCCGGCCAGACTTCAATGAGCATCCTTGTATGCGGCGGCGCCGGCTACATCGGCAGCCATACCTGCGTTGCGCTGGCAGAGCAGGGGCATCGCATCGTCATCGCCGACAACTTCACGAACAGTTCGCCGAGCGTCCTGTTGCGCTTGCAACGCGTCACGGGTGCACCGGTGGAGTGCGAGCGCCTGGACCTCCGAAGCAAGTCAGCCGTGACCAGGTTGTTCACACGCCATCGGTTTGATGCCGTGATGCATTTCGCCGCGCTCAAGGCCGTTGGCGAGTCGTGTGCGCGCCCGCTGGCGTATTTCGAGAACAACATTTCCGGCACGATCAACCTGCTGCAGGCAATGCAGGAAG
Organism: Lysobacter fragariae; assembly: GCF_054779775.1. Taxonomy (NCBI): domain Bacteria; kingdom Pseudomonadati; phylum Pseudomonadota; class Gammaproteobacteria; order Lysobacterales; family Lysobacteraceae; genus Lysobacter; species Lysobacter fragariae. The sequence goes on along the minus strand of NZ_BAAGXP010000006.1, from coordinate 482,210 downwards.
CAGGCGTGGAGAGGCTGGTATTCAGCTCGTCGGCCACTGTCTATGGCGATCCACAGAGCGTTCCAATCAACGAGCAAGCCCGGCTGGACGTGACCAATCCCTATGGCCGCACCAAGCTGGTGATGGAGCAACTGATCAACGACGTGTGCCAGGCGTATGGTTCTTTCCGCGCCGCCAACCTGCGTTACTTCAATCCGGTGGGCGCGCATCCTTCCGGCCTGATCGGCGAGGATCCTGCGGGCGTTCCTAACAACCTGATGCCTTATATCTGCCAGGTCGCCGCAGGCCGGCGAAGTAAGTTGAGCATCTTCGGCGGCGATTACCCGACACCAGACGGCACCGGCATCCGCGACTACATACACGTCATGGACCTGGCAAAGGCACACGTGGACGCGCTGGATTACCTGATGCGCGGCGACGGAAACCTGACCATCAACCTGGGGACCGGCCGCGGAATCAGCGTATTGGAGCTGGTGCATGCCTTTGAACGGGCATCTGGCTGCAGCATTCCCTATGAAATCGTTGCGCGTCGCCAGGGCGACGTCGCGCAGGTCTATGCGGATCCATCACTCGCGCACAGCCTGCTTGGATGGCGGACCCAGTTCGACGTCGACGCGATGTGCCGGGACGCTTGGCGGTGGCAGTCGATGAATCCGGCGGGATACCTGCGGGGAAAGGGAGTTGTTCGGACTCGGCCGCAGCGCGCCTCCAAAGCGCAATGAATCGGGTCGGGGCGCGGATGCTTGGCGAAGCAATGGTTTTGACATTTACATAATATACATTATGCGAAGTTGTGGAAGTGCCGAGAAGACACCCTTTCCGCCGAAATCCCCTTCCAGAATGCGTTCCGAACCAGCCAATCTCGGCAGCTTTCTCAGCCTGCCTCGTCAGCGCGCAGTCCACGGCCTCCGTACTACCCACGTGGCCAGCAGCACCGCCGCCAGTAGCGCGCACGTTGCCCCAAACGCAAACGCGGACAACACCGAAACCGAATCCCACAACAAGCCGAACAACAGCGACGCCGGCAGCAGCGTCACGCCCAGCGTGAGGTGGTACCAACCGAACGCGGCACCCAATTGGTCGCTCGCCACCAGGTCGGCAACCATGGCCTTCTCCGCCCCCTCGGTCGCGGCGATGAAAAGGCCGTACGCCGCGAACAGAACCCACACGCCCCAGACCGGAACTGCGACTGCACCCAGCAGCAGATAGATTGCGGCGTACGCGATCCACCCCGTGACGATCAGGCGACGCCGGCCGAACCGATCCGACAGCGCCGACAGCGGCGTCAGGAACACTGCCGCCACCAGCGACATCAGCGCCCACAGCAATGGAATCGACTGCTGGGCGAAGCCGAGTTCGCGTACCCGCAGCAGCAGGAACAGGTTGGAGGAATTGCCCAGCATGAACAGCCCGAGCACCACCAGATAGCGGCGGAATTCAGGCGGAAAATCGCGCAGGCGCCAGTTGAACTGCTGTCTGGGAGCCGTGCTTTCGACCTGCGGTTCGCGCAACCGCAAGGTGGCGAAAAACACCAATACCGCCGGCACTGCGGCGCACCAGAACACGGTGCGTAGTTCCAGCCCCAGCGCGAGCAATGCCGAAGCCGCCAGCGGCCCCAATACGGCACCTGCGTTGTCCATCGCACGATGCACGCCGAACGCCAGTCCGCGCTGTCCAGGCGAAACGCTGCGACCCAACATCGCGTCGCGGGGCGAACTGCGCAGGCCCTTGCCGATACGATCGGCCAGTCGGCACAACAGCACGAACCCCCACCCCGTGGCTGCGGCGATCAACACGCGTGCGAGTCCCGCAACGCCGTAGCCCCAGACCACGAACGGCTTCGAGCGCCGCGTCCGGTCCGACCACACACCCGATGCCAGTTTCAACAGGCTGCTCACCGCCTCCGCCAATCCTTCGATCAGGCCCAGCACGCGAGGCCCGGCGCCGAGTGTTCCGGCAAGGAAAAGCGGCAGCAGCGGATAGATCATCTCGCTGGCGCTGTCGTTCAGCAGGCTGATCCAACCCAGCAGCCAGACGCTGCCGGGCAACGCGCGCAAGGCGGAGCCGAGCGCTGGCCTGCTCACGCGTCGTTGCTGCCCGTCGTGCCGCACTGCGCAGGCAGCAGGTAGTAGAACAGCGATGCGCCTTCTGCGCCGACACGATCGAGGAGTCGCTGCGCGTCCTCGCGACTTACGACAAAGACGACTTCGAGCGGCAACTGGCCGGCGAGTTCAAAGAAATGCGCTTCGTGGCGGATGCCGTGTCGTCCGTATCCGGCGATGGCGCGGAAGGCGGAACCGCCCTGCAATCCGAGTGCCTTGGCTTCGTCCAGAAGCCAGTCGTACGCCAGCTTGGCGTGGATGCGCTGGGATTCCAGCACGAAGAACTTCAGGTACACACAGGCGTGCATCAGCTCGTCCCCCGCAACAGGCGCACCGTCCACAGCCCCAGCCCGGTCGCCAGCAGCGAACCGGCGAGGTGCAGCGTGACGTGCAAGGCGGCCCAGCCGTACTGCTGCCGTTGCAGCAGCGTCACGGCTTCGGCCGAAAAGGTGGAGAACGTGGTCAGCGCGCCGAGGAATCCAGTGACCAGCAGCAGGCGTGTTTCCGGCGAGACGCCAGGATTGAGCGCGAACCACGCCATCGCCAGGCCGATCACGTAGCCGCCGGCGACATTTGCCACAAGCGTCCCGATGGGTACCGCCGGAAACACCGGATTGAGCCACAGCCCGAGTCCCCATCGGGACCACGCGCCAAGGGCCGCGCCCCCGCCTACCGCGATGAATGCCTGCCAGTTCATGCCGCGATCATGCCATGCGATGTGCTGTGGCCGGAGTCGGCGAATGGCGTCAGCCAGCGCCCCGCGCTTTCGCCCTCGCCGCCCGCAGCGCATCGAGTTTTTCCTTCAGCTTGATCTCCAGCCCGCGTTCGACTGGCTGGTAGTACACGCGCTCGCCCATCGCGTCGGGAAAGCCGGTCTGGCCAAGCGCTACGCCGCCTTCCGCGTCGTGGTCGTACTGGTAGCCCTTGCCGTAACCGAGCTGCTTCATCAACCGCGTCGGCGCATTGCGGATGTGCAGCGGGACTTCCTGCGTGCCGTACTCGCGCACGTCGTCGCGAGCCGTGTTGAAAGCGGCGTACGCAGCGTTTGATTTCGCAGTGGTGGCGAGATAGATCGTCAGTTGCGCCAGGGCGAGATCGCCCTCCGGGCTGCCGAGGCGATCCCATGTTTCCCAGGCATCGATCGCCATCTGCAGCGAACGCGGATCGGCGAGGCCTATGTCCTCGACCGCCATCCGCGTGAGGCGCCGCGCAAGGTAGCTCGGGTCGACGCCGCCATCGAGCATCCGTGCCAGCCAGTACAGCGCGGCGTCCGGATTGGAGTTGCGCACGCATTTGTGCAGGGCGGAAATCTGGTCGTAGAACTGCTCGCCGCCCTTGTCGAAGCGGCGCGTGCGGTCCGCCAGCACCTGCTCCAGCGTCGACGACGTGACCGCCCCGCCCTCGCCTGCCAGGTCGGCAGCGATTTCGAGGAAGGTCAGGCCGCGGCGTACATCGCCATCGGCGGCGGTAGCGATGAGCTGCAACAGGTCATCGTCGATCTGGAGTTGGCGCGTACCGAGCCCGCGTTCGTCGCTCGACAGGGCGCGCCGCAATGCGATGGCGATGTCGTCGGCCGACACCGCTTCCATCACGTGCACGCGGCAGCGTGACAGCAACGCGGAGTTCAGTTCGAACGACGGGTTCTCGGTGGTCGCGCCGACGAAGATGATCGTGCCGCGTTCGATATGCGGCAGGAAGGCATCCTGTTGCACCTTGTTGAAGCGATGCACCTCGTCGACGAAGAGCACGGTGCGCCGACCGCCGGCAAAGCGCTGGGCGGCCTCGGCCAGTACTTCGCGAACCTGCGGCAAGCCCGAGAGCACCGCCGAAATCGCCTGGAACTCCGCGTTCGCGTACTGCGCCAGCAGCAATGCCAGCGTGGTCTTGCCGCAGCCGGGTGGTCCCCACAGCACCATCGAATGGATGTGGCCCGCTTCGATGCCCTTTCGCAGCGCGGAATTGGCGGCGAGCAGGCGGCGCTGCCCGACCATCTCGTCCAGCGTGCGCGGTCGCATGCGCTCGGCGAGCGGGCGCAGGTCGTCCTGGTGGGTTTCCAGCTCCAGCGAGCCGGTTTTCGAAGGCGTGCGTGGCATCGGCCCATTGTAGGGCGCGGGTGCGGCCGCGGCTTCGCTTCTTGGCTGTGCGGCCAGCCTGGGCGGCGATCATGGCCGCAGGAGCATGACCGCCGGAAGCTGTCGTCAGTGAATCAGCCTTCGCCGATCACGTCCACGCCCTTGGGCGGTGCGTATTTGAAGGTGTCCTTCGGGAACGTCGGATTGCGCTTCCAGCCGCTGAAGCTGATCTCGGTGCGCTGGCCCAGCGCATCCACCACCTGCATCTTCACCAGCGCATTGCCGGAAAAGCCGAGCCTGGCCGTGCGGAATCCGGCGTCGGCGCCATTGTCCTTCGGCGCAAGGCTCAGCCATTCCATGCCGTCGGAACTTCCGGCTTCCTTCACGACGAACTGCGCATCCAGCTTGCCGGGATCGATCAGCGCCGCCAGAGGGCTGTTCTGTTCTTCGGCACCCTGCGGGCGTCGCGTGACCTGCTGCAGGTCCGGGTCGTAGACCCAGACGGTCTTGCCATCGGCGACGATCAGCTGCGGGAACGGCTTCACGTATTCCCAGCGGAACAGGCGCGGTGCCGACAACGCGACCTTGCCGTTGGAGGATTCCTTCAACTTGCCCTGCGAGGTGAACACCTGTTGGGTGAACTGGCCGTCCAGTCCCTTCAGGCCCTTGGTGAAAGCCGCAAGGTCGTCGCGCGCGCCGGCGAAGGCGTTGCCGGCAGACAGGGCGATCACGGCAGCGGCGACAAGGCGCGTATTGATCAGTCGCATGGTGGGTTCCGATGGAAGCTGGGGCGAGTCTGCCCCGACGAGGCTGAACAGGGATGGATCCGGTTCGCGGAGAGCGCCTCGGCGGTGGATCGTTCAGCTGGAATTATCGCCGAGGCTCAGGGGCGATGGCGTGTTGATGGGGCCCGACGCAGGCGAAGTCGGCATGCGATGCCGATTCCTGCAGTCAACTGGCGAAGAACACCGCGATGCCCCGAGGATCGCTCGTCAGTGGATTGCGGGAGCAAGGTTTTTCGCCGCCAACTGCAATTACTTCGGCGGCGGCGGCGCCAGAACGCTGCGGTCGCCGTTGTGTTCCGGCGGTGTCACGACGCCCGCGGCTTCCATCGCCTCGATCAGGCGCGCGGCGCGGTTGTAGCCGATCTTCAGGCGACGCTGCACGCCGGAAATCGATGCGCGCCGGGTCTCGGTGACGATGCGGACGGCTTCGTCGTAGAGCGGATCGGATTCGTCCCCTGCCCCGCCGCCGCTTTCCGGCAGGCCGGTCGCACCGACGACGACGCCTTCGCCCAGCGTCTGAACTTCGTCCAGCACGCCTTCGACGTAGTCGGGGCCGCCGCCGATCTGCTTGAGGTGTTCGACGACGCGGTGCACTTCCTCGTCGCTGACGAACGCACCGTGCACGCGTTCGGGTAGCGCGGTGCCCGGCGGCAGGTACAGCATGTCGCCGTGGCCGAGCAGCGTTTCCGCGCCGGACTGGTCGAGGATCGTGCGCGAGTCGATCTTGCTCGACACCTGGAACGCGATGCGCGTCGGAATGTTCGCCTTGATCAGGCCGGTGATGACGTCCACCGAAGGACGCTGCGTGGCCAGGATCAGGTGGATGCCGGCGGCGCGCGACTTCTGTGCCAGCCGCGCGATGAGTTCTTCCACCTTTTTGCCGACGATCATCATCATGTCGGCGAATTCGTCGATGAAGATGACGATGAACGGCAGTGGTTCCAACGGCCGTGGTGCTTCGCTCAGCTCCGCGTTCGGCTTGAACAGCGGGTCCATCATCGGCTGCCCCGCGTCCTGCGCGTCCTTCACTTTCTTGTTGAAGCCGGCCAGGTTGCGCACGCCCACGGCCGACATCAGCTTGTAGCGGCGCTCCATCTCGGCGACGCACCAGCGCAGGCCGTTGGCGGCCTCCTTCATGTCGGTGACGACCGGAGCCAGCAGGTGCGGAATGCCCTGGTAGACGCTGAGTTCCAGCATCTTCGGGTCGATCATCAGCATCCGCACATCCTTGGCGGATGCCTTGTACAGCAGCGACAGCACCATCGCGTTGACCGCGACCGACTTGCCCGAGCCGGTGGTACCCGCGACCAGCAGGTGCGGCATACGCGCCAGGTCCGCGACGGTCGGGCGACCGGCGATGTCCTTGCCCAGCGCCAGCGTCAGCGGGCTGGCGGACTTGTCGTATTCCTTCGAACGCAGCAGCTCGGAGAGGAAGATCATCTCGCGTGTCGTGTTCGGCGTTTCCAGGCCGACCACCGACTTGCCGGGGATCACGTCGACGACACGCACCGACTTCACCGACAGGCCGCGGGCGATGTCCTTGTCGAGCGAACTGATCTGGCTGACCTTCACGCCCGGCGCGGGTTCCAGTTCGAAGCGCGTGATCACCGGGCCCGGATAGGCGCCGACGACCTGCGCATCGATGCGGAAGTCCTTGAGCTTGAATTCGATCTGGCGCGACAGTGTTTCGAGCGTCTCCTCGCTGTAGCCCTTCGGCTGCGGCTTGGGATCGTCGAGCAGCGCCAGCGGCGGAATGCCGGTGCCATCGCCGACATGGAACAGCGGGATCTGCTGCTCACGCTTGGCGCGATCGCTCTTCTCGACGACAGGCGCCGGCGGCGGCTCGATCTTCACCGGCGCGCGCTTGGCCCGCAGCTCGGTGTCGGACTTGCGGGCTTCCTCGCGTTCTTCCTTGAAGGCGCGCGTTTGCTGCCACTCGGTCGCCTGCTGGCTGCCGCGACGGAACAGCTTGCTCAGCAGCGGGCCCAGGCCGAGCGTCCATTGCCCGACCTTGTCCATGACGGTCAGCCACGAAATCCCGGTCGCCAGCGTCACCGACACCAGCAGCAGCGCCAACAGGAAGAGGTTTCCACCCATCGGACCGAAGCCGCGCAGCAGCGACTTGCCGACCAGTTGGCCGAGGATGCCGCCACTACCCGCCGAAAACGCTTCGGCCGCAGCCACGCGCAGTTCCAGCAGGCCCGTGGCGGAGACAAGAAATCCAACGATGCCGACCAGGCGCAAGGCAGGGCCGAGGTCCGCATCGCCGTCGCCATCCGCATCCATTCCGAACAACGCGATCCACGCGATCAGTCCGAGCATCAGCGGCAGCAGGAACGCGACATAGCCCGTCAGGTACAGCAGCACGTCGGCGATCCACGCACCGACCCGACCACCGATGTTGTGCAATGGCGCGGTAACGCTGCCCGAGTGCGACCAGCCCGGATCGGTCGGCGAATACGTGACAAGGCTCGCCAGCAGGTACACCAGCAGCGGCGTGATCAGGATCAGCGCGATGTCGCGCATCAGCCGCTGGCGACGCGGTGACACCGGCGCCTTTTCCGCCTTCGCCTTCTTTCGGGTTGCTGCGGGGGCTTGCGCCACTGTGAGGTTCTGCCTGAGCTAGATTCTGTTAGTCGTTGAAGATACGGGAAAAAACGGCTCCTTGGAACCTTGGCGGGCGAAAATCAGCCGCCTCCCATACCGATCGGTCCGGAGCATAGCCGGGAATGAACAGGGGACGCAGGGGGGCGCCTGCTCCCCGCGTTCGGGCCATGCACTCGTTTGTCTTCGGATGACCACCCGGGTGGTCGGTCCAGCCGGGGCGGATTGCAGTCTCTGCGCCTCTTGGCCACGCCGCGAAATCGCGTTGCGGAGGTTGCCAGCCACCACCTTCATCACGACGACATGTCCCTTCGAGTCCTTCGAGGGCGGCGGTTTTAATCGGCTCCTCCGACCCATCGCCACGCCCCGGGCAGTGCCATGGCGCGAATGCACGAGCGGCCAGGCCGTGCGGCAAACAGAAGCTTGATCGCAACGAAGCATCCGTCGCGTTGCCTTGTAATGCCGGGACGCGACCGCCACTCTATGACGTCCACGGACCTCCGGATTCGTGCCCATCCGCGACGTCGGGCACTCCTCCTGACCCTCCATTCCGCGCCGTACGTGCGCGTCCAACAGCACGCGATCAATAGCCATGACCCCATCCAAGCACTCCCGCCTGATCATCCTTGGTTCCGGCCCGGCCGGCTGGACGGCAGCCGTCTATGCAGCCCGCGCCAACCTCAAGCCGGTGCTGATCACCGGCCTGCAGATGGGCGGCCAGCTGATGACGACCACCGAGGTCGACAACTGGCCCGGCGACGCGCACGGCCTGATGGGGCCGGACCTGATGACGCGCATGCAGGCGCATGCCGAACGCTTCGATACCGAAGTCGTGTTCGACCATATCCACACCGCCGACCTGTCGCGCCGTCCGTTCAAGCTGATCGGCGACAGCGGCGAGTACACCTGCGATGCACTGATCATCTCCACGGGCGCCACCGCCAAATACCTGGGCCTGCCTTCGGAAGACGCGTTCAAGGGCCGCGGCGTGTCTGCCTGCGCCACCTGCGATGGCTTCTTCTACAAGGACCAGGATGTTGCCGTAATCGGCGGCGGCAACACCGCGGTCGAGGAAGCGCTGTACCTGTCGAACATCGCCCGCAAGGTCTACCTGGTGCATCGCCGCGACACCCTGCGCGCCGAGAAGATCATGCAGGACAAGCTGCAGGCCAAGATCCAGGCCGGCAAGATCGAACCGGTGTGGCACCACACCGTCGATGAAGTCCTCGGCAACGATGCCGGCGTCACCGGCATGCGCGTGAAGTCCGTGCAGGACGGTTCCACCCGCGACATCGCCATCCACGGCCTGTTCGTCGCCATCGGCCACACGCCGAACACGACGCTGTTCGAAGGCCAGCTGGAGATGAAGAACGGCTACATCACCATCCGCACCGGCCTCGCCGGCGAAGCCACCGCGACGACCGTTCCGGGCGTGTTTGCGGCGGGCGACGTCGCCGACCAGGTGTATCGCCAGGCAATCACGTCCGCGGGCTTCGGCTGCATGGCGGCGCTGGACGCCGAGAAATTCCTGGACAAGGAAGGCTGAGTAATGCCGGGACGCGTAGCGCGCGGTTGCGCAGTGGTCCTGGCGACCGTGTTGACCTGCTTCGCAGGCAGCGCTGTCGCAGGCGGCTACCTGTGCAAAGACGAACCCGAACTGAGCGCATGGAAGGCCGCCCTGGGCGGAAAGGCGCGCCGGAAGCTTGAAGACCGCGGGGACGTCCACCGCGGCCTGCTCGCGTCCTACGAGACCATGCTGGGCAAGGCATCGCAAGGCGATCCGCAGTCGCGACACCATATCGGACGCTGGTGGGCGATCTGCCAGCTGGGCGAAGGCAAGCTCGGCGCGGACCAGCAGCGCAAGACGATCGAGTACCTGCGGACCGGCGAGGACAGCGACAGCCGCCAGACCCTTACGCTCCTTGCGCTGTTCTCCGCGATGGGTTGGGGTGGTCCGATCGATTCCGAAGCGGCCTACCGCCAGTTCGAAGCAGCACGCGCGAACGCCGTAACAGCCAGGCGCCCGAGCCTGGAGGAATTCGTGGCGGAAGCGAACATCCGTTCGGCGCCGGCGGAACAGCAGCGGGCGGCGTACGTGTTCACCGCGGTTCTCAAGGAATTGGTGGCGACTCGACCCACGACTACCTGGGCGCAGATCGTTCCGGGACGCGAGCGGTTCGAGGACGGCATTCCCGTCGAGATCGCTGTGCAAACCTGCCCGTCGACGACCGAGGTTATCTCCACATTGCCAACCGGCGCCGATGCAGCTGCGACGCAGCAGTTTTTCCAGTCGCTGGTGGCGCAGGTTCCGACAGCGGGGCTGCCCTGCGACGACGATGCCGGCGAGCCCTACCAGCAGGTCCTTGAAGCGACCCTATTCCCGCCCGACCCGGACCCCTTCGCCGGGCGGTGACGCGTGCACCAGGTCGAACTCCCGTCGATAGCCGCGGTTTCCGCTTCCGACTGGGATGGCCTCCATGACGGGCGTAATCCATTTGTCTCGCACGCATTCCTGCTTGGACTGGAGGAATGCGGCTGCCTGCGCGGGGAATGGGGGTGGACACCGCGCCACCTCTCGCTGTGGGAAGGCGAACGGCTCGTGGCCGCTGCCCCTGGGTACCTGAAGACCAACTCGCACGGCGAATTCGTCTTCGATCACGCGTGGGCAAACGCCTATGCGCAGCACGGACTGGATTACTTCCCCAAGTGGCTGTGCGCGGTGCCCTATTCGCCGGTCACCGGCCCTCGCCTGCTCGCGCGTACGGGCGAGCACCGGCGCCTGCTCGCGCGGGCACTCGTGGATGCTGGCGCGCGCGAAGGGTTGCCTTCCGTCCACGTCAATTTCCACACGCCGGACGATGACGATGCGTTCGATGCGCAGTGGCTGGCGCGCATCGACGTGCAGTACCACTGGCGCAATGAAGCAGGCTGGCGGAGCTTCGACGACTTCCTTGCGGACTTCGACCACAAGCACCGCAAGAACATCCGCCAGGAGCGGGCGAAGGTCGCGCGCGCGGGCGTGCGCTTCCGCGTCGTCCACGGCGATGAGGCCAGTCCCGAAGATCTGGAAACGATGCATCGTTTCTACCGCCATACCTTCGCCGACTACGGCAATCACCCTGCCCTGACGCTGCCGTTCCTGCGCCACCTGGCGACGCACATGCCGCGGTCGGTGGTGCTGTTCTTCGCAGAACGAGTCCTCGCCGAAGGCGACGCCGAACCGATTGCTGGTGCGCTCTGCCTGCGCGGCGGTGACACGCTGTACGGACGCTACTGGGGTGCGAACGAACCACTGCCGGGCCTGCATTTCGAGACCTGCTACTACCAGGGCATCGAGTACTGCCTGCGCGAAGGACTCACCCGCTTTGAACCGGGCGCGCAGGGAGAGCACAAGATCGCGCGCGGATTCCTGCCCACCTTCGTGCGAAGCCGGCACTGGCTGGCGCACGAGGGATTCCGCGACGCCCTGCGCGAATGGTGCGCACAGGAAGCCGCATCCGTCCGTCGCTATTCGGCTTCGCTGCAAGCGCACTCGCCGTTCAAGTCGGTGCTGGGGTAGCAGCGACTGTTTGACGCTCCTGGCGCAAGGCGTATGGAAGCCACACGCCAGGTCGCTATCCGTTACCCGACGCGAGTTCCCTTGTTCGCCAGCCGCCATCCCGAGAGAGCGAAGGACCTGCTGTTCCTCTTCCTGTATCCACGCCGGCCGCGACCGCCCATTGAGCTCCATCGCGCCCGCGGTAATGATCGGCCGATGTCACTCCGCCTGCCGCAGCTGCCCGACGATCCCGAAGCACCCTTCCCGCCGGTGACGTCGGCGTTGAAGCAGCCCGATGGACTGCTGGCCTTTGGTGGCGACCTCTCGCCTGCCCGGCTGCTCAACGCGTATCGCAATGGCATCTTCCCGTGGTTCTCGGAAGGCCAGCCCATCCTGTGGTGGAGTCCAGACCCGCGCACGGTGTTCAGTACCGATGGTGTCCGCCTGTCGTCGCGATTCCGCCGGCAGTTGCGGGGTAGCGATTGGGTCGTCCGCGCCGATACCGCCTTCGCGCAGGTGATCCAGGCGTGCGCCGACACGCCACGCCCGGGACAGCGTGGGACATGGATCACCGCGGAAATGCAGGAGGCCTACCTGCGGATGCACCAACTCGGCCACGCGCACTCCATCGAGGTCCACGCGGGCGACCGCCTGATCGGCGGCCTGTACGGCATCAGCGTCGGTCGGATGTTCTTCGGGGAAAGCATGTACAGCGGCGAATCCGGAGGCTCGAAGGTCGCGCTGGCGGGGCTCGCCCTGCGCCTGCATGACTGGGGCTGGCCCCTGATCGACGCCCAGGTGGAGAACGACCATCTGCTGACCTTGGGTGCGCAGTTGTGGCCTCGGGATCGCTTCCTGTCCGCAGTCGCGCAGTGGGGACGCCAGCCGGAGCCCGTCGGTAGCTGGAGCGCGAGGTTCGGGGAGCTCCCCTCCCGCGATCTCGCCACCCGCCTGGGTGCCCGCGAGCCCTGATTGGCTCGATTCGCGTCGCTACATCTGAATGTAGCGGCCCCCGCCAGGAACGTATCGCAATTGCCCAAGGGTTTTGTGGCAGAATGCGCGGCTTCGCGGGCGCGTTGGCGCCCGTTCTTCTGCGGAAACCAGGAACCACATGGCAAAAGATGATGTGATCGAATTCGAGGGCACGGTGGCGGAAACCCTTCCGAACACCATGTTCCGTGTGCGCCTCGAGAACGGCCACGAGATCATTGCCCACATCTCCGGGCGGATGCGCAAGAACTACATCCGCATCCTGACCGGGGACAAGGTGAAGGTCGAAATGACTCCCTACGACCTGACCAAGGGTCGTATCACCTACCGCATGAAGTAATCGCGGTAACTGATTGAATAAAAAGGCGGCCATTGGCCGCCTTTTTTGTTAGGGCGGGTCTTGACCTGCCTTGCCGCGACCTTGCGGCGGGTTAAAACCCGCCCTACACCGTCGCAGGCAGCAGCTTCTCAGGCTCGGCCTGTGCATCGACCACCAGTTCGTCGCCTTTCACGTCGATGGTGACCCGGCCGCCGCCGACCAGCTTGCCGAACAACAGCTCGTCGGCCAACGGTCGCTTGATCTTCTCCTGGATGACGCGGGCCATCGGGCGTGCACCCATCAGCGGATCGAAGCCGTGCTGGGCCAGCCAGTCGCGCGCCGTCGGCGTTGCCGTCAGGGTGACGTTCTTCTCGTGGAGCAGCGCTTCCAGTTCGATCAGGAACTTGTCCACCACGCGCAGGATGTGGTCGAAGCCCAGCGCCTGGAACTGCACCACCGCGTCGAGGCGATTGCGGAATTCCGGACTGAAGGCGCGACGGATCACTTCCATCGCATCGGTCGAATGGTCCTGCTTGGTGAAGCCGATCGAACGCCGCGAGGCCTGAGCCGCGCCGGCATTGGTCGTCATCACCATCACCACGTTCTTGAAGTTGGCTTCGCGACCATTGGTGTCGGTGAGGATGCCGCGATCCATGACCTGCAACAGGATGTTGAAGATGTCCGGATGCGCCTTCTCCACTTCGTCCAGCAACAGGACGCAGTGCGGCGTCTTGACGATCTTCTCGGTCAGCAGGCCACCCTGGTCGAAACCGACGTAGCCCGGAGGCGCGCCGATCAAACGGCTCACCGAATGCGGTTCCATGTACTCGGACATGTCGAAGCGGACCAGTTCGATGCCCAGCTGCAGCGCGAGCTGCTTGGTCACCTCGGTCTTGCCGACGCCGGTCGGGCCGGCGAACAGGAAGTTGCCGATCGGCTTGTCCGGATTGGCCAGGCCGGACCGCGCCAGCTTGATCGCGGACGTCAGCGTCTCGATCGCCGGATCCTGCCCGAAGATCACCATCTTCAGGTTGCGCTCGAGGTTCTTGAGCACGTCCTTGTCGGACGCCGACACCTGCTTGGTCGGGATCCGCGCCATCTTGGCGACGATAGTCTCGATTTCCTCGGTGTCGATCAGGGTTTTGCGCATGTTGTCAGGCAGCAGGCGTTGACGCGCGCCGGCCTCGTCGATGACATCGATGGCCTTGTCCGGCAGCAGCCGGTCGCCGATGTGCTTGACCGACAGGTCGACCGCCGCCTGCAGCGCCTCGTCGGCGTAGGTCACGCCGTGGTGCTGCTCGTACTTGGGCTTGAGTCCCTGCAGGATTTCCACCGTCTCGCCGACCGTCGGCTCGACGATATCGATCTTCTGGAAGCGCCGCGCCAGCGCGCGATCCTTTTCGAAGATGCCGCGATATTCCTGGAACGTGGTCGAACCGATGCAACGCAGCTCACCGGTCGCCAGCGCCGGCTTGATCAGGTTGCTCGCATCCATCGTGCCGCCGGAAGCCGAACCGGCGCCGATGATGGTGTGGATCTCGTCGATGAAAAGGATGGTGTCGGGCAGCTTCTTCAGCTGCGCCAGCACCGCCTTCAGGCGCTTCTCGAAGTCGCCGCGGTACTTGGTGCCGGCGACCAGCGCGCCCAGGTCGAGCGAATAGATGGTCGCGTCGGCCAGCACCTCCGGCACCTCGCCGTCGACGATGCGCTTGGCCAGCCCTTCAGCGATCGCGGTCTTGCCCACGCCGGCTTCGCCGACGTAGAGCGGATTGTTCTTGCGGCGGCGACAAAGCACCTGGATGGTGCGCTCGACCTCGTTGACTCGTCCCACCAGCGGGTCAATGCGACCTTCGCGGGCGAGCTGGTTGAGATTCACCGCGAACTCGGCCAGCGCGTCGCCCTTGCCCTCGCTTTCCCCGGCCTCGCCCTGCCGTGCCTCGCCTTCCTCCTGGTGGGAAGAAGGCTCCTCGCCGCCGTGCTTGGCAATGCCGTGCGAGAGGTAATTGACGACATCGAGGCGCGCGATGTCCTGCTGGTTGAGGAAATAGACCGCGTGCGAGTCCTTCTCGCCAAAAATCGCCACAAGCACATTGGCGCCTGTGACTTCCTTCTTGCCGGAAGACTGCACGTGGTAGACGGCGCGCTGCAGCACGCGCTGGAAACCCAGCGTCGGTTGGGTATCGCGGCCGTCGTCGTCGGCAAGCTTGGACACCGACGTGGCGATGGCCTGGTCGAGGTCGTTGCGAAGCCGGTCGAAGTCGGCGTGGCAGGCCTTCAGCACTGCTTCCGCCGAGGGGTTGTCGAGCAGTGCCAACAGCAGGTGTTCGACCGTCATGAACTCATGGCGCGCTTCGCGGGCGCGCTTGTAGCACTGGCCGATGCTGTACTCGAGGTCCTTGCTGAACATGGGGCTATGGCCTCCGGATCTACTGTGACCCTAGATGGGGACAGTCACCGGCTTTTCCATGCCAGCCCCCCCAGGCGACCGGAACGCTGTGTGACGCGTTTGGCGCCATTCAACAACTACAACGTCCTCGCGTTCCGTTTTAGGCCTTTTCCATCGTGCAGAGCAAGGGGTGTTGGTTGAGTCTTGAATATTCGTTCACCTGTGCCACCTTGGACTCGGCGACTTCGCGGGTGAAAACGCCGCAGACCCCACGCCCCCGGGTGTGCACATGAAGCATGACCTGCGTCGCCTTTTCGGCGTTGAGGGCGAAAAACCGCATCAGTACTTCGACCACGAAGTCCATCGGGGTGTAGTCGTCGTTGAGCAGGAGTACGGAATACAGCGGCGGGCGGGCCACCTCCGGCTTTCCGGTTTCCACCATTACGCCGTGGTGCTGTTCTTGGTCTGTCTGTCGTGCCATGTGGCGATTATAGGAAATGTGGCGGAATTGGACGCTGTTGCCGGCAGTCGTCAGAATTGAAACGCAGACCGCGCGACGCCGCGCATCCCGGATCGGTGGGCCCGGCCCGCCTTGGAGCAGGAATGAGTTATCGCGAAGGCCGCTTCTGGCAACCCGATGTCACCGTAGCGACCGTTGTCGTCAATGAGGGACGGCTGCTGATCGTGGAGGAATCCGTCAGCGGCCAGCTGGTGCTCAACCAGCCGGCGGGCCACCTGGAACCCGACGAAAGCCTGCAGGAAGCCGCGCTGCGCGAGACCCGCGAGGAAACCGGCTGGGACGTGCGCCTGACCGCGTTCGTCGGTGCCTACCAGTGGAAGGCACCGCCCCGCCCGGGCGAACGCGACGGCCGCCACTATCTCCGGTTCGCGTTTGCCGCCGAACCCGTCCGCCACGATCCTTCGCGTCCGCTCGACGAAGGCATCCGCCAGGCCCTGTGGCTCACGCCGGCGGAACTGCAGGCGCAGTCTGACCGTCATCGCAGCCCGCTGGTGTGGCGCACGGTGGCGGACTTCCTCTCCGGCCGCCGCCATTCGCTCGACCTGATGCAGCAGCTGGCATGAGTCAGGCGGCCGGCAGCGGCGTAGGTACGGGTGTCCGCACAATCGTCGGCATGTCCGGCGGTGTGGACTCCTCCGTGGCCGCCCTGTGCCTGCGCGATGCGGGTGAACCCATCGCCGGCTTGTTCATGCAGAACTGGGCCGACGACGGCAGCGGCGAAGTGCAGGACAGCACGAATGTCGCTGAAGGCAGGAAGCCGAAAGCGACCGACTGCCGCGCCGAAGACGACCGCCGCGATGCCGTGGCCGTGAGCGGAAGGCTCGGCATCCCGATCCACTTCCGCGATTTCTCCCGGGAGTACTGGGACGGCGTGTTCGCCCATTTTCTCGCCGAATATGCCGCCGGCCGCACGCCCAATCCGGACGTGCTGTGCAACCGCGAGATCAAGTTCAAGTACTTCCTGGACGCCGCACGCGACCTCGGCGCGGAGTTCATCGCCACCGGCCACTACGCCCGCGTGGTGCAGGTCGACGGCCGCGCCTGCCTGCTCAAGGCCGCCGACCGCAGCAAGGACCAGAGTTACTTCCTGCACCAGCTCGGCCAGGCGCAGCTGGCCGCGACGAAATTCCCGCTCGGCGAGATGATCAAGACCGACGTGCGCGAACTCGCACGCGCCGCCGGCCTGCCGACGCACGCCAAGAAGGATTCCACCGGCATCTGCTTCATCGGCGAACGCGACTTCCGCGAATTCCTCGCCCGCTACCTGCCCGCCCGTACCGGCGAGATGCGTACGCCGGACGGCCACGTCATCGGCGAGCACCCTGGCGTCTTCTATTTCACCCTCGGGCAACGCGAAGGCCTCAACATCGGCGGCGTGCGCGGGTTCGAAGCCGCGCCCTGGTACGTCGTCGGCAAGGATGTCGCCGGCAACGTGCTCTACGTCGACCAGGGCCCGGACAGCCGCTTCCTGTTCTCGCAAGCCTTGCGTTCGGAGACCGCGCACTGGATTTCCGGCGCGCCGCCCGCACAACAGTTCCGATGCATGGCGCAGACGCGTTACCGGCAGCCCGACCAGGCCTGCGAAGTCACCGTCCGCGACGATGGCACGCTTGATGTCGGATTCGCCGACCCGCAGCGCGCGGTCACGCCGGGGCAATCCCTGGTGTTGTACGACGGCGATGTCTGCCTCGGTGGCGCGGTCATCGCCTCGACCGACGCCATCCTCGAGCGCCGGATCGCGGCTTGAGGCGATTGCCTGCACACCGTGACCCGGCGTCTACAACGATACGAAGAGACTCGAAACAGATGACCGAAGGCCGTTCCAGTCCCACCTTCAACCCGATGACGGATCGCGTGCTCGCGCTCGCCGGTCTGGCGCAGGCGCTGGCACAGGTGCGCCGCATCGCCGACACCGGACAGGCGCATGCCGACGTGATGGGCACCGCGCTGGATTCGATCTTCCGCATCGACGCGGGCACGGCCGAGCAGGTTTACGGCGGCACGAACTCGCTACGCCCTGGCTTGCTGGTGCTGCGCGATTACTTCGACGGCTCGTTGCCTGACGATCAGCTGCAGCGACTGGCGCTTGCGGTCATCCAGCTGGAGCGCCGCTTCGTGCGCGATGCCGAGATGGCGTCGCGCGTGCAGGCAGGCATCCGCGCACAGGGCGGCACCGCTGCGCAACTGGGCAGCACGCATCCGGACGTCCTCAACGCCCTCGGCGCGCTGTACGCCGACACCCTGAGCCACTTGCGCCCGCGCGTGCTGGTGCAGGGCAACCCGCATTACCTGGGACAGGCGCCCGTCGTTGCCGAAGTGCGTGCGGTGCTGCTGGCGGCGGTGCGCTCTGCCGTCCTGTGGCGGCAGATGGGCGGCAGCCTGTGGGATTTCCTGCTGCGCAAGCGGGTGATGGGTTCGACAGTCAACGCGCTGCTCTCCTGATCTTCCGCCATCGGATTTCATCAAACGGAGACCTGGATGTCCCCCTGCGTTCCTGTGTCACTGCTTCTTGCGTGTGCGTTCGTCTTTCCGTCCAGTGCGCACGCCCAATCCGCTGTTCCAGCTGAGGCACCGCCCGCGACACAGGAATGGGCAGAGAGCCCCGGACGCATACCCGGGCCCGTTACGAACGCGGAAGCGGAAGCGACGATGGTCATCGACAGTGGCTTGAACCCGCAGCCGATCGAATCGCGGATACAGGCGGCGTTCGGTGATCACGAGACCGGCGTCAACGGCGAGTCGATCGTGCGACTCGATTTCGAAGAGCGTTCGCAGCTGGTTTACATCGCCAAGGAGGCGGGCTCGACGGGAGTGCTGCGCATGCGCAGGATCGTGTCCGCCGCGGCTTCCATCGACAAGGACCGGCTTGAACCCGGGGAACTCTGGGAGCTGATGCACCGCGGCAGCGAGCTGGGCATGGGCAGCTGGGAAGCCGAAGGCGAGCACCTGCTGTTCGTCGTGAAGCTGCCCGATTCGGTGGACGACGACGTGCTGAAACTCGCAGTCATCGTCGCCGGCCAGACGGCCGACGAGATGGAACAGGCCATCAGTGGAAGCACCGACGAATACTGATTCACAGACACCTTTGAAATGCGCGGTTCCGGTCACCAGGCGCCAGATAAAACAAAAAAGCCCCGGACATGCCGGGGCTTTTTGCTGGCCGATTCGACGCGCTTACGCAGCCACGACCTTGTCCGCGACCTCGCGGTATTCCTCGATCTGGTCGAAGTTCATGTAGCGGTAGACCTTGTCACTATCGGCCTTGAGTACGCCGACGTCCGCCATGTACTCCTCGCGCGTCGGGATGCGGCCCAGGCGCGAGCAGATCGCAGCCAGTTCCGCCGAACCCAGGTACACGTTGGTGTTGCGGCCCAGGCGGTTCGGGAAGTTGCGGGTCGACGTCGAGAACACCGTCGCGCCTTCGCGCGCCTGCGCCTGGTTGCCCATGCACAGCGAGCAGCCCGGCATTTCCATGCGCGCACCGGCGGTGCCGAAGGTGCCGTAGTGGCCTTCCTTCGTCAGCTCCGACGCATCCATCTTGGTCGGCGGCGCGACCCACAGGCGGGTCGGGATGTCGCGCTTGCCTTCGAGCAGCTTGGCAGCGGCGCGGAAGTGGCCGATGTTGGTCATGCACGAACCGATGAAGACTTCATCGATCACCGCACCGGCGACGTCGGACAGCGTCTTCACGTCGTCCGGATCGTTCGGGCAGGCCACGATCGGCTCGACGATCTCGTTCAGGTCGATGTCGATGACGGCGGCGTACTCGGCGTCCGCATCGCCTTCCAACAGCTGCGGGTTGGCCAGCCAGCCTTCCATCGCCTTGATGCGGCGCGACAGCGAACGCGGGTCGGCATAACCCTCGGCGATCATCCACTTCAGCAGCGTGATGTTGCTGGTGAGGTATTCGATGATCGGTTCCTTGTCGAGCTTCACCGTGCAGCCGGCAGCGGAGCGTTCGGCCGAGGCGTCGGACAATTCGAATGCCTGTTCGACCTTGAGCTGCGGCAGGCCTTCGATCTCCAGGATGCGGCCGGAGAAGATGTTCTTCTTGCCTTGCTTCGCGACGGTCAGCAGGCCCTGCTTGATCGCGGCCAGCGGGATCGCATTGACGAGGTCACGCAAGGTCACGCCCGGCTGCATCTCGCCCTTGAAGCGGACCAGCACCGATTCGGGCATGTCCAGCGGCATCACGCCGGTGGCCGCGGCGAACGCGACCAGGCCCGAACCGGCCGGGAACGAGATGCCGACCGGGAAGCGCGTGTGCGAGTCGCCGCCGGTACCGACGGTGTCGGGCATCAGCATGCGGTTGAGCCAGCTGTGGATCACGCCATCGCCCGGACGCAGCGCGATGCCGCCACGGTTGCTGATGAAGGCCGGCAGCTCGTGGTGCGTCTTGACGTCCACCGGCTTCGGATAAGCCGCGGTGTGGCAGAACGACTGCATCACCAGATCGGCGGAGAAGCCCAGGCACGCCAGGTCCTTGAGTTCGTCGCGCGTCATCGGACCGGTAGTGTCCTGCGAACCCACCGAGGTCATCTTCGGCTCGCAGTAGGTGCCCGGACGGATGCCGGCCTGCACGCCGCCGGCTTCCGGCAGACCGCAGGCGCGACCGACCATCTTCTGCGCCAGCGAATAACCCTTGCCGGTATCGGCCGGGTTCTGCGGCAGGCGGAACAGCGTCGACGTGGGCAGGCCCAGCGCTTCACGCGCCTTGGCGGTCAGGCCGCGGCCGACGATCAGCGGGATGCGGCCGCCGGCGCGGACTTCGTCGAACAGCACGTCGGACTTCACCGCGAACTCGGCGATGACCTGGCCATTCTTGATCGCCTTGCCCTCAAACGGACGCAGCTCGACCACGTCGCCCATGTCCATCTGCGATACGTCGAGCTCGATCGGCAGCGCGCCGGCGTCTTCCATCGTGTTGTAGAAGATCGGGGCGATCTTCGACCCCAGGCACACGCCGCCGAAGCGCTTGTTCGGGATGAAGGGGATGTCTTCGCCGGTGAACCACAGCACCGAGTTGGTCGCGGACTTGCGGCTGGAACCGGTGCCGACCACGTCGCCGACGTAGGCAACCAGGTGGCCCTTGTCTTTCAGCGACTCGATGAACTTGATCGGGCCGCGCTTGCCGTCTTCTTCCGGCACGATGCCGTCGCGCGCGTTCTTCAGCATCGCCAGCGCGTGCAGCGGGATGTCGGGACGCGTGGTCGCGTCGGGTGCGGGCGACAGGTCGTCGGTGTTGGTTTCGCCGGTGACCTTGAACACGGTGATCGTCAGCGATTCCGGCACTTCCGGCTTGCTGGTGAACCATTCGGCGTCGGCCCAGCTCTGCAGCACGGACTTGGCGTTGGCGTTGCCCTTCTCGGCCTTGTCCTGCACGTCGTGGAAGGCATCGAACATCAGCAGCGTGTGCTTGAGCGCTTCGGCCGCGACGGTGCCGACCTGCGCATCGTCGAGCAATTCGACCAGCGGATGGATGTTGTAGCCGCCCAGCATGGTGCCCAGCAGTTGCGTGGCGCGTTCACGCGAGATCAGCGCGCTCTTTTCGGTGCCGAAGGCGATGGCGGCGAGGTACGACGCTTTGACCTTGGCGGCATCGTCGACGCCGGCCGGAACGCGGCTGGTGATCAGATCGAGCAGGAATTCGCCTTCAGAAGACGCCCCCTCGCCCGCCGGCCCGCTTTGAACCGGCACGGTCTTGAGCAGCTCGATCACGTCGGCGGTCTGCTGCGCGGTCAGCGGCAGGGGCGGAATGCCCAGGGCGGCGCGTTCGGCGACGTGTTGGCGGTAGGAAGCGAGCATCAGGAACTCCATGTGTGGCGGTGTTGAAAGGGTCGGGATTCAAGCGGAAGGAACGACCAGCTTGAGTCCCTTGAAATACTGGCGATAGAAAGCGTCGTCGCGGGTGATCAGGCCATCGCACTGCAACAGCGCGTGCGCCCCGATCAGGAAATCGGGCAGCGCCCGGGTCTGTGCCCCGCCCCGCTGGCGGTAGCGGCGTTGCATCTCGCCGGCGCGCAGGGCGGACTTGGATTCGATCGGGCTGAAACGGATGCTCATTTCCTCGAGCACCGTGAGCGCCTCGGCGCCGTCGTGCAGCGCGCTGCAGACTTCAGCCAGCGCGACATCGCTGATCACCACCGGGCCATTGCTCAGGGCTTGGCGCAGGCAGGCCTCGGCAGCGTCCGCCTGCGGGCCGTTGGCCAGCAGGTCGATCAGGACCGAGGCATCGATGGCGATGGTCGTCGCGCTCACGACTCAGCCGTCTCCGAGGGTTCGGCCGGCTCGCCGGACTCGGCGGGCGCGCGGATCGCGCGCATCGCCTGGTCGGTGGAATCGAACCCGTCGAGCCTGAAGCGGCCGCGGGCCTTTGACACGGCGTCGTCCACGCTCTTGCGCAGGACGATCCGGTTGCCCTCCAGCTCCACCTTCAGCAGGCTCCCCTTGGTCAGCCCCAGGGCATCACGCACGGCCTTGGGCAGGGTGATCTGGCCACGTTCGGCGACGGTCGCTTCCATGGGCGGGCTCCGGTCAGGTATGCATGAATTTTACATACCGGCGACTTCATACTCAATTGACGCGGCGCACGGATTCAGGGGGCCGACAACAAAGTAACCAGCGGACAACCGGAAACCTGAACTCGTCATTCCCGCGAAGGCGGGATCCAGAGGCGTGGCTTCAGCGACCTGCAGGCGCGGGATCCCCCGCCTTCGCGGAGATGACGGTCGGAGGTATCCCGATACCTCCCGAGGGTTCATCCGATACCTCGCAGTCGCCTCGGAATCCCTCCCGAGGTATCGCGCAAGGGTCCGGAGGCATTCCGGATGGGTCGCGAGGTATCGGTCGATACCTCCGGAGGGTTCCGGAATAGGTCCGGAGGGTTCGCCCGGGCCTCGTGAGGGTTTCGGAATGGGTCGGGAGGTATCGATCCATATCTCGCGAGGGTTCCCGGACAGGTCGCGAGGTATCCGCTGATACCTCCGGAGGGTTCCGGAATCGACTCGGAGGTATCGCGGCATACCTGCGTAGGCGGGTCTTGACCCGCCAGACCGCTTACCCGTCATACCGACCAAACGGGCGGACAAGCGCCTCGCTCCTGACCTCGACAGACTTCGCGGGCGGCGGGTCGAGACCCGCCCCAACCCGTGCAGCTCACGAACCCCGGTCCGCTCCTTCCCATTCCCGTAACGATGTGGACGCGAGCCTTCGCCCTGACGCGTTCATAATCGATCCGTCCTGCCGCGGGACTGCGTCGCAGGGCGGGTCTTGACCCGCCACAACGCCCCCTCGAACACGCCACAAGGAGCTCCCCCCATGTCGCTCGACTCCTTCGCCACCCGCGCCCAACTCGCGGTCAACGGCAAGTCCTACACGTACTTCAGCCTGCCCGAGCTCGGCAAGCGCTTCGACCTGTCCAAGCTGCCCTACTCCATGAAGATCCTGCTGGAGAACCTCCTGCGCCATGAAGACGGCGGCATGACGGTCGGCAAGGACCACATCGAAGCCGTGGCGCAGTGGGACGCGACAAAGGAACCCGACACCGAGATCGCCTTCATGCCGGCGCGCGTAGTGCTGCAGGACTTCACCGGCGTGCCCTGCGTCGTCGACCTGGCGGCAATGCGCGACGCGGTGAGCAGGCTCGGCGGCAACCCCAGGCAGATCAACCCGCTGATCCCGTCCGAACTGGTCATCGACCACTCGGTGCAGGTCGACGTGTTCGGCCGCGCGGACGCATTGGAACTCAACGGCAAGATCGAGTTCGAGCGCAACAAGGAACGCTACAGCTTCCTGCGCTGGGGCCAGAAGGCGCTGCAGAACTTCAAGGTGGTGCCGCCCAACACCGGCATCGTCCACCAGGTGAACCTGGAGAACCTCGCCCGCGTGGTGATGGCGCGCGACGTGGACGGCGTCATGCAGGCCTTCCCCGACACCGTGTTCGGCACCGATTCGCACACCACGATGATCAACGGCATCGGCGTGCTCGGCTGGGGCGTCGGCGGCATCGAGGCCGAAGCCGCGATGCTCGGCCAGCCCTCGTCGATGCTGATTCCGCAGGTGGTCGGCTTCAAGCTCACCGGCAGGCTGCCGGAAGGCACGACCGCGACCGACCTGGTGCTCACCGTCACGCAGATGCTGCGTTCGCTCGGCGTGGTCGGGAAGTTCGTCGAATTTTTCGGCGACGGCCTGCAGCACCTGCCACTGGCCGATCGCGCCACCATCGCCAACATGGCGCCGGAATATGGCGCGACCTGCGGCATCTTCCCGATCGACGTCGAGGCCATCAATTACCTGCGCCTGTCCGGCCGCAGCGCCGAGCAGATCGCGCTGGTCGAGGCCTACGCCAAGGCGCAGGGCCTGTGGCACGACGCAAGCTCGCCGCATGCCACCTACTCCGCCACGCTCGAGCTCAGCCTGGGCGACGTGAAGCCCTCGCTCGCCGGCCCCAAGCGCCCGCAGGACCGCGTGTTGCTGGAAGCGGTCAAGGACAACTTCCTCACCAACCTGGAAGGGCTGACCGCCAACCGCAAGCCGCGCGCGGAATCGCTGGCGCGGCTGGTCGGCGAAGGTGGCGACCAGACCCAGGCCCAACACCTCGCGGCCAAGCCGAAGTCGAAGATCCGCATCAAGGACCAGGACGCCGAGCTGCACGACGGTTCGGTGGTGATCGCGGCGATCACCTCGTGCACCAACACCTCCAATCCCGCGGTGATGCTCGGCGCCGGCCTGCTCGCGCGCAACGCGGTGAAGCTGGGATTGAAGGCGAAGCCGTGGGTGAAGACTTCGCTTGGCCCGGGCTCGCTGGTGGTCACCGATTACCTGAAGAAAGCCGGCGTGCTCGCCGACCTGGAGCAGTTGGGTTTCTTCGTGGTCGGCTACGGCTGCACCACCTGCATCGGCAACTCCGGTCCGCTGCCGGACGAAGTGTCCAAGGGCATCGCCGAGAACGACCTGGCGGTGGCATCGGTGCTGTCGGGCAACCGCAACTTCGAAGGCCGCGTGCACGCCGAGGTGAAGATGAACTACCTCGCCTCGCCGCCGCTGGTGGTGGCGTACGCGCTGGCAGGTACGGTCGATATCGACCTGACCAGGGAACCGCTCGGCCACACGCCGGACGGCAAGGACGTGTTCCTGCGCGACATCTGGCCGAGCAACAAGGAAATCGGCGACACCATCGCCGCGACCGTCGGCCCGGAACTGTTCGCGCAGAACTACGCCGACGTGTTCAAGGGCGATTCGCGCTGGAACCAGATCGACTCGCCCGAAGGCGAATCGTTCCGCTGGGACGAGGCGTCGACCTACATCAAGAACCCGCCCTACTTCGACGGCATCGGCATGCAGGTCGGCTCGATCGACGACATCCACGGCGCCCGTGTCATGGGCGTGTTCGGCGACTCGATCACCACCGACCACATCTCGCCGGCGGGCAACATCAAGAAGGACTCCCCGGCCGGCCGTTTCCTGCAGGCGCGTGGCGTGCAGCCGGCGGACTTCAATTCCTATGGTTCGCGCCGTGGCAACGACGACGTGATGGTGCGCGGCACCTTCGCCAACATCCGCATCAAGAACCTGATGCTCGGCGGCGAGGAAGGCGGCAACACGCTCCATTACGCAAAGGACGGCGGCGCTGGCGAGAAGCTGGCGATCTATGACGCCGCGATGAAGTACCGCGCCGACGGCGTGCCACTGGTGGTGTTCGCCGGCAAGGAATACGGGACGGGCTCATCGCGCGACTGGGCGGCCAAGGGCACCAACCTGCTCGGCGTGAAGGCCGTCGTGGCCCAGAGCTTCGAGCGGATCCATCGCTCCAACCTGGTCGGCATGGGCGTGCTGCCGTTGCAGTTCAAGGATGGCGAGAACGCGCAGTCGCTGGGACTGGATGGCTCCGAAGTCGTCAGCATCACCGGGCTGGCCGACGGCGCCGCGAAGACGGCGACGGTGAGCGCGCGCAAGTCCGACGGCACCACGACGACGTTCGAGGTGAAGGTGCTGATGCTGACGCCGAAGGAAGTCGAGTACTTCCGACACGGCGGCATCCTGCATTACGTGCTGCGGCAGCTGGCGTCGAAGAAGGTGGCGTAGTCGCTTCCGGAGCGGGCGGAAGCCCCGCCCTTGCGCGGCACGCGCATGGGCGCTCAGCGGCGCACGCGGCCGTGCCGCATAAACGCGCCGCTTCCCCCGCCACGGCGGCATCCTGCATTACGTTCTGCGGCAGCTGGCGTCGAAGAAGGTGGCGTAGCCGGCTTCGCAATGGCTGGAAGCACGGTTCCAACAGGAACACCGGGAGGACGCATGGCCAACGCCCCGATGTATCACGAAGGCATGCGGAAACTGCAGGCGTCGCGTGAAACGCGACCCCTCGCGGACCGCCTAGAGCAGGTCACCGTGCATTCGGCTTTCACCGATGAGGACCGAGCCTTCATCCAGCGCTGTTGCATGTTTTTCATCGCCACCGCCGACGCCGGTGGCCAACCGGACTGTTCGTACAAAGGTGGGCTGCCGGGTTTCGTGCGTGTCCTGGATGACCAGACACTGGCCATTCCGGATTACGACGGCAATGGCATGTACCGGACCTGGGGAAACGTTCTCGTCAACCCGCAAATCGGATTGTTGTTCGTGGATTTCGAGCAACCAAAGCGACTGCGTGTAAACGGCACGGCACGGATCGCGGAGGATGACCCGCTTCGCCCTGAGTTCCCGGGCTGCGTGTTCATCGTTCGCGTCACGGCCGACAGGATCTTCCCCAACTGCCCCCGCTATGTGCACAAGATGCAGCTGGTGGAGCACTCCGTGCACGCGCCTCGACCGGACCATGAGCCGCCGGTCCCGGCATGGAAGACGTATGAAGTCTTTCGCGATGCGCTACCAGCGCGCGATCGCGAAGAAACGCAGGACTGAGCCGTCGTGGTCGTCCGCCTGCCCATGAAGAAGGTACTGGTAGCTCATTCGAACCGGGGTGGCTTCGCAGCCCTGCCCTGCCCGGTGTCAGGCTTGCAGGAGCTCTCCCGATGAAGCGCACGTGGACGATCCTTGGGGTGGATGACGTGGCTCGCAGTGCTACGTGGTACCAGTCGCTCTTTGGCCAGCCATTAACGCCGCCTGCCCACGATTACTTCGGGCAGATCCTCGACTCGGATGGCACGGTCCTGCTCTGCCTCCACGCATGGGGTGCGCACGACCATCCTTCCCTGCTGAGCCCCGATCACGCGAAGCCCGGCAACGGGCTGCTGCTGTTTTTTCGGGTGGACGATTTCGACAGGGCCCTGCCAAGGGCAAGGGCGCTTGTCTCCCCGCTGGAAGAAGAGCCCCACGTCAATCCGAACACGGGAACCCTGGAGTTTTCGCTTCGGGATCCGGACGGGTATTACGTGACGATCAGCGCGCTGTCCGCGGACTGACAATTCATTCAATTCACTTCAACCAACCCGCTTTGCGCTCGGCTTGCGGTGTTGCTGTCGGCTTCGAAACGCGCCAGGAACTGAGGCGCTGCTCCTCCGAACGGCGCCCGGCTACAGGTTCGGCGTCCACTGCGCATTGACCAGGCGCCAGTCGTCGTCGACCTGGCGCCACGCGGTCTCGACGTCGTACAGGCGCCCACTGTCCGGCAGCATCCCTGCGCCTCCGGTCAGCGCGGCGGTGAAACGTACGGTCGCCTGCCGGCCGCGCAGCTCCACCTGCACTGGCCCGAGGGTGACGCCGACGTCCTGGTAACGCAGGAACATCAGCTGCGCCATCCTGCGCGCCGCCTTGCGATCCATGCCGTCGGGCCCGATGAAGTCCTCCGCCAGCAGGTCCTCCACCGCGCCGGCATCCCGGCTCTCGATGGCGTGCTGCAGCGAAGCCACCGTGTCGCGCAGCACCTGTTCCGGTGGCGTGCGTGAGCATCCGCCCAGGCAGGTCGCCATCATCAGCAGCGCCAGTGCCGCCGCTGCCACGCCCGTGCGATGGAATCTCATCGGCTTCGTCCTCACGATGCGGCTTTCAATCGTTGCCAGCCTACCGCCATCACGATGCCCGGGTAGCCGCCTTGCCAGCCTTGGGGGCCTATGCTCCAATCGGGTCAACCGTACGGCAGCGCATTCGCCGGTACGCGCGTCACGTGCAACTTTGGCGCGACGCCGGCCGACGGAAGGACGCCGTGAACAGGCCGCATCAAACCTGGGCGCACCAATCTAAGGGGATCGCGATGAGCAATGAACGTCCGTGGCTGGCCGAGTACCCGGAAGGGGTGCCGACTGAGATCGACGTCAACGAGTTTCCATCCGTTGTCTCGGTGCTGCAGAAGGCCATCGACGCCTATCGTGACCGCCCTGCATTCGCCAACCTCGGCAAGGTGATGACCTACGGCGAGATCGATCGCCTCAGCAAGCAGTTCGCGGCGTACCTGCTGGGCGAGCTCGGTCTCAAGAAGGGCGATCGCGTCGCGATCATGATGCCCAACTGCCTGCAGTACCCGATCGCGATCTTCGGCACGCTGCGTGCGGGCCTGACGGTGGTCAACGTCAACCCGATGTACACCGCGCGCGAACTCAAGCACCAGCTGGTCGACTCCGGCGCCAGCGTGCTGCTGGTCCTCGACAATTTCGGCAACACGGTGCAGGAAGTGATCGCCGAGACGCCGGTCAAGCAGGTGATCACCACCGGCCTGGGCGACATGCTGGGCTTCCCGAAGGGCCCCATCGTCAACTTCATGCTGCGCCACGTGAAGAAGATGATTCCGGACTACGCGATCGCCGGCGCGGTGCGGTTCCGCGACACGCTGGTGCTCGGCCAGCTCAAGACCTTGCCCGCGACGGAAATCGCGTCGGACGACATCGCGTTCCTGCAGTACACCGGCGGCACCACGGGCGTGTCCAAGGGCGCGATGCTCACCCACCGCAACCTCGTCGCCAACATGCAGCAGGCGTCGGCGTGGGTGGGATCGAACGTGAAGTACGGCGAGGAAATCATCGTCACCGCGCTGCCGCTGTACCACATCTTCGCGTTGACGGCGAACTGCCTGGTCTTCATGAAGTTCGGTGGCCTCAACGTGATGATCACCAATCCGCGCGACATGCCCGGCTTCGTGAAGGAACTCAAGAAGATCCCGTTCACCGCGATCACCGGCGTCAACACGCTGTTCAATGGCCTGCTGAACACGCCGGGCTTCGACCAGGTCGATTTCTCGCACCTGCACCTGACCCTGGGCGGCGGCATGGCGGTGCAGCGCGCCGTGGCCGAGCGCTGGAAGCAGGTCACCGGCGTCACGCTGGTGGAGGCCTACGGCCTCACCGAGACCTCGCCGGCGGCGTGCATCAATCCGATGGACCTGAAGGCGTACAACGGCGCCATCGGCCTGCCGATCCCGTCGACCAATGCCTGCGTCAAGGACGAGGACGGAAAGACCCTCGCCATGGGCGAAGTCGGCGAGTTGTGCATCAGCGGCCCGCAGGTGATGAAGGGCTACTGGCAGCGCCCGGAGGAGACCGCCAACGTCATCGACAAGGACGGCTGGCTGCACACCGGCGACATGGCGAAGATGGACGAGAAGGGCTACTTCTACATCGTCGACCGCAAGAAGGACATGATCCTGGTATCCGGCTTCAACGTGTACCCCAACGAGGTCGAGGACGTCATCGCGATGATGCCCGGGGTGCTGGAAGTCGCCGCGGTGGGCGTTCCGGATGAGAAGTCGGGCGAAGCGGTGAAGGTCGTCATCGTGAAGAAGGATCCGGCGCTGACCGCCGAAGACGTGAAGGCGCACGCACGCGCCAACCTGACCGGCTACAAGCATCCCAAGTACGTCGAATTCCGGACCGAACTGCCCAAGACCAATGTCGGCAAGATCCTGCGTCGCGAATTGCGGGACAAGCCCGCAGCCTGATCTCGCAGCCTGATCTCGCAGTCTGATCCGCGCCTTCCGTCAGCTTTTTCGCATTTTCCACGCCCGCAACGGCCTCGCCTTGCGGGCGTGTTGCGTTACGGGCATAGAATCGGGGCGTCGGACGCACCGGAGTTATCTAAAACCCACGCCGTCCTGAAACGCGACCGGCCGGACGGCTTCTCCCAGGGGATTGCCATGTCTGCCGTTCACCCGTTTTTCCGCAACGACCGGAACTCCACCCTCCGCACGGACGAAGATGCAGAAAACGCCGTGCACTGGCTGTACATGCATGCCCATCTCGTGCAGTCGCCGGGGCGGGCATGTTTCTCGCCGCGCCTGGTCGACGACATCCTCGACTACCAGCGCGACCTCTCGCGTCGCCTACGTACTGAAACCATGCGTGGCGGAGCAACGAGACTTCCGCATGTCGTGCTTGCATCGGAAAACAACGCCTTCAACCTGGGCGGCGACCTTGAACTGTTCTGCCGGCTGATCCGCCAGGGCGATCGCGAAGGACTGCTCGGCTACGCGCGCCAGTGCGTGCGCGGCGTGCACGCATTCCACACCGGGTTGGGCGCAGGTGCGCACACCATCGCGCTGGTGCAGGGCGACGCGCTGGGCGGCGGGTTCGAGGCCGCACTGAGCTGCCACACCATCGTCGCCGAGGAAGGCGCGCTGATGGGCCTGCCTGAAGTGCTCTTCGACCTTTTCCCCGGCATGGGCGCCTATTCCTTCCTGTGCAAGCGCATTCCCGCGGTGCAGGCGGAAAAGCTGATGCTCGAAGGAAACGTCTATGAGAGCGAACAGTTGTACCGGATGGGATTGGTGGACGTGCTGGTGCCCAAGGGCGAAGGCGTCCGCGCCGTCGAGGAGATCGTGAAGACGAACCGCCGCATCCCGCATGCGCGTGCCGCGATGCAGCGCGTGCGCTCGCTATCGCAGCCGGTGACGCTGGAGGAAATGATGCGGATCACCGAGATCTGGGTGGACACCGCACTGCAACTGGGCGAGAAATCCCTGCGCACGATGGAACGCCTGGTCCGCGCGCAGTACCGTCGCCAGGATGAAGCGATTGCGTGAGGAAGGCCTGGTGAAGCGCCAAGGCTCGGCCTGGGTGAGTCCAGGGGTCATGCGTCGAAATCGGCCAGCGCACTGGTCGGCTTCCGCCTGACCCCTTGAGTGGCATGTACCTCGAACGGCTTGCCTCAGGCTGCCTGCCTCAAGCTGCGTGCCTCAAGGAGCCCGGAAGCCCGTTCGGCCGCGATCGACTCAGTCCCCACCGGGCTGGTGATCGCCGTGGCTTTCCCCGGACGTGGTGAGCCGTCGCAACTCCACGCGCGCCTGCTGCGCCGTGGATTCGACCAGCCGATCGAGGTCGCCCACCAACCGCCCGCCATCCCGCGATAGCGCCGCGACGCTGTTCCCCATCAACTGCCGGCAACGGTCGCCGAGCGATTTTGCGCCGAGGTTCTCGGCGACGCCGCGCATGGCGTGTGCGGCTTCATGCAGGGCCTCGCCATCGTGGTCCGCCGCTGCCTGCTGGATCTGGCCCATGCAGCGCCCCACGTCGCGCAGGCACTGCTCCACGAACTGCCGCAGGAACGCATCGCCCAACTGCATCGAGGCCAGTTCATAGAGCACCGTGGCGATTGTCGAACCCGCGACTGTGGTGCCCTCGCCCGCCTCGCGCAGCTCCTTGGCGCCCAGCGCCGCCCGCGCCAGCGTGTCGAGCAGGCGCGCGACCACCACGGGCTTGGTCAGGAACGCGAATGCGCCCGCCTGCTCCGATTCCTGTCGCGCCTGCACGGTCGCGTCGGCGGACAGCACGATGAAGGGCGTGCGTCGTCCGCCCGCCTGCAGCACCCGCCCCTGTCGCAGCACGTCGAAGCCGCTCAGTCCGGGCATGTGCAGGTCGACCACGACGGCATCGAAGGTTTCTTCGGCCAGCCGGTCCAGGGTCTGTTCGCCGTCCTCGACGAGCGTCACCCGGTGGCCCGCGCGTTCGAGCAGGCGCTGCAGGACGATCCGGTTGGCTTGCTGGTCGTCGGCGACCAGGATCGAGAGGCTGCGCACGCGCGCGCGGTGGCGCACGAAGGGATCGTCGAAGGCGATGACCTTGGCCGCGCCGGTGCGCGGGTCCGCCGGCGCATCGTGGACTTCCTGCACCACCATCGCCAGCGGCACGTCGATCCAGAAGTGCGTGCCGCCGCCCGTGTTGTCGTCCACGCCGATCCGGCCGCCCATCAGCTCGGTGAGGGTCTTGGCGATGGTCACGCCCAACCCGCTGCCGCCGAAGCGCCGGTCGCGGCCGCTGTCGACCTGTTCGAAGGCATCGAAGATGCGCTCGCGCGCCTCGCTGGGAATGCCGACACCGGTGTCGCGTACGGAAAAACGCACCTGCAGCACGTCCGCATTGCGGGAGAGTTCGTGTGCATGCAGGGCCACGACGCCGCTGGCAGTGAACTTGATCGCGTTGTTCAACAGGTTCAGGAGCACCTGCAGCAGGTGCTGTGAGTCACCGCGCAGGACCAGCGGCAACCCGGTGTCGCACTCGCAGCGCAACTCCAGTCCTTTCACGCTGGCCTGCTGGGCGACCATCCGGCGTACCCGGTCGACCAGGGCACGCAGTTCGAAGTCCTGCGCCTGGGTCCGCAGCTTGCCGGCTTCGATGGCGGAAATGTCCAGCACGTCGTCCACCAGCAGCAGCAGCGCCTGCGCGGAGGTGTGGATGATTTCCGAGGACTCGCGCTGCTCCTTGTCCAGCTTGCCGGTCGACAGCAGTTCGGCCATGCCGATGATGCCGTTGAGCGGCGTGCGCAGTTCGTGGCTCATGTTGGCGACGAAGCGGCTCTTGGCTTCGTTGGCACGGCGGGCTTCGTCGACGGCGCGAGTGAGCGCCTGCAGCAGGGAATCGAAATACAGCGGCACCGCGACCAGCCCGATCAGCAGGCCCCACGACAGGAACGGGTTGGTGTGCCAGTAGTCGGAAAACGTGATCACGCAGAAGAACGACACGGTCGCCATGGCCGTCGCCGCTCGCAGGTAGCGGTGGCCGTAGCGCATGCCGTTGCCCACGGTCACCCACAGGTAGATCGAGTACAGCGGGGCCGCGGGTTCGCCCTCCAGGCACATCACCAGGCATAGCGCCGTGTAGTCCGCCACCATTCCGACCGCGCGGCGCACATGCGAAATGCCGGGATTGCGCAGCATCGCGCCCAGCAGCACCACCGACACCACCAGTTCGCCCAGCAGGATCAGCCAGGTCAGCGACAGCGACGGGCTGGCGTCGTGGTTCAGCACGCGCCAGCCCATGTAGATCGCGAACAGTCCGGTGATGACCGTGCGGACGATGGCCTGTCCGTGCTCGCTGTCGCTGCGATCCGACAGGCGCGACTTCAACTGGCGCAGGAAAGCGAGCATCCGCTACTCCATGATCAACCTGGGACGCCCGGCCGTCCTTGCCGTTGCGAATAGCGGCTGCACACGTCGTCCAGCCTGCCGCGGGCACGCATCAACGCATCGACGCACTGCGGGTCGAACAGTCGTCCGCGCTGCGAGCACAGATAAGCCAATGCCTCGTCGATGTCCCAGGCATGCTTGTAAGGACGTGGCGATATCAACGCGTCGAACACATCCGCCACCGCCACGATCCGTGCTTCCAGCGGGATCTCCTCGCCCACCAGTCCATCGGGATAGCCGGTGCCGTCGAAGCGCTCATGGTGGCGCAGCGCGACCACCGCGCCGGCCTGGATGAAACGGTTGTGGCTTCCACCCAACAGCTGGTAACCGATCAACGGATGCTGGCGCATCACGCGGGTTTCTTCCTCGGTCAGCGGGCCCGGCTTGAGCAGCACCGAGTCGGGAATCGCGATCTTGCCGACATCGTGCAACGGCGCGGCCATCTCGACCATGCGCGCCTCGTCTTCCGGCAGGCCGAGCGTTTCCGCGATCAGCCCGGCGACGTGCGCCATGCGCTCCAGGTAGGAACTGGTGCCGGCGTCGCGGTATTCGATCGCGCGTGCCAGCCGCTGCAGGGTCTCGCGCTCGCGCTCCTCGACCTCGTGCATGCTGGCCAGCAGGCGCTGCTCCAGCGACAGGGCGCGTTGTTTGGTGTTCTCGGACTGCTGCCGCAGCTGCAGCAGGTTGCGGCAGCGCGCCCGCAGCTCGCGCGGGCGGACCGGCTTGACCAGGAAATCGATGACGCCGGCGTCCAGCGCGGCCTGGCGGACGGGTTCGTCGCCGACGACCGTGACCAGGATGATGGGGATATCACGATGCAGCGGCGTGCGACGGAAGCGGCGGGCGAACTCCAGCCCGTCGATGCCCGGCATGCGGTAGTCGAGCAGCAGCAGGTCCGGCTGGTTGGTTTCGCACCAGTCCAGCGCGGTCGCAGGCTCGCCGAAGTCATGCACCCGGAGCTCGGCTGCGATGTCCTCGATGATGTGGCGCAACATCGTCCGCGCCGAAGTCTGATCATCGACAATCACGACATCCACGCATCATCCCCCTTGTGTGATCGATGCCGCATTCCTGGCGGCCTGCACGGAGCATAGCGCGCCCGGCGTCCAGGTGACAGGAACGGCCGGGCGGATATTGCGCGAATGATTGCGTGTTGAATGTGCAGCCGCGCCCGCATTGGCGCGGGGCGGCTGCGGAATCAGGCTTCCGGACGCATGTACGGGAACAGCAGCACGTCGCGGATCGAGGCAGAGCCCGTCAACAACATGACCAGTCGGTCGATGCCGATGCCCAGGCCACCGGTCGGCGGCAGGCCGACTTCGAGTGCGCGAATGTAGTCGACGTCGAAGTGCATTGCTTCATCGTCGCCGCCTTCCTTCGCTTCGACCTGCGCCTGGAAACGTGCGGCCTGGTCTTCGGGATCGTTGAGCTCGGAAAAGCCGTTCGCCAGCTCCTTGCCGTTCACGAAGAGCTCGAAGCGGTCGGTGATGCCCTTCTCCGTGTCGCTCTCGCGCGCCAGCGGCGAGACCTCAACCGGGTAATGGGTGATGAAGGTCGGCTGCTCCAGCTTGCCTTCGACCGTCTTCTCGAAAATCTCCAGCAGCAGCTTGCCCCAGCCGTAGCCGGCCTTCACCGGGACGCGCAGGCGCTCGCAGTGCCTGGCCAGCGCATCGCGGTCGCGGCAGTCGGCAACGCTGATTTCCGGGTTCTTCTCGCGGACGGCTTCGTCCAGGCGCCAGCGGCGGAACGCGGGGCCGACGTCGATGGTGACACCGTCCCACTCCATCACCGTGGTGCCCAGCACTTCGCTGGCGACGTCGCGGATCAGGTTCTCGGTGAGGTCCATGATCTCGTTGTACGTGGCGTAGGCCTCGTACAGCTCGAGCATCGTGAATTCAGGATTGTGGCGGGTGGAGACGCCTTCGTTGCGGAAGTTGCGGTTGATCTCGTACACGCGCTCCAGGCCACCGACGGTCAGCCGCTTGAGGTAAAGCTCCGGGGCGACGCGCAGGAACAGCTGCAGGTCCAGCGCATTGTGGTGGGTCACGAACGGCTTGGCCGCAGCGCCGCCGGGGATGTAATGCATCATCGGCGTTTCGACTTCGAGGAAGCGGCGCGCGTCCAGCCACGCACGCATCGCGCGGATGATGCGCGAGCGCTTGACGAAGACCTCACGAGATTCCGGCGACACGATCAGGTCGACGTAACGCTGGCGGTAACGCTGCTCGACGTCGGCGAGGCCGTGGAACTTGTCGGGCAGCGGGCGCAACGCCTTGGTCAGCAGGCGCAGCACGTCTGCCTTCACCGACAGTTCGCCAGTCTTGGTGCGCGTGAGCACGCCCTCGGCCGCGATGATGTCGCCGGCGTCCCAGCCCTTGAAGGCTTCGTAGGTGTCGCCGAGGGTGTTCGACTGCAGGAACAGCTGGATGCGGCCGGATTCGTCCTGGATCTGCACGAAGCTGGCCTTGCCCATCACGCGCTTGAGCAGGATGCGGCCGGCGATGGCGACGCGGTGGGCCTTGCCTTCGAGCGCTTCGGCGGACCACTGCTCCGCATCGGCGTACTGCGCCTGCAGGTCGCCCGCGTAGTCGGCACGACGGAAGTCGTTCGGGTACGCAACGCCCTGCCCGCGCAGCGCCGTGAGTTTGGCGCGACGCTCGGCGATCAGGTGGTTCTCGTCGGGCGGCAGGGTCGTTTCGTCTGTCATGGGTGTCGGGTTCGCTTGTGATCGTCATTTCCCGCGACGGCGGGAGTGCTTTTTATACAGTGGGGCGGGTCGTCGGGCGGATTTGCATGATGCCGACGCTTCACACCGGCATCGCATTGACCCCTTGAACTGGTGCAGTTGCCGCCGCGGGCGCGCGGATAGCGACGGGCCTGGGGATCAGGCCGCGTCGCTGCGTTTCGCACCGACTTCCAGTCCGGATTTCAGGCTGGCCTCGACGAATTCGTCCAGGTCGCCATCCAGCACCTTCTGCGTGTCGCTGCGTTCGATGCCGGTGCGCAGGTCCTTGATGCGGCTCTGGTCCAGCACGTAGTTGCGGATCTGGCTGCCCCAGCCGATGTCGGACTTGGTGGCTTCCACTGCGTCGCGTTCGGCGTTGCGCTTCTGGATTTCCAGTTCGTACAACTTGGCGGCGAGCATCTTCATCGCGTTGTCACGGTTCTGGTGCTGGCTGCGGCCGGTCTGGCACGCCACGACTATCCCGCTCGGGACGTGGGTGATGCGCACCGCGGACTCGGTCTTGTTGACGTGCTGGCCACCGGCGCCGGACGAGCGGTACACGTCGGTCCGCAGGTCCGCCGGATTGATCTCGATGTCGATGTTGTCGTCGACTTCCGGCGACACGAACACCGAGGTGAAACTGGTGTGTCGGCGATTGTCGGAGTCGAAGGGCGACTTGCGCACCAGACGATGCACGCCGGTTTCGGTCTTGAGCCAGCCGTAGGCGAAATCACCTTCGACGCGGACGGTGGCGGACTTGATGCCGGCAACGTCGCCGCCGCTGGCTTCCATCAGCTCGGTCTTCCAGCCACGCGATTCGCACCAGCGCAGGTACATGCGCAGCAGGATTTCCGCCCAGTCCTGCGCCTCGGTGCCACCGGCGCCGGCCTGGATGTCGACGAAGGCATTCGACGAATCCATCTTGCCGGAGAACATGCGCTGGAACTCCAGCTTCTCGACGTCCTTGGCATAGCGTTCGACATCGTCGACCACCGCCAGCGCGGTGCCTTCGTCGTCTTCCATCTCGGCCAGTTCGAGTAATTCGTTACCGCCGACCAGGCCATCAGTGAGGTCGCGGATGCCGTTCACGACCTTCTCCAGCTGCGAGCGTTCGCGGCCGAGGGTCTGGGCGTTTTCTGGGTTGTTCCAGATGTCGGGGCTTTCCAGCTCCCGGTTTACTTCTTCGAGACGTTCGACCTTGTGGTCGTAGTCAAAGATACCCCCTGAGCGAATCGAGCCGGTCCCGGAGGTCGGCGATGCGCTGGCGGACGGGATTCAGCTCGATCATGGGTTGCAACTTGGTTGGCTGAGGGGAGCCGCTAATTGTAGGGCGGGTCCTGACCCGCCGCCATGGCGGAGCCAGTGGGTCGTGTGCAGGGGCGCTGGATTGAAACCGTTTCGGCCTGTCTGGACAGTCGAGACATTGCTGGCTGCCCGGATGGCGGGTCAAGACCCGCCCTACACAGGCTCGCGGTGGACCACTACCAGCTGCACGGCGTCGCCGCCGCGGTAGTCGTCGGGTTCCAGGCGGTAGGCGATGCGGATGCGTCCCGTCGGGCGCTGCCCGTCCCAACCGCCAAAATGGATGGCGTTGAGGCGCAGGCCGGCATGGCCAAGTTCCAGCTTGAGGTGGCGTTCGCCGATCACGCGCGAATTGAGCACTTCGAACTCGCCGTCGAACTGGGGCTCCGGGAACGCCTGCCCCCAAGGCCCGGCATCGCGCAGGAGTTCGGCATGGCGGCGGTTGAATTCGGCGACCTGGAGCTCGCCATCGCTGACGATCTCGGCCTGCAGCTGCTCCGCGGTGAGCCAGCGGGCGGCGCAGTCGCGGAACGCCTGTTCGAACGCGGGCAGTGCCGACAATGACAGCGACAGTCCGGCCGCCATCGCATGACCGCCGAAGCGTTCGATCAGCCCAGGATGACGCGCGTCGATATCAGCCAGGGCATCGCGGATGTGGAAGCCGGGGATCGAACGCGCCGAGCCACGCAGGCGGTCGCTGCCGGGTTCGACCGGCGCGAAGGCGATCACCGGGCGATGCAGGCGTTCCTTCATCTTCGAGGCGACCAGGCCGACGACGCCCGGATGCCAATCGGCGTCGAACAGGCAGACCGCGATGCGTTCGCTGATCGTGTCGTCCAGGGCGATCGTGTCGAGTGCCCGCTCGGCCTCATCGGTCATCTGCTGCTGGACGGCGCGGCGCTCGCTGTTGATCTCGCTGAGCGTCGCGGCGATGTCGCGCGCCTGCGTCACGTCATCGGTCAGCAGGCATTCGATGCCGAGGGCCATGTCCTCGAGGCGGCCGGCGGCATTGATCCTCGGCGCGATGGCATAGCCGATGTCGCTGGCGGTGAGTTTCGACGGATCGCGGCCGGCGACTTCGATCAGCGCGTTCAGCCCGGCACAGCCCTGCCCCGTGCGCAGGCGTCGCAGCCCGGCCGAAACGAGGGCGCGATTGTTGACGTCGAGCGGCACCATGTCAGCCACCGTGCCGACCGCGACCAGGTCGAGCAGCGCCGACAGGTCCGGCACGGCATCGGCGAAGTGGCCCGCGTCGCGCAGGCGGCGGCGCAGCGCGAGCAGCACATAGAACATCACGCCCACGCCGGCCAGCGCCTTGCTCGGGAACGCGTCGCCGCGCTGGTTCGGGTTGACGATGACATCCGCCGACGGCAGCGTCTCGGCGGGATGGTGATGGTCGGTAACGAGCACGTCCCAGCCGCGCGCCTTGGCTGCCGCGATCCCGGCATGGCAGGCGATGCCATGGTCGACCGTGACTACCAGTTCCGGCTGCAGCGCCGCGAGGTCTTCGACCAGTCCCGGCGTCATGCCGTAACCGTGCACAACGCGGTTGGGCACCGCATGCGAGACGCGACGCGCACCCAGCATGCGCAGGCCGCGCACGCCCACCGCACAGGCCGTCGCACCATCGCAGTCGAAGTCGCCCACCACAACGATATGGCGATCGTTCGCCATGGCGTCGGCCAGCAACGCGGTAGCGGCATCCAGCCCGCCCAGCAGGTCTGGCGGCAGCAGGTTGGCGAGCCGCGGCTGCGCCTGATCGGCGTTGAC
The DNA here is from genome assembly GCF_054779775.1 of Lysobacter fragariae. Lineage (NCBI taxonomy): Bacteria > Pseudomonadati > Pseudomonadota > Gammaproteobacteria > Lysobacterales > Lysobacteraceae > Lysobacter > Lysobacter fragariae. Next base: position 443,774 of record NZ_BAAGXP010000006.1, on the reverse strand, counting down.
GGCGCCTCGCGCGGCATACAGGCGCGCCAGCAGGTTCGGGAATCCCTCCGGCCAGACGCCCGCATCCACGCGCTCGCGACGCAGCAACCTGGGATTGGCCTTCATGCCGCGATGGCGCGCAACGGGCGGCGCCAGAAGCGCCAGCGCTGGTTGGCGCGCAGCACGAAACGCGTACCGTCGGCAAAGTCGAGCGTGGCCTGCGCGATCGCGCCTGAGCGAACATCGCCAAGCATCGGCAAAAGCCAATGCGACTGCAGCGCTGCCAGGTCCCGGATGTGGCGCAGGTCGAACACGCGTTCGCCCTCCCCCGGCTGCCATCGCGATGGCAAGGCCATCGCCGGCACGCCGGCGACACCGGCGAATGCACGGAAGGCGTCGTCATCGCTGGACATGGCGGAGAACGGTGTTCGCACATGGTCGGGCAGGATGCTGCCGCCCCAGAACCACAGCGAATTCACTGGCGGCTTGCCCGCTGCGGCACGCTGCGCATTCACCGGATGGTTGTGCAGGACGACCTGCGCCTCGCTCAGCAATGCACGCCAGCGGCGCCCTTCCGGGCCATCGGGCAGGTGTTCGAACAGGTCCGCGCCGAGCGCGTCGTCCGGACCGGTGAACGTCGGCAGGCGGGCTTCGCGCGGGAGTGCCAGGTACCAGCGCGAAGGAACCGGCGCGTCGATCTGGAAACCCGAGTCACCGAACAGCGGGCGTAGCGGCCGCAGCAGTTCGCGGCACTCGTCGTTGCTCAACGACAGGCCTTCGCCATAGGCCAGCAATCGCGCACCGTTGATGTCCGGGTGGATGTATGCGGGATCGGCGCGTAGCCAGGCGGAAATCGATGCGTCGCCGGCGTCGCGCTGACGGGTGACGGCGGCGACTGGCCAGCCGCGCGGCAGGATGTCGAAGACACGGGTGCGCTGGTCGCCCGAGGCGGCCTCGCGATCGGCACGCCCCAGGGATTTCGCGGCTTCCTCGGACAGACGCTGCGCGCCGAAACTGGCACGTTCGGGTAGCAGCAGCGTCGTCGTGTTCATCGATCAGCCCAGGTAGCTGACGCCGATGATTTCGTACTCGCGGGTGCCGCCCGGCGCCTCGATGGTGATGATGTCGCCTTCGTGCTTGCCGATCAGGGCGCGCGCCACCGGCGAGGAAATCGCGATCATCCCCAGCTTGATGTCGGCTTCCAGGTCACCAACGATCTGGTACTTCCTTTCTTCGTCCGTCTCGGCATCGGCCAGCTCGACGGTGGCGCCGAACACGACGCGCGAGCCGGCATTGAGCGACGACACGTCGATGACCTGGGCATGCGACAGCTCGGCTTCGAGCTGCTTGATGCGGCCTTCGATGAAGCCCTGCTGTTCGCGGGCCGCGTGGTACTCGGCGTTTTCCTTGAGGTCGCCGTGCGCGCGGGCTTCGGCGATCGCGCTGATCACGGCCGGACGCTTGACCGACTTCAGCTCGTCCAGCTCGGCGCGCAGGCGTTGCGCGCCTTTCAGGGTAATGGGTGCTCGCATTTCTCTTTGTTCCTTATGGCCGACCTGGCGGCTGGCTACCTTTCAGATAGCCGGATTCTCTATCAGATAGTCATCCCCGCGAAGGCGGGGATCCAGTGACCTTGATTCTCTGCACGACTGGCGGCAAAGGCAACGCCTCTGGATTCCCGCCTTCGCGGGAATGACGAGCAATACAAAAGCTACAACAGCTACAGCGTCACGCCGCGCCGTTGATCTCCGCGTGCAACTCCTGCAGCGACCACACCGGACCGGTGCCGCGATAGTCAAGCGAGTTCACCAGCGCACGCGCGCCGGAAACGGTCGTCGAGTAGGTGACGCGCTGCTGCAACGCTTCCCGGCGGATGGAGAACGAATCGTTGATCGCCTGGCGCCCTTCGGTGGTGTTCACGATGTAGACGATCTCGCCGTTCTTGATCAGGTCGACGACGTGCGGACGTCCTTCGGCAACCTTGTTGATCCGTTCGCATGCGAGGCCTTGCGCAGCCATGAACGCGTGGGTGCCTTCGGTGGCCACCAACGTGTAGCCGCGCTTGATCAGGTCCTGCGCCACGGACAGCACGCGAGTCTTGTCCGGGTCGCGCACGGAGATGAAGACCTTGCCGGTTTCCGGCAGCGCCTTGATGCCACCGGCTTCCTGGGCACGCGCCATCGCGGCGCCGAAGTTGCGGCCCACGCCCATGACTTCGCCCGTGGAACGCATTTCCGGGCCGAGGATCGGATCCACGCCCTGGAACTTGGCGAACGGGAAGATCGCTTCCTTGACCGAGTAGTAGTCCGGGATGATTTCCTTCGTCGCGCCCTGCTCTGCCAGCGTCTGGCCGACCATGCAGCGTGCGGCGATCTTCGCCAGTGCCATGCCGGTGGCCTTGGACACGAACGGCACGGTGCGCGAGGCACGCGGGTTCACTTCGATCAGGTAGACGGTGTCGTTGCCCTGTTCGTCGAAGGTGATCGCGAACTGCGTGTTCATCAGGCCGACGACATTCAGCGCCTTGGCCAACGCGACCACCTGCGCACGGAGCTTTTCCTGCACGGCCGGGCTCAGCGAGTACGGCGGCAGCGAGCACGAGGAGTCGCCCGAATGCACGCCAGCTTCCTCGATGTGCTCCATGACACCGCCGATCAATACGTTGCCGTGCTTGTCGGCGATCACGTCAACGTCGACCTCGACCGCGTTGTCGAGGAACCGATCAAGCAGCACCGGCGAATCGTTCGACACCTTCACCGCATCACGGATGTAGCGGGTCAGGTCGGCGTCGTCATGCACTATTTCCATGGCGCGGCCACCGAGCACGTAGCTCGGGCGCACGACCAGCGGATAACCGATCTGCGAGGCAAGCAGCAGCGCCTCGTCCGGGTTGCGCGCGGTGCGGTTCAGCGGCTGGGCCAGGCCCAGGTCCTGCACCAGCTTCTGGAAGCGCTCGCGGTCCTCGGCCAGATCGATCGAATCGGGCGTCGTACCAACGATCGGCACGCCGTTGGCTTCGAGCGCACGCGCGAGCTTCAACGGCGTCTGGCCGCCGTACTGCACGATCACGCCCTTGGGCTTCTCCAGGTCGCATATCTCCAGCACGTCTTCCAGCGTCAGCGGCTCGAAGTACAGACGGTCGGAGGTGTCGTAGTCGGTCGACACGGTCTCGGGGTTGCAGTTGACCATGATGGTTTCATAGCCGTCCTCGCGCAGGGCGAGCGCGGCATGCACGCAGCAGTAGTCGAACTCGATGCCCTGGCCGATGCGGTTGGGACCGCCGCCGAGCACGATGATCTTGTTACGGTCGGTCGGCTGCGCCTCGCATTCGTCCTCGTAGGTCGAATACAGGTACGCGGTACTGGTGGCGAATTCTGCCGCGCACGAGTCCACGCGCTTGTACACCGGACGCACCTTCAGCGCGCGACGCAGCGTGCGCACGGCGGTTTCGTCGGTTGCAGTCAGCTGGGCCAGGCGCGCGTCGGAGAAGCCCATGCGCTTGAGTGCGCGCATGCGCTTGGCGTCCAGCGCGGCCAGGCCGCCGATGGCGACGTCCTTCTCGGCCGCGATGATTTCCTCGATCTGGTCGAGGAACCACGGGTCCACGAAGGACAGCGCATGCACGTCTTCCACGCTCATGCCGGCGCGGAAGGCGTCACCAATGTGGAACATGCGTTCCGGGCCCGGCTCCTTCAGTTCGCGCTTGAGCGTGGCGATGCCGTCTTCGCTGGCCAGGTCCAGGCCGGTGGGGTCGAGCCCGACCTTGCCGGTTTCCAGGCCACGCAGGGCCTTCTGCAGCGACTCCTGGAAGGTGCGGCCCATCGCCATCACCTCGCCCACCGACTTCATCTGCGTGGTGAGGCGTGCATCGGCCTGCGGGAACTTCTCGAAGGCGAAGCGCGGGATCTTGGTGACGACGTAGTCGATGGTCGGTTCGAACGACGCCGGGGTCTTGCCGCCGGTGATCTCGTTGCGCAGCTCATCCAGCGTGTAGCCGACCGCGAGCTTGGCCGCGATCTTGGCGATCGGGAAGCCGGTGGCCTTCGACGCCAGCGCCGAGGAACGCGACACGCGCGGATTCATCTCGATGACGACGACGCGGCCGTTCTTGGCGTTGATGCCGAACTGCACGTTCGAACCGCCGGTATCGACGCCAATCTTGCGCAGCACCGCGATCGAGGCATCGCGCAGGCGCTGGTATTCCTTGTCGGTCAGGGTCTGTGCCGGAGCGACGGTGATCGAGTCGCCGGTGTGCACGCCCATCGCATCGAAATTCTCGATCGAGCAGACGATGATGCAGTTGTCCGCCTTGTCGCGGACCACTTCCATCTCGAATTCCTTCCAACCCAGCACCGATTCCTCGACCAGCACTTCGGTGGTCGGCGACAGCTCCAGGCCGCGGGTGACGATCTCGACCAGTTCCTCGCGGTTGTAGGCGATGCCACCACCGCTGCCGCCGAGGGTGAAGCTCGGGCGGATGATGGTCGGATAGCCGACGCGGGTCTGGATGTCGAGCGCCTGTTCCAGCGTCCTGGCGACTTCCGCCTTCGGGCATTCCAGGCCGATTTCCTTCATCGCGACGCGGAACAGCTCGCGGTCCTCGGCCATGCGGATGGCGTCGCGCGAGGCACCGATCAGCTCCACGTCGTACTTCTCCAGCACGCCGTTGTCGGCGAGGTCGAGTGCACAGTTGAGAGCTGTCTGGCCGCCCATGGTCGGCAGCAGTGCGTCGGGCTTTTCCTTTGCGATGATCTTCTCGACCGTCTGCCAGTTGATCGGCTCGATGTACACGGCGTCGGCCATGTTCGGGTCGGTCATGATCGTTGCGGGGTTGCTGTTGACCAGCACCACTCGGTAACCCTCGTCGCGCAGGGCCTTGCACGCCTGGGCGCCGGAGTAGTCGAACTCGCAGGCCTGTCCGATCACGATCGGACCGGCGCCGATGATCATTACGGTCTTGATGTCGGTGCGCTTGGGCATGGTGTCCTCAGTAAAGTCGGTCCCGCCACGCGCTGGGCGCGAGCCAGGTGATCTGGTCGGGCGATCGGGCATCGATCGCACCGTTCTTCACGGCAGCAAGCACGGCCTGCTGCATCGCATTCCAGCTGCCGGCAGTCGCGCCGATGCGCGCGCCGAGCTGGTTGTTGTGCGCATCCATTGCGCGTGAAGCATTGCCTTCCCCACCCCGCTCCATCACTGCCGTCACCCAGTCCACGCAGCGCGGCGACAGCGTGTAGGCGACGATCGCGCTGGCGAGCGAATGACGGTACGCATCGGCCGGGCCGTTGCGACCGCCGGGCAGATCGGCGGCAAAGAAGTGCGAGTACGTCGCGACCATCACGAAGGCGGGATAGACGCCGAGCAACACCGCGACAACGAACAACCGGCGCCAGCGGCGCTTGCGGGGCGGCTTGGCGACGACAGCCTTCACTTCGCCTGTTGCATCGAAGCGATGAAACGGTCGAACAGCGGACCCACGTCGTGCGGTCCCGGGCTCGCTTCCGGATGTCCCTGGAAGCTGAAGGCCGGCGCGTCGGTGAGCTCGATGCCCTGGTTGCTGCCGTCGAACAGCGAGCGATGGGTCACGCGCACGTTCGCCGGGAGCGTCGCCTCATCGACGGCGAAGCCATGGTTCTGCGACGTGATCATCACGCGATTGCCGTCGAGGTCCTGCACCGGGTGGTTCGCGCCGTGATGGCCGAACTTCATCTTCATCGTCTTCGCACCGCTGGCCAGGCCAAGCAACTGGTGGCCAAGGCAGATACCGAAGGTCGGCACCTTGCGATTGACGAATTCCTTGATCGCGGCGATTGCATAATCACACGGCTCCGGATCGCCCGGGCCGTTGGACAGGAACACACCATCGGGATTCATCGCCAGCACGTCGGCGGCGGACGTCTGCGCCGGCACCACGCTCACGCGGCAACCGCGTTCGGCGAGCATGCGCAGGATGTTGTGCTTCACGCCGAAGTCGTAGGCGACGACGTGGTGCTTCGCATCGGCCTGCACGAAGACGTTGTTGTCGAGATCGAGCTGGCCGTCCTTCCACTCGTACGCGCTGGAAGTGGTTACGACCTTCGCGAGGTCCATGCCTTTGAGGCCCGGGAACTTGCGTGCGGCTTCAAGCGCTTTCTCGACGTTGATGTCCCCGGCCATCACCGCGCCGTTCTGCGCGCCGGTGTCGCGCAGCAGGCGCGTCAGCTTGCGGGTGTCGATGTCGGAAATCGCGACGATGCCGCGCTTCGCCAGCCATTCCGGCAGCGATACCTGGCTGCGCCAGTTGCTCGGGCGGCGCGGCACGTTGCGCACGATCAGGCCGGACGCCCAGACCTTGTGGGCCTCGTCGTCCTGGTCGGTCATGCCGGTGTTGCCGACGTGCGGGTACGTCAGGGTGACGATCTGGCGGGCGTAGGACGGATCCGTGAGGATCTCCTGGTAGCCGGTGATCGCGGTGTTGAACACCACTTCGCCGACGGAAAGGCCGGGCGCGCCTGCGGAAATGCCCTCGAAGATCGTGCCGTCTTCGAGTGCAAGGATTGCGGGTTGGGTCACGGAGATCGCCTTGGCAGCTGGGGGACTGACCCCACCAGGCCGGCAACCGTGTGTTTTCGCAGTACGAAAACTCAGGTTGCAGCAAACCGCGGACTCGGGTCAGGACCGGTCCGGCGGGTGGGGTTCAGGCGAGCGAGAATTGTAGCGATGGCGTCATGAATACGCCAGCACGAATTGCATCCGATTTGGGGCGCATGGACGCGCCCGGCCGTGTCAGTGGGCCGCGCCGGCCCCGTTTTCCGTGGATTTGGGCGGCATTTCCGGCAGCGAGGCGACCTTCAGCCGGCCAATGACCTGGCTCATGGCACTGTCGAAGGCCGGACCACCATCGCGCAGTTGGACACGGCCCAGGAGGGCCATTGCGGCCAGTTCCTCTGCCGAGGCGACCAGCACGCGGATGCCGCGGCGGTTCACGAACAGCAGGCGCGAGGAGATCGGACTGACCCAGGAAACCTTGGCAGGCTCCACGCGTCCGCTTTCGCTGGTCAGCTGGATCCAGGTGCCGATTTCCAGCGCGCGCATGCGCTCGGCCATTTCCGGCTCGAAATCCAGCTTGTCCTTGCCGGCGATGAGTTCGAGTTCCGGCGAGTCGCTCGAAGAGGTTTCCGCGACCGGCTGCAAAGCCGGCGAGGTCGGCAACTGCTCGGCTTCGGCCGCCGCGCTGTCACCGGCGGACAATCGCGCCAGTGCGCGCTGCAGGGTTGCCAGGACTTCCTCAGCGCCGGCCCCATGGAGCCCCGAGCTTTCCAGGATCTCGTTCAGCACCGGACGATCCAGCGGCGGCAGCGATGACAATGGGGCGCCCAGCTCGGCATGGTCGAAGGCCACCATCAGGCTGGTGGCCGCGTTGATGGCCTGGCCGTAGCGCGGCGAGTCCTTGCCATCGCGCAAAACTATCTGGGCCAGGTGGTGCGCGGTGTACTGGTTGATGAAGCCGTCGAACACCGGCGGCAGGTGGCGGGTATCGCGGATGACGGCGAGGTCGACGGACACGCCTTCGCGCGCCTGCTCCAGGCGTTCGCGGCCGCGCTGGGCTTCGGCGGCGCGGCGCTCGGTCACCTCGATCCGCTTGCGGTGCTGCTCCATGTAGGAACGCAGCTCCTGCTCCAGCGTTTCGAAGATCGCGATGTCCTCGTTGAATTCGGAGACCAGCTTGTCGATGGTGCCGTCGACGCGGGACATCAGCTCGCGTTCCTGCGGGCTCTCGCCGCGGTTGCCTTCGCTCGCCTCGGCGACGACGTTGAGCAGGCGCCGGGCCGGGTGCGCCTTGTACAGGAACAGGCGGCGGTCCTTCACCGCGACCTTGATGTACGGCACCAGCAGCTTGTTGATCTTGGAACGGACGTCGGGCTCGAAATGGCGCTCGTCGAGGAGTACGTCAAAGAGCATGCCGACCAGGTCGACGGCATCTTCGTCAACGTTGGAAAGGCTGAGGTTTTCGCCGCCCATCCCGAGGCGACGCGCGCCCGACAACAACGAGCGACGCAGCTGGTCGGCCAGGGAAGCACGTCCACCTTCAGCGGCAGCAGCAATGGGAGCGGTGTCGAAAGCCTGTGGTTGCTCGCGCTGCAGCAGCGACAACACAGTCATGACGTCGGACGTGCTCATCGACGGACCGACTTCAGCCGGACGCGGATTCATGGCCGTACGCCAGGACTGCAGCAAGCCCAGCAGGTTGGAGAACATCGCCTGGTCGCCGGGACCGGTCATGCCGAACTGGGACGCCACGGCGTTCGCCACGGCGACCGTCTGCTGGTCGGGTTCCGGGGCGTCGGGCGATCCAGCCGGACGCACCGGGGGCTCGGCGCGTTTGGTTGCCTTGATGTGTGGCAGGACTCCGGCCGAAACCAGGCCGCCGTTGAGGCGTTCGTACAGGTTGCCGAGCGACGTCAGCAATTCGCGTTCGAAGAACTTGAACAGCACGATGCGGACGTTGGTGGAGACATCCAGCGCCTCCATCGAGTTGCTGAGCGATTCCGCCAGGTATTTGGGGCCGACCGGGTTGTCCTTGGCTGCCAGCACCGGCCGCTCGGTCAGCGCCGCGAGGCGCTTCTCGAGCAACTCCAGGTTCGGCGCGTACGCCCGGTTGAGGTTTTCCACCATCTGTTCGGTGGCCAGTTGCTCCTCGAGGGCGTCGTCGGACACCAGGCTGAGGGAGGAACTGCCCATCGCCTTGGCTGCGATCGGCGAATCCTGCAGGCGGCGGAAGCCCACGACCATGACCTGGTCGAAACGCTGGGCGATCTGCGAACGGGCGCGACGGAGGTCACGAAGGGCGGTGAGCTCGGAGCCGCCGCTGTTGCTGGAGTCGAAGAGGTAATCGTCGGTGCGGCGCAGGACCCGATCGAGGGCCGCACCAATCTGCTCCTGGGCGATGCGCTGCATCGCAGCCAGCAGGAGCTGCGGGTCCCGGCTTCCTGCCGGAAATGACTCGCCTTCAATCGTCATACAAACATCCCGTGGATTCCCCCAAAGCGCATCCTATCGACTGATGCAAAGTTCATGGTGACGCACGTCATGAACCGGGCGGTTGCCGTCCGTCGGCACATTATTTCCGTGCATGTCGTCACGTGACCCGGGACGTCATCCCAGCAGGTCGCGTAACTGGTAACTGCCGGCCGGCCGGCCGGCCAGTCGGGCGGCGGCATGCAGGGCGCCTCGGGCGAAAATGTCACGGTTGGTGGCGCGATGGACCAGCTCGATCCGTTCACCCATCGTGGTGAACTGGACCAGGTGTTCACCCACGATGTCCCCCGCCCGCAGCGACGCATAGCGCGGGCGCCCCCCACCCTGCTCGGCCGAGGCGCCCAGCGCCAGCGCCGTGCCGGACGGTGCGTCCTTCTTGTGCACGTGGTGGGATTCGACGATGTCGCAGTCCCAGCCTGCAAGCGCCGCCGCAGCCCGCTGGACGAGATCTCCCAGGACCGCCACCCCCAGGCTGAAGTTCGCCGACCAGATAACGGGAATCTCCCCCGCTGCCTGCTGCAGGGCGGCACGCTGCGGATCGGCCAGTCCGGTGGTTCCCGACACGAGCGCGGCGCGGCGCGCGACGCAGGCCGCGAGGACCGCGTCGAATCCCTCCGGCAGGCTGAAATCGATTGCAACGTCGAAATCCGGCACGTTCGGCAGGTCGGTCGAGGCGAACCACGGGGTGACGCCGGCTTCGCTGGCCACGCCCGTGCGCGAAACCGCAGCGACAACGGCCAGGTCCTCGCGCTCCGCGGCCAGGCGCAGCAGCGCCTGCCCCATGCGACCGGTGGCACCGTGGATCAGGAGACGAATGGGTTCAGGCATGGTGGGGGTGGCGTCAGTCATTGGTGAAGGAGGGACAGCCACGGTGGTCATCAGGATTCGACCGGTGGCTCGTCCAGCACGGAGTGTGACGGCAACGATTGTGCTGGCAGCGGTGGCACGCGCGTGGCTTCCACCCAATTGTTCTTGCCCTTGGCCTTGGCTTTGTACATCGCGACATCGGCCGTGCGCAGCAGCTTGCCCAGGTCCTGGTCGGGCGAGGTCTCGCGCACCAGCCCGATGCTGATGCCGATCGACAGCGGATTGCCTTCGCAGACGAAGGGCGCCTCGACCGCGCCCAGCAGGCGGCGGGCAAGTTCGGTGGTCGCCCCGACGGAGGTTTCCTCGGCCAGGACGACGAATTCGTCGCCGCCCAACCGCGCCAGCGTGTCGGCATCGCGCATCACCGCGCCCAGCCGGGCGGCCGCGCACCTGAGCAGGCAATCACCCGCCGCGTGGCCGTAGCGATCGTTGACCTGCTTGAAGTCGTCCAGGTCCACCAACGCCACCATCACCGTGCCGCCCACGCGCTGCAGGCGCCGCGACAACTGGGCGTAGCGGTCTTCCAGCAGTTTGCGGTTGGGCAGACCGGTCAGGGCGTCGTGGAACGCCTGCTCATGGAGGCGACGCGACAACGTGCGTGCTTCCAGCGAGCTGGCGAGCATCTGTGCCATCAGGCGTAGGCCGATGACGTACTGCTCGCCCCATTGCACCTGCGAACGGACGGCGTCGAACCCTACAAACCCATGCAACCGCGATCCGACCCGCAGCGGCACGATGAGGATCGACTGGATGCCCTCGCGCTCGAATTCGGTGCGCTCGCTGATGGCCTCGTCGGGGAGGTTCGCCACCGACTCCACGCGGAACACGTGGTCGGCGCGCAGTTGAGCAAGCAGCCAGGGGAACGTGGTGAGCGGCAGGTCCTGCAGGTTGTGCGCTTCGCGCGAGATGCCGGGAGCGACCCATTCGTGGGTGTTGCTCTGGGTCTGCGCGGCGTCGTCGATCAGGAAAACGTAGGAACGGTCGACACCGAAGAACGACCCGATCGAACCGAGCATGTCGACGATCACGCCGTCCAGCTCGTCCGCGCCACTGCGCATCAGCGCGGCGGAGGCCTCGGTGAGCAGGCGCTCAAACAACAGCCGTCGCTGCAGCTGTTGCTCCACGTCGCGGTGGGCGCTGTTGTCGTGCGCCATCACCAACATGTGCCCGCCGGCCAGCTTCAGGAGGTGGAGCTCCAGCGGCAGGCGCGAGCGATCCGGCAGGACGGCTTCCACGCGTAGTTGCGGAATCGAGGACGAAGGGCTCCGGCGCATGGCTTCGCCAAGGCGGTCATGCGGGTCGAGGATCGCGTGGATGTCCTCGAGGCGTGCGCCCGGCCCTTGTCGCAGCAACTGCAGCGCCGCGGAATTCACTCCGCGCAACCGGTCACCGCTGAACACGAAAGCCGCGAACGGCAGCCCCGACACGGGGACGCCCATCTGCTCGTCAAAGCCTGGAACCCGCAGGCCTGCGTCGTTGAGTCCTTCCACCCGCCTTGCACTCCGTGCGGCCAAGCCGCTCCCCATACCTGAACGCTACCGGCGCGTGGGAGGTTCGCGCAAGCGGTTTTGTTGCCGGCGCGATGTCATTGCCGCATACGTCGAAGCATGGGCCGACGCATGGACCGGATCGCGGCCGGGGGATTGCGTCCCCTCGGCTGCAATTCCATCAAGCCTCAGGACGTCATCCGGTCCCAGAAGCCCTTCACACCATCGATGAAGGTCGACGACCGCGGCGAGTGCTTGCGCGCACCATCGCCCACGAACGTGGCTTCGAACTTCTCCAGCAGCTCGCGCTGCTCGGTGGTGAGGTTCACCGGCGTTTCAACCACCGCCGTGCAATACAGGTCACCCGGTGCGCGGCTGCGCACCGACTTCACGCCCTTGTCGCGCAATCGGAACTTCCTGCCCGTCTGCGTCTCGGCGGGAATGCGCAGTTCGACTTCGCCGTCGAGCGTCGGGACGCGCACGGTGTCGCCCAGTGCCGCCTGCGAGATGCGGATCGGCACGTCGCAATGCAGGTCGTCGCCGTCGCGTTCGAAGATCTCGTGCGGACGAACGCGAACTTCGACATAGAGGTCGCCCGGCGGCGATCCGGCCGGGCCGGCTTCGCCCTCGCCCGTCAGGCGGATGCGGTCGCCGTTGTCGACGCCAGCAGGAATCTTCACCTGCAGGGTCTTGGTGCGCTCGACGCGACCTTGGCCGTGACAGTCGCCGCAGGGATTGGCGATGGTCTTGCCGCGCCCGCCGCAATGCGGGCAGGTCTGCTGCATCGAGAAGATGCCGCGCTGGAACCGCACCTGGCCGCGACCCTGACATGTCCCGCAGCTTTCCAGCTTGCCGTCAGCAGAACCGCTGCCCTTGCAGGTGTCGCATTCGTCGAGCGTGGGGATCTCGATCTGCTTTTCGATGCCGCCGACGGCTTCTTCCAGCGACAGTTCCATCACATAGCCGATGTCGGCGCCACGACGCTGCTGTGCGCGGCCGCCGGCGCCACCGCCGAAAATGTTGCCGAAGATGTCGCCGAAGATGTCGCCCATGTCGGCGTAACCCGGACCACCCGGGCCACCGCCGCCCATGCCGTGCTCGAACGCAGCATGGCCATGCTGGTCGTACATGCGTCGCTTGGACGCATCGGACAGGACCTCGTAGGCCTCCTTGCACTCCTTGAACGAGGCTTCGGCGGCGTGGTCGCCCGGATTGCGGTCCGGGTGGTATTTCATCGCACAGCGGCGGTAGGCCTTCTTCAGGTCTTCGTCGGTGGCGTCTCGGGACACGCCCAGGGCTTCGTAATAGTCGCGCTTGCTCATTCGGGCGTGCTCATTCGTGCGTACTCGTGTTCATTCGTGCTCATTCAGGACGGCTTATTCAGACCAGACTATTCAGGTCAGATCATTCGGACGTGTTCGCTTCGTGCCTGTCGATGTGCGTTTCAATGCGGCGGTCGGGCACCAGCCAGATCAGTGCCACCGTCACGTAAAGCAGTCCTGCGATCCACGGGCGGACGAACGCCAGCGGGATCGCGCTGATGTACAACAGCGGGGAAATCGTGCTTTTCCAGTCGCGTTTGCCGATGGCGCGGGCCAGTTCGGCGTCCGGGCCGCCGTTCGCCGCAATCAACGTGAGCTGGAACGGGAGCCATGCCACCGCGGCCATCAGCAGCACCACACCGTAAAGCGCGACCGGCGCGGCGGCGAAGTGATTCTCGCCCATCCAGCCAGTCGCAAACGGAAACAACGACAGCCAGAACAGCAGGTGCAGGTTAGCCCACAGCACTCGGCCATCGACGTGGCGCGCGGTATGCAGGAAGTGGTGGTGGTTGGCCCAGTAGATGCCGACGTAGACGAAGCTCAGCACGTAGCTCAGGAACACCGGCCACAACGGCCGCAGCGATGCGAAATCGGCGCCGTGCGGCACCTTCATCTCCAGCACCATGATGGTGATGATGATGGCGATGACGCCGTCGCTGAATGCCTCGAGTCGCCCTTTGGTCATCGCTACGTCCCGTCTCCCGACTCGCTTTCCGACTCGACAACACCACCCTGCCCCAGATACGCCACTGCCCGCGCTGACCGGCGGCTGCCGGTTCACGCGGGCGGTGGGTCAAACCAGCAATGCTGGCGATCGTCCTGGGGTGGGCGACGACTTACTTGTCGCCGTCCTTGACCTCGGTGAACTCGGCGTCGACCACGTCGTCAGCCTTGCCGCCCGCGTTGCCTGCGCCCGTCTCCGGGCCCGGCTGGCCGGCAGACGCCGCCGCGAACAGCGACTGTGCGGCTTCTTCCAGCGCCTTCGACTTGGCCTCGATCTGCGCCTGGTCGTCGCCCTTCATCGCGGTTTCGAGCTCGGCGATCGCGCCTTCGGCACGGCCGATGACGTCGCCCGGCACCTTGTCGCCGTTGTCCTTGATTGCAGTGCGTGCAGCGTGGATCAGGCCATCGGCGTGATTACGGGCCTGCACGAGGTCGTGGAACTTCTTGTCTTCCTCGCGGTGCGCTTCGGCGTCCTGCACCATCTTCTGGATTTCCTCGTCCGACAGACCCGAACCGGCCTTGATCTCGACCTTCTGTTCCTTGCCGGTCTTCTTGTCCTTGGCGGTGACGTGGACGATGCCGTTGGCGTCGATGTCGAACGACACTTCCACCTGCGGCATGCCGCGCGGCGCGGCCTCGATTCCGGACAGGTCGAAGCGGGCCAGCGACTTGTTGAAGCGGGCCTGTTCGCGCTCGCCCTGCAGCACGTGCACGGTCACGGCGGACTGGTTGTCCTCGGCGGTCGAGAAGGTCTGCGAGGCCTTGGTCGGCACCGTGGTGTTCTTCTCGATGATCTTGGTGAACACGCCGCCCAGGGTTTCGATACCCAGCGACAGCGGGGTCACGTCGAGCAGCAGCACGTCCTTGACGTCGCCCTGCAGCACGCCGCCCTGGATCGCGGCGCCAACGGCGACGGCTTCGTCCGGGTTGACGTCCTTGCGCGGTTCCTTGCCGAAGAAGTCAGTGACCGCCTGCTGCACCTTGGGCATGCGGGTCTGGCCACCGACGAGGATCACTTCGCTGATGTCGCTGGCGCGCAGGCCGGCGTCGTTCAGCGCGATGCGGCAGGGTTCGATGGTCTTCTTGACCAGATCGTCGACCAGCGCTTCGAGCTTGGCGCGGGTCAGCTTGATGTTGAGGTGCTTCGGACCGCTCGCATCGGCGGTGACGTACGGCAGGTTCACTTCGGTCTGCTGCGCGGACGACAGCTCGATCTTGGCGCGCTCGGCAGCATCCTTCAGGCGCTGCAGGGCCAGCGGATCCTTGCGCAGGTCGATGCCCTGGTCCTTGTTGAACTCGTCGACGAGGTAATCGATGACGCGCTTGTCGAAGTCTTCGCCGCCCAGGAAGGTATCGCCATTGGTGGACAGCACTTCGACCTGCATTTCGCTGTCGACGGACGCGATCTCGATGATCGACACGTCGAACGTGCCGCCGCCGAGGTCGTACACGGCCACCTTGCGGTCGCCGCCCTTCTTGTCCATGCCGTAGGCCAGCGCGGCCGCGGTCGGCTCGTTGATGATGCGCTTGACGTCGAGCCCGGCGATGCGGCCGGCGTCCTTGGTCGCCTGGCGCTGGCTGTCATTGAAGTAGGCCGGCACGGTGATGACGGCTTCGGTGACGGTCTCGCCGAGGTAGGCTTCGGCCGTCTTCTTCATCTTCGCCAGCACTTCAGCGGAGATCTGCTGCGGCGCCATCTTCTTGCCGTCCGCGGTCGACACCCAGGCATCGCCGTTGTCGTGCTGGGCGATGGTGTACGGGACCAGCCCGATGTCCTTCTGCACTTCCGCGTCGGTGAACTTGCGGCCGATCAGGCGCTTCACCGCGTAGAAGGTGTTCTTGGGGTTGGTCACGGCCTGGCGCTTGGCCGAGGCGCCGACCAGCACTTCGCCGTCCTTGGTGAACGCGACGATCGACGGCGTGGTGCGATCGCCTTCGACGTTCTCGATGACGCGGGCCTTGCCGCCTTCCATGACGGCGACGCACGAATTGGTCGTGCCCAGGTCGATGCCGATGATCTTTGCCATTGCTGTTTCCTCTCGCGAATCTTTGTGCGTGGTGGCGGTACGTGACCGCTGATGTGCGCTATCTGGGGGATGCCCGGGTGCCGTTCAAGGCCCGGCGTCCCGGAAAATTCAGTCGTGCTTGCTGACGGTCACCAGTGCGGGACGCAGCAGGCGCTCGTTCAACAGCCAGCCCTTCTGGTAGACCTGCACGACGTGGCCCGGGGCGTGCCCGGCTTCGTCGACCATGGCCATGGCCTGGTGGTGCTCGGGGTTGAACGGCTGGCCTGCCGGATCGACCGCGACCAGGCCGTTGTCGTTGGCGACCTTGAGCAGCTGGCGCAGCGTGAGTTCCATGCCTTCGCGCAGGTGTTCGGCGGTGTCCGCCTTGACCGTTAGACCGGCTTCCAGGCTGTCGATCACCGGCAGCAGGTCGCCGAGGAGGCGTTCGTTGGCGAACTTGCGCGCCATGTCGATATCGCGGGCCAGGCGCCTGCGCTGGTTCTCCAGCTCGGCGCGTTCGCGCAGGGAGTCGTCGCGTACCTGGGCCAGTTCGGCCTTCAGGCTCTCGATTTCAGCGGTCGGGGAAGGGGTTTCATTGCCGACGGTCGGGGTCTCGCCGTTGGCCTGCATCGGTTCGGTAGTCATCTGGCGTGTGGCTCATCCTTGCGCGACGTTGCGCAACGGGGGAGCTATGGGGACCGCCGATTGGGGTTTCAACCGTCCCGGCGGTCAAATCGCCGGGGCTGGTCGACCAATCCGTCGACAAGATCAAAAGTTCAGCCGCCCTGCGGGTCCGGCTGGATCGCGGCGCCCAGTGCCTCGGCGGCGGCCTGCACCACGGGAATCACCCGCTCATAGGCCATGCGGGTCGGGCCAATGACGCCCAGCACGCCAAGCACCTGACCGCCCGCGGTGTAAGGCGCGGTCACCAGCGACATGCCCTCCAGCGGCGCCAGCCCGGTTTCCTCGCCGATGAAGATGCGCACGCCCTGCGCGCGGACCGTGCGTTCCAGCAGCTGCAGGATTTCGCGCTTGCGAGCGAAGGCGTCGAACAGCTCGCGCAAGCGGTCCAGGTCGGCCAACTCCTGCACGCCCATCAGGCGGGTCTGTCCGGCCAGGACCATGTCGTCGTGCGTCGGGGCGAGGACCTGTTCGGCCAGCTCCACCGACTGTGCCAGCAGGCTTTCCATCTCGTCGCGGGCGCTGCGCAGCTCATGCAGCAGGCCGGTGCGGATGTCGGCCAGGGTGCGGCCGGAGAAGTGCGTGTTGAGGTAGTTCGCCACGCGTTCCAGCTCGCCGGCATCGTGGACCCGACGCGTCTGGATGATGCGGTTCTGCACTTCATTGTCGGCGAACACCACGATCGCCAGCACGCGCTGACCGTCCAGCGGAACGAATTCGATCCGGCGGAAGGCGAACTGTTCGCGTCGCGGCACGCTGACGACGCCGACGAAATGCGTCATCGCCGACAGCAGCTCCGATGCGCTGCCCAGCAGTGCCTGCGTACCCGAGCCGGCAGGCAGTTCGCTGCGCAGTCGCGCCATCTCGCCCTCGGGCAACGGCCGGACCTGCAGCAGCGAATCCACGAACAGCCGGTAGCCCTGCGCCGTGGGAATGCGCCCGGCCGAGGTGTGCGGCGCGCTGAGCAGGCCGACTTCCTCCAGGTCCGAGAGGATGTTGCGGATCGTCGCCGAACTCACGTCCAACCCGGCATGCCGCGCCAGCGTCTGCGAACCGACCGGCTCGCCGCTCTGGATGTAGCGACCGATCAGCGTGCGCAGCAGCTGCCGCGCGCGCGGATCCAGGCTGGCGATGTCGGCGGGATGGCGACTCATGGAGGCGATATAAGCACCCCGAGGGCCGTTCGCAAGCCGATTGTTGAGATATGTCACGAAAAAGGCCGCATCGCTCGACATTCTCAAGGGTCCGTCGCGCCGCAATGGCCCACGATCTCAGCCTCCGCGACGGCGACACGGTGTCCTGTCGCGCGCCGCGCCGAGCCACAAGGCGACCGCGACGGCTACCCGCCCCAATTCCCGCAAGGCACAATCGCACCCCATGCTCGCCCACCTCGCCATCAAGGATTTCGCCGTCGTCCACAGTGCCGAACTCGACTTCGGCAGCGGCTTGACCGTGATTTCGGGCGAAACCGGCGCCGGCAAGTCCCTGTTGGTCGACGCACTGGGCCTGCTGTCGGGGCTTCGCGCGGACAGTGGCGTGGTACGCCACGGCGCCGAGCGCGCGGAGCTCGCGGCCGGTTTCGTGCTGGACGACGCCTCCCCCGCCCGCGCCTGGCTGCGCGCAAACGAGCTGGACGAAGCCGACGAATGCCAGATCCGCCGCGTCATCCGCGCCGATGGTGGATCGCGGGCATGGATCAACGGGCGCCCGGTCACCGTCGCGCAGCTCACTGATCTGGCCGGATTGCTGGTCGAAATTCATGGCCAGCACGAGCACCAGGCCTTGCTGGCGCGCTCCAGCCAGCTGGCTTTGCTGGATGCCTTCGGCCGCACCGACACACAGCGCACCGCCGTGGAAGCCGCAGCCAAGCACTGGGCCGATCTGCTGCGCGAACGCGAAACCCTGCTGGCGCAGGGCGATGTCTCCGATCGCATCGGCTGGCTGGAACACCAGTTCGTCGAGCTCGACCGCGAGACGCTGGAACCCGAAGCGCTCGCCAAGCTGGAAGCCGACCACCGCCGCATCGCCCACGCAGCCGGACTGATCGCGGCGTGCGATGGCGCCTTCGTGCAGCTGGGTGGCGATGAAGGGCCTTCGTTGTCGCGCAGCCTGCATCAGGTCCGTGGCGACCTGCAGCGCGTGGCCGAACACGAGCCACGCCTGACCGAAGTCGACGCGATGCTCGACAATGCCACGATCCAGATCGACGAAGCGCTGGTCCTGCTCGATCGCGTGCGCAGCGACCTGGACGTCGATCCGGACGCATTCACCGGATTGGAAAGGCGCCTGGGACGCATCCACGAACTGTCCCGCAAGCACCGCGTCGCACCGGAACAGCTGGCTGCGCAGCGCGACGCGATTGCTTTCGAACTCGAATCCCTGCGCGGCGCCGACGAACGCCTGCAGCAACTGGAAACCCAGCTCACGCTAGCGCGCTCGCAATGGCGCGCGGCTGCGGATACCCTCGGCGCGCGTCGCCGCGAAGCCGCCGCATCGCTGTCGACGGCCACCTCAAAGCTCATCGGCGAGTTGGGTATGGGCGGTGGACGCTTTGAAATCGCGATCGAACCTATTGAAGCCGATCGCCCCGATCCGCAAGGCGGCGAGCGCGTCGAATTCCTGGTCGCGGCCAATCTCGGCCAGCCGGCGCGCCCGCTGCGCAAAGTGGCTTCCGGCGGCGAGCTCTCGCGCGTTTCGCTGGCGATAGAAGTGGCCGCGCTGGGACTGGACGCGGTGCCGACGATGGTCTTCGATGAAGTCGATTCCGGCATCGGCGGCGGCGTGGCCGAAATCGTCGGCCAGAAATTGCGCGCGCTGGGCGCATCGCGACAGGTACTGTGCGTGACCCACCTGCCGCAGGTCGCTGCGCAGGGCCACGCGCACTACCGCGTCAGCAAGGCGGCCAGCGAAGGCGTCACTCAGAGCGCTGTGCAAGCGCTGTCAGCAGAAGATCGCGAAGAGGAAATCGCGCGCATGCTGGGAGGTGTCGAAGTGAGCAGCGAAATCCGCGCAGCCGCACGGCGATTGATCACCGACGTTGCCTAATCGCCGTCGGCGGAATGAGCCGCCGATCACACATGCATGCAATAATCCGCCAGTCGGCCGAGTCCGGCTGGCACCCACAAGGACGTTGGGATCGACGTGATGTCAACGTCCGTCCACTTGAAAAGGACTTTGAACAATGACGAACAAAGCACTGCCTGTCCTCGCGCTCGCCGTCGCGCTCACCCTTCCCTTCTCGGCAAGCGCGGTAAACCTCTTCGGCAGCAAGACGGCGGACCCGGAGAAGCTCATCCGGGCCACGGCTGACGCCCTGGGCTACGACGAGGAAGAGATCAAGGTCAGCGACCTGGAGAAGGATGGATCAGCAACGCGCTACAAGGCCACGCTGGCCGACGGCACCCAGTACCGCTGCTACGTGGCGGACCCGGGTAGTGGCGCACTGGGAAAGATCATGTCTCTCGGGCAGGACGTCATGAGCTCCGCGCAGTGCACCAAGCGGCGGAGCACGGACAAGTCCAGCAAACACCCCGACAAGAGCAGTAACGCCCTGCTGGAAGCCGCCGGAAAGCACTGATCCATCCGCTCAAGAGAAAAGCCCGCATCTGCGGGCTTTTTTGTTGCCAGCACGCCTCAGCGTTTCTTCCGGACGTACAGCACCAGCGAGTGCTCCTCGATCTCGAAACCGTGTTGCGCCGCGATCTTCCGCTGCAGCTCCTCGATCTCGGGGCTTTCGAATTCGGTGATCTTGCCGGTATCGATGTCGACCATATGGTCGTGGTGATGGCCACGGTCCAGCTCATACACCGACTGGCCGGACTCGAAGTTGTGCTTGAGGACGAGGCCGGCGGCCTCGAACTGGGTCAGCACCCGATAGACCGTCGCCAGACCGATGTCCTCGCCGTGGTCCAGCAAGTGGCGATAGATGTCTTCGGCGGTCATGTGGCGGGGCTTGGACTGCTCCAGCAGTTCCAGGATCCGCACGCGTGGGTGGGTGACCTTGAGTCCGGCGTTGCGAAGGTCTTGCGATTCCATCGAGGCTTCCTGTTTTCGGGTCCTGTCATCCCGCGCCGGCCACACATGGCCGATCGACACCTGGGGCGACCAAGAACCGGCATCGCCGATCCACTGGCGGCCCAACCTGCAAGTGCAGGCTTGCAACAGCGGATGAATACGCCCCGGCCCGGGCCGCGCGGCGAGTGCTTCAGTGTATCATCGGCCCCTGTTTCGACTGCCCCGCCTGTCGCGAAGAACCCGATGCGCAAGCTCCTGCTGGTCCTCATTGTTGCCCTGTCCACCGCCGGTTGCGGCATTCTTTACAAGCAGCCGATCTACCAGGGCAACCTGCTGGAGAAGACCAACGTCGAACAGTTGCAGGCCGGGATGAGCAAGCAGCAGGTGATCCTGTTGCTGGGCACGCCGTCGATCGAAGACCCCTTCCATCACGAGCGCTGGGACTACACCGCCACCCAGCGTGTCGGCCGCATCGGTCGCACCGAGGTCAAGAACCTGACCCTGCATTTCGAAGGCGACACCCTCGCCCGCTGGGAAGGCGACTACTTTCCCGAGCAGGACGAGGAACTGGCCAAGGCCGCACCGAAGCAGTTCGGACGCAACCTGGCCAAGGACAAAGACAAGAAGAAGCGCGGCCACTGACCTGGCGCGAGCGAACGCGGCCCGCCGCGTAACCGCAGATTGCGAATGGAAGGACGAAGCCCCGGCTTCGTCCTTCTGCATTTGCGGGGCAGGAAATCCACTGGTCGACCGGGTGACAACTGCGCAGCGCGCCAATCCCGGCGGCCGGCACTACTTTCCACCCTGCCGCCGGCGTTCATCGACACGTTGGCGACGCGCATCTTTCGGATCGGCCTGCAGCGGCCTGAGCAGCTCGACGCGATCACCGTCGCGCAGCTGCGTGTCGGCCTCGATGCGCTGGCCAAAGACCGCATAGGCGACCACCTCGGCATCGGTGCTCCACCCGGCGACTTCAATGGCGTCGCGGACCCGGCTCCCCTCCGGCAGCTCCAGTTCGACCCGCTCGAAACGCCGCGGCCACGCGCGCAGCAACTCAATCTTCACGCGGGGGCGCCGGCTTCTTCGGACGAGTCCGCAACCCGCACGAAGTCATCCACCATCCGGTCGGCCAGGCTCTGGAATCCCAACGCCATCGCCGGGGCCAGCAGCTTCACCGTCGGCTCGAAATCCAGCGTCAGCGTGACCTTGCTGGCGGACTCGTCCAGCGCGTGGAATTCCCAGCGTCCGGTCAGCTTCCGGAACGGCCCGTCGACCAGCTTCATGTCGATGTGGTGCGGCGGGACCAGCGTGTTGTGCGTGGTGAACCACGTCCGCAGCGCCCCCAGGCCCAGGTCCAGTCGGGCCACCAGGTGCGACTCGTCGGCTTCCAGCACCTGCGCGGAATCGCACCAGTCGAAGCGGCGCGGATAGGCGGCGACGTCGTTCACCAGCGCAAACATGCGCGCGGTGGAGTGTTCGACCAGGGCGGAACGGCGGATGGTTGGCATGGATATTTCGCTTGGGGCGGCCTCATCAGCGACAATGGCCCGCTATGGCGAAGAATTCGAGCAACAAGAGCGGCAAGGATAAGGGAAAGGGCGGCGCAGGCGAAAAGGGCCCGGTGCTCAAGACGATCGCCCTGAACAAGCGCTCGCGTCATGAATACCACCTCGAGGAGCGCTTCGAGGCCGGCCTGGCCCTGCAAGGCTGGGAACTCAAGGCCATCCGTGCCGGCCGCGCCAACATCGTCGACGCCTACGCGATGATCCGCGAGGGTGAGATGTTCCTGTACGGCTCACAGATCACTCCGCTGATCTCCGCGTCCACCCATGTCGTTGCCGAAGACCGCCGTACCCGCAAGCTGCTGCTGCACCGGCGCGAGATCGACAACCTGATCGGACGCATCCAGCGCGATGGCTACACCGTCGTGCTCACCGCGTTGTACTGGAAGGGCAACAAGGTCAAGGCGGAAGTCGCGCTGGCCAAGGGCAAGCAGAACCACGACAAGCGCGAAGCCAGCAAGGAGCGCGACTGGGCGCGCGAGAAGCAGCGCGTGATGCGACGGCACAACAAGGACGCGTAGTTACCGGGCTGCACGCCCGGTAACCCCCCAGGATTTGCGTTGCAAACCATGGGTCCCAGCCGTGCCTCATCCCCATTCGCGCCGGTGGCGCGAATCGCCCCCGACTTTGGGGCTGGATCTGGCGCAATTCACGAAGAATCGCGCTTCGGCGGGAGTTTCAAATCAATTTTCGCTGCTGCGCTCACCCGGCAACGTGAAACGGAACACGGCCCCCTCCCCTTCCTTTCCTTCGGCGCGGATCGTGCCGCCGTGGCGTTCGATGATGCGCTTCACCGACGCCAGCCCCACGCCATCCCCACTGAACTCCTCCTGCGAGTGCAGCCGCTGGAACGGGCGGAACAGTTTTTCCGAATACGCCTGCGCGAACCCGGCGCCGTTGTCGCGGATGTAGAACTCCCGGTTTCCACCCGCGCCCAGCACGGCGCCGAATTCGATCACCGCACGCTCGCGTCCGCGCGTGAACTTCCACGCATTGCCAAGCAGGTTGACCAGAAGGTTCCTCAGCAGCGTCGCATCGCCCACTGCCTGCAGGCCGGGCGCGATGTGCACTGCGACCTCGCGTGCGCGTTCGCTTGCACGCAACTCGTCCAGCACGTCTATGGCCATTCGGCTCAGGTCGACGGTCTCGGTGCGCAATTCCACCCGGCTCAGGCGTGAGATCTTCAGCATCGCGTCGATCAGCTCGCCCATGCGGGAAGCCGCCTTGCGCACGCGCGCGAGGTAATCGCGACCGGACTCGTCGAGCTGCCCGGAATAGCGCTCCCCCAGGATGCGACTGAAGCCGTCGATCGCCCGCAACGGGGCACGCAGGTCGTGGGAGATGCTGTAGGCGAAGGCCTCGAGCTCGTGGTTCGCCTGGCTCAGCTCGCGCGTGCGCAGCGCGACGCGGGCCTCCAGCGTGCGGTTGAGCGCCTGCACCTGGGCCTGCGCACGCACCCGCTCGGTGACGTCTTCGACCTGCACCAGCCCGGTGACGTCCTCTCCGACGTTGCCAGGCATCCGCGAATACGTGAGTTGCGCCTGGCGTGGCAAGTCGCCTTCCCGGCTCAGGTGCCGGGTGACCCGATGCACGCCGTCGGTATCGGTGCTGCCGTTGTCGTGCGGGCGAAGGGATGTCTCATCGTTGTCGAACAACGATTCGAACGAGAGCCCGACCAGCGTGTCCTCTCTGCGGCCGACGATCCGGCCCAATGCAGGATTGGCGGCGACGATGCGGCCTTCGCCGTCCAACAGCGCCTTTCCGATCGCGGAATAGTGCATGGACCGGCGGAAACGTTGCTCGCTGCGCCTGTAATCCTCGGTCAGGCGCAGGGCGATCGCGTGCGCGCGATCCTCGGTGCGAGCGAGCGTCCACACCATGCCGAACAACAGGCCGCTCGTCAGCACGCCCAACGCGAGCATGCCCCACAACGCGCGCAGACCGGGCGCCGCCACGCCCTTCGGTGCCGATTCGAAGTCGATCCGCCACGGTTGCCCGTAAAACTCCATCTCGGCGTGAGTGGTGAAGGCCGGGGTCCGCTTGTCCTCCGCGTGGCTCGCGTGAAGCAAGCGACCATTGGAATCGAGGATGCGGAAGCGGACATCGTTGAAGCTGCTACCCAGCGATGCGTCGACGAACTTCGCCAGGTCGAACGGAATGAACACCCAGCCCTGCATCGACAGTGCGCGCGCCGCCGGCGTCTTCGGCGAATCCGTCGAGCGGTACACAGGCATGTACAGCACCAGCATCGTGGCCGGGACACCGGTAGCGGGCCCGCTGAGTTGCGCCGTCCCGGTTTCCTGGGCCGTGCGCATCGCCGTGCCGCGTGGCGGATCGGCCAGCATGTCCAGGCCTACCTGCGCGACGTTGTCCATCGTTCGCGGCTCCAGGTACAGCACGGGGCCGTAGTACGCACGCATTCCGTGCGGCCGGACCTGCAGCTGCCCGTAACCGGAATCGCGCCATTCGATCTGCAGGTCGTCCAGGCGGTTGTTGCTGACGTAGCCCGCGAAACCCAATCCCGACACCGACGGAAAGCGCGACGTCAGGTTCATGCCATCGACATAGTCCGCCCACTGCCGCGGCGTCGGTCGTGCCATGGATGCAAACAGCGCCGTGCCGCCGCGTGCGACCAGTTCGAAATTGACCAGGCGCCGATGCAGGCGATCGGCGACCTCCGCCGTGCGGACGCCAAACCGGGTTTCCGCGGCATGGACTTCGCGCTCGCGCGCGACCCACCAGGCCGTCACCACCAGCAGCAGCGAACCGACCAGCACGGCCAACGCCAACAGGTAGCCGCGGCGCGGAATCAATCCGGCAGGGGCGCTCGAAGGTGTGGACGAGGCGGCTTCCATCGCGGGCCAGCCTGCCTTGCCACGGTGCCGTGGGCAAGCCGTAAAAGGAAAAAGCCCGCCGAAGCGGGCTTTTTCGAGGTTGGTGGAGGTGGGGGGAATTGAACCCCCGTCCGAAGGCACTCCATCCCCGGCACTACATGCTTAGCTCGCCGTTAGGTCTCGTCCCCGGACAGCACGGCGTGCAAAGCGCGCCCGGGGACCAGCCTGCTTTAGGTTGACCGGAAGCTGACAGGCAGCCACTTCCAGCGATTCCGTGATGATGACCCTACGCTGCGAGCACGGACACAAGCAGTTTCGGGGCTTACGCCTTAAGCGGCGAGAGCGTAGTTGTCGTCGTTGGCAACTAGAGTTTTGCAGCTGGATTTACGAGGAAAGCTACCCCCTCGGCATGCGCCAAGCGATTTTGCGACCCCCGTCGAAGCCAGTGCACCCCCGGGGACAGCTAAAAGCTGACCCGGTCAGTATAGGGGCGAAGGCCGGGTTCACAAGCGATCGACGTGAACTCGTCGTCCGGCTGCCGTGAGCGAAGGCGACGCTGGTGTGCCCCGCGCCGCGCCGCAGCGAGGCAGGGCCCGTTCCGCCACCGCAACGAAAACGGGGCGGTTGCCCGCCCCATTTCCAGTCATTCCATTCATCCGGCCTGCCGGGGTTAACCGCGCACCGGCACCAGCGTGATCTCGACGCGACGGTTCTGCGAACGGCCGGCGTCAGTGTCGTTGGTGGCAATCGGACGCGATTCGCCCGCACCCACGGTGATCAGGCGTTGCTGCATCACACCCCTGCTGCTGAGATAGTTGGCAACGGAATTCGCGCGTCGCACCGACAGGTCATGGTTGTAGGCATCGCTGCCGACGCTGTCGGTATGGCCCGCGACCTCGACGATCGTCTGGTTGTACTCGGCGAGCGTGCGCGCGACGTCGTCCAGCACCGGGTAGAACTGCGGCTGCAGGCTGTCTTCGTTGAAGGCAAAGGTGACGTTGCCCGGCATGCTGAGCGTGATGTTGTCGCCCTGGCGGACCACGCCGACACCCGTGCCCTGCATGCGTTCACGCAGTGCGCGTTCCTGGCGGTCCTGGTAGTTGCCGATGGCGCCACCGGCGAGTCCGCCGACACCTGCACCAACCAGCGCGCGCTGGCGACGTTCGGTGGCATCACCGCCACTCAGCAGTCCCGCAACCACGCCAACGGCCGCGCCGATCAAGGCCCCCTTCTGCGTCTTGTTCATGCCGGGCTGGTCCTGCTGCTGTGGCTGGTCGCCGTAGCTGCCGCCGCCGGTGGTCGCGCACGCGGCCAGCATCGTGGTCAATGCCACTGCGGTAATGCCGTACTTGAGCTGCGTCTTCATCATGGGTTCTCCTGCATGGGGGGCGGACTCATTCGCGGGGACGAACGGTGACGCCTGTTTGCTGAACAGGACTGAACGCTAGCCATGTCGACGTCGTGGCACGGTGATGGCGACACTGTCGCCGCGTGGGCGATGACGCAGGCTTCACACGGGCAATACAAGGCAATCGTCGCGCGCGATGGATCGTCGCGGCACGCACAACGAAGGCTGCACGGAAACCGCGCAGCCTTCTGTTGAATCCGCCGCGAGCGACTACGCTAGGTCGTCAGGAATTCAATCGCCCGGCGCGTGTCTGCCGCGAGCAGCGCGTCGGCGGAGGGCGCATCCAGCCGCTCATCCCAGTCGCTCATCAGCGACAGATACAGCAGCTTGTCGAACTCGCTGCCGAAGCGCTGGATCACCCGGTCGGGATCCGGGATCAGCTTGGCGTCAGCGATCAGGCCGAAGTGCACGCGGCCGTTGTAGCTGAGAATGGAAATGCCCACGCCGATCGAACCGGTCTGCGGCACCCAGAACATCATTTCCTTCAACGCGCAGCCGGCCATGTAGAGCGTCTGCGGCGGACCGGGCACGTTGGTGGCCACCAGGGTCGCCTTGCGGCTGAAAAGGTCCAGCGCCAGGCCCTGCACGGCCGTAGGCGCCATGCCTAATGCGGCAAGAAGCCCAAATGAAACAATGGCTTGCCTTGAATTCTTCAGGTTATTCATGCACTCGGCAACGCGCTCCACCCGACGGATCGGGTTGGCCTCGCCGACGGGCAGCTCAAGGAACACCAGGCCGAAGTGGTTGCCCAGCTTCTTCGCGTGTTCCAGCGGGCGAAGGTTCACCGGCACGGTGGCGCGCAGGGTGAGGCCATCGACGTTGTCGCCGCGTTCGATCATGTAGTCGCGCAACGCACCGGCGGCAGTGGCCATCAGCACGTCGTTGACCGTGCATTCGCAGGCGCGACCGACCGCCTTGACCTCCTCGAGGTCCAGCGGCTCGGCCCAGGCCACGCGCTTGCTCACGCCGAGCTTGCCGCGCAGCAGCGAAGGCGGATCGTCGGCGAGGGTCACCGCATGCAAGAGTTCACGACCGATCTCGCCGCCCTCCTTCGCCAGCACGGCGGCGAGTGTGGGGTCGCGGTACATCTCCATGCCCTTCTCGACCATCCGGCTGCCCAGCTGCATGTAGCGCTCGGCGGCGCCCACGCGGCGGGCGACATCGGCGCCGTCCTTCTTCAGCCAGGCGTCCTGCAGCTTGCTGCCTTTGGCAGGTTCGCGGGTGGTGTCGGTGAGCGAGAGCAGCACCTGGACCAGCGCGATGCCGTCCGCATAGCTGTGATGGATGCGGGCGATCAGCGCCGAACCGCCGTCATATCGGTCGATCAGGTGGAACTGCCAGAGTGGCCGGCCGGTATCCAGTGGCGTGGAGGACAACTGGCTGACCAGCCGCTCCAGCGAACGCTTGCCGCCACGACCCGGCAACGCAGTGAGCTGCACATGCCAGTCGAGGTCCAGGTCGTTGTCGGTTTCCCAGAACGCGCCGGCAGCCGTGTCCACGGCCTTCTGCTGGAAGCGGCGGTACGCCAGCCAGCGCTGCTTGATCACCCGGCGAAGGTCGGTCACCGACATCTGCTCGGCGAACATCAGTACGCCGGTGATCATCATCGGGTTGGTCGGCTGCTCCATGCGCAACCAGGCAGTGTCGACCTTGGCCATGGGATCGCGCCTGCTCGCGCGGATTCGCTTGGCGCGCGCCTTCACCGCTTTTTCGTCGACGGTCGTCTTGCCCGGTCGTGCGGTGGCCATGCGCTTCTCCCTGTTCGCGTCGAGTGAATCACGGCCAGGCGCGGACGGTCAACGCGCGCAGACAGTCGAACGTCAGGCACCCCTGTATTCGCGGGGGATGCGCTCGTTGAGGCCAACCAGTATCTCGTACGGGATCACGCCAGCCCGCTGCGCCAGCGCCTCGGCGGAAATGGACGCGTCGCCCTGCGTGCCCATCAGCACGACCTCGTCTTCGTTGAAGGCGCTGTCCTGGCCGATATCGACCATGAACTGGTCCATGCACACGCGGCCGACGATGGGATAGCGGTGTCCACGGACCAGCACCTCGCCACGCGACGACAGCGCCCGCGGATAGCCATCGCCGTAGCCGATCGGGATGGTCACCACGCGCGTATCGCGCTGTGGTGCCCAGGTCGCGCCGTAGCTGACCGGATGACCGGCCTTGACCACCTTGAAATAGACCACCTGCGAAACCAGCGACATCACCGGGCGCACGTCGACGGTGCGCTGCGAGGTGGGATCGGGCAGTACGCCGTACAGCAGGATGCCGGGGCGCACCATGTCCAGGTGGGTGCCCGGGAAATGCAGGATCCCACCGGAGTTGGCGAGGTGGCGCAGCGGCATCGGCGCGCCGATCCGCTCGATGTGTGCGCAGGCTTCGAGGAAGCGTTCCAGCTGCTCCCCCGTCATCGGCGACGCCGGATCATCCGCGCAGGCCAGGTGCGAGTAGATGCCCTTGATCGTGCACCACGTCGACGCCATGGCGGCCTCGATGAAGGGGCGCGCGGAATAGCTGTGCACGCCGATGCGTTCCATCCCGGTGTCGATCTTCAGGTGCACCACCGCCTTGCGACCCAGCGCCTGCGCCGCGGCTTCCACCTGGCGCAACTTGTCCAGCGAGGACACCGTGATCTCCAGGTCGTGGACGATGAACTGCGCGACCTGCGGCCCGAAGATCCCGCCCAGCACGAGGATCGGCACGGTGACACCGGCCTGGCGCAGTGCGACGCCTTCCTCCACGAACGCGACGCCGAGCTGCTCCACGCCTTGCGCCTGCAGGTGCAGGGCGACCCGCACCAGGCCGTGTCCGTAAGCATTGGCTTTGACGATCGCCATCACCGGCACGCCCACGTGGGCGCGGATGCTGTGCAGGTTGTGCGCGAGCGCATCGAGGTCCACCACGATCCGGGTGGGTCGTTCGCTGACGGCGGGCGGCATCATGTTCGGGGTCGTGTGCACGGCGCTCTGGGACGGTGGCGAAGATCGCCGGAACCATGGCGCCATTCTAAGCGGCTCGGGAAACCTGGAAACGCGGCTCCAGCGTCAGCCGAGGCGATTCCACTCCGATGCGGATCTGCACACTGCCCACTGGCTTGTAGGGCGGGCCTTGACCCGCCTTCAGCAGGGATGACGGATCTTCAGCAGGAATGGCGGGTTAAAACCCGCCCTACGCGTTCTGCCGCGAACTACGGACACCCTATTCGAAGCTGCCCACCGAATCGTGGGAGAGATTGTCGAAGCGCGTGTATTCGCCGAAGAACTTCAGCTTCACTGACCCGGTCGGGCCGTTACGCTGCTTGCCGATGATGACTTCGGCCAGGCCCTTGTCCGGCGAATTTTCCTTGTTGTAGTAGTCATCGCGGTAGATGAAGACGATGACGTCGGCGTCCTGCTCGATGGCGCCCGATTCGCGAAGGTCGGCCATCACCGGGCGCTTGTCGGTACGCGTTTCCAGCGATCGGTTGAGCTGCGACAGCGCGATCACCGGCACGTTCAATTCCTTCGCCAGTGCCTTGAGCGAGCGCGAGATCTCGGAGATTTCCGTCGCGCGGTTTTCGCTGTTGCCCGGTACCTGCATCAGCTGCAGGTAGTCGATCACGATCAGGCCCAGGTCGTGTTCGCGCTTGAGGCGGCGGGCCTTGGCGGCCAGCGCCACCGGCGACAGTGCCGGGGTGTCGTCGATGAAGACCTTGACGTCGCGGAGCATGCGGATCGCACTGGTGACGCGGCTCCAGTCCTCGTCCTCGAGCTGGCCGGTGCGCAGTCGCGTGGCGTTGATGCGACCGACCGAGGAAATCAGGCGCAACGCCAGCTGGCTCGCCGACATTTCCATCGAGAACACGGCCACGGCCTTGCGCGTCTTGATCGCCGCGTATTCGGCCATGTTCAGCGCCAGCGTGGTCTTGCCCATCGACGGTCGCGCGGCAAGGATGATCAGGTCGGTGGGCTGCAGCCCCGCCGTCATCTCGTCGAACTCGGTATAGCCCGTCGGCATGCCGGTGACGCCGCCGCCGTTCTCGTAACGCGACTGGAGGACTTCGAAGGCTTCCGACAGCGCCTTGTTGACCGCAGTGAAGTCCTGGCGCCCGCGCGAATGGCCTTCGGCGATGGAGAGCACCTGCTTTTCGGCGCTTTCCAGAATTTCGCTGGTGTCGCGGCCTTCAGGCATGAAGCCGTCGTTGACGATCTCCGTGCCCACGTCGATCAGCTGCCGCAGCACGGCCTTGTCGCGGACGATGTCGGCGTAGGCGGTGATGTTGGCGGCGCTGGGCGTGGTGCTGGCCAGCTCAATCAGGTAGGCGCCACCGGCGACTTCCTCGCCCAGGCCCATGGAGTCGAACCACTCACCCAGGGTGACGGCGTCGTAGGGACGGTTCTTTTCCGCCAGCTCGCAGATCGCGCGGTAGATCAGCTGGTGGTCGCGTCGATAGAAATCGTTGGGCGTAAGCGCGTCGGCGATGCGGTCATAGGCATCGGGCGACAGCATCAGTCCGCCGAGCACGGCCTGCTCGGCCTCGACCGATTGCGGCGGGACGCGCAGCTGCTCGATGTTGCGTTCACGGCGGGTCTGAAACGCGGGATCGGGGCGCATTCCCTGGCGTGCGCTCATCGGTGCAATGACTCCCCTGGTCGGACCGTCGTTGCGGCCCGGTTCTTGTTGTAATTCGGGATGTAGCTGGGCGGTCATCCTAGTCGTCCCGCATGCGATGCGTTGCAGACAAGTCTGTGGATAACCGGTGGGAATCGCAGAACCTGAGACACTGTCGCAGTGTGGCAGGCGCGTCGTCATGCCCGCCGACGGACGGTCGCCGCCGGGAGGAAATTCCCCGAACAAAAGAAAACGGGCGCCTCGCGGCGCCCGTTCCGCACAACCTTCAGGTACCGATCAGGCGGTTTCGCCGACCACGATGACCTTGACGTTGGCGTTGATGTCGGCGTGCAGGTGCACGACGACTTCGTGCTCGCCGGTGCGACGCAGCGGGCCTTCGCCCAGCACGACTTCCGACTTCTCGACCTTGTGACCCAGCTTGGTCAGCGCTTCGGCGATGTCGCGCGGGCTGATCGAGCCGTACAGCTTGCCTTCGGTCGAGGCATTGGCGGTGAGGGTGACTTCCACGCCGTCCAGCGCGGCCTTGCGGCCTTCGGCGCCATCGAGCTGGGCCTTGGCCTTGGCTTCGTACTCGGCGCGCTTGGCTTCGAAATCGGCCAGGTTGGCGACGGTGGCCGGCACGGCCTTGCCCTGCGGGACGAGGAAGTTGCGACCGTAACCCGGCTTGACGTCGACCTTGTCGCCGAGCTTGCCGAGGTTGGTGACGTTCTGGAGAAGAATCAACTGCATGGTGGTGCTCCGTATTCGTTAGCGACGCGAGGCGCCGCAGCGGTGGCTGTCCGAAATTGGCTGTCCGAACGGGTGAGGACTGGCCTCACCCCAACCCTCCGCCGCATGCGGCAGAGGGAGGCAAGGATCAGGCGTTGTGGTTGTCGGTGTACGGGATCAGGGCCAGGAAACGGGCGCGCTTGACGGCCGTTGCCAGCTGGCGCTGGTACTTCGACTTGGTGCCGGTGACGCGGCTCGGGACGATCTTGCCGGTCTCGGTCAGGTACTGGCGCAGGGTGTTGAGATCCTTGTAATCGATCTCCTTGACGCCTTCGGCCGTGAACTTGCAGAACTTGCGGCGACGGAAAAACTTGGACATGTCAGTGCTCCTTAGGCGGCTTCGGCTTCGTCGGCGGCGGAATCGGCATTGCCGATCGCGCTGTCGCTCTCATCGTCGCGACGACGACGCTCGGGCTTGTCGCCCTTCTCGTCCTTGAACTTCATGATCAGGGACTGCTCGGTGTCAGCCGCATCACGCTTCATGACCAGGTGGCGCAGCACCGCGTCGTTGAAACGGAAACCGTCGACCAGATCATTCAGCGCGCTCTGCGAGCACTCGATGTTGAGCAGGACGTAGTGAGCCTTGACCAGGTTCTCGATCGGGTAGGCCAGCTGGCGGCGGCCCCAATCTTCAAGACGGTGGATCTTGCCGCTGCCGGCTTCGATGAGCGACTTGTAGCGCTCGATCATGGCGGGCACCTGCTCGCTCTGGTCCGGATGGACCAGGAACACGACTTCGTAATGACGCATTGTTGTTTTCCTTGTGGATGCCGGGCGCCGGCGATGCCGGTTCCGGACAGCCCCCCGGACGGCCGGGATGGCCGCGGTGGGGCAAGGTCTCCCGCTGGCCTGAGCTGCGGGAGCCGGAAATTATGGCAGGGTCAATGGGTTACGTGCAAACCGGCCGGTCCCGAGCGGTGCGGGGACCGGGCATAGCCCACCGAATCCCCAACCCGCGTAGGGCGGGTCTTGACCCGCCGAACCACGATATCCAGCCAACACCCGGGGTTACCGCCTTCAGCCCAGACTGCCCTAGGGCGGGTCTCGACCCGCCGAACCGCAGTGCCCGGCTCACGATGGGGCCGGGCTCAACCCGCAGGCCCGCCCGCAGAACAGAAACGAACGGGGGAACCGGCGCCTCGATGGCGGGTCGAGACCCGCCCTACCCCTCACTTGCCGGCAATCCACTCGTCGATGTGCCGTTCCAGCGCCTCCAGCGGCACCGAGCCGGTCGACAACACCTCGTCATTGAACTCGCGGACGTCGAACTTCTCGCCCAGCTTGTCCTTGGCACGTGCCCGCAGCTCGGAGATCTTCAGCTGGCCGACCTTGTAGGCCAGCGCCTGGCCGGGATCGCCGATGTAGCGGTCGATCTCGTTGACGATGTCCTGGTCGGTCTTGGGGGCGTTGTCCTTGAAGTAGGCAATCGCCTGCTCGCGGGTCCAGCCCTTGGCGTGCATGCCGGTATCGACGACGAGTCGCACCGCACGCCACATCTCATAAGCCAGCTGGCCCATGCGGTCGTACGGATCGTCATACAGGCCCATGTCGAAGCCGAGCTGCTCCGCGTACAGGCCCCAGCCCTCGCTGTAGGCGACGAAATAGGCGGTCTTGCGGAACATCGGCGCGTCCGGCAGCTCCAGCGAGCGGGCGAACTGGAAGTGGTGGCCGGGGACGGCCTCGTGCAGCGACAGCGGCAGCATTTCCCAGGTCGGGCGCACCTCGGGCTTGTACAGGTTGACGTAGTAGTAGCCCGGGCGGCTGCCGTCCGGGGCACCGGCGTTGTAATACGCCGTGGTGGTATCGGGCGCGATGTTGTCCGGGATCGGGCGCACGCCATAGGGCTGGCGTGGGATGAGCTTGAAGACCTTCACCAGCTCGGGATCGATCCGCTTGGCCATCGCGCGATAGGCGGTCAGCAGCTCGTCGGGCGTCTTCTTGAAGAACTTCGGGTCGGTGCGCAGGTAGTTGAAGAACTCGGCGAGCGAGCCCTTGAAGCCGACTTCCTCGCGGATCGCCTCCATCTTCTGGCGGATGCGGGCGACTTCCTTCAGGCCCAATGCGTGGATCTGGTCGGCTGTGAGGTTGGTCGTGGTGTTGTAGGCGGCGAGGAAGTCGTAATACGCCTTGCCGTCGGGCAGGTCGGCGGCGGCAATCGAATCGCGGGCCTTGGGCAGGTACTCGTTGTTGAAGTAGGTCTGCAGCGTGCGGTAGGCCGGGACGACGCGGTCGCGGATGATCCGCTGCGCATCGGCCTGCAGGCTGGCGCGATCCGCCTGCGGGATGGCGTCGCCGAACTTGCGGAATGCGCCGTAGAACGGGCTCTTGGTCGGGTCGTCGACCACCTGCGCGGCGATCTGGCGCGGAACGCGCTGCATCAGCACCTTCGGCGGCATGTTGCCCGCCTTCACGCCTTCACGCATCAGCGCGATGGTCTGGTCGATGAACACCGGCAAAGCGTCCATGCGCTTGAGCCAGTCGCGGTAGTCGCGGGTGGACGCGAAGGGCAGCGCTTCGGCCAAGCCGTCGAGTGTCTGCACGCCACCGCTGTGGCTGATCGGTTGCAGGTACGGATGGAACTTTTGCCGCTCCACTGCCTTGCGCTGCAGCCAGAGGAAGGTGTCGTAGTTGAGCTGGTCGGCCGTCGACAGCTTGCTGCGGTCGATGGCTTCCACTTTCGCCAGTGCGGCGCGATCGGCGGCACTGCTGGCTTCAATGGCAGCCTTGCTGGCGTCGGGCCAGCGGTCGTTGAAGCGCTTGTCGCCCTGGAAACTGGCGTTGATCGGGTTCTCGCGAAGGCCGCGCTCCCATTCGTCGGCGAACAGCTTGTTGAGCGTCGCGGTGGCGTCATTGGCCTGCGCGTGCGCAGGTGACGCGAAGGCGAGAACCATCGCCGCGGCAGCGGCAAAGCGTAGGAACATGGAGCGGCTCCCCTATCGGAAAGCCCCGAGTCTGCGCGCGCGTCGTCGCAACTGCCCCTGTCGGAAGTCGGGGGTCGCAGCGCACAGACCCGGGAAGGGCGACATCGTGGGCCAGCGCAGATAGCAATTGTTTGCCAACATTGGCGCGATGACACCGACACGGAATTACTCCGACAACCCTGCCCGCCTGCGCCTGGGGCTGCGCGAAAACCTGCCGCAGTTCTCGCTACTGGTGCTGGTGAATGCGTTCGTCGGGGCGATGGTTGGCCTGGAACGCACGCTGCTCTCGCCGCTCGCCGAACAGGAATTCCATCTCGCCGCGCGAACGGCGGTGCTGTCCTTCATCGTCGTGTTCGGCATCAGCAAGGCGCTGACCAACTACCTGGCCGGGCGCCTGTCGGACCGCTTCGGGCGCAAGCACGTGCTGGTGGCCGGCTGGCTGATCGCGGCGCCGGTGCCTTTCCTGCTGATGTGGGCACCGACCTGGTCGTGGGTGTTGTTCGCGAATGCGTTGCTCGGCGTGAGCCAGGGACTCACCTGGTCGACCACGGTGATTATGAAGATCGACCTGGCCGGGCCCAACCGGCGTGGCCTGGCGATGGGATTGAACGAATTCGCCGGCTATTTCGCGGTTGCCGTGAGTGCGTGGGCAACCGGGTTCATTGCCGCGCGATATGGCCTGCGGCCTGAGCCGTTCTACCTGGGCGTGGGGTTCGTCGCTGCTGGATTGCTGCTTTCCACGCTGCTTGTGCGCGACACCCGGCACCACGTCGCGCTGGAGTCCCGCCTGC
Source organism: Lysobacter fragariae (assembly GCF_054779775.1). Classification (NCBI taxonomy): domain Bacteria; kingdom Pseudomonadati; phylum Pseudomonadota; class Gammaproteobacteria; order Lysobacterales; family Lysobacteraceae; genus Lysobacter; species Lysobacter fragariae. The sequence goes on along the minus strand of NZ_BAAGXP010000006.1, from coordinate 408,776 downwards.
ACGGAGGGATCGGCGACCGCGCAGGTCCGGCCGGTCCGGATGTCGCTGCAACTCCGGAAACGGCCCCCACACCGGCGGACGTCTTCTGGCGCACTACCCTGCGCGACCGCGATCTCTCCAGCGTCAGTCAGGCCGGGCTGGTCAACAACCTCAACGACGGCATGGTCTGGGGGTTGTTCCCGCTGTTCTTCGCGGCGGCGGGAATGGATCTGGCGACGATCGGCATTCTCGCGGCGATCTATCCCGCAACCTGGGGCATCGCGCAGCTCTTCACCGGCGCGTGGTCGGACCGGGTCGGGCGCAAGTGGCTGATCGCCAGTGGCATGTGGGTGCAGGCCGTGGGCATCGGCGGGATCATATTGGCCGGCGGATTTGCCGGCTTCGCCACGGGCGCGGCATTGCTGGGCCTCGGCACGGCGATGGTCTACCCCACCCTGCTCGCCGCGATCGGCGATGTCGCCCATCCAGGCTGGCGGGCGTCATCGGTTGGCGTGTACCGGTTCTGGCGCGACCTGGGCTACGCCGCCGGGGCGCTGGTCGCGGGCGTGACGGCCGATGCGTTCGGCCTGACAGCGGCGATGGGACTGGTGGCGCTGCTGACGTTCGGCTCCGGCGTCGTGGTCGCCGTGCGAATGCGCGAGACGCTGGGGCTTACTGAGCCTCGGTAGTGAAGCTCTCGCCGCAGCCGCATTCGGCGCTGGCGTTGGGGTTGCGGAACACGAACTGTTCGCCCAGGCGCTGCTTGATCAGGTCGATTTCGGTGCCATCGACCATCGGCAGGCTGTCGGCGTCGACGAAGATGCGTACGCCTTCCTGCTCGAACACGTTGTCGCCGTCACGCTGGTCCTGGGCCAGGTCGGCGAAGTGCTGCCAGCCGGAGCAACCGGTGCGCTTCACCCCGAACCGCAGGCCAAGCGACTGCGGCGATTCGACGAGATAGCGCTGCACGCGGGCAAGTGCGGCGGGAGCGAGGGTGACAGCCATTTGGGGATTCCGTTGGTTTGTGGCCCGGACCGGGGCCGAAAAATTATAAGTCGAGCAACCTCCGCGCGGTCGCAACGCGGGCCGCGCGCGCGGCAGTGGCGAACCGCCGGTTCATTTCTTCTCCGGACGGGTAAACTGCCGCCTTTCCCCATATCGGCCCGCAACGGCCAGGATTCAAGGCATGACGGTGGTCAGCCCATGACTATTACTAGCGTGCAACATGCGCTCGCGGGCAAGCTGCCTGCCGGCGGCGAAGTCACGGTCCGCGGCTGGGTGCGCACCCGGCGCGACTCCAAGGCCGGGCTGAGCTTCGTCAATGTCAGCGACGGCTCCTGCTTCGCGCCGATCCAGGTCGTCGCGCCTGCCGCCCTGCCCAACTACGAATCCGAAGTAAAACACCTCACCACCGGTTGCGCGGTGATCGCCACCGGCACGCTGGTGCAGTCGCAGGGCCAGGGCCAGGCGTTCGAGATCCAGGCATCGAAGATCGAGGTCGTCGGCTGGGTCGACGATCCGTTGACCTACCCGATGCAGCCCAAGCAGCACTCGCTGGAATATCTGCGCGAATTCGCCCACCTGCGCCCGCGCACCAACCTGTTCGGCGCCACCACGCGCATCCGCGACTGCCTGGCCAAGGCGGTGCATCGCTTCTTCCACGAACGCGGCTACTACTGGATTTCCACGCCGATCATCACCACGTCGGACGCCGAAGGCGCCGGCCAGATGTTCCGCGTCTCCACCCTGGACATGGCCAACCTGCCGCGCGACGGCAAGGGCAATGTCGACTTCGGCCGCGACTTCTTCGGAAAGGAAACCTTCCTCACCGTGTCCGGCCAGCTCAACGTCGAAGGCTATTGCCTCGCGCTGAGCAAGGTCTACACCTTCGGCCCGACGTTCCGCGCGGAGAACAGCAACACCACGCGCCACCTGGCCGAGTTCTGGATGATCGAGCCGGAAATCGCCTTCGCCGACCTGACCGAAAACGCCAACGTCGCCGAGGATTTCCTCAAGTACCTGTTCCGCGCCGTGCTCAACGAGCGCATGGACGACATGGCCTTCATCGCCGAGCGCGTCCAGCCCGATGCGATCACGCGCCTGGAAGCCTTCGTCAACGCCCCGTTCGAACGCATCGACTACACCGATGCGATCACGCTGCTGCAGAAGTCCGGCAAGAAGTTCGAGTTCCCGGTCGAATGGGGCCTGGACCTGCAGACCGAACACGAGCGCTGGTTGACCGAGGAACACGTCGGCCGCCCGGTCATCGTCATGAACTACCCGGAGCACATCAAGGCCTTCTACATGCGCCTGAACGACGACGGCAAAACCGTCGCCGCGATGGACGTTCTGGCCCCGGGTATCGGCGAGATCATCGGCGGCTCCCAGCGCGAGGAGCGCCTGGACGTGCTCGACGCCCGCATGGCGCAGTTCGGACTGGATCCGGCGCACTACGGCTGGTACCGCGATTTCCGCCGCTACGGCACGGTGCCGCACGCGGGCTTCGGCCTGGGGTTCGAGCGACTCGTCGTGTACGTGTGCGGGTTGAGCAACATCCGCGATGCGATTCCGTATCCGCGTGCGCCGGGTAGTGCGGAGTTCTGATTTTTGCCTGTCATTCCCGCGAAGGCGGGAATCCAGGGACGTTGCTTTCTGACGCATTTTGCGAGTTTGACGAACGACGCTGGATTCCCGCCTTCGCGGGAATGACGGCGTTGGAGTCCCGGAGTTCTGACGCGTGATCCTGTTCCTCGCCCTGCTGTTCGTAGCCACCGCCATCGCTGGCGCGTGCGCGTTCGTCATCTTCTGGCCGCTGACGCTGGTGCACATCCGCGACCGCCACCCGGCGATCGTGGAGATGTTCGGTGGCGGCGCATTCCTCAAGCCGATCGCGCTGGGCTGGCTGCTGCGTGCCGGTTATCGCGACGCCAACGACCGCAATCTGGACGGTCTGGCAGCACCGGCACGTGTGTCGCTGTTGACGATCATCATCGCATTGATCCTCGCGGGACTGTTGTGGGCGCTTTCGACGGTGGTGACGGCATGAGCCGCGGCGAAGAGACGATGCATCTGGAATGGTGGCTGGCCACGCTCGGCCGCACGGTGGTGTGGGCGCGTCTGCGCGTGCTGGAAGCCGGCACCGCGGAGGTCTTCGACAGCGATGGCAACACCCTGCCCTATGACAGCGAGGACACCGCACGCGCCGCGCTGATGGATGCCGAGTTCGTCGCGCTGGACGGACTGGACGAGGACGATGCCGCCGACCGCGGCTTTGCGCTGGAAGAACTGGCACCACCGCAGGGCGACGATGACGAGACCCTGCGCAGCCAGATGATCGTGCAGCTGCCTGCCCGGCATTGACCATGTACCAGCCCGCGTCCTTCGTCGAGACCGATCTGGCCGCACTGGACGCGCTGATCGAGCGCGACAACTTCATCACCCTCATCACCGTGCGCGACGGTGTGCCAGCGGTGAGCCACCTGCCGGTGCTGCTTCGCCGCGAAGGCAACGACATCGAGTTGCAGGGCCACTGGGCGCGCCCGAACCCGCAGGCAACGCATGCTGGTCCCGCGACCGTCATCGTTCACGGTCCGAACGCCTACGTGTCGCCGTCCTGGTATCCGGACAAGGAAGCCGAGGCGCGCGTGCCGACGTGGAACTACGCCGTCGCGCACCTGCAGGGGGTGCTGGAAACCTTCGACGACGAGGCCTCGCTCGCGGCGCTTGTCGATGGCCTCACCCGCCAGCACGAGGCGCGCGTCGGGCGCGACTGGCGCTTCGAGATCGGTCGAGACGACCATCGCGTGCAATTGCGCGGCATCGTCGGCTTCCGCTTCCGCGTCGAATCGGTGGCGCAGAAGTTCAAACTCAACCAGAACCATCCCGTCGCCAACCGCATCGCCGTGGCCGAGCAACTCGTCCAGCAACCGCGCGAAGCCAGCCGCGACATCGCCGCGCTGATGCGCGCCCGTACACCTTCGGAAACCTGAGCCATGGATCTCAACCTCAACGGCAAGCACGCCCTCGTCTGCGGTGCCAGCCAGGGCATCGGGCTGGCCGCCGCGAAGGCGCTGGCCGAGCTGGGCGCCGACGTCACCCTGCTCGCCCGCCGCGCCGAGGTCCTGCGCGAAGTCGACAAGCAGTTGCCGCGCCCGCACGCCGCGCAGATTCACGGCTGGATCGCCGCCGACACGTCCGACCTGGACAACCTGCGCAGCCAGGTCGACGCGCTGTGCGCCAACCAGCCGGTGCACATCCTGGTAAACAACAGCGGCGGTCCGGCACCGGGCACATTGCGTGGCGCGAAAATCGGCGACTTCGAAGCCGCCTACCGCCAGCATCTCCTCGGCAACCACGTGCTGGCCGAGGCCGTGATCCCCGGCATGGAGCGCGATGGTTACGGCCGCATCGTCAACTTGATCTCGACCTCGGTGAAGGAACCGCTGCGTGGCCTGGGGGTGTCCAACACCACGCGCTGGGCAGTGGCCAGCTGGGCCAAGACGCTGGCAACCGAACTGGCTGGCAAGGGCATCACCGTCAACAACGTGTTGCCCGGCGCGACCCAGACCGCGCGCACCGATCAGATCATCGCCACGCGTTCGGCCAGGACCGGCCGCAGCCCGCAGGAAATCTTCGAGGAAATGGTCAGCGAGATTCCGATGGGCCGCTTCGCCCGACCGGAAGAGACCGCAGCGGCCATCGCCTTCCTCTGTTCCCCGGCGGCCGCGTACATTACCGGCATCAACCTTCCCGTCGATGGCGGCCGCACCCGGTCACTATGAGTCGAAAGAAGCACAAGTCGCGTGCGGCGCCGAAACCGGTCGCCGCCCGGGACACGCCGACGCCGATGGAAATCGACGCCGTGCCGGTACTGAACCAGGAAAAGGACGTCCCGATCATGCCAGCCGTCTCCACGATTTCCGAGTCAGCCGACGATCGCCGCGATGCCGAACGCGTTCCGTTCGCCGCGCGGGTCATGGTCGTACACGGCGAATCCGCTTGGTTCGCGCAGTTGCTCGATATGTCCGAGGGCGGTTGCGGGATATTCCGTCCGGACGGCTGCGACCTCATCGAGGACCAGGTCGTGCGGCTGTTCTTCTACCAGGACAACGAAAGCCTCGCCGTGATCGTGCCCGGGCGCATCGCACGGGTGACGAAGACCCAGGTCGGCATCGAATACCACGACCCGCAGGCGATTCCCCCGGAACACCCGGCGAAATAAGCCCCCCAGACCACGCGCTGGGGCTGCGCCGCAAGGGCGCGCCGGTTAAGCTTGTTGGATGCGTCTGACTCACTGGATCAACGGCGAAGCAAAACAGGCGGCGGATGACCGCTGGCTGGACGTTTTCGATCCAGCCAATGCGCAACCCTTCGCGCAGGCCCCCCGTGGCGACGCCGCGGATGTCGAAGCCGCCATCAACGCCGCCCAACGTGCGTTCCCGGCCTGGTCGTCGCTGCCCAACAGCGAGCGCGCCCGATGGCTGGAGAGGCTTGCTGACGCACTGGAGGCCCGCCTTGACGACTTTGCGCACGCCGAATCGCGCGACGGCGGAAAACCCATCCGGCTGGCACGCGAGGTCGAAATTGCCCGCGCCATTTCCAACCTGCGGTTCTTCGCGCACGCAGCGACGCAGTTCGCCAGCGAATCGCACCATGGACAGGCCGGGTTGAACTACACGCTGCGCGCGCCGCTGGGCGTGGTCGCGACGATCTCGCCGTGGAACCTGCCGCTGTACCTGTTCACCTGGAAGATTGCGCCGGCGCTTGCGGCTGGCAACACGGTTGTGGCCAAGCCGTCCGAAGTCACACCGGTAACGGCGACGATGCTGGGCGCGCTCGCGGCGCAGATCGGATTCCCGCGTGGCGTTCTCAACATCGTGCACGGCCTGGGACCCGAAGTCGGCGAGCCGCTGGTGACGCATGCGGAAGTTAAAGCGATTTCCTTCACCGGCAGCACCGCGGTCGGAAAACGCATCGCTGCTCTTGCTGCACCGCTGCTCAAGAAGGTGTCGCTGGAACTGGGCGGAAAGAATCCCACGCTGGTCTTCGCCGACAGCGACTGGCGCGGACACCTGGACACCATCGTGCGTTCGGCGTTCCAGAACAGCGGGCAGATCTGCCTGTGTGGTTCGCGCATCCTGGTGGAACGCCGCATCTACAGCGAATTCCGCGACGCGCTGGTCGAGCGCGCACTCGCGCTGCGCATCGGCGATCCAATCGACGAGGACAACAACCTCGGTCCTCTGGTGTCGCAGGCGCATTTCGACAAAGTCACCGGCGCGATTGCACGCGCGCGCGAGGAAGGCGGCCACGTGCTGTGCGGGGGCAACGCGCTGGACCGCCCGGGCTGGTTCGTCGCGCCGACGGTGATCGAGAACCTCGGCCCGGAGTGCGCGAGCAATCGCGAGGAAATCTTCGGTCCCGTCGTTACCCTGCAGGCCTTCGACACCGACGACGAAGCATTGCGACTGGCCAATGCCGGCGACTACGGGCTGGCGGCATCGGTGTGGACGCGCGACCTGGATCGCGCCCACCACGTCGCCGCGCAGTTGCGCGCGGGCATGGTCTGGATCAACACCTGGCTGATGCGCGACCTGCGCACGCCCTTCGGCGGCACCGGCGCATCCGGGCTCGGTCGCGAAGGCGGACTGGAAGCGATGCGTTTCTTCACCGAAGCCAAAAACGTGGGCATCGCCCTTGGGGCCAGCCCTAGATGAGCGGCCCCAGATGACCGGCCCTAGATGACTAGTTCACATACGAGTTCACGATGACGACGCTGGACGAACTGCTACGCAACAACCGCGAATGGGCCGAACAGGTCCGGCGCGACGACCCGCTGTTCTTCAAGCGCCTCTCGCAGCAGCAGGCACCCCGCTACCTGTGGATCGGCTGTTCCGACTCCCGGGTACCAGCGAACCAGATCCTCGGTCTCGCGCCAGGCGAGGTCTTCGTCCATCGCAACATCGCCAACGTGATGGTGCATAGCGACCTCAACTGCCTGTCGGTAGTCCAGTTCGCAGTGGACGTGCTGAAGGTCGAGCACATCCTCGTCGTCGGCCATTACGGCTGCGGTGGCGTGCATGCGGCGCTTACCGGCACGCGCGTGGGCTTGGCGGACAACTGGATCCGGCATGTTGGCGACGTGGCGCAGAAACACATGACGCTGCTGGACGAGGTCGAAACGGACTCGATGAAGCACGCGCGCCTGTGCGAGCTCAACGCCATCGAACAAGTGGTCAACCTCTGCCAGACCACCGTCGTGCAGGACGCCTGGGCGCGCGGCCAGGCCGTGTCCGTGCACGGCTGGGTCTACAGCCTGCTGGACGGCCGAGTACGCAACATGGGCATGGATGTTTCCTCGCCGGACGAGCTTGCCGTCGCCTATGCGACCGCATTGGCGCGACTGAGCGGGAAGCGTGGAGAAGCAGAGTGAGCGAAGTCATCCGCGCCGCCAGCGCCCCCAAGCCCGTCGGAACCTACCCGCACGCGCGTCGCGTCGGCGAGCTGCTGTTCCTGTCTGGAATCGGTCCGCGCGATCCCGCGACGAACGAGATCGTCGGCAACGAATACTTCGCCGACGGCCGTGTGCGTCGCTACGACATCGCCGCGCAGACCCGCGCTGTTTTCGCCAACGTGCGTGCCGTGCTCGAGGCCAGCGGCGCCGGCTGGGATGACCTGGTCGACGTCACCGTGTACCTCACCGACATGGCGCGCGACTTCAAGGTCTACAACGCCGTGTGGGCCGAGCATTTCCCCGACGTCGATACCGCACCGTGCCGCACTACCCTGGGCATCACCGCGTTGCCGACGCCGATCGCCATCGAGCTCAAGTGCACTGCAGCGATCAAGGACATCGCGCACGAGTCCTGAACGGCACGCCGTCGTCGCCCTCTCATCCTGAGCGTAGGCGCGCAGCGTCGAAGTCGAAGGACGAACGTCAAGGACGAAGAACACCACCACAGCCCTCCCCGCAACCGGGCGAGGGGGAGAAAAGACCGATGCTTCCCGCCCCACTCAACCTGCAAGCCTGGATCGACGAGAACCGTCACCTGCTCAAGCCGCCGGTCGGCAACAAATGCATCTACGCCGGCGACTTCTTCGTGATGGTGGTCGGCGGGCCGAACCAGCGCACGGACTACCACTGGGACGAGGGTCCCGAGTGGTTCTACCAGCTCGAAGGCGAAATGGTGCTGCGCATCCAGGAGGACGGTTCGCCGCGCGACATCCCCATCAAGGCCGGCGAAACCTTTCTGCTGCCGCCGCGCGTGCCGCATTCGCCGCAGCGCGGACCTGACTCGGTCGGTCTGGTAATCGAACGCAGGCGTCTGCCGCACGAACTCGACGGCCTGATGTGGTTCTGCGAGCAGTGCAACGACAAGCTGTACGAGGAATTCTTCCCCCTCGTGGACATCGAGAAGGATTTCCCCGCCGTGTTCGCCCGCTTCTATGCCTCCCGCGACCACCGCACCTGCAAGGCCTGTGGGCACCTCAACCCCGCGCCGGCGAAGTACGACGAGCCGGGCGAAGCCTGAACGCCGGCGCCCGTTAGAATCAACCCATGCTGAAGATCGACACCCACGCCCATTACCTGCCCCGCGACTGGCCCGACCTGGCGCGCAAGTACGGCGACGACCGCTTTCCCGTCATCCACCACACCGACGACGGCCGCCACCGCATCTACAAGGACGGCAAGTTCTTCCGCGAGATCTGGTCCAAGACCTGGGACGCGCAGGAACGCATCGACGACTACGCGCGCTTCGGCGTGCAGGTGCAGGTGATCAGCACGGTGCCGGTGATGTTCAGCTACTGGGCCAAGCCGCAACACGCGCTGGAGCTGCACCAGTCGCTCAACGACCACATGGCAACCACCTGCCGCGATTACCCGCGCCACTACGCGGGCATCGGCACCGTGCCGCTGCAATCGCCACGACTGGCGGTGCAGGAGCTGGAGCGCTGCATGGACCAGCTCGGCTTGCAGGGCGTGCAGATCGGTTCGCACATCAACGACTGGAACCTCGACGCGCCGGAGTTGTTCGAATTCTTCCAGGCCGCCAGCGACCTGGGCGCGGCGATCCTCGTGCACCCGTGGGACATGATGGGAACGCCATCGATGCCGAAGTACTGGCTTCCCTGGCTGGTCGGCATGCCGGCGGAACAGTCGCGCGCTGCGTGCTGCCTCGTGTTCGGCGGTGTGCTGGAGCGCCTGCCGAACCTGAAGATCTGCCTCGCCCATGGCGGCGGCAGCTTCCCATACACCATCGGCCGCATCGAGCATGGCTTCAACATGCGCCCGGACCTCGTTGCTACCGACAATCCGCGCAATCCGCGCGAGTACCTCAACCAGTTCTACTTCGACTCGTGGGTCGCCGATCCGCGTGCGCTGGAGTATCTGCTGGATACCTGCGGCGTGTCGCGGGTGATGCTGGGCACCGACTATCCGTTCCCGCTGGGCGAACAGACACCCGGTGCCGGCATCGAAGCCCTGAAGCTGGATCCCACCGACCAGGCCCGCCTGTACCACGGCACTGCGCTGGAATGGCTGGGATTGTCGGCTGCGCGCTTCAAGTAACGCAGTTTCAGTCGTCGCGCTCGAAGCGCACACACGCGCCACGCCGGCGCCCGCACACAGGAATTCGTCGTGACCGATCTGTTCTCGCATGAGCACGCCAACGCGCTGGATGCCGCCGATCCGCTGCACCACCTCCGGGGCGAATTCCTGATCCCGCGCCACGCGGGCACCGAACAGGCGTATTTCTGCGGCAACTCCCTGGGACTGCAACCGCGCGGCGCGCGCGTCCACGTCGAGGAAGTCCTGTCGAAGTGGGCGATGGAAGCGGTGGAAGGCCACTTCACCGGCCAAGCGCAGTGGATGCCATACCACGAACTCGTCCGCGAGCCGCTGGCGCGTGTCGTCGGCGCAATGCCGTCGGAAGTCGTGGCCATGAACACGCTGACGGTGAACCTGCACCTGATGATGGTCAGCTTCTACCGTCCCACGCGCGAGCGCCCGGCGATCCTGATCGAAGCCGGCGCGTTTCCGTCCGATCGCCACGCCGTGGCGTCGCAGGTGCTGTTCCATGGATTCAATCCGGACACCGACCTGATCGAACTGGAAGCCGACGAACCCGGCGGCACGTTCTCGATGGCCGCGATCGAACGCGCCATCGCCGAGCACGGGCACCGCCTCGCGCTGGTGCTGTGGCCCGGCGTGCAGTACCGCAGCGGACAGGCGTTCGACCTGAAGGAAATCGCGCGACTCGCACACGCCGCCGGCGCCGATTGTGGCTTCGACCTTGCGCACGGCGTGGGCAATCTTGAGCTCAACCTGCACGACAGCAACGCCGACTTCGCCGTGTGGTGCCACTACAAGTACATGAACTCCGGTCCCGGCGCGGTCGCGGGCTGCTTCGTGCACGAACGCCACGCACGCAGCGAACGTCCGCGCTTCGCCGGCTGGTGGGGGCACGAGGTCGCCACCCGTTTCCGCATGGGCCCGCAGTTCGTACCCACGCCCGGTGCCGACGGCTGGCAGCTGAGCAATCCGCCCATCCTGGGACTGGCACCGCTGCGCGCATCGCTGGCGCTGTTCGACCGCATCGGCATGAAGGCCTTGCGCGAGCGTTCGCTGCGATTGACCGGCTACCTGGAACAACTGATCAACGCGCGACTGGGCGACACGTTGCAGATCGCCACCCCGGCCGATCCCGACCGGCGCGGCTGCCAGCTTTCCCTTCGCGTGGTGGGCGGCCGCGAGCGTGGCCGTGCCCTCTTTGAACACCTGGCCACCAATGGCGTGCTGGGCGATTGGCGCGAACCGGACGTGATCCGCATCTCGCCGGCCCCGCTCTACAACAACCACAACGACGTGCTGCGTTTCGCGCAGGCCGTGGAGACCTGGCGTCATGGCTGAGCGTCGCATCACGATCGTCGGCGCTGGCCTGGCCGGCGCGCTGCTTGCCACCCTGCTCGCGCAACGAGGCTGGAAAGTCGACGTGTACGAAAAGCGTGGCGACCCGCGCGTACAGGGCTACGCGGGGGGACGGTCGATCAATCTCGCCTTGGCCGAACGCGGTCGCCATGCCCTGCGCATCGCTGGCGGCGACGACGAGGTGATGGCGCAGGCAGTGATGATGCGCGGCCGCATGGTGCACTTCCTGGACGGCCGCGTGGAGCTGCAGCGCTACGGCAAGGACGACAGCGAGGTGATCTGGTCGGTGCACCGCGGCGAGCTCAACCTGATCCTGCTCGATCTCGCCAGCCAGGCCGGCGCCAATCTGCATTTCCATCGCGGGTTGCATTCCGTGGACTTCGACGCGCGCCGCGCCGTTTTTTCCGACGACCGCGACGACAGTCGACACGAAGTCGCCTTCGACTCGCTGGTGGGCGCGGACGGCGCGGGGTCCGCGTTGCGCGGCGCCATGAAGCAGGTCGCCGACTTGGGCGAACGCACGGAATTCCTGGGCCACTCGTACAAGGAACTGGAGATCCCACCCAGCACCGATGGCGGCTTCAGCATCGAGCCTAACGCCCTGCACATATGGCCACGCGGCCGCTACATGTGCATCGCACTGCCCAACGACGAGCACACGTTCACCGTCACGCTGTTCCTGCCGAACGATGGTGATCCGAGCTTCGCCACTGTGCGTAGCGGCGCTGATGCGCGCGGGCTGTTCGAACGCGACTTCGCCGATGCGCTGCCGCTGATTCCGAAGCTGGAACACGATTTCGAGAACAACCCGGCGGGCCTGCTGGCCACGCTGTATCTGGATCGCTGGTATCTGGACGACCGCGCCGTGCTGCTCGGCGATGCGGCCCATGCGATGGTTCCGTTCCACGGCCAGGGCATGAACTGCGCGTTCGAGGACTGCGTCGCATTGGCCCAGCATCTCGAGAACAACGCCGACCGCGCGCAGGCCTTCGCCGCCTTCCAGTCCGAGCGCCTGCCCAACGCCCGCGCGATCCAGCAGATGGCACTGGAGAACTACCTGGAGATGCGCGACCGCGTCGACGACGACGACTACCTGCTGCAGCGTGCACTGGAGCGCGAGCTGGCGCAGCGCCATCCCGGGCGCTTCGTTCCCCGGTATTCGATGGTGACCTTCCGTCGGCTGCCCTACGCGGTGGCGTTCGAGCGCGGGCAACTCCAGCGCGAACTGCTCGCCGAACTCACGCGTGGGCATGCGTCGCTGGACACACTGGATTGGGACATGATCGATGCGCGTGTGTGCGAGCGCCTGTCGCCGCTGGAAGTGGAGACCTGAGTCCGCGCGTCTTTGCCCAACTACAGATCCCGAACAGCCGGTCGCGTGCCCACGATCGCTTCCCTCACCTCTTTTTGCGCGCTGTTCTCAACCCCTGAGACGGCCCTGCCCGATCCTGTAGCCAATGCCCGCCAGCTTCCTCTTCTACGACCTCGAAACCTTCGGCGCGGCTCCGCGGACCAGCCGGATCGCCCAGTTCGCGGCGATCCGCACGGATGCCGACCTCAACGAGATCGAAGAGCCCATCAGCATCTTCGTCAAACCCGCCGACGACCTGCTGCCCTCACCCGAAGCCACGCTGATCACCGGCATCACGCCTCAGCACGCCCTCCGCGAGGGCATGAGCGAGGCGCGTGCCTTCGCGATGATCTTCGACGAGATGGCGCGGCCGGAAACCTGCACCGCCGGCTACAACTCGTTGCGCTTCGACGACGAGTTTGTCCGCCACGGGCTGTTCCGCAATTTCTACGACGCCTACGAACGCGAATGGCGCGGCGGCAATTCGCGCTGGGACCTGCTCGACGTGCTGCGCCTGGCGCACGCGCTGCGACCGGATGGAATCGTGTGGCCGCAGCGGGAGGACGGGAACACGTCCTTCAAGCTCGAGCACCTGGCCCTGGCCAATGGCGTCCGCACCGGCGACGCGCACGAAGCGTTGTCGGACGTGCGCGCGCTGATCGGACTGGCGCGCCTGTTCAAGCAGGCACAACCGCGATTGTGGGAGTACGCGCTGAAGCTGCGCGACAAGCGTTATGTCGCCAGCCTGGTTGACGTCGCCGGCATGACACCGTTGCTGCATGTGTCGCAGCGGATTCCCGCCAGCCGCTTGTGCGCGGCGCCGATGATCCCGCTGGCCCGACATCCGAGCATCGACAACCGCGTGATCGCATTCGACCTCGCGCAGGATCCGGAGGCGTTGCTGCGGCTGGAACCCGACGAGATCGCCGACCGCCTGTACACACCGGCGGCCGAACTCCCGGAAGGCGAAGCGCGCATCGCACTGAAGGAAATCCACTTCAACCGGTGCCCGGCGCTGGTCGCGTGGGATCACCTGCGCGAGGCGGACTTCGCGAGGCTGAAGATCGATGCGGATGAAGTACAGCGGCGGGCGGCGCAACTTCGGGCCGTCGGACCCGCGATCGCCGAGAAGGTCCGCACGGTATTCGGTGCGCAGCGTGATCATGCGCCGTCCGACGTCGATGCCTCACTGTATGAAGCCTTCATCGGTGACGGCGACAAGCGTCTCTGCAACGACGTCCGCGCAACACCGCCTGAAGCGCTGGGGACGAAACAGTTCGCCTTCCGCGATCCGCGTCTGCCGGAACTGCTGTTCCGCTACCGTGCGCGCAACTGGCCGCAGACGCTGTCGGCTAGCGAACGCGAACGATGGGACGCATATCGTCGTCAGCGCCTGGGCGAGGACCGCGGCATGTCGGAGCACACCTTCGCCGCATTCCGGGCTGAAATCGAACGTCTGCGCGCCTTGCATCGCGACGACGGGAGCAAGCAGGTACTGCTGGATCAGTTGGAGTCTTGGGGCCGAGAGCTTCAGGTCAGTCTGGGCTGATTCCCGACCGAAATCAGCCCAATATCCCAAGTCTGGCGCAACAGTGACACCGCTCATCCTGAGCGTCGGGCCGCGGGCCCGGAGTCGAAGGATGTTTCACCGCTGTCGGCGTCCTTCGACTTCGGCGTTTCACGCCTACGCTCAGGATGAGCGGGGACTTCCATAGCCCGACACACCGTCGTGACTTCGCGGCCACGACAGAATGATCGCGAGTTGTGACAATGCATTCGCACGCATCCGCAAGGTAAATCCCATGGCCCAGTACTTCACCGACGCCAGCTTCAAGTTCCTGCGCGGCCTGGCGCGGCACAACGAGCGCGAATGGTTCCTGGCGCACAAGGCAGACTACGACGCGCACGTTCGCGAGCCTTTCCAGCGACTGCTCGCCGACCTGCAACCCGCGCTGGCGCAGGTCAGCGAGCACTATCGCAGCGAGCCCAAGGGCAATGGCGGTTCGCTGTTCCGCATCCACCGCGATACCCGCTTCTCCAACGACAAGACGCCGTACAAGAACTGGCAGGGCGCGCGGTTGTTCCACGCGCGCAGCAAACAGGTGGAGGCACCCGCGTTCTACCTGCACCTGCAGTCAGGGGAATGTTTCATCGCCGCCGGCGTCTGGCATCCGCAGCCCGAAACGCTGCGTCGCCTCCGGCACTTCATCGTCGACAATCCGGGCAGCTGGAAGGCGGCTGCGCATGGCGCGGCGTTCCGCAAGCGCTTCGACCTGGAGGACAGCGAGATGCTCACGCGCATGCCACGCGGCTTCCCCGATGACTTCGAGTTCGCGACCGATCTGCGTCGCAAGAACTATGCGGCCTTTCGCGCGATCGACGATGCCACGATGACCGGACCGCGCCTGCGCAAGGTGCTCGAGGCCGACCTCGTCGGGCTCGCCCCCTTCGTCGATTACCTCTGCGCAGCACTGGACCTGGAGTTCTGAGAGACGGCCACGCGGTGGCGCGCGACATGGCGCGCACCATCCCACTTGGGTGGCGATGGCCGGTCGCCTGGATTGGATTGCGCCGCAAGCGGATCGAGCCTGCCAGCCGTTCCCGGACAACAGGCTCGTCGCCAGGCTTCGAACCACGCCACGACACCGCTTCCGCGATCAAGGCGCCTGGATCGGGGTGCCTTGCGTGCTCACGATCCACCAGTGCCCGCGCTGCTTCACGAAGACATCCGTCCATCGATACTGGCCGCTGATGTCCTTGTCCTTGTAAGTACCTTTGTCGGTGCTGCGGTACGTCACGACGGCGGTATCGCCATAGACGCGAACCACCATGTCGTCATTGGTCGATGACGCCATCTTCAGGTTGCCGTTGCCAAGGTCGGCGATGAACGGCGCGCGATCCTGCTTTGTTCCATCGGGCGCGATGAAGACGAACGAAGCCCCCAGTGCCTTCTCGAACGGCGCGTTGTCGCCCTTCAACAGGCTGGCGAGCAGGTCCTGCTCGGTCTGCATCAACGTCGCTTCAACCTGGCTGTTTCCACCGGCATGTGCCGGGCCAATGACCATCACTGCCAGCATCGCCGGTACAACGATATTCATCAGTCGCTTCATGGGGACATTTCTCCCTGGAGCACAACGAACCTAGAGCACGGCACCCGATCCCATCCGTGCGGAGTCCGAGGACGTGCGACCCATGCTGACGGCCCGCACGGGTCGCCACACATCGCAGCCAACGCGGGCAGGAATGGGCCTCGGCCATCCGCGGCGGCCGTGCGGGGCCGAACCCGATCGGCGAGTTCCTCGTCGTGGTCGCGGTGCCCCGGAGCCGTCCCTTCCGGCGCTGATGCCGCAGCGCCGCATGACATACCCGTACGTATGGGTATGCTTCGCCGCGATGCGCCGGGCAGTCCCGAAGCAAGATCCGGGACCTACGCGGCACAGGACGTGCCGCTCTAGCCCAGGCATAAGGGGATGCCAGGGCCCCCTGCGAGCTGCACATTGGCAGTGAAATCGCGGCGTTGCCGACGACAAGTTGTCCATTCGGCAGCCGTGCTGCAGTGGGGAAAAACATGCGCAATCTTGTTTGCGGTCTGTTGTTTGCCGTCGCTTCGCCGTGGGCGATGGCGGCTGATGTCACCGGTGTCGCCTTCGTCCATGGAACCGGATCCCAGACCAACGCCTACCAGGACTACTGGCAACCGGCGATGGTCGATTCCGTTCGCCAGGGACTGACCAACACCTCCAACTTCACCGTCATCAACTGCGACTTCACCCAGTACATGTGGGACAGCCGCGCCGCCGGTTGCCTGGCTGGACAGCTCACCAGCTTCATCGCCAACAAGGGCATCACCCGGCTCATCGTCATCACGCACTCCAACGGCGGCAACGTGATGCGCTGGATCCTGTCCAACCCGACCTACGACAGCCGCTACCCCGACATCATCAACAAGATCGTGCGTGTGAACGCGCTGGCTCCCTCCTCCGCCGGCACGCCACTGGCCGATGCGGTGATCAACGGCAATGTGTTCGAGACCTCGCTCGGGTGGTTGCTGGGCTTCAAGTCCGATGCCGTGCGCCAGCAGCAGGTCAGCTGGATGGCCTACTACAACGCGAACTATCTCTACGGCACCAGCGGACGCCCGGCGCTGCCGAAGTCGTTCCGTAGCGTGGTCGGTACCGATGTCGATTCGTCGCCATTCGATGGCGACAGTTATTGCGGCGGCTACAGCGAAAACCTCGGTCTGGAAACCACGCAGAACTGGCTGGAGAGCTGCTCGGATGGCTTCCTCAACTGCTCGAGCCAGTCGGCAGCGGGCAGCGTCTGGTTCTACGACAAGAACCGCACCGCCGGCGCCGAACCACTGAGCCACAACCAGAGCCGTCGCGCCTGCTTCACGCTCGACACCATCCTCCGCAACGACCTGCGTCTCTGAGGGCCGACCATGCGCACACATCTCAACGTCGCGCTCGTCGCGGCCTGCCTGACCTTTCTCTCTTCCCTCGCCTTCGCCGCGACGCCGCTGTCGCCCGCTGGCCGCGGCGACCAGGTGCCCACGCGCCTGGTATCCGTCGCCGTTCCCGCCGGTGAGTTCGAACACGCCCCGGTCAGCTTCGGGTGGAAGCTCGATCCGAAGGCGACGCTGCAGTCGCCGGCGCCCGCGACGGCGTTGAGTCGCGAGTACTGGCAGACCGTGGACGCCACCGAACTCAAGCGCGGCATCGACATCAGCACCACCGCGCCGGGCACGATGATCCGCGTCAGTCCTGTCCACGGCGCCGCAGCGCTGAAGGCTTCCAGTCTCGGCGTGACCCGTGATGCCAAAGCCGTGCGCCTGGAGAAATCCGCGACGATGGAGCAGCTGCGCGCCGTGGGCATGGATGTCAGCGACGGCACGGCGGTCCTGAAGATCGGGCGCGAGAACACCCCCGGCCATTACGCATTGCATGCCACGCAGGCGCAGGGTCGCTACGTCGTCCACGTTTTCGAACCGGAAAGCAACGTCGTGCTGAAGGCGCAGGCTGATCGTTCCCACGTGTTGGGCGGCGGCACCATCGGCCTGTCGCTGGCGATGAGTCGCGGCAACGTGGCGATGGATGCGAAGGCGGAAGCCCTGCTCGTCGCACCGGATGGACGCAGCACGCCTGTCGCCGTCACCCGCGACGCCAGCGGCAAGCTGTCGGCCAGCGTTCGCGTGCCCACGATGGCCAGCGCGGCGCCGGGCCTGTGGGAGCTGCAGGTGTTCGCGAACGCGGACGGCATCTCCCGCGACGCGCGCACCGCGTTCGCTGTTGCCGCACCCACTGCGCGATTCAAGGGCGTGGCCGCCTTCAACGCACGGCAGCTGCGCCTGACGGTGCCGGTGGAAACGGCTTCGACGGGTCGTTACGAGGCGAGCGGCACGTTGTTCGCCACCGCACCGGATGGCGCGTTGCGTCCGGTGTCGCAGGCGCAGTCGGCGGCCTGGTTCCAGCCCGGCAGCGGTTCGCTGGTGTTGGCCTTCGACCGTGCGCACGTGCCGGCCGGCTACGGCGCACCGTTCGAGGTACGACAACTGCAGCTGCAGGACCAGACCCGCATGGCGCCGCTGGAAACGCGGGAGCGCGGCGGGCGGTTCTGATCGGCACGATCCACGCAACGGATGAATGCGACGGGGCCGGTGTTCAACCGACCCCGTCAATTCTTGCGCGGAGCTGTGCGACCATCGACGGACAGGCTACTGTCTCGTCGACATGCGCAACGGCATCGACACGCCTGCACGCGACGATCATGCCGTCGCGTCGATGCTGGTCCGCCATGCGACGCAAGACACCCATGCGGAAAATGAGTCGGGAGCAACGATGAAGAAGTGGCTGATCCTTGCCGGTGTCCTCCTCCTGCTGCTGGTCGGCTACATCGGTGCCGGCCCTTTCCTCACGATCCACGCGATCCGCACCGCGGTGAAGGAACAGGACAGTGCGGCGTTGTCGCGCCAGGTCGATTTCCCGGCCTTGCGTGCCAGCTTCAAGTTGCAACTGGACAACTACCTGGTTCGCCGTGCCGGTCCTGAAGTTCAGTCCAGCCTGTTGGGATCGATCGCGCTGCGCATGGCCAGCGGCGCGTCCAGCGGCCTGGTCGATGTCGCCGCCACGCCCGCCGGGTTGGCCGCGCTGATGGAAGGCCGCAACTTCTGGCATCGCCTCGACGGCCGCCGGCACAGCGATGACCTCAACATTCCGGCCCCACCACGCGATCCGCTGGAAGGCGCGGAGTACCGCTTCGAATCCCCTTCCCGCTTCACCGCGACCGTGCACAACGCCTCTGGCGATCCGGTGATCTTCGTCCTCACCCGGCAGGGATTGTCGTGGCGGGTGAGCGACGTGCGCCTGCCGATGGATCTTCCACCGAAGTAGTCCGCGCGGCGCGCACCCGGACCAAACTACTCTCTCGAACGCTACACAGGCGATGCAGTCAAGCCGAAGCAACTAGCTGTTCGACACCCCATGCGGCACATGCCCCGCGGCCACGTGCTGACGCGCCGAATCGATGTTGTGCTGCGAATCATCGAAGAAGATGTCGGCGCCAAAGGCTTCCAGGAACGGTCCCTTGGCGCGCCCGCCGAGGAACAACGCCTCGTCCAGACGGATGCCCCACTCGCGCAAGGTGCGGATCACGCGTTCGTGAGCGGGCACCGAACGCGCGGTGACCAGCGCCGTGCGGATCGGCGCGTCCTGACCGGTCGGGAATGCCGCCTGCAGGCGATGCAGCGCATCGAGGAAGCCTCGGAACGGCCCGCCGGACAAGGGCTCGCCTGCATGCGCCCGCTCATGCGCGGCGAACGCGGCCAGCCCGCCTTCGCGCGACACGCGTTCGCCTTCGTCATCGAAGATCACCGCATCGCCGTCGAAGGCGATACGCAGCTGGTCATGCCGCTGCGCGGCTGCACGCGCGGGTAGCAACGTCGCGGCAGCGACACCCGCCGCCAGCGCATTGCCCACGTCCTCGCCATGGGTGGACAGGAACAGGTCCGCGCCGAACGGCCGGATGTAGGGGAATGGCGCCGCGCCGTTGCTGAAGGCGGCGCGCTTTATCGCCAGACCGTGGTGCTCGATCGAATTGAAGATGCGCAGCCCGGTGTCGGCGGAATTGCGCGAGATCAGGATGACCTCGACACGCGGCGCCTCCAACGGCGCGCCTTCGTTCAGTGCCAGCAGCTTGCGCACCAGTGGAAAGGCGACACCCGGCTCTAGGATGTCGTCCTCGTGGCCGCGCTGGAACTGTGCGTAGGCGTCGATGCCCTCGCGCTCGAACAGCGCGTGGCTGTCCTCCATGTCGAACAGGGTGCGCGATGAGATCGCGACGATCAGCGGGTTGGCATCACGGTCGGGCATGGTGCCATTCTGCCCGGATTGGGTCGCAAGGGTTGCGACGGGAGAATGCCGTGGGCCTGGGGCTGGCATCCCCACCCCAACGGCTCACCCGCTGGTGAACTGCTCGGCGAGAATGCGCTCTTCCAGGTTGTGTTCCGGATCGAACAGCAAGGTCACCGTGCGGTCGCGTGATTCGCGGATCGTGACTTCGACGACGTCGCGGACTTCGTGTGAATCCGCAGTCGCGCTGACCGGACGCTTGAACGGATCGACCACCTTGAAGCGCACTTCGGTATTTGCCTTGAGCACGGCGCCGCGCCAGCGACGCGGGCGAAACGCAGCGATCGGCGTCAGCGCGATCACGTTCGCGCCCAGGGGCAGGATCGGACCGTGCGCGGAGAAGTTATACGCCGTGCTGCCCGCGGGCGTCGCAACCAGCACGCCGTCGCAGATGAGTTCGTCCAGCCGCGTCTGACCGTTGAGGTCGATGGACAGGTGCGCCGCCTGACGGGTCTGGCGCAGCAGGGAGACCTCGTTGTAGGCCAGCGAGCCGACGGTGGCACCGGACTCGGTCTGCGCGACCATTTCCAGCGGTCGCAGCACGGCGGGTTCGGCAGCGTGTATGCGCTCGACCAGGTCCTCGTTGCGCTGGTGGTTCATCATGAAACCCACAGCGCCCA
This sequence comes from Lysobacter fragariae, assembly GCF_054779775.1. NCBI lineage: Bacteria > Pseudomonadati > Pseudomonadota > Gammaproteobacteria > Lysobacterales > Lysobacteraceae > Lysobacter > Lysobacter fragariae. Next base: position 388,493 of record NZ_BAAGXP010000006.1, on the reverse strand, counting down.
GCTTCATCCCGTAGACGGGTTTACCCAGCCCGCCGTGCCGGTGCAGCGTCTGCAGCATGAAGCCATCGCCACCCAGCGCGACCAGCACGTCGGCCTCCTGCGGCGGATGGTCGCCATGGCGCGCGACCAGCTCTTCGCGCGAGCGTTGCGCGTCTTCGGAATGGCTGGCGAGGAAGGCGATGCGGGGCGTCGTCGTGGTCATCGGCGGCTCCGTTGTGTGGCGGTGAGCATAACGCGGAGGCGTGACGTGGCAAGCGTGGCGTTAGTTCGGGGCATTCGGCGCTTCGGCCAGACAAAAACGAAGCCCCTCACGGGGAGGGGCTTCGAAGACCACTTGCCGGCCTGATCAGTCGATGAGGCTGGCCGGCAAGATCAGCCGCGCGACGCCAGCTGCGAGAGACGCTGCACCGCGACCGATGCGGTCGGGTAGTCCAATGACTTCTGCGCGGCCAGCTCGTTGAGCATTGCCAGGGTGAAGCGCAGCGAGGCGTCGTCGCGCTCGATCCACTGCTTGACCTTCGCGTCGGCGTTCGCACCCGGCATTGCCAGCACCTGCTTCACCAATGCACGCTGTTGGGTCGCCAGCTCTTCGCGCAGGACGCCACGCGCCACCGCGTGCCAGCGTCCGTCGACGGCCAGGTTGTCGATCTGGGTGATCAGCCAGGGCAGGTTGAGCGCTTCGCCAAGGCGGAAGTGGACCTTGGCGACGTCGACGGTCTTGACCTTGCGTTCGCGGGCCAGCTCGATGATGTCGCACGAGGCATCCAGGTACGGCAACGCCGCGAGCTGTCCACCCAGGTCCGCCGGCACGCCCTTGGCCTTCCAGTCGCGGAGTGCGGCTTCGTAACCGGGACGCTGTGCCGGGCCGAGGATGTTTTCGCCGGCGCGGATGTCCCTGAAGCCGTCGCGGTAGCGCTCCACCGCCGTGGTGATGTCCGGGATCGCACCCGGACGTGCCAGCAGCCAGCGCGTGAACGAACGCTGCAGCGACCAGATTACTTCCAGCGCATCGACCTGCACCGATTCGGCCACCTTGCCGTCCAGCGCGTCGATCTGCGCCCACAGCGAGCGCGCGTCCAGCGTCTCGCGGGTGATGTTGAAGGCCTTGGCGACCTCGCCCGGGGTGCGGCCGCTGTCCTCGGTCATGCGCAGGGTGAACGTCGCGCCCATGCGGTTGACCATCGAGTTGGTCACCGCGGTGGCGATGATCTCGCGTTTCAGGCGGTGGCCTTCCATCGCCTTGGCGTACTTCTTCTGCAGCGGTTCGGGGAAGTAGCGCACCAGCTCCTTCGAGAGGTACGGATCTTCCGGCACGTCCGAATCCAACAGCTGCTGGAACAGCACGATCTTGGAATACGACAGCAGGATCGACAGTTCCGGGCGGGTCAGGCCCATGCCGCGCGACTTGCGCTCGACCAGCTCGGCATCCGACGGCAGGTATTCGATCTGGCGATCGAGCAGCCCCTGCGATTCCAGCGTGGTGATGAAGTGGCGCTTGGAGCCCATGCGCGACACGCTCATCCGCTCCATCAGGCTGATGGCCTGGTTCTGGCGGTAGTTGTCGCTCAGCACCAGTTCGCCGACTTCGTTGGTCATCGATGCCAGCAGTTTGTTGCGCTCGGGCAGCGTGAGCTTCTTCTTCTGCACTTCGCCGTTGAGCAGGATCTTGATGTTCACCTCGTGGTCCGAGGTATCCACGCCGGCGGAGTTGTCGATGAAGTCGGTGTTGAGCAGCACGCCGTGCATGGCGGCTTCGACGCGGCCAAGTTGGGTCAGGCCCAGGTTGCCGCCCTCGCCCACCACCTTGCAGCGCAGCTCGCGGCCATCGACGCGCAGCCCGTTGTTGGCGCGGTCGCCAACCTGCTGGTTCGATTCGCTGGTCGCCTTGACGTACGTGCCGATGCCGCCGTTCCACAGCAGGTCGACCGGCGCCTTGAGGATGGCGTTCATCAGGTCGTTCGGGCTGAGCGCGGTGACACCGTTCTCTATGCCGAGCGCCGCGCGGGTTTCCGCCGACACCGGGATAGACTTGGCCGAACGCGGATACACGCCGCCGCCCTTGCTGATCAGCTTCTTGTCGTAGTCGTCCCACGACGAACGCGGCAGCTTGAACATGCGGTCGCGTTCCTTGAACGAGATCGCCGCGTCCGGGTTCGGGTCGAGGAAAATGTGGCGATGGTCGAACGCCGCCACCAGGCGGATGTGCTTCGACAACAGCATGCCGTTGCCGAACACGTCGCCGGACATGTCGCCCACGCCGGTCACGGTGAAGTCCTGCTTCTGGCAGTCGCGGCCCATGGCACGGAAGTGGCGCTTGACCGACTCCCAGCCGCCACGCGCGGTGATGCCCATGCCCTTGTGGTCGTAACCGACCGAACCGCCCGACGCGAACGCATCGTCCAGCCAGAAGCCGTGCGCACGCGCGATGCCGTTGGCGATGTCGGAGAAGGTCGCGGTGCCCTTGTCGGCGGCGACGACCAGGTACGGATCGTCGTTGTCGTGGCGCACGACATTCGCCGGATACACGATCTTTCCGTCCGGCGCGATGTTGTCGGTGATGTCCAGCAGGCCGTTGATGAAGCGCTGGTAGCAGGCCACGCCTTCGTTGAACCACGCGTCGCGGTTCACGGACGGATCCGGCAGCTGCTTGCAGAAGAAACCGCCCTTCGAGCCGACCGGCACGATGACGGTGTTCTTCACCATCTGTGCTTTCACCAGGCCCAGCACTTCGGTACGGAAGTCTTCGCGACGATCCGACCAGCGCAGGCCGCCACGCGCAACGGGACCGAAGCGCAGGTGCACGCCTTCCACGCGCGGACCGTAGACGAAGATTTCGCGGTACGGACGCGGCTTGGGCAGGTCCGGCACCTTAGAGGAATCGAACTTGAAGCTGACGTAGTCGGTCGGGCCGCCGTCGGCACGCTTGCCATCCTTGTACTGGATGTAAAAGCTGGTGCGCAGCGTGGCATCGATGACGCCGAGGAAGCTGCGGAAGATGCGGTCCTCGTCGAGGCTTGCCACGCGGTCCAGCAGCGCCTTGAACGCGTCGCGGGTGACGTCGACCTGCACGTCGCGCTTGCCGGCGCGGGCTTCCACCACCGGCAGCACCGCCGCCATCATCGCGCCGTCACCGCCGGCCAGTGCGGCCAGCTGCTTGCCGAAACGCTCCATGCCCGACTTGATCTCGGCCTTGCTTTCCTTGCCGGTGCTCGGATCGAACTTCGCCTCGAACACCTCCACCAGCAGGCGTGCCAGTACCGGGTAGCGCGCGAACGTCGCTTCGACATAACTCTGCGAGAACGGCACGCCGACCTGCAGCAGGTACTTGCAGTAACCGCGCAGCACGGCGACCTGTCGCCACGACAGGTTGGCCGCGATGATCAGGCGGTTGAAGCCGTCGTTCTCGGCGTTGCCGCGCCAGATCTGGCCGAAGGCGTCCTCGAAATTCTGGTCGAGGCTGGAGATGTCCAGCTCGCCGCCGATGGTCTCGACCTCGAAGTCCTGCACGTAGAACACCTGGCCGTCGACGGTCAGGCGGTACGGATGCTCGGAGATCACGCGCAGGCCCATGTTCTCCATCATCGGGAGCGCATCGGACAGCGGGATGTCGTCGTTCTGGCGATAGAACTTGAAGCGCAGCCCGCCTTCGCCGGCGTGCATGCGATGCAGGCTCAGTCGCAGGTCGTCCGGCCCAGTCAGCGCGGCCAGGTTGGTGATGTCCTGCGCCGCGACGGCGGCACCGACTTCCTCAAGGTAGCCCGACGGGAGGGCGCGACCGTAACGGTTGGACAGGGCCAGGCCCTGCTCCTCGCCGTGGCCGGCCACCAGCGCTTCGCGCAGGTCGTCCTGCCAGTTGCGGATGATCCGGGCGAGGGCAATTTCGATGGCGGAGTTGTCGACTTCGGCGACTTCACCGGATTTCGGGCGGATGACCAGGTGCAGCTGCGCGAGCGGCGATTCACCAAGCAAAACGGTGGTATCGACATGCTCACCCTGCAGCTTTTCCTTCAGCATCGCCTCGATGCGCAGGCGCACGTCGGTGTTGAAACGGTCGCGCGGGATGTACACCAGGCCGGAGAAGAAGCGGCCGTAGCGGTCGCGACGCAGGAACAGCTTGCTGCGCACGCGTTCCTGCAGGCCGAGAATGCCAGTGGCAGCATTGAGCAGTTCGTCGCCGGAGGACTGGAACAGCTCGTCGCGCGGCAGCGTTTCCAGGATGTGGCGCAACGCCTTGCCGCTGTGGCTGTTGAGCGCCAGGCCGGAGTTGCTCATCACGTATTCGTAGCGCTGGCGCACCAGCGGGATGTCCCACGGGCGACGGTTGTACGCGCTGGAGGTGTACAGGCCGAGGAAACGCTGCTCGCGGATCGCCCTGCCCTTGTCGTCGAAGGCCAGCACGCCGATGTAATCCATGTAACCCGGGCGGTGCACCGTCGAACGCGCGTTGGTCTTGGTCAGGATCAGCGCCTCGGCATCGCCTGTCGCCTTGCGCAGGTTGTGCGCCGGCAGCGACTTCACCGCCCGCGGCTTGTGGGCTTCATGGCCGCGCATCAGGCCCAGGCCGGTGCCTTCGACGGCACGCAGCACGTCGTCGCCGCCTTCCTTCGTCAGTTCGTATTCGCGGTAGCCGAGGAAGGTGAAATGGTTGTCCGCCGCCCAGCGCAGGAATTCCTGCGACTCCGCGCGGGCCTGCGCGTCCTGCGGCACCTTGCGCTTGCCCATGTCGTCGGCCGCTTGCAGCATGCGATCGCGCATGTCGGCCCAGTCGCGCACCATCGCGCGGACGTCGGCGAGCACCGATTCGATCGCCTTGCGGATCTTCGCCATGGAGTCCGGGGACTGGCGATCGATTTCAAGGTGCATCAGCGATTCCGGGACGCCGCCGCCCACGGCGAGCAGCTTGCCGGCCTTGTCGCGCTGGAACGTCACCACCGGGTGGCCCAGCACGTGCACGCCGATGCCCTGCTCGGCCAGTGCCATCGTCACGGTGTCGACCAGGAACGGCATGTCGTCGTTGGCAACCTGCAGCACGGTGTGCGGCGATTCCCAACCGTGGGTCTTGATGTTCGAGTTGAACAGGCGCACCAGCGCCGAACCCGGCTTGCGCGCACGCGCGAAGTCGAGGAAGTCGACGGCAAGCGCCGCCCAGCCATCGGCACTGTGCTGCGGCAACTCGTCCTCGCTCATGCGGCGGTAGAACGCGTTGATGAAGGCCTCACCCTCGGCATGGCGCGCCTTGGGCAGGCGCTTGCGCATGGCGGCGAGGATGGGTTCGAGCGAAACGGCCTGGCTCTCGGTGGCGGGCGCCTTGCTGGCGGCGGCGGTTTTGGCAGCGGTGGTCGACTTGACAGCCTTGGCTGCTTTACGCGGAGCTTTGGGTGCGGTGCTCATGGCAACGTTGGAATCCGTCCGTTGTTAGGGGATTAGTGCAAATACTTCAGCTTTGGAACAAAGCAAGCAGGCCCGCGTGTGCATTCCTTGCAGAAGCAGACGCGGGCCCGGGGTGACTGTTCTCAGCGCAGTCCGGTTTCGTTGCGGGCGATGACCAGGCGCTGGATCTCGCTGGTGCCTTCGTAGATTTCGGTGATCTTGGCGTCGCGGAAATAACGCTCCAGCGGCATTTCCTTCGAATAACCCATGCCGCCGTGGATCTGCACGGCCTGGTGGGTGATCCACATCGCCGCTTCCGATGCGGTCAGCTTGGCGATGGCGGCTTCGTTGCTGAAGCGGGCCCCGCCCTTCTCGAACTCGCCCTTCTGCCACGCCGCGCGCAGCGTCAGCAGCATGGCCGCGTCGAGCTTGCACTTCATGTCAGCGATCTTCGCCTGGGTCATCTGGAAGGTGCCGATCGGCGCGCCGAACGCCTTGCGCTCCTTCACGTAGGCCAGGGTGGCCTCGTAGGCGGCCCTGGCAATCCCCAGCGCCTGGCTGGCGATACCGATGCGACCGGCGTCCAGCACGCTCATGGCGATCTTGAAGCCCTCGCCTTCCTTGCCCAGCACTTCGTCGGCCTGGACGACATAGTCGGCAAACTCGATCTCGCAGGTGGCCGAGGCGCGGATGCCGAGCTTCGGTTCGGTCTTGCCGCGATGGAAGCCCGGCTTGGTGGTGTCGATCATGAACGCGGTGATGCCGCGAGCGCCGAGGTCCGGGTTGGTCATCGCGAACAGCACGATGTACTTGGCGACCGGGCCGGAGGTGATCCAGCTCTTCTTGCCGTTGACGACGTAGGTGCCGTCGGCCTGCTTGACCGCCTTGCAACGCATCGCGGTGGCGTCGGAGCCGGACTGCGGCTCGGTCAAGGCGAAAGCGCCGATCTCGCGGCCTTCGGCAATGTCGCGGACGTACAGCTGTTTCTGCGCTTCGGTGCCGAACTTCAGGATGCCGTTGCAGAACAGCGAGTTGTTGACGGACACGATCGTCGAATGCGCAGCGTCGGCGTGGGCGATCTCGACCATGGCCAGCACGTAGCTGATCGGGTCCATGCCCGCGCCGCCGTATTCGGCCGGCACTTCGATGCCCATCAGGCCGTTTTCACCGAGGGTACGGATGTTGGCGAGGGGGAATTCGCCGGTCTGGTCGTGGTGTTCGGCGCTCGGCGCGATCTTTTCCTGCGCGATGCGGCGCGCCACGTCCTGGATCATCAACTGCTCTTCGGTGAAGCGGAAATCCACGTCGTACCCCGTATGTGACTCAGCGAAGACGCGAATTGTAGCCCTCGCGGACAAATAACCCCACCTCTCGACCGCGTTCGGCTTGACCCCCGGAGCCCGGCAGCCCACACTTATCTCTATATCGCGATAGGTTGATAGAAGGCCCCAAACCCATGGATCTCGAAGGCTGGTCGTCCCGACTGAAAGTATTCGCCGACGCCACCCGCGTGCGGCTGCTCGCCCTGCTGGAACGCGAGGAGCTCACTGTGGCCGAATTGTCGGCAATCACCCGGCTCGCCCAGCCACGCGTGTCGACCCACCTGTCCAAGCTCAAGGAAGCAGGCCTGGTCCGCGACCGCCGCGCCGGGGTTTCGTCCTACTACCGGTTCGACGACGCCGCACTCGACAGCGCGCAGCGCGCCCTGTGGCAGACCCTGCGCGAGGGCAGCGACGATCCGCTGCTCCGCCAGGACGCCGAACGCGTCGGGGACGTGCTGTCGGCCCGCGCGACGGAACAGAACTGGGCCGACTCCGTCGCCGGCGACATGGAACGGCATTACTCGCCCGGGCGGACGTGGGAGGCACTGGCGCGCTCGGCACTGCCGCTCCTGCAGCCCACCGACGTGCTGGACATCGCCTCCGGCGACGGCGTGCTGGCCGAGCTGCTGGCCCCGCATGCCAAGCGCTATGTGTGCCTGGACGCCAGCACCAAGGTCGTGGCCGCCGCGTCCGAACGCCTGCGCAAGCTCAAGAACGTGGAAGTGCGCGAGGGCGACATGCATGCGTTGCCCTTCCCTGCGGCGCAGTTCGATTTCGTGGTGCTGATGCACGCGCTGACCTACGCCGGGCAACCCGCGCAGGCCGTCGCCGAAGCCGCCCGCGTGCTGCGCCCCGCCGGCCTGCTGCTGGTCACCAGCCTGGCCAAGCACGAGCACCAGCAGGTGGCGGAGGCCTACGGCCACGTCAACCTGGGCTTTACCGAAAAGGAACTGCAGAAATTCGTGTCCAAGGCAGGACTGGAGATCGTCAGCAGCGAGATGGTGACGCGCGAACGCCGACCGCCGCATTTCGGCGTGATCGCGCTGATCGCACGCAAACCGCCTCGTTGATGCCGGGCATCACGCCCAAAGAAGCCACGTAGTCCTGCAGGTCAATTACTTAGATGACGAAGCACTCCCTCCCCTGGCTCAACCCCGCCCGTGCGCAGGCACTGCAGCAACAACTGCGCGAACGCATCCTGATCATCGACGGTGCCATGGGCACGATGATCCAGCAGCACGAACTGCAGGAAGACGACTACCGAGGCACGCGCTTCGCCAGCGGCTACGACCACCATCATTCTCCCGACGACCACGCCCACGGCGACGCCTGCGGCTGCGCGCGCGACCAGCGTGGCAACAACGACCTGCTCAGCATCACCCGCCCCGAAATCATCCAGGGCATCCACGCCCAGTACCTGGATGCCGGTGCCGACCTGATCGAAACCAACACCTTCAACTCCACCACCATTTCGCTGGCCGACTACGGCCTCGAGCACGTGGCCCGTGAACTCAACGAGACTGGCGCACGCCTGGCCCGCGCCGCCTGCGATGCGGCCGAAGCAAAAGATCCTGGCAAGCCGCGCTTCGTCATCGGCGTGCTCGGTCCGACCAGTCGTACCGCGTCGCTCAGCCCGGACGTGAACCGGCCCGGCTTCCGCGCGATCAGCTTCGACGAGCTGCGCGTGGCCTATCGCGAGGCCACCGACGGCCTGATCGACGGCGGCGCGGACGTGATCATGGTCGAGACCATCTTCGACACGCTCAACGCCAAGGCGGCGCTGTTCGCGATCGAGGAGGCGTTCGAGGCCCGCGGCGCGAAGCTGCCCGTGATGATCTCCGGCACGATCACCGACGCCTCCGGCCGCACGTTGTCCGGCCAGACCGCCGAAGCTTTCTGGTACTCCGTGCGCCACTCGCAGCCGCTGGCCATCGGCCTCAACTGCGCACTCGGCGCCAAGGACCTGCGCGTGCACGTGGACGTCCTGGCGCAGGTGGCTGACACCTACGTCAGCACCCATCCGAATGCCGGCCTGCCCAATGCGTTCGGCGGCTACGACGAAACGCCCGAGGACATGGCGGGCGTACTGCGCGAATTCGCGGAATCCGGCCTGCTCAATCTCGTGGGCGGTTGCTGCGGCACCACGCCGGCGCACATCGCCGCGATTGCCGATGCCGTCAAGGACGTGACGCCGCGGCCGGTGCCGCAACTGGCGGACGCAGCCTGATGACACAGGCACTCCCCCGCCAGACCCGGCTCAGCGGCCTGGAGCCGCTGCCGATCACGCCAGAAAGCAATTTCATCAACGTAGGTGAACGCACCAACGTCACCGGCTCGGCGCAGTTCAAGAAGCTGATCATGGAAGGTCGCTACGACGAAGCTGTCGTGGTGGCGCGCCAGCAGGTCGAAAGCGGCGCGCAGGTCATCGACGTCAACATGGACGAGGGCATGCTCGATTCCGAGCAGGCCATGGTTACCTACCTCAACCTGATCTCCGCCGAGCCCGACATCGCCCGCGTGCCGGTGATGGTGGACAGCTCCAAGTTCAGCGTCATTGAGGCTGGCCTGAAATGCCTGCAGGGCAAGGGCATCGTCAATTCGATCTCGATGAAGGAAGGCGAAGCCGAATTCCTGCGCCAGGCGCGACTGGTGCGACGCTATGGCGCCGCCGTCGTGATCATGGCCTTCGACGAGGTCGGCCAGGCCGACACCGCCGAGCGCAAGATCGAGATCTGTTCGCGCGCCTACCAGCTGCTGACGCAGGAGATCGGCTTCCCGCCGGAAGACATCATCTTCGATCCCAATGTTTTCGCGGTCGCCACCGGCATCGAGGAACACAACAACTACGCGGTCGACTTCATCGAAGGCACCCGCGAGCTGAAGCGCCGCTTCCCGTTCAGCCATGTCTCGGGCGGCGTCTCCAACGTGTCGTTCTCGTTCCGCGGCAACGAGCCGGTGCGCCAGGCGATCCACGTGGTGTTCCTGTATCACGCGATCCGTGCTGGTATGGACATGGGCATCGTCAACGCCGGCGCACTGCCGCTGTACGACGACCTAGATGCCGAACTGCGTGAGCGCGTCGAGGACGTGGTCCTCAACCGCCGCCCCGACGCCACCGAACGCCTGCTGGAGATCGCCGACAAGTTCAAGGGCAAGAAGGGCGAAAAGAGGGTCGAGGACCTCGCCTGGCGCGAGAAGCCGGTACGCGATCGACTGAGCCACTCGTTGGTCCATGGCATCGACCTGTACATCGAAACCGATACCGAGGAAGCCCGCGCGCTGTCGACGCGACCTCTCGATGTGATCGAGGGGCCGCTGATGGACGGCATGAACGTCGTCGGTGACCTGTTCGGTGCCGGCAAGATGTTCCTACCGCAGGTGGTGAAGTCGGCTCGCGTAATGAAGAAGGCGGTCGCCTACCTGCTGCCTTACATCGAAGCCGAGAAGCTGCGCACCGGCGAAGTCGGCAAATCCAACGGCAAGATCGTGATGGCGACGGTCAAGGGCGACGTGCACGACATCGGCAAGAACATCGTCGGCGTCGTACTGGCATGCAACAACTTCGACGTCGTCGACCTTGGGGTGATGGTGCCGGCACAGACCATCCTCGATCGCGCGAAGGCCGAGAATGCGGACCTGATCGGCCTGTCCGGCCTGATCACGCCGTCGCTGGAGGAAATGAGCCATGTGGCGCGTGAAATGCAGCGACAGGGCTTCGAGGTGCCGCTGCTGATCGGTGGTGCGACGACGTCACGCGCGCACACCGCACTGAAGATCCATCCGCATTACAAGTCACCCACCGTGTGGGTGAAGGACGCCTCGCGAGCCGTCGGCGTGGCGCAGTCGCTGATCAGCCGGGAACTGCGCGGTCCGTTCGTGGCCGCCAACGACGCCGACTACGCCGACATCCGCGAGCGCCACAAGAACCGCGGCGACGGCAAGCGGCTGGTGTCGCTGGAGAAGGCGCGCGGGCAGAAATTCGACGGCGGCTGGAGCGACTACACACCACCGACCCCGAAGCAGCCCGGGCTGCACGTGCTCAACGACTACCCACTCGATGAGTTGATCGAGTACGTCGACTGGACGCCGTTCTTCAACACCTGGGAACTGGCAGGCAAGTACCCGGCGATCCTCACCGACGAGATCGTCGGCGCGCAGGCGACGGAGCTGTATCGCGATGCACGAGCGATGCTGAAGCGCATCGTCAAGGAAAAGTGGCTGACTGCACGTGGCGTGTTCGGGCTGTGGCCGGCGAATTCCGTCGGCGACGATGTCGTCGTCGATGCGGATGGCGGGCCAGTGATGTTCCGGTTCCTGCGGCAACAGGCGGACAAGCCGGTGGATCGCCCGGACTTCTGCCTCGCCGATTTCATCGCGCCCAAAGACTCGGGCAAGCAGGACTGGATCGGTGGTTTCGCCGTCACTGCGGGCATCGGCATCGAGGAACACGTCGCCCGTTTCGAAGCGGAATTCGACGACTACAACGCCATCCTGCTCAAGGCGCTCGCCGACCGGCTGGCCGAAGCCTTCGCCGAGCGCCTGCACGAACGCGTCCGCAAAGAGTTCTGGGGATACGCGACGGACGAAACGCTCGACAACGACTCGCTCATCGACGAGAAGTACGCCGGCATCCGCCCTGCCCCCGGCTACCCGGCCTGCCCCGAGCACAGCGAGAAGGGAACGTTGTTCGGCCTGCTGGATGCCGAACGCAACGCCGGCGTGAAGCTAACGGAGAGCTTCGCGATGTACCCGGCCGCGGCGGTATCCGGTCACTACTTCAGCCATCCGCGCAGCCAGTACTTCGTGGTCGGGCGGGTGTCGAAGGAACAAGTTGAGGATTACGCGAAGCGTAAGGGCGTAAATCTGGCGCAAGCGGAGCGGTGGCTTGCTTCGAATCTGGATTACGACCCGGAGTAGGCATCCAAGGCGTCGCTGCCTTGCGTTTGCAGCGCGTTGCGGCGCGGAGTAACGCCAAGCGCCGTAACCTGGCTTCAGCAGCGCGCTGCGGCGCGCTTGATAGCCTCGTCGGCCAGTGCCATCGTGGCGCGATCGAACCGACGTGCCCAACCAGCAAAACGCCATGCCTGACGCCACCAGCAACGCAGACTTCATCGAACGGCACGCCGCTCCCGGTCGCATCGGCCTGTGCGGTGGGCGCGACTTCATCAACAAGCTCATCCGCAAGGCGCAGGCACCGCTCACGGCGGATGGGCACCGCAGCCTGTGGTCGCACGCTTTCGTTTTCAGCGAGAAGCGCAGCGATGGCCAATGGTGGGTGGTGGAATCTGACCTGGACATGCGGTTCAAGCAGATCCGCCTCGGCGTGCAGGAGAACCGGGCTTCGCGCTACTTCGACGCGGAGGCATTCCCCAACCTGGCGGTGATCGATTTCGGCCTGGACGCCACGCAGACAAGGCAGGTGCAGGTCGCCGCGCTGGACCTGCTGTCGGGACTTTCCAGCTATTCGCTACGCGAGCTGGCGGGCACGTTCCTGGCGATGCACAGCACGCGCCTGCGCCGTCGCGACAACCTGCTCGCGCAGGAAGGCGCCCTGTATTGCTCAGCGATGGTCCAGCACTGCTATGCGGCGGCCGGTATCGAATTCCACCCGGGTGTTCCCGGCAAGAACATCGCACCGCACGACATCGATGAGTCACCCCTGCCCCATGCGACCCATCGGCTTATCCGCGACCTGGGCATCTCGAAACTGCGCCGCGTGATGAATCGCCTGGCGTGATCGCAGCAATCGGATCACGCCCGGGTACACCTTCCTTCACCACACCAGGTCGTCGGGCACCTGGTATTGCGGATCGGCATAGGGATCTTCTTCCAGCGTCGCATTGGGATCGACCTTGAGCGCGATCGCCGCCGGGAAGATTTCCTCGGCCTGGGCCATCAGCTCCGCTGTCACCAGCAGGTAGCGACCATCCTGCTGCAGCACGCCAAGCTCGCCGGCGTTGAGCGCCTTGAGCTGCTCGGCGGTGACATAGATGCGCTTGATCTTGCCGCCGTAGGGGAAGTGGCGGGCGATCTCGGCGTCAGCGACGTTGAGCTGCTTGTCCTTGAGCAGTTCGGTGAGCTTCGCGCGTGCTTCGCGGCGTTTGCGGGCTTCTTCCTGCTTTGCCGTCTCGGCCGCGATGCGCTCGTCCTTCTCGCGCTGGGCGCGCAGGGCGTAGGCCTTGGCCAGGTCGATCTCTTCGCGCGACCGTGCCGGCTTCGCGCCACCGGTCCGGCCTTGCCCCTGTCCCGGCTTACCGTGTCCGGCGTGCGGTGGTCTGCCGCTTTGCGGCCGACGCTCTTCGCCACGCTGCTGCGGCTTGCCGTGGGTTGGATTGCCTGCGGGTTTGGCAGGACGCTCGGGCTCGGGCGCCGGCTTGAAGCCGAGTCCCAGAAGTTGGTCGCGAAGGTTGTGGCTCATCGTGCGCGGTGCGTAGCAGCTCAGTAGTGCGGCGGCGGAGGTTCCAGCGACGCATCGCCGGTAACGGGGGAGCCTGACAGCGAGGTGCGGATCGCCTTGAGTTCTTCCAGCGCGCGGTGCAGCACCAGCGCGTTGCGGCTCTCCTCGTCGCGCGCAGCGGCCAGGGCGTCGCTGAGTTCAATCAGTGCGTGCTCCTGGAACGCGAGGCGGGTTTCCACCTCGGCAAGGCGTTGCTCGAGTTCCTGCGGCGTCATCGATCGCTCCGAACGCTCAAATCGAGCCGTCGCCGGAGACCGAGCGGCCACGACCGATGCCGTAATAGGCAATTCCGGCCTGCTCCACTTCTTCCGGGTCGTACAGGTTGCGTCCGTCGAAGATCACCTTGTCCGGAAGCGTTGCGTTCAACCGTGCGAAATCCGGGCTGCGGAACTGCTTCCACTCGGTCACCACCACCAGCGCGTCGGCGCCTTCCAGTGCGGCGCGGTCGGAACCGCACAGGACCAGATCGGCGCGCTCGCCAAAGATGCGTTCGGCCTCGTGGCGCGCTTCCGGGTCATAGGCGCGCACCTTGGCGCCGGCTTCCCACAGCTGCGCCAGCAACGTGCGGCTGGAGGCTTCGCGCATGTCGTCGGTGTTGGGCTTGAACGCCAGGCCCCAGACGGCAAACGTCTTGCCGGCGATCTTGCCGTCGTAGTGGCGGCTGATCAGCTCGAAGAGCTTTTCCTTCTGGCGGTGGTTGACGGCTTCCACGGCTTCCAGGATCTGTGCGTTGTAACCGTATTGTTTCGCGGTGCGCTCCAGCGCCTGCACGTCCTTGGGGAAGCAGGAACCGCCGTAACCGGCGCCCGGGTAGATGAAGCTGTAACCGATGCGCGGGTCCGAACCGATGCCGTGACGGACGTGTTCGATGTCGGCGCCCACCCTTTCGGCAATGTTCGCCATCTCGTTCATGAAACTGATCTTGGTCGCCAGCATCGCGTTGGCGGCGTATTTGGTCAGTTCGGCCGAGCGCACGTCCATCGCCACGATACGTTCGTGGTTGCGATTGAACGGCGCGTACAGGCGCTTGAGCTGCTCGATCGACGCGTGATTGCTGGCGCCGATCACGATGCGGTCCGGGCGCATGCAGTCCTTGACCGCGTCGCCTTCCTTGAGGAATTCGGGATTGGACGCGACGTCGAAATCGAACGTCACGCCGCGCGCCGCCAGCTCCGACGCGATCACCGCGCGCACCTTGTCGGCGGTGCCCACGGGCACGGTGGATTTATCGACGATGACAGCCGAGCGCTGCAGGTTCTGGCCGATCGTCTTCGCCACGGCCAGCACGTACTTGAGGTCGGCACTGCCGTCCTCGTCGGGCGGCGTTCCGACGGCGATGAAAATGGTGTCGCCATGCTGGATCGCGGTGGCGGCATCGGTCGTGAACTGCAGGCGGCCCGCGGCATGGTTGGCCTTGACCATTGGTTCCAGGCCCGGCTCATAGATCGGGATCACGCCGTTGTTGAGGCCTTCGACCTTGGCGGCATCGATGTCGACACAGACGATGTCGTGGCCCACTTCGGCCAGACAGGTACCGGTGACCAGACCGACATAGCCCGTGCCGAAAATGGTGGCGCGCATGCGTTGCTAATCCTTGGAAATGGGGGTTCGCCTTGCGGGGCAAGGCGCCGGCGGTGGGTTTATCACCGCCGGCTGTACTGCTGGAAAGCTGATCTTACTTCGCGGCCCGCGTCGCGTCGGGCTTGACGATTTCAAGCAGCTCGACTTCGAAGGTGAGCATGGCGTTGGGGCCGATCGGGCCGCCTTGGGTGCCGCTCTCGCCGTAACCCAGCTTGGCCGGGATCCACAGCTTGTACTTGCTGCCCACCGGCATCAGGGCGAGGCCTTCGCGCCAACCCGGGATCACGCCGCCGAGCGGAAAGGTAGCCGGCTCGCCGCGATCGTAGGAGCTGTCGAAGGTCTTGCCGTCGAGCAGCGTGCCCTTGTAGTGCACCTTCACCACGTCGGTGTCCTTCGGCTTGGGGCCGGTCCCTTCGGTGATGGACTGGTACTGCAGGCCCGATGCCGTGGACTTCACGCCCGGCTTCTTGGCGTTTTCGGCCAGGAACTTCTCGCCATCGGCGAGGTTCTTCTTCGAATCGGCCATCATCTTGGCGATCTGCTTGGCCTGCATCTTCTGGCCGAAGGCTTCCGCGATCTGCTGGGCCTGCTTGTCGTCCAGGAGCGGCTTCTCGCCGGCCAGCGTGGTCTTGATGGCCTTGGTGATGGTGTCGACATCGACTTCGTCCTTCACCTGCTCCAGCGACTTGGCCATCTGCAGGCCGATCATGTAGCTGACCTGGTCCTTTTCGGTCGGCAGGCCCGCGATCTTCGGGGTCTGCGCGCCCTTGTCGTTGGCTTCGGTCTTGGCGTCGTCAGCCTTGGGCTTGTCAGCCGGCGGATTGCAAGCGGCCAGCGAAGCGGTGAGTGCGGCGACAGCCAAGGCCACGGACGCGTGGCGCGGGAAACGGGTCATCGGGAACTCCTGAAAAATCAAAGGTTGAGGTTTTGGGGGCCGGCCACCGTGAGGGCGACCGGCTGAACGTGGTGTCTACGGAATTTGGCCCTGTCCCGATTGTGTCAGGGCAGGATCGCCATCAGTTCGACATCGAACACGAGGGTGGAGTTCGGACCGATCTTGCCGTCCGGGGTTCCGCCGGCGCCATAGGCCAGTTCACCGGGGATCCAGAAGCGGTACTTCGCACCAACGGGCATCAGGGCGACGCCTTCCGTCCAGCCCGGGATGACCTGGTTCAGCGGGAACTCGACCGGCTGGCCACGATCATAGGAGCTGTCGAAGACGGTGCCATCGAGCAGCGTGCCGTGATAGTTCACGCGGACCTTGTCGACGGGGCGCGGATGCGGACCGTTGCCTTGACGCAGCACCATGTACTGCAGGCCGCTGGCCGTGGTGAACACGCCCTTCTCGGCCTTGTTCTTCGCGAGGAACGCATCACCATCGGCCTTGTTCTTGCCCGCGGCAGCGGTCTGCTTCGCGGTCATCTTTTCCTGGATCTGCTTGGAGAAGCTCTCGCGGACGGCGGTGATTTCGGCGTCGCTGAGAAGCAGCTTGCCACCGGCCATCGACGTGCGGACCGCCTGCAGCAGCGTGGACAGGTCGATCTCTTCCTTGATCGAAACCAGCGAGCGACCCACGTCGCCGCCGACCAGCAGGCCGACCTTGTCCTTCGCTACGTCCGGCAGCGCACCACCGGCGGCCTGGTTGTTGCGGGCACCGATGCGGGCCATCAGGGCCTTGCCGGTCGTGGCCGCCTCTTCCTGCGTGAGCAGCGGCTTGCCGCCTTCGAAGGCGTTGCGGATGGCGCGTTCGAACGCCGCCATGTCCAGGTCGGGGCCGACCGGCGCGATCGAGCGGGCAATATCAGTACCGACCATGTAGCTGGCTTTGTCGCGATCAGTGGTCAGCACGGTCTTTTCCTGGGTTGCGGGCTTGGCGTTGGAAGCCTTGGGGGCAGCCCAGGCCGAAAGAGTCGCTGCAGCCGAAAGCATGGCTGCGGAAGCGATGAGCACGGCGGTGCCGCGCACGAGGGATTTCATCGGGGAAAACTCCTGGTTGGTTTGCGACCGGCCGCGTTGTGCGGTTCTGGGGAGTCGAGCCCACCCATGGCGCGCCGCGGGTCGCGCGGTGCCGGCCGGGTATTGTCACGGCGTGGGGCTATGCCGGCAATCACCGTTTCAAAGACCGAATCCTTGCGCTGCCCAACCTTGACCGTGTGCAGCGACGTGAGTTGCACGGACGTCATCCTCAACCCAAGCGCATTAGACGTTCCTGCGTTGCTGGCCGCCTGCCGTGGAAACAGCTACATGCATGCGGCCACCGCTCCCGCTACGTAGCCGTGGTCCACGCCAGCGCACCTGACCCAGCGCATTTCTTTGCGAGAGAACGGGCTAATTTTGCCCGGCCCAGCGGGGGCGTTACCGGTGCGACGCGGCTTCCTGCCGATCAGAGCGGCTGAAGGACAACACTTAACCAGCTGATTTTATTGGTAGTTGTGTGGCTACTGCTGGTCTGGGAAGCCCGGTTCCAGCCGCTCCTATCCCTATATGCCTTCAGTTGGGTATCTGCCTTGTTGACGCCCTGTGTTTAGGTGTTATAGTTGCATACAACACCGGTCTACCAACGAGCAGGACGTTCGCCATGAACCACAAGCTCCGCAACTCGCTCTCCGCCTTCACGGCTACTGGCGCAGCGCTGGCCATCGCCCTGATGGTCGCGATGCCGCTCGACACCGCCCCGGCAGGCGTCCTGTCCCAGGCCCGCCAGGCCGCGGACTTCGTCGAAGGCCGCGCTGTCGGCAACACGCTTTCCAACGCGGTCGCACTGTCCGCTGAACTCGCAACCGCTTCCGCACTGGCACTGGACGCCAGGCAGGGCATGGACGCCCAGAACACCAACCGCGTCTCCCGCAAGGGCCCGCATCAACGCCGGCAGACAGCTGTCATGCCGTACTTCTCCTTCTCGCCGCGGGGCTGACCATGGCCGCAATCACGTGGAGCGACAGCGCTCCCATCTACCGCCAGCTGAAGGAGCGCGTCATCGCAATGATGCTCGATGGCGTGCTCAAGCCCGGCGATGCCCTGCCCTCTGTGAGGCAGGTCGCCGCCGAGTACCAGCTCAATCCAATCACCGTCTCGCGCGCCTACCAGGAACTGGCGGACGAGGCACTCGTCGAAAAACGCAGGGGACTTGGCATGTACGTCACCGAA
This sequence comes from Lysobacter fragariae, assembly GCF_054779775.1. Classification (NCBI taxonomy): domain Bacteria; kingdom Pseudomonadati; phylum Pseudomonadota; class Gammaproteobacteria; order Lysobacterales; family Lysobacteraceae; genus Lysobacter; species Lysobacter fragariae. The sequence continues at coordinate 370,616 of NZ_BAAGXP010000006.1, read as the reverse complement.
GAAGCCGCACGGAAGTTGCTCCTCAGCGAGCGTGATCGCTTCCTCACCGAGGAATGGCCGCAGGTCGTGGAGCGCATCAAGCGCTTGGGCCTGGGCATCGAAGAACTGCTGCGCGCCGGCAACAAGGAAGGTACGCAATGAACGCCGCCAACGACACCCGCGTCGCCCCGGTCGTCACTGCCCGCGGCCTGCGCAAGCACTACAAGAACAAGCTGGCGCTCGACGGCGCCACCTTCGAAATCCCTACCGGCCGTATCGTCGGCCTGATCGGTCCCAACGGCGCCGGCAAGACCACCGCACTCAAGGCGATGCTCGGCCTGATCCCGTTCGAAGGACAGCTCGACGTCCTCGGCCGCGACCCGCGCACCCAGCGCGATGAACTGATGCGCGATGTCTGCTTCATCGCCGACGTGGCCGTGCTGCCGCGCTGGATGAGGGTCAAGGACGCGATCGAGTTCGTCAGCGGCGTGCACCCGCGTTTCGACCGCGCCCGCTGCGACCGCTTCCTGGCCAACACCCAGCTGAAGCCGAACATGAAGGTGCGCGAGATGTCGAAAGGCATGATCGTCCAGCTTCACCTGGCGCTGGTCATGGCGATCGACGCCAAGTTGCTGGTGCTGGACGAACCGACGCTCGGCCTGGACATCCTCTACCGCAAGCAGTTCTACCAGCGCCTGCTGGAAGACTACTTTGATGAAGAGAAGACGATCATCGTCACCACCCACCAGGTCGAGGAGATCGAACACATCCTCACCGACGTGATGTTCATCCGCGACGGCAGAATCACCATCAACGCCGCGATGGAGGACATCGGTGCCCGCTACGTCGAAGTGCTGGTCAACGGCGACAAGACCGACGAGGCCCGCGGCCTCAAGCCCCTCGACGAACGCGCGCTGCCGTTCGGCAAGACCGTGATGCTGTTCGACGGCATCGACCACGGCCGCCTGGAGACACTGGGCGAGACCCGCACACCCGGCCTGGCAGACCTGTTCGTCGCCACCATGAAGGGGACCTACGCATGAACGCCATCGCCGAAAACCATGTCCACGCCCCCGTGGCCCCGCCGCACGCAACGCACAAGTTCAAACTGCTGCTGCGCCGCGAGTTCTGGGAGCACAAGGGCGGCTTCTTCTGGGCGCCCGTGATCACCGGCGGCATCGCCACGTTGTTCGCGCTGCTCGCTGCGATCGCAGGCACGATCATCGGCCAGAAGCACGGCGTCCACTTCTCCGAAGGCGGCGCGGAGGAAGCGGCCAAGATCAGCGGTGCGGTTGGCGATGGTGCATTGCTGGGCGGCATCGGGCTCGCGATGGTGGTTCTGGCCTTCGTGGTGTTCTTCTACTCGCTGGGTTCGTTGTACGACGACCGTCGCGACCGCAGCATCCTGTTCTGGAAGTCGATGCCGGTGTCCGACACCCAGATGGTGCTGTCCAAGGCCGCATGGGCGCTGTTGCTGGCGCCGCTGGTAGCCGTCGGCGTGGGCATCCTCACCGGTCTGGCTTTGTGGGTGATCACCACGCTCACCACCACGGTGAACGGCCTGCCCGGCGCGAGCGGAATCCTCGTCAACTCCCATCCTTTCCAGATCGTCGGCAAGATCCTGCTCACGCTGCCGATCCAGATCCTGTGGTCGTTGCCCGCGGTGGGCTGGCTGATGCTGTGCTCCGCCTGGTCCCGTCGCGTGCCCTTCCTCTGGGCGGTAATGGTGCCGGTGCTGGGCTGCGCGACGATCAGTTTCGTCGGCGGGATCATGTCGATCTCCGGTGTCCATCTGCCGCTCGACAAGATCTGGTACACGGTGGTCTACCGCGGCCTGCTCAGCGTGGTCCCCGGCAGCTGGCTGCCAACCATCGCCGACGACCTGAAGCACATCGGCGAACCGCAAAACATCCCGGAAGCGCTGAACCTGGGTGCGAGCTGGAGCGTGCTGGGCCATGCCGACATCTGGATTGGCGTCATCGTCGGCATCGCGATGATCTACGGCGCGATCCGCCTGCGCCGCTGGCGTGAGGAAGGCTGAGCCTTCCTCCACCATCCCTTCCCATGGAGCCCCAGTCGTGAACATTCGACGCAATCTCGCCATCGCCCTACTCGCCTCCATGCCACTGGTCGCGTGCAGCAACTCCTCCAAGTCGCCGTCGGCCGCTTCGGGCAACGACCACGCGAGCACCGCCCTGGGGCGCGTGGTGGAGAAGGAAATCAACAAGGCCAAGGAAAAGCTGGAGACGGAAAACATCAGCCTCAACAACCATTTCCGGATCCACACCGACAAGGACGGCTCGTCCGTCTCCGATAACGAGGAAGCCAAGGACTCGCGTCCGAAGGCCGAAATCACCCCTAAGGGCGACCTGTTGATCGACGGAAAAACCGTGACCATCAACGACGCCCAGCGCAAACTCCTGCTCGACTACCGTGGCCACTATGTAGGCGTTGCGCAAAATGGCATGGAGATCGGTGCACAGGGTGCTGACCTGGCCGGCAAAGCAATCAGCGAAGCCATCGGCGGCATCTTCTCTGGCAAGTCGGAGAAGGAAATCGAACGGAGCGTCGAAGCCGAAGCGACCCGGATCAAGGCAGCCGCCCGCCAGCTGTGCTCGCGCCTGCCGGCGATGAAGGCCTCGCAGGACACGCTCGCCGCTGCCCTGCCGGAGTTCAGGCCATACGCGACCATGGACCAGTCCGACATCGACGATTGCTACAAGGAAGACTCACACTCGACGACCGTGTCCGTCGATGCCGATGGCCGCGATGTCGATGGCCATGACGTCGATGGCCATGACGTCGACGACACCGAGTCAGCGGAAGCGACCGCCGAAAACACCGCGAAGGACGCAGCGGCCGAAGCGGCGGAAGCCGCCAAGCCCGCTCAGAAGAAATAACGGAAGCCTATAGAACGGCCTCGATGGCGCCCGTCGCCATCGAGGCCTTCACTTTGAGCGACGCAGCACGGCCAACGCCTCACCCACCCGCGCTGCCACCGTGGATTCCACCCTTGGTGAGAAGCACGGGATCGAGCAGCTTGCGCAACTGCTTTTCCGGCAGCCCGCTCATCTCCAGCGCGACATCCAGCACCGGCCGCTTTTCCTTGTAGGCACGCTTGGCGATCGCCGCGGCCTTTTCGTAGCCGATGATCGGGTTGAGCGCGGTGACGAGGATCGGATTGCGGTCCAGCGCCTCGCGCACATGCGCACCTCGTGCGCGCAGGCCGGCGATGGCCGAGTCGGCCAGAAGGCGCATGGCGTTGGACAGCAGCCGGATCGAATCCAGCACGTCGAACGCGATCAGCGGAAGCATCACGTTGAGCTGGAAGTTGCCGCTCTGTCCGGCCACCGTAATTGCCGTGTGATGCCCCATCACCTGTGCGCAGACCATCGCGACGGACTCCGGAATCACCGGGTTCACTTTGCCCGGCATGATCGAACTGCCGGGTTGCAATGCGGGCAGCTCGATCTCGCCCAAGCCCGCGAGCGGGCCTGAATTCATCCAGCGCAGGTCGTTGGCGATCTTCATCAGCGCCACCGCCAGCGCACTGAGCTGGCCGGACAGCTCCACGGCGTCGTCCTGCGCCGCGAGCCCTTCGAACTTGTCGATGGCTGACTCGAATTTCGTTCCTGTCAGCGTCGAAAGCGCCTTCGCCATCGCCTTGCCGAAGCGGGGGTCGGCATTGATGCCCGTACCGATCGCGGTGCCGCCGATGGGGAGGCGACGCAGGCGCTTCAGGGCATCGTCGATACGGGCCTGCGCCGAGTGCAGCTGTGACGACCACGCGCCGAACTCCTGCCCGAACGTCAACGGCATCGCATCCATCAGGTGGGTGCGGCCGGTCTTGGTAATGCCGTCGAGCGCACGGCCACGGCGGTCGATGGTCCGACGCAGGTGCTTCAGCGCCGGCAGCAGTTGTTCGACCGTGGCCACTTGCGCGCCGACCCGGATCGCGGTGGGAATCACGTCGTTGGAACTCTGGCCCAGGTTGACGTGGTCGTTGGGATGGATGGCGGCCTTCGCGCGGCTGGCGCGCGAGGCGAGCGTCGCGATCACCTCATTCGCGTTCATGTTGCTGGAGGTGCCCGAACCGGTCTGGAACACGTCGATGGGGAAATGCGCGTCGTGGGTGCCCGCGGCGACCTCAAGCGCGGCCGCCCGGATCGCCGTGGCCACGCCCTTGTCGAGCAGACCGAAGCCGCCGTTGACCTCGGCCGCGGCCGCCTTGACCAGGCCGAGCGCGCGGACGAACTCGCGCGGCAGCGGCACGCCCGACACCGGGAAATTCTGTACGGCCCGCTGGGTCTGGGCGCCCCACAGGGCATCGGCAGGCACCTGGAGCTCGCCCATGCTGTCGTGTTCGAGGCGAAAGCCGGTGGTCTTCTTGGCCATCTGGATCGTCTCCTTTCGAGGTCGATTCCCCAGCTTACGCCGGATGATTCCGGACGCAGTGGCCGCTGGCGATCGCCCGGGAAGCGCCTCCCGCTGGCCGCCCGGACGGGAGGAGCCGCGGAGCCGCGCACTGTAGAATTGCGGTTTGCCTTCGCTGCCCCCAACGCCATGTCCGTCGAAACCCAGCTCCTCGCCCTCTCCCCGCTCGATGGCCGCTACGCCGGCAAGGTCGACGCCCTGCGACCGATCTTCTCCGAATTCGGCCTGATCAAGGCCCGCGTCAAGGTCGAGGTGGAATGGCTGGTGGCGCTGGCCAACGAACCGCGCATTGTCGAGCTGAAGCCGTTCTCGCCTGCCGCCACCGACAAGCTGCGCGCCCTGGCCGACAACCTCTCCGTCGCCGACGCGGCACGGGTGAAGGAAATCGAGCGCACCACCAACCACGACGTCAAGGCCGTCGAATACCTGATCAAGGAAAAGCTCAAGGGCGACACCGAGCTTGGCCCGGCGCTGGAATTCGTCCACTTCGCCTGCACCAGCGAGGACATCAACAACCTCAGCTACGCACTGATGCTCAACGAGGCGCGCCAGGACGTGCTGCTGCCCAAGCTGGACGAGCTGATCGAGAAGCTGCGCGCGATGGCGCACGACCATGCCGCCGTGCCGATGCTCTCGCGCACCCACGGCCAGACCGCGTCGCCGACCACCGTCGGCAAGGAACTCGCGAACGTCGTCGCCCGCCTGCAGCGCCAGGGCGAAGTGCTCGCCGGTCTGCCGATGCCCGGCAAGATCAATGGCGCGGTCGGCAACTACAACGCGCACGTCGCGGCGTATCCCGATATCGACTGGACCACGTTCTCGCGCCATTTCGTCGAGTCGCTGGACCTGACCTGGCAGCCCTACACCACCCAGATCGAGCCGCACGACGGCGTCGCCGAGCTGTGCGACGTGTCCAAGCGCATCGACACCATCGCCATCGACCTGTGCCGCGATATCTGGGGTTACATCTCGCAGGGTTACTTCAAGCAGGCCGTGAAGGCCGGCGAAGTCGGCAGCTCGACCATGCCGCACAAGGTCAACCCGATCGACTTCGAGAACGCGGAAGGCAACTTCGGCATCGCCAGCGCACTGTTCGAACACTTCGCCGCCAAGCTGCCGATCAGCCGCTGGCAGCGTGACCTCACCGACTCCACCGTGCTGCGTGCGCTGGGCACCGCGTTCGGCCACATGCTGATCGGTTTCGAGTCTTTGCAGCGTGGTTTGAACAAGCTCAGCGTCAATCCGGAACGACTGGCGGCCGATCTCGACGCCGCATGGGAAGTGCTCGCCGAAGCCGTGCAGACAGTGATGCGCCGCCATGGCCTGCCCAACCCGTACGAGCAGCTGAAGGCGCTGACCCGCGGCCACGGCATCAATGCGGATTCGATGCGCGAATTCATCACGTCGCTGGACCTGCCCGCCGATGCGAAGCAGCGCCTGCTCGACATGACACCGGGGAGCTACATCGGCATCGCCGATTCTTTGGCTCGCGAGATCTGAGGCTGCCCATGGCTCGCAAGGATGCGTTGTGCTTCTCCCTCACGGCAGCGCTGCTGCTGGCCGGCTGCGCGACTTCGGTTCCGCAGCCCATCGCTCCGGCCGCGCTACCTACGCCCACGCCTTGTGCCGCCGATGCGGGCTGGAGCGACCCGACCACACCGCGCCATATCCATGGCAACACCTGGTATGTCGGTACCTGCGCGATCAGTGCGATCCTGATCACGTCGAAGCAAGGACACATCCTGATCGACGGCGCCACCGACAATGCCGCGGCCTCCATCGAGGCGAACATCCGCGCACTGGGCCTGCGAATTGAGGACGTGCGCTACTTCCTCAACTCGCACACCCATCACGATCACGCCGGTGGCATCGCACAGTTGCAGCACGACAGCGGCGCCACGGTGATCGCACGTGAGCCGGCCGCAGTTGTTTTCGAACGCGGCACGCCCGACCGCAGCGATCCACAGCAACTCCTGCTGCCGGCCATCGCCACGGTGGCGAATGTCCGGCGGATCGCCGATGGCGAAACCCTTTCGCTGGGACCGCTCCACCTGCAGGCCCACGCGACGCCGGGACACACGCCCGGTGGCACCAGCTGGACGTGGACGTCGTGCGAGGCCGGCACCTGTCGGAACGTGGTCTATGCCGACAGCCTCACGGCCATTTCGGACGATGTGTACCGATATTCCGATCACGCCGATGTACTGGCGACATTTCGCCAATCACTGGCGACCGTCGGCACCCTGCCCTGCGACATCCTGCTGACGCCCCATCCGGTCGCCAGCCGCATGTTTGAGCGGATGACGTCGGGCAGCGGCGTGGCGCTGGTCGATCCAACTGCATGCAAGGCGTACGCCGAACGTGCGGCAAAGACGCTGGATGAGCGGATCGCGAAGGAACGTTCCGCCAAGCCTTGATGAGCGTTCGTTTGTGGAGCGGAGCTTGCTTGCCCCGCTGCATTTCATGCTTGGCTTTCACGCAAGAGCAGCGGAGCAAGCTCCGCCATACAAAGGCGCCACAAGTCGGATGGGGCAAGCCGCGTTCGGCGCTCTCCTAGACTCGCTTCCCGACAGCTCCCGCCGTCCAGCCATTGCCGGACCTCCGGCACGCCTTTCGCACCACCACAAAAGCAACGGTCCGGGCCGCACGGTGCGACCCGGACCGCATCTCGATGCCTGATCAGGCCGCCTTAACCAGACCTTCCGCCACCAGCGCCGCCTTCACCGCCGGCCGCGAGGCCACGCGCTGCTGGAAGTCGTTGATCGCCTTGTAGCCCGACATGTCCAGGTCGACATGGCTGGCCCAGCTGGTCACGGTGAACAGGTACGCGTCGGCGATGCTGAACTGCTCGCCCGACAGGTACGGCTGCTCGGCCAACGTCTGCTCGATCAGGTCGTAGCGCTTGCGCAGGTAGTCCTTGCGCTCCTGCTTCACTTCCACGGGCGTGGTCGGATAGAAAAGCGGCGTGTAGGACTTGTGCAATTCGGTGCTGATATAGCCCAGCGTTTCCTGCAGGCGCGAGCGCTCGAAGGTGCCGTTGGCCGCTGCCAGCCTGGCCTCGGGCTTGCGATCGGCCAGGTACTGCACGATCGCCGTGCCTTCGGTCAGCACTTCGCCGTTATCCAGCTCCAGCGCCGGCACGTAGCCCTTGGGGTTGATCTTGAGGAAATCCTGGCCGGATTCGGTCTGCTTGGTCTTGGTGTCGACCTTGACCAGCTGGATGTCCAGGCCCAGTTCGCGGGCGATGATGTGCGGGGACAGCGAGCAGGCACCGGGAGAGTAATAGAGCTTCATGCAATGGCTTCCTTTGCTTGGGGGTGGGTGCTGGAGGCATCCAGCTGTTGCAACAACGCGTGCATCAGCGTCTCCGCGGAGCGGTGGCGCAGGTTGGGAGCGATCTGGCCGCCCCACAACGAAATCAGGTCGCTACGCCCGGCCTTGATCGCGGCAGGACGCAATTTCGAAACGAACCAGCTGGTGGTGGGGAACGGCGGCAGCTCAGCGATGCGCGGTGCCATCTCGTCCGTCCAGCGATTGCGGATGCCACGCGCCAGTCGCCCGGTGAAGGCGCGCGTCAACGTGCTGTGGCGGGCATTGGCGCTGAAGAGCATGTCCCGATGCAGATCGGTCGTTCCCGATTCCGCGCACGCCAGGAATGCCGTCCCGATCTGCGCCGCCTGCGCACCCAGCTCCATCACCGCGCGGATGCCACGACCATCGGCGATACCGCCGGCTGCGATCACCGGCGTGCGCACCCGCTGGGTCACCAGTTGCACCAGCGTCAGCGTGCCCATCAGCGATTCTTCTGCTGGCGCCAGGAAAGACGGCCGGTGGCCACCCGCCTCCGCACCGGTGGCGACGATCAGGTCGACGCCGGCTTCTTCCAGCGCGAGCGCCTCGGCAATAGAGGTAGCCGCGCCAACCGTGACAATCCCGCGCCGCTCGCATTCGTCCAGGATCGAGCGCGACGGGATGCCGAACACGAAGCTGAAAACCGACGGAGCTGCTTCCAGGAGCGCTTCGACCTGCGCTTCGAAACGCGGGTGGCCGCGTTCGGCCAGTTCCGGCTTGTCGACTCCCAGTTCGCGGAAATACGGCTCGAAGATCGGCCAGGCGCGGTCGAAGGTCGCCTGATCGATACGATCGCCGCCCTCATCGTGGTCAGACACCCACAGGTTGAGCGCAAAGGGTTTGCCCGTCAGCGAGCGGATGTCGTCGGTGACGCGCCCGATGTCGCCTGGCGCCAGCATGTGCGCCCCGAACGAACCCAACCCGCCGAGGTTGGACACCGTCGCCGCCAGTCGTGCCGTGGACAGGCCGCCGCCGAACGGTCCCTGGACGATGGGATGGTCGATGCCGAGCCGTCGCAGCGCTTCATTTCGCGTCGATGGGGTCGGATTCCGGGCCATTTGCGTTCCGTGCTTGGGGAGGAGGGCGTATCCTAGGCCCACCTAGTTACTGATGTATACCTAATAACTGGTTGCAACCAAGAGATTGTGGTATCCAAACGGTTACCCGATTACCCGTCAGTCACCACCACCCGACGCGATCCCATGGGCCTGCCACTCCGAAAAAGCCAAGTCGTCGAGCCCGCCCCGATCTGTCCGCTAACCGAGTGCATGAAGCTGCTCAGCGGCGCGTGGGCTCCCAACGTCATCTGGTACCTCAGTGGCGAACCACGCCGCTTTGGCGAACTGCGCCACGACATCCCGCGCATCTCTGCGCGCGTGCTCAGCGCGCGGCTGCGTGAACTGGAAACCAAAGGGCTGGTCTCGCGAAAGCTGCTGGCCACATCGCCGCCTTCGGCGGAATACGCGCTGACCGATCTCGGGCGCGAACTCATCCCGGCGATCAAGGCGATCGTCGATGTCGGCATGAAGCTCAAGAACCAGCTCGAAACGCGGCGTAAACCCGGCAACAAGTAGAATCCGCTGCTCAAGCGCGATGCCCCGGCATCAGCGCGGCGGGCGAACACCTTTGCGTGGCGCCGCTTCCGGAGCGGGACAAAACCCGCCTTCGCTCATCAGGCCCGGCATGTACCGCCGTGACGGCCGCGAAAACGCAAGTACAACGAAGAAGAACATGACCAGACCCGCCAAGACCCCCTCGTCCGCCAAGACTGGCAAGACTGTCAAGTCGAAATCAGCGACGAAACGCGCGCCCCTTCCCATCGAAGTGGATGCTTCCGCCCTGCCCCCGCTGGGCATGCCGCCGGAGCGCTTCCTGCGCGATTACTGGCAGAAGAAACCGCTGCTGATCCGCAACGCGTTCCCGGATTTCCAGTCGCCGCTGCAACCCGAGGACCTCGCCGGTCTCTCGTGCGAGGAAGGCACGCTCTCGCGCATCGTCGCGCACGACCGCGAGCGCGATACCTGGCTGCTGCGCAACGGCCCGTTCGAGGAAGCCATGTTCCCCGACATGCCACACCACGACTGGACACTGCTCGTGCAGGACGTGGACAAGTGGGACGCCGATGTCGCCGCGCTGCTGGACGCGTTCGACTTCCTGCCGCGCTGGCGCCTCGACGACATCATGATCTCCTTCGCCGCGCCGGGCGGCTCGGTGGGCGCACACGTCGACCAGTACGACGTGTTCCTGCTGCAGGGGCTGGGCCATCGGCGCTGGCAGATCGATGCATCCCCCAATCCGTCGCACGACTTCCGCAACGACGTCGACCTCAAGCTGCTGCGCGAATTCCACCCGACCCACGAGTGGCTGCTGCGCCCGGGCGACATGCTCTATCTGCCGCCGGGCGTACCGCACCACGGCGTCGCCGAGGACGCCTGCCTGACCTTCTCTGTCGGCATGCGTGCGCCCAGCGCGGCGGAGCTGCTGGGGGACTTTGTCGACACCCTCGCGGCGGACGCCGACGAGGGCCTGCGCTATCGCGACCCCGACCTGACACCACCTGCAGACCCCGCCCAGATCGACGACGACGCGATGCGCCGCGCCATCGAGGCACTGAACGCGCTGCGCATGAACGATCCGGACCGGCTGGGCGATTGGTTCGGTCGTTTCATCACCCTCTATCGCAACGCGGGCGAAGTGATGGCCGCACCGGACCCGCTCTCCCGCATCGAAGTCGAGTGGGAACTGCAGCACGGCGCCGCCCTGTTCCGCCACCCCTACTCCCGCATGGCCTGGCGCAAGTCCGGCCTCGGCGCGCAGCTGTACGTCAACGGGCTGGACCATGCGTTGCCGGTCCAGGACGCCAAATCCGTTGCCAATGCCAAGGAGCTGGACGGCGCGACATACGCGACCCTGTCGGAAACCGGGCGCGACGTCGTGTACGCACTGCTCCAGGCCGGGCACTACCGCCTGGCCATGGAGGGCGAGGAAGAAGAATGAGCGTTACCCATCCATCCAGCGATGCCTTCACCGTCGAAACGGTGGACTACGCAGCCGGCCTCCCCGCGCTGCGTACCGTCCGCGAGGCCGTTTTCGTCCAGGAACAGGGCGTGCCGCTGGAGCTGGAATGGGACGAACTGGATCCGCAGTGCCACCACGTCCTCGCCCGCGACGGCGAAGGCCGGCCGATCGGCACCGGGCGCCTGACCCCCGAGCACAAGATCGGACGCATGGCGGTGCTGGCGGACTGGCGCGGCCGCGGCGTCGGGGACGCCTTGCTGTTCGCGCTGATCGAACAGGCCCGCAAACTCGGCTGGCACGAGCTCTCCCTGCACGCGCAGGTATCGGCGATCGGGTTCTACGCCCGACATGGCTTCCTGCCCTACGGCCCACGTTTCGAGGAAGCCGGCATCGATCACCAGTCGATGCGGCGCTTGCTCGATGGCCCCAATCCGGTGGAAACCCACGACGCTGCCATCGCGGCGCTGCTCGGCGTAATCGGCACGGCACGGCGGCAGCTGTGGATCTATAGCCGCGAACTGGATCCCGGGCTGCTCGACCATCCCGATGTATTGGACGCGCTGCGTCGTTTCGCCATCGGCGGCGGACATGCGCAGATCCTGCTTCAGGACGCCCATGCCCCACAGGCCGCGCACGCACCGCTGATCCGACTGGGCCAGCGGCTGCCCAGCGGCTTCGTCTTCCGCGTGATCGAGGAACCCGTCGACCGCGCCTATCCGGCGGCCTTCATCGCCAACGACCGCGGCGGCTGGTACTTCCGCACCCTGGGTCACCGCACCGAAGGCGAAACCCGCATCGACCAGCCGGCCCGCGCGCGGCAGCTGGAGTACGTGTTCGAACCGGTCTGGGAGCGCGCCCGCCCCTGCACCGAGTACCGGTCGCTCGGGATCTAGCTTGGGCGGTGCTTGACCCACCACGCGTCGAGCAGGCCCGACACTTCGCTGCGTAGGGCGGGTCTTGACCCGCCGCTTTCCGGTCGGCGTTGCGGCGGGTCAAGACCCGCCCTACGCAATCGCGGCCACCCAGCGGCGCGCCCTCATTGCCAAATCCATGATGCAGCGCGACATTGGCTACGGCTATAATTTTGGCCCTTTCGTGCCCGGCTCGCGCCGACGCACCGGCGCCTCTCCCAAAAGCCCGCCGCATCAACGGCTTACCTCAAAATCAACCGGATCTTCCCGACACCATCGTGGACAGTCTCCTCAAGCAGTTTGCCCAGTCATCGCAGCTCGGCGCCAACGCCGCCTTCATCGAAGACCTGTACGAGCAATACCTGGTCGCTCCCGACAGCGTCGGGCCGAAATGGAAAGCGTATTTCGACGCCTTCAAGGGCCGCGAAGCCGGAGACGTCCCCCACTCCGCCGTCATCGACCAGATCGCCGTGGCCGGCAAGCTCGCCGCTTCCGGCAAGCTGGCGGTCGCCACGGGCGGCGGCGATGAGCGCGAACGCGCCGTCGGCAAGCTGATCACCGCCTATCGCTCGCGTGGCCATCTGGCCGCGAACCTCGACCCGCTGGGCATGATGGTCAAGACCGAAGCGCCAGACCTGGCGATCGGCTTCCATCGCCTGTCCGAGAGCGACCTGTCGACCGAGTTCAGCACCGGCAGCGTTGGCGGCAAGGAACGCATGAAGCTCGGCGACCTCGTCGCCCTGCTCAAGGCCACCTACACCGGCTCGATCGGCGCCGAGTACATGCACATCACCGACGTCGAACAGCGTCGCTGGATGCAGGAGCGCCTTGAAACCGCCGGCGGCAAGTACGGCCGCACCGCAGACGACAAGAAGCGCATCCTCGAACGCCTCACGGCCGCCGATGGCCTGGAGCGTTACCTCGGCACCAAGTACGTCGGCCAGAAGCGTTTCTCGCTGGAAGGCGGCGATGCGCTGATCCCGCTGATGGACACCACCATCCGTCGCGCAGGCGAACAGGGCGGCAAGGACGTGATCGTCGGCATGGCCCACCGCGGCCGCCTCAACGTCCTGGTCAACTCGCTCGGCAAGCCGCCGCGCCAGCTGTTCGACGAGTTCGAAGGCAAGTTCGAGCACGTCCACAACGACCTCGCCCACCAGGGCGACGTGAAGTACCACATGGGTTTCTCCGCCGACGTCGCCACGCCCGGCGGCCCGGTGCACCTGGCTCTCGCGTTCAATCCCTCGCACCTGGAAATCGTCGACCCGGTGGTTGTCGGTTCGGTGCGTTCGCGCCAGGGTCGTCGCGGCGACAAGGGCACGCAGCAGGTCATCCCGGTCCTGATCCACGGCGACGCCGCGTTCGCCGGACAGGGCGTGGTGATGGAACTGTTCCAGATGTCGCAGGCACGCGGTTTCCGCGTCGGCGGCACCATCCACATCGTCATCAACAACCAGGTCGGCTTCACCACCAGCGAGCGCCAGGACGCGCGTTCCACGCTGTACTGCACCGACGTGGCCAAGATGGTCGGTGCACCTGTTGTGCACGTGAACGGCGACGATCCGGAAGCCGTGGTGTTCTGCGCCGAACTGGCGCTGGACTATCGCAGCCGTTTCGGCCGCGACGTCGTCATCGACCTGGTCTGCTACCGCCGCCACGGCCACAACGAGGCCGACGAACCGGCGGCAACGCAGCCACTGATGTACCAGGTGATCCGCAAGCACAAGACGCCGCGCGAGCTGTATGCCGCGCAGCTGGTCAGCGAAGGCGTGATCACCGAAGCCGACGCTCAGGCGCTCGTCGACAACCATCGCCAGAAGCTCGACGATGGCGTGGTCACCACCGAACTCACCACGGTGAAGCCGGACGAGTTCGCGATCGACTGGTCGCCGTGGCTCAAGGGCAAGCTGGGCGACAAGGTCGACACGACGTTCGACGGCAAGAAGCTGAAGAAGCTCGCCATCACCATCAACGACGTGCCGGATACGCTCAAGCTGCATCCGCGCGTTGCCAAGATCTACGAAGACCGCCGCAAGATGTCCGCCGGCGAGCTGCCGGGCGACTGGGGCTTCGCCGAGAACCTTGCCTACGCGACGCTGCTGGACGAAGGCTACAAGCTGCGTCTGGTCGGTCAGGACTGCGGCCGCGGCACCTTCTTCCACCGCCATGCGATCCTGCACGAGCAGACCACGGACGAATACGTGCTGCCGCTGCGTCGCCTGGTGAAGAACCCGGCCGACGTCACCATCATCGACTCGCTGCTGAGCGAGGAAGCGGTGATGGCGTTCGAATACGGTTACGCCACCGCCGATCCCATGACGCTGGACATCTGGGAAGCACAGTTCGGCGATTTCGCCAACGGCGCACAGGTGGTGATCGACCAGTTCCTGTCGTCGGGCGAAGCCAAGTGGGGCCGCCTGTGCGGCCTGGCACTGTTCCTGCCGCACGGCTACGAAGGCCAGGGCCCGGAGCACTCCTCCGCACGCCTTGAGCGCTTCCTGCAGCTGTGCGCGCTGGAGAACATGATCGTCTGCACGCCGACCACGCCGGCGCAGGCCTACCACATGATCCGCCGGCAGATGCGCATGACCACGCGCAAGCCGCTGGTGGTGATGACGCCGAAGTCGCTGCTGCGCCACAAGCTGGCCGTGTCGTCGCTGGACGAACTGTCCAAGGGCGAGTTCCAGCAGCTGATCCCGGATGCCGCCGCGAATGCCAAGAAGGTAAAGCGCGTCGTCGTCTGCGGTGGCAAGGTCTATTACGACCTGCTGGAAGAAGCGCAGAAGCAGAAGCTCGAGGACGTCGCGATCGTTCGCGTGGAACAGCTGTATCCGTTCCCCCGCACGGAGCTGGCGGCTGAACTCAAGCGCTTCGCCGGCGCGACCGACGTCGTGTGGTGTCAGGAAGAGCCGCAGAACCAGGGTGCGTGGTACCAGATCCGCCATCACCTGAGCGCATGCCTGGCCCCGAAGCAGTCGCTGCACTACACCGGGCGCGCGCGCTCGCCGTCGCCCGCCGCGGGTCACTTCAGCGATCACGTCATCGAGCAGACCACGCTGGTCGCCGATGCCCTGGTCAATCCGCTGCGCGGCGAAACCTGCGCCGAGTAATCGTTTGCCGCATCCGCATTTGCTGTCATCCCGAGCCTGGCGAGGGACCTGCTGTTCCGCTCCACCGACCATCAGATTCCTGCTTCGTTCGAAACGCATTCAATTCTTAAGGACGTCCCAATGAGCACCGAAATCAAAGTCCCGGTCCTGCCGGAATCCGTCTCCGACGCGACCATCGCCACCTGGCACAAGAAGGTCGGCGACGCGGTGAAGCGCGACGAGAACCTGGTCGACCTGGAAACCGACAAGGTCGTGCTGGAAGTCCCCTCGCCGGTCGACGGCGTGCTCAAGGAAATCAAGTTCGCTGAAGGCGCGACGGTCAACAGCCAGCAGCTGATCGGCATTGTCGAAGCCGGTGCCGCCGCTGCGGCGCCTGCTGCGGCCGCTCCGGCGGCTGCACCTGCTGCTGCCCCGGCAGCACCTGCCGCTGCCCCGGCCAAGGCTGCTGCCGCGCCGACTCCGGCCGCCAAGTCCGCCGACCTGCCGCCGGGTGCGCGCTTCGCCGCCACGACTTCGGGCGTCGACGCTTCGCAGGTCGAAGGCACCGGCCGCCGCGGCATGGTCACCAAGGAAGACATCGTCAACTACGCCAGCGGCAAGACCGCCGGCGTGGGTGGCGGCGCGCGTCCGGAAGAGCGCGTGCCGATGACCCGCATGCGCGCCCGCATCGCCGAGCGCCTGATGCAGTCGAAGAATTCGATCGCCATGCTCACCTCGTTCAACGAAGTGAACCTGGGCAAGGTCATGGCGATGCGCAAGGAGCTGGGCGAGGCCTTCGAGAAGGCCAATGGCATCAAGCTCGGCTTCATGAGCTTCTTCGCCAAGGCCGCGGCCAACGCGCTGCAGAAGTACCCGGTGGTCAACGCCTCGGTCGATGGCAACGACGTGATCTACCACGGCTACGCCGACATCTCCGTCGCCGTGTCGACCGACAAGGGCCTGGTCACGCCGGTCCTGCGCAATGTCGAGCGCATGTCCTTCGCCGACATCGAAGGCGGCATCGCGACCTACGCCAAGCAGGCACGCGAAGGCGGCCTGAAGCTGGAAGACCTCCAGGGCGGCACCTTCACCATCACCAACGGCGGCACCTTCGGGTCGCTGATGTCGACGCCGATCGTCAATCCGCCGCAGTCGGCGATCCTGGGCATGCACGCCATCAAGGAACGCGCGATCGTCGAGAACGGCCAGGTCGTCGCCGCGCCGATGATGTACATCGCGCTGTCCTACGATCACCGCATCATCGACGGCAAGGACGCGGTGCTCTTCCTGGTCGACATCAAGAACCAGCTCGAGAACCCGCACCGCATGCTGTTGGGCATGTAATGCACTTCGAGCCCCTCTCCCACCGGGAGAGGGGTTGGGGGTGAGGGTACGGCGAAGCGACCATCCCTCAGATCCCGATTTCAATAGTCAGCTCGAAACATCATTGCTTCGCCGCACCCTCATCCGGCGCTTCGCGCCACCTTCTCCCGGAGGGAGAAGGAACCGCAGGAAAAAAGCAAAATGAGCGAACAGCAGCAATTCGACGTAGTCGTCATCGGCGCCGGCCCTGCCGGTTACCACGCCGCCATCCGCGCCGCGCAGCTCGGCCTGAAGACCGCGTGCATCGACGCCGCGCTCGGCAAGGACGGCAAGCCGGCCCTCGGCGGCACCTGCCTGCGCGTGGGCTGCATTCCGTCGAAGGCGCTGCTCGACAGCTCGCGCCAGTTCTGGAACATGGGCCACATCTTCGGCGAGCACGGCATCGGCTTCGACAACGCGAAGATCGACGTCAAGACGATGGTTGGCCGCAAGGACAAGATCGTCAAGCAGTTCACCGGCGGCATCGCCTCGCTGTTCAAGGCCAACAAGGTCACGCCGTTCTACGGCTTCGGCCAGCTGCAGCCGGGCAACGTCGTCTCGGTCAAGCAGCACGACGGCAGCACGGTTGAGCTGAAGGGCACCAACGTGATCATCGCGGCCGGTTCGGATTCGATCGAGCTGCCGTTCGCCAAGTTCGGCGAGCACATCGTCGACAACGTCGGCGCACTGGATTTCGAAACGGTGCCCAAGCGCCTGGGCGTGATCGGCGCCGGCGTGATCGGCCTGGAACTGGGCAGCGTGTGGAATCGCCTGGGTTCGCAGGTCACGGTGCTCGAAGCGCTGCCGAACTTCCTCGCCGCCGCCGATGCCGAAGTGGCCAAGGTCTCCGCACGCGAGTTCAAGAAGCAGGGCCTCGACATCCGCCTCGGCGCCAAGGTCAGCAAGACCGAGGTGAAGAAGGACGGCGTGCATGTCACCTACACCGACGACAAGGGCGAACAGACCATCGTCGTCGACAAGCTGCTGGTGGCCGTGGGCCGTCGCGCCGCGACGAAGAATCTGCTGGCCGATGGCACGGGCGTGAAGGTCGACGCGCGCGGCATGGTCGAAGTCGACGAGCACTGCCACACCGGCGTTGACGGCGTGTGGGCGGTCGGCGACTGCGTGCGCGGCCCGATGCTGGCGCACAAGGGTTTCGAGGAAGGCATCGCCGTCGCCGAGCTGATCGCCGGCCTGCCGGGCCACGTCAACCTCGACACGATTCCGTGGGTCATCTACACCGAGCCGGAGATCGCCTGGGTCGGCAAGACCGAGGAACAGCTCAAGGCCGAAGGCATTCCGTACAAGGCCGGCAGCTTCCCGTTTGCGGCCGTGGGTCGCGCGGTGGCGATGGCCGAACCGGCGGGCTTCGTGAAGGTGCTGGCGCATGCCGAGACCGACACCGTGCTGGGCATGCACCTGGTCGGCGCGAACGTGTCGGAACTCGTGCACGAAGGCGTGCTGACGATGGAGTTCAAGGGCTCCGCCGACGACCTCGCCCGCATCTGCCACGCACACCCGAGCCTGTCCGAAGCCGTGCACGACGCCGCGATGGCCGTGCACAAGCGTTCGATCCACAAGGCCAACTAACGCGATACCTGCAGTGAACGCACAGTTCCTGCTCAAGGCCGCCATCACCGTCGCATTGGTGCTGGCGGCCTCTTTTTTGGCGAAGCGGCATGGCTGGGTGGGAGCGCTGGTTGCGTCGCTGCCGCTCACCTCACTGCTGGTGCTGGTCTGGCTCTATGCCGACACGCGCGATGCGAAGCAGGTGGCCGACCTGTCGATGGGCATCTTCTGGTTCGTGCTGGGTGGCATGCCGTTCTTCGTCGTCCTCGCCGTCACGTTGCGACAGGGCTGGAATATCTTCCTGTCATTCGGTGTGGCCGCACTCGCGGGTTTTGCCGGTGTCACGCTGACACAATGGCTGTTGGCCCGCGGTTCCACACAGTGATCCCGCAGGAGCCTGGTCATGTCCGCAGACACCATCCATAAAAGCCCCATCCGCAACGTGTCCGATACCGCGCTCTGGGTCGCGGTCTACCGCGCGATGGAAAGCGAGCGTCCGGACGCGATCTTCCATGACCCCTACGCGCGGCGCCTCGCGGGCGAGCGCGGCCAGGCCATCGTCGATGCCATGCCGCAGGGCAAATCGATGAGCTGGCCGCTGGTGGTGCGTACCGCAGTGATGGACGAAATCGTCCTGCGCTGCGTGCAGCAGGGCGCGACGACGGTGCTGAACCTCGCCGCCGGCCTCGATGCCCGTCCCTATCGCCTCGCACTTCCGGCGAACCTGCGCTGGCTGCATGTCGACATGCCGGAGATGGTCGAGTATTTCCGCACCGGCATGACCGGCGAAACGCCGCGCTGCCAACTGGAATTCATCGCGGCAGACCTGCGTGAAGCCGACACGCGGCGCGAGGTCTTCGCCCAGGCCGCCGGACACGGTCCCGTGCTGGTGATCACCGAAGGGCTGCTGATCTACCTCGAATCGAACGACGTCGCTGCCCTCGCCCGCGATCTGCATGACATCGCCAAGGCAAAGTGGTGGTTGTCCGATCTTGCTTCGCCGAAGCTCCTGAAGATGCTGGAAAGGAACTGGTCGCCAAAGCTGCGCGAAGGCAACGCGCCGTTCCGCTTCGGTCCCGCGGAAGGCACGGCGTACTTCACCCCGTTCGGCTGGCGCGAGGCCGAGTTCCGTTCAAGCTGGAGCGAGGCGCAACGCCTGGACCGCAAGATGCGCGGCGCGTGGCTCTGGAACCTGTTGCTGAACATCCAGCCCAAGGCCATGCGCGAAGCCAACCTGCGGATGTCCGGCATCATGCTGCTCGAATCCACCTGATGACTGCCACACCCAACATGCGATCTGTCTGTGTCTATTGCGGTTCCAACGCCGGCAGCAAGCCGGTCTACGCCGAACGCGCGATCGCGCTCGGCACCCAGCTGGCGAAGGACGGCATCGCGCTGGTGTATGGCGGCGGCAACGTCGGCCTGATGGGAACAGTCGCCGACGCCGCACTGGAAGCCGGCGGCGAAGTCATCGGCGTGATCCCCGAGCAGCTGGTCGGCTGGGAAGTCGCGCACCAGGGACTGACCCGGCTGGAAATCGTCGCCAACATGCACGAACGCAAGGCGCGCATGTTCGACATCGCCGACGGGTTCATCGCCCTGCCCGGTGGCTTCGGCACGCTGGATGAGATGTTCGAGATGCTGACCTGGCGCCAGCTTGGCATCGGCGACAAACCCTGCGCGTTCCTGGATGTCGATGGCTTCTATGCGCCGTTGATCGCGATGATGGATCGCATGGTGGAGGAACGATTCCTGCACGCGGACCAGCGCCGCGATCTGTGGCATGGCGACGACATCGGCGCGATGCTGGCGTGGATGAACGACTACAAGCCTGCGCACGCCTCGAAGTGGCTGGACGAGAAACGTCGTGGCGAGTTGCGCTGACATCACGGGAACACGAATGAACGCGACGTTGATACGGGTGGCGCTTCTGGTTTCGTTGCTGCTGACGCCGCTGCTCACATGGGCCGCCGATAAGGAACGTACCGTCGCCCCGCACGATTGCGAGGACGCCCACCACCTTCCAGCCAACGCCGATGAGGAATCGCGCCGCCTAGCCTGTGACATCCCGGAAAAGTACCGCGAGGACGTGAGCATTGCCGAGTTCGTCGGGCGCATGATCCGTGTGCACGACCTCGCGGCCTGGCTGACGACGGACGCATTGGTGGCAGGCAAGGACTTCGACGACATCGCCGGCAATGGACGCGGGTGGTTGACGCTGCAGGACCGCAGCAGCGACGACGTCGAGGTCCGCTACTTCATCGAACAGGATGGCAAGGTTGCCGCATTTGCGAGCGGCACCTTCGACCTGGACACGATCAAGGCGGTCAATGCGCACCGGCTCTCGCCACTGGAGCCCGTGACGGAGCGCGAGGAACGTCTCCTGCGCGCGAAGGCATTGGCGCTTTCCGCCGAAGACCTGGGTATCTGTACCGACCACACGCCCAATACAGTGGTCATCGAATCCAACGAAACCGGACGCACGGAAATCCTGGTCTTCGTGATGTCCGCCTGGACGGACAACAAGTCCGCCCCGTTGGGTGGCTACCACATGTTCCGCATCAGCGAGGATGGCAACACGATCCTGAGTCGCTACTCGCAAACCAAGGGTTGCCCCATGACGGAGCTGGAGCAGCCCACTGCGCTGATGGTGACCCACGTTACGTCGGCCGCGCCCACCATGTTCCATGTGTTCATGAGCATGCAGTACGCCCGGCCGATCTACGTATCTACGACGCAGAACGGCTTGCACTGGCGCGTCGACGGCCCACGCATCTTCCTGCTGAAGGACAACGATCACGCTCCCGACGCGGACGCACCGGAACCCGAAAAGGAAACCACCCTGCAATGAGCACCACGCGCTTCAACGCCTTCCGCATCCACAACGACGCTTCCGGCTACCGCAGCGGCATCGAGCAGTTGTCGCTCGACGACCTCAACCCCGGCGAAGTCGTCATCAAGACCGCGTTCTCCTCGGTCAACTACAAGGACGCGCTCGCCGGCACCGGTCAGGGCAAGATCCTGCGGAAATTCCCGCTGGTCGGCGGCATCGACGTCGCCGGTCATGTCGTGGCTTCCACCGACCCGCGGCTCAAGGAAGGCGACGCGGTGCTGGCAACCGGCTCCGGCCTGAGCGAAACCCGCGATGGCGGCTACGGTGAATACGCTCGACTGGAAGCGCAGTGGACCATCCCGCTGCCGTCAGGCCTCAGCCTGCGCGAAAGCATGATCCTGGGCACCGCTGGCTTCACCGCTGCGCTGGCCCTGCTCCGGATGACCGACAACCGCCAGACGCCCGACCTGGGGCCGCTGGCCGTTACCGGCGCGACTGGCGGCGTCGGTTCGCTGGCGGTGGACATCTTCAGCCGCGCCGGTTTCGAGGTACACGCGATCAGCGGCAAGGCCGACCAGGCCGACTACCTGAAGGCCATCGGCGCCAGCCAGGTGCTGGGGCGCGACGCACTGGCGACTACGCGCCCGATGGAATCGGCCCGCTTCGGCGGCGGCCTGGACAACGTCGGCGGAGCGATGCTGGCCAGCATGCTGGCGCAGACCGCGCCTTACGGAAATGTCGCCAGCGCCGGCCTTGCGGCCTCGCCGGAGCTGCCGACCTCGGTGATGCCGTTCATCATCCGTGGCGTGTCGCTCGTCGGGGTGGCCTCCGCCGGAACCGCGCGGGACATCCGCGAACAGGTCTGGCAGCACCTGGCCACCGACTGGAAGCCAAGGCGCCTGGATCGCATCTGCACGCGCGACGTCGGCTTGGCGCAGCTGCCGGAGGTGTTTGCGACCATGCTCACAGGCGGGTCGTTCGGCCGTACGCTGGTTACGCTGTAACGGCTTGCGGCGCCACACGGCCCCGTTACAATCGGTTCAACTCCAGGGGAAGTACACATGGCCCGCATCCTGATCGTCGACGACTCTCCGTCGCAGCTGATGGGTATCCGCCGCATCGTCGAGAAGCTCGGCCATGAAGCCATCGTCGCCGAGGACGGCGCCGCTGGCGTGGAAGTCTGCACGCGCGAACTGCCGGACCTGGTCCTGATGGACGTGGTGATGCCGAACCTCAACGGTTTCCAGGCCACCCGTTCGATCAGCAAGAATCCGGCCACGAGCCACATTCCTGTCGTCCTGGTGACCACCAAGGACCAGGACACCGACCGCATGTGGGGCATGCGTCAGGGCGCCAAGGCCTACATCACCAAGCCGTTCAGCGAAGGCGATCTCTCCGAGATCATCACGCAGCTGATCGTGAAGTAAGCATCGCGGCAGACGCTCGACGGCGGCTTCAGTCGGGCAGGACGGCTCCAGGCAGCCGCTCCCAACAGCTGATCCCGACCGCTCCAAACGGTCAGTCCAAGCTGGACGCCGCATCAGTGAATTTCATGGCCAGTGGCAGGCCTTCGTTTGCCACGGCCGGGTGGCTTCACGCCCGGCGCCACTCCTCACCAAACGCCTCGCGCAGCGCCTCGTAGGCAGCCTGCTGCGCCGGGACTTCCGGCTTGGGCGCGAGTATTTCCAGTTCCACGATCTGATCCCCGGGCGTCGCGCCGGGCAGGCCACGGCCTCGCAGCCGCAGCTTGCGACCACTTTCCGACTTCGCCGGAATCTTCAGTTCGACCGGTCCACCGAGCGTCGGCACGCTGATGGTGGCCCCCAGCGCGGCTTCCCACGGCGCCAGCGCGAGCACGTGGATGATGTTGCGGCCGTCGACTTCGAATTGCGGGTGGGCGGCATATTCGACCTCAAGCAGGAGGTCGCCGCGCATGCCGCCTTGACCAACACCACCCTGGCCCGCAAGGCGTATCACCTGCCCCGGCTTGATCCCTTTGGGAATCCGCACTTCGAGCGTCTTGCCACCCACGCCGATGCGCGCCGGACTGCCGGCAAAGACCGATTCCAGCGACACCGCCAGCTTTGCCCGCGTGTCGCGTGCACCCGGCGGCGGTGCGCCGGGTCCGGCACCACGACCGCGGCCAAAGAGTTGCTCGAAGAAGTCACTGAACCCGCCGCCAGCACCACCGCCAGCGAAGATCTCCTCGAATCCGGGACCGCCGAAACCCCCACCGAATCCACCCGGAGGCGGCTGCACTTCGTCGCCGGGGCGATAGCCGCGTGATCGCAGCTGGTCGTAGGCGGTGCGCTTCTCGGGATCGCGCAGCGCCTCGTAGGCTTCGTTGATGGCCTTGAACTTTTCTTCCGCGCCCGGCTCCTTGCTGACATCCGGGTGATATTTGCGCGCGAGCCGGCGATACGCGCCCTTGATCTCGGCCTCACCGGCGCCGGGTTCGACACCCAGCGTTTCGTAGTAGTCCTTGAACTGCATGGTTCCGGCTCCGCGCTTGCTTGTTCTGGCTGTCGCCAGAATGGCAGCCATCGGGCCGATTTCAAGCCTCCTCGAACGCGATGAACGACATCGCAAGTAGACTTGGCTCCCCCACAGGAGAAACCCCGCATGAGCATCCAGGTTGGCGACCGCCTGCCCGAATCCACGTTGCAGCACATCCGCGAAGGCGTGGAAAAGATCGACACCCATACCCTTTACGACGGCCGGAAGCTGGTGCTGTTCTCCGTCCCCGGCGCCTTCACGCCGACGTGCTCGGAGCGCCACCTGCCCGGTTACGTCGAACACTACGACGAGTTCCTGGACCTCGGCGTCACCGTGGCCTGCATGTCGGTCAATGACGCCTTTGTGATGAAGGCCTGGGGCGAAAGCCAGCACGTTCCGGACGGACTGATGATGTTGGCCGACGGCAACGGTGACTTCACCCGCGCACTCGGGCTGGAGCTGGACGCCAGCGGCTACGGCATGGGTACGCGTTCGCGCCGTTTCGCGCTGTATGCGGAAGACGGCTTCGTGAAGAAGCTGTTCGTCGAAGCGCCGGGCGAATTCAAGGTGTCGTCGGCGGAGCACATGCTGGAGCAGCTGCGCGGTTGACGCGCCACTGCAGTCGGAGCGTCGGTTTACGGCGCTCCGGTTCTCGTCGAAGGTTCGCGGAACTCAAGGACGAAGTCGACGGTGAGTGTTCCGACGTCGTGAACGACGCCTCATCGCAACACCCGGAAACTCACCCGCGACCACGCGCCGCTATCGGCCAACGCCGTCAATGTGTGGTTGCCGGTTTCGATGAAGTCATGGGCGAAGTTGCCCGCGCCGAGTGACTCGCCAATCAGGCGGCCATCCAGCAGCCAGCGGATGCGCGCTTCGCTGCCGATGGCGCGTATCGACAGATGCAGCGGCTTCACGCTGTTCGGTGCACGCGCCAGGGTGGCGTTGTCATTGATGCCTTCGATGCGCAGCTCTTCGGTGGCGTCACGACCGTCGGGCGCACAGTCCGGCGACAGCGCCGGCAATCGCGCCGCGACACGCGTCTCAACCGCCAACCACGGCGACGCCAGCGCCGGCCAGCGCGCCAGTTCACTGCTGCGACGCTCGTGTTGTGCCGTGCAATCGGCGGACAGGCGCAATCCGGTCTTCGCATCGATATCGAAGCGTTCGCGTCCTGCGTTCCACAACCGCGCATCGCGTTCGGCGAATGTCGGCGGCACCACGCCGTCCAGCGTCCATGCTTTAAGACGCTTGCGACAAAGCTGAGGTGCCTGTGGATCCAACTGCACACCCAGTGGCCAGCACACCTCCACCTGCACCACGTTGGACGGTGGTGGCCGTGGCGCACCATCGCCACGTTGTGCAGGCAGGCTGTCGATCACCTCGAACAGCAACGGCAGCGCCGTCACCACGCCGTATTGCCCGGGAAGCGGTGTTCCATCCGGTCGTCCCACCCACACGCCAACGCTGTAACGCCGCGTACTGCCCAGCGCCCAGGCGTCGCGATAGCCGTAGCTGGTTCCCGTCTTCCAGGCCACGCGCGGCCGGCCACGCTGGTCGAAGGTGTCGGCGATGCTGCCGGGACGTGGATTGGCTTCCAGGATGTCGCGGATGATCCACGCCGCGCCCGGTGACAGCAGCCGACGATCCACCGTCGGCGCATCGGGCTGGTAACGCACGCGACCGGCGATGCCGTCGCGGTTCAGTGCGGAATACGCGCCGACCAGATCCTCCAGGCGCGCGCCGGTGCCGCCGAGGATCATGGCCAGGTTCGGCTTGCCGCCGCTCGGCCACTTCAGGTCGATGCCGGCATTGGCCAGGCGCGCGGCAAAACGCGATGGGCCGACGCGATCGAGCATGTCCACCGCCGGCACGTTGAGCGACAGTCGCAACGCTTCGGCCGCACCGACCGGACCGTTGAACGCCATGTCGAAGTTGCCCGGCCGGTAGTCGCCGAACGCCTGCGGCGCATCGACCAGCAGGCTTTCGGAATGGATCAGCCCATCGTCCAAAGCCAGTCCGTACAGGAACGGCTTGAGTGTCGATCCGGGCGAACGCCAGGCCTTGACCATGTCCACGTGGCCCAACCGCGCCTTGTCGCCGAACTCGACGGAACCGACATACGCGCGCGCTTCCAGTGTCGCGTTGTCCACCACCAGCAACGCCGCGGACGTGCGTTCGGGCAGGTTGGAGAAGTACGCGGAGACGCGGTCTTCCAATGTGCGCTGCAGGTCGATGTCGATGGTGGATTCGATACGCGCGGATTTCGGGTTCGCCACGCGCAGGCGCTGCGCAAGCAGGGCCGCGTGTGAGGGCGGCTGCAGCGAACGCGCGACGACGGGCTCGACGCGCGCATCCCGCACTTCCGCGCGCGACCACACGCCCAGCGCCGACATGCGCTCGAGCACCTTGTCGCGGGCGATGCGTGCACGTTCGGGTTCGCGATCCGGACGCAGCCGGCTGGGCGATTGCGGCAGCACCGTGAGCAGTGCGGCCTCGGCCTGCGACAGCTGCGCCGCAGGCTTGCCCAGATAAGCCCAGCTGGCGGCTTCCACGCCTTCCACGGTGCCACCGAATGGCGCGCGATTGAGATACAGCTCAAGGATCTCGCGCTTGCTCAGGTGGACTTCCAGCTGCAATGCGCGAGCGAGCTGCCTGATCTTGCCCCAAGGCGTGCGCGAGTGCGGATCGATGATGCGCGCCACCTGCATCGTCAGCGTCGAACCGCCCGACACCACATGGCCATTGCGCAACCACTGACCACCTGCGCGCAACAGCGCCAGCGGATTGACGCCAGCGTGATGCCAGAACCAGCGATCCTCATAGGTCAGTAGCGCCTGCACGTACAGCGGCGAGACCTGACCCATCGTGACTGGGTATCGCCAGATGCCACCGCGATCGGCGAAGGCACGCAACGGCGTTCCATCGCGCGCCAGGACGACCGCGCCGGCATCGCGCTGGCGTGGCAAGGGCAATGGGAATGCCAGGTCCAGCAGCATCGCGACGGTGGCCAGGACCAGCGTCGCAAGGATTGCATTCAGGCCGAAGCGGCGATTCATTCGCGGCAGCCAGCTTCGGCGTATGGGGAATGAAGGCGCGTCGGCGCTGTCATGCGCTTCCCGACGCGGGCGATTGCTGCTGCGATGGATTACGGGCGCGTCCAAGGAGGGCTCGACTGGTGGCAACGCGCCGATACTCCGACGCGTCACGACGTTGCTTCGACGATTGCTTCCGGTGCCGGAACGCCCGGCACCGGATTTTCTTTTTCCTGCGATTACCGCCCGGGCTGCTTCACCGTCAGCGTGGCCGGACTGGCCTTGCCAACGCCGCGCAGGTCGGGGCGATACATGTCCTCCACCAGCGATGGCGGCACGGTGTAGGTGCCCGGGGTTACCGCACGCACCAGGTAGAACAGCCGCGCCGTGTCGTACGTGCTGAGCTTGAGCGCAGCGACGTAGCGGTCGTCGCGGTATTCCTCATGGCGGACTTCGGCGGCTTCGTCGCGGTCGGCGATCTCGATGCCATCCACCACCACGCCCGCCCACTGCTTGGCGTCGCCGAGGTTGAAGTTCTCGATCTCAAGGCCGGCAGGCAACAGGTCGGTCACCAGCGCATCGGGCATATCGACGCTGCTCTTGATGCTGAGCTGCACGATCAGGCTGTCGCCCTCCTCCAGCGTGCCGCCGCTCCAGGCCGAACCGTCGGTGTTGTAGTACTTGCGCGTGACGGTAAGCGTCGAGGTATCCGGCTCGGGCGCACTGCGCGGCACGCCCGCGACTTCCAGGCTGGCGTACAGCGGCGTCGCACCCTGTGGCGTGAAGCTGACACCACGGGAAATCGCCTCGATGTCGAACAGGCGGCCGACAAACCGCGCCGCCGACGCATCAGAGGTATCCGCGCCCACCTTCCACTGGCCGGATACCAGCTTGCCCTGGTCCGCCATCAGCGCCTTGCCCAGTCGCGCCAATGCGACCTGCTCCTGCGTGCTCAGCCAGAACCAGCGCTGCTTGCGGCGGACATCCAGTTCGCGACCCAGTGCCACGACACGGGAGTCGAACTCCGGTTTGTCGTAACCACGCTCGTGGACCAGCGCGACCATCAATGCATCGTCGCGGATGCGGCTGCCGTAATCGCCCAGGTAATGCGGACGATCTTTCTCGTCGAACGCGAAACCCGCTGCGATCGCTTTGGCACCGCGGTTCTTGTCGCCCTGTATCGACAACGCAAGACCGAGGTGCACGAGCGGCAGCCCGGTCAGGGTCTGCTTGCGGCTGTTGTCGTACAACGCGCGCAGCGTGCCCAGCGGCGCCCGATTGACGCGCGCCAGCACGTAACCGGCGTGCGCCTGGTAAGCGAACTTGAGGTGATCGCGATGGTCGGAGCCATAGAACGGCGCGCCACCGGCGAGCAGGTCCTCGTTGAGCGCCTTCAGCGCCTTCTGCAGCATGGTGTCCGGCACGGCAAAGCCGGCGTCGCGCGCATCCAGCAGGAACTCGACGATGTAAGGCGTGAGCCCCTGGTTGATGTAGTCGCCGTCGCCCCACATCGAGAAGTGGCCCGAGCTGACCTGCATCGACGCCAACCGGCCGAACGCGCCTTCCATGCGCTCCCGACGCTGCTTGTCGCCAAGTCCGGTCACGCCGAGCATCTTCGCGGTGGCCTCGTCGAGTTCCAGCGCGGCGTAGCCCTTGCTGGTGGTCTGTTCGGCGCAACCGTAGGGATAGCGCAGTGCGTCTTCCAGCGCGGCAGCAAAGGGAATCGGCGGCAGCGCACTGACCACCATGCGTGCGTTCACCGAGTTCGACATCAGCCCGTCGACCAGATCACCATCCAGCTGGATCGCGGCGAGGTCGTTGAGCACCTTCGTGCGCGAGCGCATGACCTGCGGCCACGCCGGACGTACCGGCACGTCGTACTTGCGGTCGACCTTGAAGCCGTTGCCATCCACGCGGACACGGACCTGCGCGGTGCTGTAGCCCTCTTTCGCCACCAGCGGGAAGGTGTAGGTGGTCTTGCCTTCGACAGCGAGCTTCGCGGTGCGCGTGCCGTCGGCAAGCGACAGCGGGCCAATACCGACCACGTTCACCTTGAATTCGCCCGGCTTGCCGGTGAAGTTCTGCAGGTCCAGCGTCACACTGCTGCGGTCGCCGGGCGCGAGCACGCGCGGGAGGCTGGCTTCGGCCAGCACCGGTGCGCGGACGATGGTCTCATTGTCCTTGCTGCCGTACTTGCCGCCCGAATACACCAGCGCCGACACACGCAGCGTGCCGTTGAAGTCGGGGACGGGCAGGCTCACCTTGGCCAGGCCCTTCGCGTCCAGCTTCACCGGACCGCTGAACAGATCCACCGTCTGCACGCGCGAGGTCGGACGACGCGCCTGCGGTAGTGCTTCCAGCGCGGCGTCGCCGCCGAAGCGGATCTTCGCCGTACCACCGTCGAAACTCTCGATCACGCGGCCGTACACGTCGTATGCATCCACACCGAGACGGCGCTGGGCAAAGAAATGCGCAGCGGCATCCGGCACCGGGAAGCGCGTGATGTTGATGATGCCGACGTCCACCGCGGACACGGTGACGTACGCATCCTGGCCCGCCAGCTCCGGCGCGCTCACCACCACCGGAAGGTCGCGCTCGGGTCGCATCAATTTGGGAACAGCGACGCCCACGGCCACCTTGCGATCGCGCCGATCCATCGGCACGTGCGCGATACCGACCGCGCGCGCCGGCGTGATCTTGCTCGGCGCAGTGCCGCCGCGGAAGATCACTGCGGAAATGTAGACGTCATGGCGTTCCCAGTCCTTCGTCACGGGAATTTCGAACGTACTGCCCGCCTTCGCCTCGATGTCCTGCACGTAGAGCATGTGGTCGCTTTCGACCATCAGCAGGCCCTTGCCGGCATGCGGCGGCGTGAGGGTGACCTTGACCACGTCACCGGTGCGATAGCCGGTCTTGTCGAGCGCGAGCTTGACCTTGTCAGGACGCGCATCGAGGCCACGGTTCTCGTCGCTCCAGCTCCAGCCCGCCGTGAACGGATAGCGCGTGGTGAGCTTCGTCGCCGGATCGAACACGTCCAGGCGGTACTCGCCCCACTCCACCGGGAAATTCAGCTTGACCGGCGATCCGTCGAAGTCGATCACGCGGGTGGTGATGTCCTCGTAGCGGCTGTTGTAGTCGTAGTCCCAGCCGCCGTCGTCGTTCCAGTTCCAGTGGTAGTCGCGGTGTTCGCGGACGAGATTGACGCGCAGGCCCTTGCCCGGACGCGGCTTGCCATCGGCGCCATAGCGGCCGAGTTCGAAGCCCGCATCCGCGTCGGCATCCGCGCCTTCCTTGTCGTCGAACAGCGGACGCACGCCGACGAGTTCGCCCGCAGGCCACAGCACGCGCTTGAGGCTGCGGTTGACGCTGCGGCCACCGGTCTCGAACACGCTGCCAGTGACTATCGCCGCGATGGTGCTGGTCGGCTTGGCTTCTTCGGGCAGCGCGATGTCCTCCTCCAGCTTGCCGTCCGCGTCCAGCGACGTGTCGATGACGTCCTTGGCTTCCTTCGGCAACTTCAGCGTGGGATCACCAAAGAACCAGCCCGGCAGCTGCTCGAGCGGATGCTGCTCGACCGCCACCGCGAGCTTGGCGGTAAAGCGGTTCGACGCAGCCGGCGCGCCGTAGAGATAGGCGCCCGTCGCCTGCAGGTGCACGGCTTCACCCGGCTTGATGACGTCCTGCGCAGCGAGATCGAGCTTCATGCGCTCCGGCAGGAATTCCTCGATGCGCAGCGTCATGCCCTGCACGGCGTCCTTGCTCGCCGGATCGGTGCGGAATTCCACCCGCCAGCGGCCGGTGGGCGCGTCGACCGGAACTACCTGCTGGTGGCGGACATAACCCTGCGGATCGGGCTGCAACTTGGTTTCCAGGAAGGTCTTGCCGTCGGGCTGCACATAGCGCACGAACACGGGCTGCAATCCGCTCTTGCCCTTCGCAGCGATCGGCAAACCGTCCTGGTCGCGCAGCAGCGCGGACAGGCGGACGGTTTCGCCGGGGCGATAGAGGTCGCGACCCGACCATGCGAAAACGTCGAACCACGCCTGCTCACGACCGGCCACGGCGAATTCGGACAGGTCCAGCGCCGGCTGGTTGAACGGCAGCATCGACACGTCGCTGCCCTTCTGCGCGATCAGCACATGGGCGGCGTCGAGCTTGTAATCGAGCATCGCGTTGCCGTTGCGGTCGACGCTGGCCTTGATCACCGGCTCGCCGTCGCCGTTGAGTACCTTCAGCTCGACGCCGCTGACGGCCGCGCCGGTTTCAAGCGACGCGGCATGGACGAACAGCTTGTCCTTGTAGGCGCGCGTGTGCAGGCCCAGGTCGCTCACGGTGAAGAAAGCGGTATCGAACTGATCCTTGAACGTGCCGGTGCGCTTCATCACCGCGAAGTACAGGCCTGGTTCCTGCAGTTCCTTGATGTCCTGCAGCGGCAGGTAAGTCAGCACGCGCTCGTTCTTCTTGCCACCCAGCACGAAGCGGTTGACGTAGACCGGCTCAGCCATCTTGGAGAGCGGCGTGCGGATGTGTTCGGTGCCGTCGTCGTCGTCCCAGGAGTAGTCGCGCTCCAGGTCCCAGCCGCTGCGGCGACCGCCACGCTGGTATTCGGCGAAGAAGCGGGGAAGGTCCTTCTCCTTCACGTGCAGGAACTCGACGTCGACTTCCGGCACGTTGATCGACACTACCGGCAGGCCGCGGCTCTCGCGTGCCGGCAGCACGCTGCCCTGCGAAGCGAAGCCGACGACCGGATCCAGCGGCCCGGTGTAGACACTGCGGCGCTCCTCGCGGCCGAGGCGGTTGCCGTCGGCGGCGGTCAGGCCCGCGCGCAGGATGACGATGTAGTCCTTGCTGGCTTCCACGTGCGGGAAGCGCAGGACCTTGCCTTCGTCGTCGCCCTTGTCGTCCAGCACCCAGCTGCCCTTGACCGGTGCGCCTTCCTTGTCGGTGACGGAAATCAGCGAGTCGAATTCCTGCGTGCCGACCAGCGGCCGGCTGAACTCCAGGGCGATGGCGAGTTCGTCGTCCTCATCCTGGTCGGGATAGGCGGCAACCAGGCCGAAGCCCTTCACCGCTTCACGCTTGACCACGATCTTCTCGCCGGTGACCTCCGGCAGCTGGCCGTCGGCGTCGCGCTTGCAGCCACCCAGCGGCAGTGTCAGCGCAAGCGCAAGCACCATAAAGATCAGCCCGCACAACAGGCGGGCCGTAACGGTTCCATCCAGCGGGGTACTTCGCTTCATGCGTCTCTCCGTGAGTTTGCGCATGAGCGTATAGAAATTGTGCGGTTCCTCACAGTGGTGATTGCCATTCGCGGGCCTTTGGCCAGTGAACTGCCGGGTAGACATTGCCGCCTGATCCTTCGAGGTAACAACTGGTGGATGAATCGGGCGCCGAGGGCCCGGATCCGCCCCGCGCAAAGAAAAACGCCGCCCGAAGGCGGCGTTTTTCAAGGACGCGCGTGTCGGTTTCAGTGCGGAATACGAGGTTCGTCTTCCGGACCGGACAACGTCGTTGTCTCGCCTTCAGGCAATTCGCCGTCCTCGTCCAGCGACGCATCCAGACGCTCGATCGCCTGCAGCGTTTCGTCGGCCGCCAGTCGCATCAAAGTGACGCCCTGGGTGTTGCGGCTGACCTGCGAGATCTCCGCCGCACGGGTACGAACCAGCGTGCCGCCGTCGGAAATCAGCAGGACTTCGTGGTGGTCCGACAGCTGCACCGCACCGACCAGCAGGCCGTTGCGCTCGGTGGTCTTGAGCGCGATCACGCCCTGGGTGCCGCGGCTCTTGCACGGGTACTCATCGACCGGCGTGCGCTTGCCGTAGCCGCGTTCGCTGGCGGTGAGGATGTCACCGTCGCCGTCGACCACTATCAGGCTGACGACCTTGGCGCCGCCAGTGAGCACCGGCTCGTCGCCACCCTCGCCTTCGCCATCGCCCTCCACTTCGCCTGCCGCCAGACGGATGCCGCGCACGCCGGTGGCGGTTCGGCCCATCGAGCGGACCTCGCTCTCGGCGAAACGCACGGCTTTGCCGTTGCTGGCGAACAGCATGATGTTGCGAGTGCCGTCGGTAAGTTCGGCATTGACCAGCGCGTCGCCCTCGTCGAGGTTGATCGCGATCTTGCCCTTCTGCAGGCGGAAGGCGAACTCGGTGAGCGGGGTCTTCTTGACCGTGCCGTTGCGGGTCGCGAAGAAGACGAACTTGCCTTCCTCGTACTCGCGCACCGGGACCACGGCCTGGACCTGTTCGCCGGCTTCCAGCGGGATCCAGTTGATGATCGGGCGGCCGCGCGCATTCGGACCGGCGTCCGGCAGCTGGTGCACGGACAGCCAGAACACGCGACCGGAACTGGTGAAGGTCAGCAGCGTGTCGTGCGTGTTGACCAGCCACAGCTTGTCGATGAAGTCCTCGTCCTTGGTCGCCGCGGCGCTACGGCCCCGGCCACCGCGCTTCTGCGCACGGTAGGCGCTGACCGGCTGGCGCTTGGCGTAGCCGGAGTGCGACAGGGTGACGACCACGTCTTCCGGCGCGATCAGGTCGAGGATGTCGAGATCTTCCTCGCTGGCACGGATCTCGGAGCGGCGCGCGTCGTTGAATTCTTCCTTGAGGTTGCGCAGCTCGGTACGGATCACTTCGAGCAGCACGGCCGGGTTCTCGAGGATCTCGATCAGGCCGCGGATGGTCTCGAGCAGCTGCTTGTATTCCTCGGTGAGCTTGTCCTGCTCCAGCCCGGTCAGGCGGTGCAGGCGCATTTCGAGGATCTGCTGGGCCTGGACTTCGGTGAGCTGGTAGCGGCCGTCGATCAGGCCGACGCCGTTGGGCAGGTCTTCCGGACGCGAGGCTTCCGCGCCCGTCGCCGCCAGCAGCGCGCCGACGAGACCTGCTTCCCACGTGCGCGCCAGCATGCGGTCGCGCGCTTCGTTCGGATTCGCCGAGGTCTTGATCAGCTCGATCATCTCGTCGATGTTGGCGAGCGCGACCGTCAGGCCTTCCAGGATGTGCGCGCGGGCACGGGCCTTGCGCAGTTCGAAGATGGTGCGGCGGGTGACGACTTCGCGACGGTGGCGCACGAAGGCTTCGAGTATCTGCTTGAGGTTCAGCAGCTGCGGGCGGCCATCGACCAGCGCCACCATGTTGATACCGAACACCGACTCCATCTGCGTCTGCTGATAGAGGTTGTTGAGCACCACTTCGGCGGATTCGCCGCGCTTGACCTCGATGAAGATGCGCATGCCATCCTTGTCGGACTCGTCGCGCAGCTCGCTGATGCCCTCGAGCTTCTTTTCCTTCACCAGCTCGGCGATCTTCTCGATCAGGCGAGCCTTGTTGACCTGATACGGGATCTCGGTCACCGCGATGGCTTCGCGGCCGGTGTCCTCATTCACTTCGATGTCGGCCTTGGCGCGCATGCGCACGCGGCCGCGACCGGTGCGGTAGGCGAGCTGGATGCCGCCGACGCCGTTGATGATGCCCGCGGTCGGGAAGTCCGGACCGGGGATGTACTGCATCAGGCCGTCGATATCGATCGCAGGGTCGTCGATCAGCGCAATCGTCGCATCGACTACCTCACCAAGGTTGTGAGGCGGAATGTTCGTCGCCATGCCAACCGCGATGCCGGCGGAACCGTTGACGAGCAGGTTCGGCACCCGGGTCGGCATGACCGTGGGTTCGAGTTCCTTTTCGTCGTAATTGGGCTGGAAATCGACGGTTTCCTTGTCGATATCCGCCATCAGCTCGTGCGAGAGGCGCGACATGCGCGCTTCGGTGTAACGCATCGCCGCGGCGGAGTCGCCGTCGATCGAACCGAAGTTGCCCTGCCCGTCGACCAGCATGTAGCGCAGCGAGAACGGCTGCGCCATGCGCACCAGCGTGTCGTACACCGCGGTGTCGCCGTGCGGGTGGTACTTACCGATGACGTCACCGACGATACGCGCCGATTTGAAGTACGGCTTGTTGCTGTGCGCACCGAGCTCATGCATCGCGAACAGGACGCGGCGATGCACGGGCTTGAGACCATCGCGGACATCGGGAAGCGCGCGTCCCACG
The DNA here is from genome assembly GCF_054779775.1 of Lysobacter fragariae. Classification (NCBI taxonomy): domain Bacteria; kingdom Pseudomonadati; phylum Pseudomonadota; class Gammaproteobacteria; order Lysobacterales; family Lysobacteraceae; genus Lysobacter; species Lysobacter fragariae. Next base: position 336,494 of record NZ_BAAGXP010000006.1, on the reverse strand, counting down.
ATCACGCTCATCGCGTAATCCAGGTAGCTGCGGCGCATCTCGTCTTCGAGATTGACCGGGATGATTTCCTTGGCGAGATCTGCCATTCACAGGTTCCGTTCAGTGCGTTTGCATCGGACCGCACCTGATGGAAGCGATAGGCAAAACCATGCCCGAGCGGGCGTGATTTGCGGCTCGCTCAGGGCGGCTTCAAAAGACGTGAAATCGTAGCACGAAACGGGGGTGTACTGCACCCCGATTCCCACGCAGAAACAAGCACTTACGAACTGTTTTTGGCGTTATTCGTAGCCTTGGTGTCGCGAGCGGCTTTTGGGCATCTCAAGGCACGCTCCGGGCGAAGGCTCCAAAGCTTCGCTGGGCGGGTCCTGACCCGCCGGCTCCCGGTTCCGGGGACGCATGGAAATGGCGGTTCAAGACCCGCCCTACGCGGCTATCAGGAACCGAAAGCGGCCTTCATGGCGGCTTCGTCCGGCCGCTCGATCACGCCCTTCTCGGTCACGATCGCATCGATCAGGTCGTGCGGGGTGACGTCGAAGACCGGGTTCCAGGCGCCGATGTCGTGGGCCGCGGTGCGCACGCCGCCGATGGCGAACATCTCGCCCGGGTCGCGCTCCTCGATGTGGATGGCGTCGCCCGAAGGCGTGGCCATGTCGACCGTGGACGACGGCGCCGCGACCATGAACTTGACGCCGTGGTGGCGCGCGGCAATCGCCAGCTGATAGGTGCCGATCTTGTTGGCGGTGTCGCCGTTGGCGCAGATGCGATCCGCGCCCACGACCACCCACTGCACCGCACCGGTCTTCATCAGGTGTGAAGCCGCGGAATCGGCGATCAACGTTGGTTGGATGCCGTCCTGTTGCAGTTCCCACACGGTCAGGCGTGCGCCCTGCAGCCACGGGCGGGTCTCGCCGGCGTAGACGCGACCGATGCGGCCCTGCGCGACACCGGCGCGAATGACGCCGAGTGCGGTGCCGAAGCCCGCGGTCGCCAGCGATCCGGTGTTGCAGTGGGTCAGCACTCCGCTATCCGGCGCGATCAAGGCAGCGCCCAGCGCGCCCATGCGACGGTTGGCGGCGAGGTCTTCGTCGTTGATCGCCTGGGCTTCACGGGCGATCACATCGCGCCAGTCCGGCCCGGACGTACCCAGCACGCGGCGCATGCGCGCCAGTGCCCAGGCGAGGTTCACTGCGGTCGGGCGCGCGTCGTTGAGCCGCTGCATGGGTGGTTCGAGCTTGTGTGCGGCTTCCGCACCATCCGCAGCTTCGATCGTCATTCCCGCCAGCACCACGCCCCATGCTGCGGCGATGCCGATGGCCGGCGCGCCGCGCACCGTGAGCGAATGGATCGCGGCGGCGACTTCGTCACTGGTTTCGCAGCGTACGTACTGGACCTCGAAGGGCAGCCTGCGCTGGTCCAGGAGCTCCAGGGCGCTACCCGTCCAGCGGATGGGACGGATGCGGTCGTAGCGGTCGAAGTCGAAAGTGTCGTTCATGGGGGAATTCTAGCTGCTTCGGTGGTTGGCTCGGCCCGGCCCACTGTGAAACCAGGGCACGAAGATTGTCGAAGCCGCGCCGGCGGCCGGCGGTGAACCACGATCCGCTCATCGAATGGATGCAGCAAGCCGATTCCGCCACATCCCGGATGACAGCCGACGTATGCTCGGCACGCTCCCATCACCCACTTGCCTCGCCGAAAAAGCGATGCAAAAGCGTATCTAGCAGAGCTCGACTCCAAAGAGGGTCAGGCACGGCTGAAATCGAACGCCAGCACGTCCGCAATACGTGTCGTCCCGAGCATCGCCATCATCAGCCGATCGACACCCAATGCCACGCCGGCGCATTCGGGAAAGCCAGCCGCCAGTGCCGAGAGCAGATTTTCGTCGCGCGGTGACCGCAAATCTCCACGCTCCGCGCGTCGTTGCAGGTCGCGATCGAAACGCGTGCCCTGCTCCACCGCATCGGTGAGTTCGTGATAGCCGTTTGCGAGTTCCAGCGGGCCCAGATAGAGCTCGAAGCGCTCGGCTACCGGCACGCCATCGGCATTCTGCCGGATGCGCGCCAGTGCACATTGCGAGGCCGGATAGTCGTACAGCGCGAGCAACTGGTTCGCCGGAAAGGCTGGCTGCAGGCGGTGGGTCATCAGCAGGTCCAGCCAGTCGTCGCGCGTCAATCCTTCGGGATCGATCTGCACGTCGCCCAGCGCGGCACGAAGGTCGTGCATGCTGCTGGTTTCCGGATCGATCCCCAACTCGCGGCGATACAGCTCGTGGTAGCTCACCAGCGTCAACTCCGCGTGGCGTTCGACCAGCGCGAGCGCGGCATTCACCAACGCTGCCGTTTCCTCGATCAGCGTCCGATGATTCCAACCGAGCCGATACCACTCCAGCATCGTGAATTCGGGATTGTGACGGCCGCCAGCTTCGCCATCGCGGAACACGCGACCCAGCTCGTAGCAATCACCGAAACCGGCCGCCAGCAGTCGCTTGAGTGGATATTCCGGCGACGTACGCAGCCAGCGGGTGCGCGGTGCGCCGTCGGTGCGACCGCTGAACTGCAGCGAGAACGAAGCGATGTTCGGATCGGTGTTACCGGCCAGCGACAGCACCGGCGTTTCTACCTCGGTGACGCTGCGCTGCGCGAAGAATTCACGGATCGTCGCGTTCAGGCGGGCGCGCAGGCGGAGCACGTCCACATTGGCGCTCGGTCGCCAGTCGATCATTGACCGAGCCTTTGACGCGTCAGACCCACCGGCGTCGCCATGCCCGTCTGGACGCGGCATCGCGCCGTAAGCACACGATGCATCACGACGCATTCTCCGCGAGAAAAGCCAGCAGCTTCGCTTCGTCCCAGATTTCCAGGCCCAGTTCCTGCGCCTTGGCCAGTTTGGAGCCTGCGGCCTCACCCGCGACCACAATCGACGTCTTCTTCGACACGCTGCCAGACACCTTGGCACCGAGCGCCTCCAGCTTCGCGCCGGCCTCATCGCGCGACATGGCCGACAAACCGCCTGTCAGCACGACGGTCTTGCCAGTAAGCGGTCCCTCGGCAGCGCGCTGCGGCCCACCTTCGGGCCAATGCACGCCGTTTTCGCGCAGCGCGGCGATTACTTCGCGATTGTGCGGCTCGCTGAAGAAGTGCGCGATGCTGGCGGCAACGATCGGCCCGATATCAGGCACGCCCGTGAGCGCCGCCTCGTCAGCATCCATAATCGGATCCAGCGCACCGAAGTAGCGCGCCAGCCCCTTGGCAGTGCCCTCGCCGGCGTTGCGGATGCCCAGCGCGAACAGCAGCCGCTCCAGTGTCGTATTGCGACTGGCGTCGATGGAGGCGATCAGGTTTTCCGCCCACTTCGTCGCGACCTTGCCCGTTTTTACAGTCTCCGGTGTCGTGCCGTCGCGTTCGTCCGCGCGATGCTTCATCGTCAGGAAATCCTCGAGCGTCAGCTTGTACAGATCGGCAATGCTGTGGACGTAGCCGAAGTCGACCAGTGCTTCGATGAAGCGATCCCCGAGGCCTTCGATGTCCATCGCGCGACGCGACGCGAAATGAATCAGCGCCTGCTTGCGCTGCGCGGGACAGAACAGGCCTCCGGTACAGCGGGTGACCGCCTCGCCTTCCACGCGCTCGACAGCGGAGCCACAGGCCGGGCATGCCGTTGGCATTTCATACGCCGGGTGCGCAGGATTGCCGGCCGCATCGAGCGGACGTCGCTCCTCGATCACGCGCACGACTTCCGGGATCACGTCGCCCGCGCGACGCACGATCACGCTATCACCCACGCGCACATCCAGGCGCGCAATCTGGTCCGCGTTGTGCAGCGTGGCATTGGTAACGACCACGCCGGCCACCTGCACGGGAGCCAGTCGTGCCACCGGCGTCAGCGCGCCGGTGCGGCCGACCTGGACGTCGATGGCCTCGACGGTTGTGGCTTCTTCCTGCGCCGGATACTTGTGCGCGATGGCCCAGCGTGGTGCGCGCGAGACGAAGCCCATGGCGCGCTGCTGGTCGTAACGGTCGAGTTTGTAGACGACACCATCGATGTCATACGGCAGCGAATCGCGCTGCTCGCCCACGCGGCGGAAATAGTCCAGCAGCCCGGCCGCGCCCATCGCCGTGGCGCTGAGCGGACAGACCGGAAGGCCGAATTCACGCAGCTGCGCCAGCGTCTGCGAATGCGTCGGCGGCAATGCGAATCCATCGGTCTCGCCAAGTGAATACGCGAAGAATGCGAGCGGCCGCTGCGCCGTTACGCGCGGATCGAGCTGGCGCAGCGAACCAGCGGCGCCGTTGCGCGGGTTGGCCAGCGTCTTCTCGCCGTTGGTGCGCGCCCATTCGTTGTACTTGTCGAACGCCGCCTTCGGCATGTAGACCTCGCCGCGCACCTCGAGTACTGCGGGGGGCAATTTGCCGCGCAACTTCAGCGGAATTGCCTTCACCGTTCGCAGATTGGTGGTGACATCCTCGCCCGTCGCGCCATCGCCGCGTGTCGCGCCGCGCACGAACACGCCATGCTCATAGCGCAGGCTGATGGCCAGGCCATCCAGCTTCGGCTCAACCGAGAACGCGGGTTCGAAGTCGCCCGTTTCCTTGCCGATGCGCTCGACGAAGTCGCTGACTTCCTCATCGGTGAAGGCGTTGCCTAGCGATAGCATCGGAATCGCGTGTCGGACTTCCGCGAACTTCGCGGAAGGCGCATTGCCGACGCGTTGCGTGGGCGATTGAGGATCGGCTAGTTCGGGGTGCGCGGCTTCGAGCGACTGCAATTCGCGCAGGAGCCGGTCGTACTCGGCATCGGGAATGCTCGGGTCGTCGAGGACGTAATAGCGGTGGTTGGCGTCCTCGAGCTGCTGGCGCAGTTCGGCAATACGGGTGGCGATGGCGCGTTGGGTCACGTGCGTTCCGGCGCTCGGTGTTGCGAGGATTGTAGTGCCGTGTTGCTCGCCACGCTGTCTCTACACGACGGACTCGCCGACACGGACGGGGACACAAAATTGGTCGCAGGTAGATTGGATCACGGGCTATCCGGCGTTGCCGCCGCCATCCCGCTGAAACGAATACGCGGCAACTCCCGCGTATTGCGGACTACCAGCGCGCCGGCCGCGTCATCGGCGGAACTTCACGCTGCCGGTCGTAGGCACGCAGTTCATCGCGGATGTGGGCGATCCGCTGGCGGCTCAGCGCGTTGCGCGAATCATCGAGCACCACGCCATCAAGCAGCTCGGCCATCCGCTGTGCGGTCGGCAGCATGGTTTCCCACGCATCCAGCGCGGCAACGGCCGCCGGCAGGGTAAGGAAGAACGCAATGGCCGGCGTTTCCAGGGCCTGGATGTTGGCCATATCGAAACTGCCCGGCTTCATGATGTTGGCGACACTGAATACCGGGCCACGCTCGTGGTGGTTGTCGACCAGGCGATGGAAGACGCCCATGTGCCCGTAGACCAGTCCGGTTTTTTCAGCGGCGACCACGATGTCTGGTCCGTGCAGTTTCGAACCGGCGCGAGCGGCGAGGTACAGCGTCACGATCTTCTCGAAGGACGGATCGTCGCGCTTGCCCAGGTCGCTGCCTGCAGCGACGGACGTTTCACCATGTGCGGGTTCGAGCCCGAGCTCCGGCTGGCGTTCGCGAGGCTCCATGTCCGGAGCGCCCTCTTCCTCATCAATGCCGGAACCCAGCACCGGCTCCGTCCGAGCCACCCCGGTCCGCCCCGCCCCATTCCGACCTGGCTCCGCGCGACCTGACTCCATGCCGGCGAAGGCATCCGCGATGCTCTCGCGCGGCATGCGCCGGCCCTGCTCCTGCTTGCGCGGGCGACCAAAGAAAATGATCGCTCCGATCAGGATCAGCCCCGCGATGAGGATGCCGATGCGCAGGAGGGTCATGTCGGACATCAGGTGCTCCTAACAGCGGTAATCGGATTGGAAAGACTGCGTTCTTTCGACTGGTGCCCAGTGCTTTACGCGGCGCCGGCCAGGCGCGTGGCCTCGGCCAGGTCCACGGACACCAGGCGGCTGACGCCCGGTTCGCGCATGGTCACGCCCGAGAGCTGGTGGGCCGCTTCCATCGTCGCCTTGTTATGGGTGACGAAGAGGAACTGTACCGCCTCGCTCATCTCGCTGACCATCGAGGTGAAACGACCGACGTTGGCTTCGTCGAGCGGCGCGTCCACTTCGTCCAGCAGACAGAACGGTGCCGGGTTCAGGCGGAAGATCGCGAACACCAGCGCGACCGCAGTCATCGCCTTCTCGCCGCCGGAGAGCAGCGAGATGTTCGACACGCGCTTGCCCGGCGGTCGAGCCATGATCGCGACACCGGTATCGAGCAGGTCTTCGCCGGTGAGCTCCAGGTAAGCGTGACCGCCGCCGAAGAGGCGCGGATACAGCTCCTGCACGCCCGAGTTGACGCGGTCGAAGGTGTCCTTGAAGCGGCCGCGCGTCTCGCGGTCGATCTTGCGGATGGCTTCTTCCAGCGTTTCCAGCGCGGTGGTGAGGTCGGTGTCCTGGGCGTCCAGGTATTCCTTGCGCTGCGCCTGCTCCGCATGTTCGGCGATCGCGGCGAGGTTGACCGGCTCCAGGCGACGGAGCTTGCCGTCGAGGTCGGTGACCACCTTTTCCCACGCCGAAGGATCGGCGTCATCGGCCAACGTGTTGACCACGTCCTCGATCACGAAGCCGGCCTCGGCAATCGCGGTGCTCAGGGTTTCGGCCTTCAGCACCAGCGCCTGCTGCTCGAGTCGGCGCTGGCCGATGGCTTCGCGCTGCGAGATCGCCTGTTCGTCGCGGGTATGGCGGGTCTGCTCGAACTGGCGCAGTTCGTTGTCGATGCCGTCCACCGCGGTACGCGCCGCGGCGAGGTTCTGCTCGACGGTGACGCGCTGCTCCAGTGCAACCTGACGCTGCTCTTCCAGCGTGTGCACGGGTTCATCGCCTTCGGCGAGCTGCTCGGCGAGTTCGCCCAGGCGCGAGTCAAGCTGGCCACGCTGGCCGCCCATGCGATCCAGCGCCTGCATCAGGCCGGCGATCTGGGCACGCTGGGTTTCCACGCTCAGCAACAAGGCCTGCGCCGCGTCGCGGGATTCGCGGGCCATGGTGCGGGCCTGCTCGCGGGCTTCGCCCAGGTTGCGGCGTTCCGTATCGAGGGCCAGGCGCGCGTCCTCGAGCTCGGCCATGCGCATGACCGCTTCTTCCTGGCGGGCGCGGGCTTCGCTGGATTGCTCGCGGGCCCCATCGAACGTCGTGACGAGCTGTGCGAGTTCCGCGTCGATCTTCTCGATGCGGCCTCGGGCGTTGTCGAGGCGACCCTGCTGGCTCTGCAGCTGACCGGCAAGTTCGGAGACGCCGCGATGCGCCATGTACAGGGCACGCTGCGCATCTTCGCGATGCTGCTCGGCGGCGAGCAGACGGTCGCGCCAGGCGGTGATGCCGCGTTCGAGTTCGTGTTCGCGCTGCTGCAGTTCCTCGATCTGCGCACGCAGCGTCTGGATCTCGCGCTCGCGCAGCAGCGCGCCCTGCTTGGCCGCACCGGAGCGCAGCACGCGCACCCAGCCAGCGCCGAGGCGCTCGCCGTTGCGGGTGATGACCGATTCGCCGTCGCCCAGCTGCGGAAGCATTGCACGCGCGTCCGCCAGCGTTTCGGCGGTATGCAGTTTGGCAAGGATGCGACGGATCGCGATCGGCCCCTGCACCTTCGACGCAAGCGAGGTCGGCGCAAAAGCGACGGCATCGTTGTGCGGATCAACCAGCGACAACCGGCCTTCTCCGAGTTCGCCGATCGCATCGACCAGCGCTTCGGGTGCTTCGACCAGCACGCCTTCGATCAACTGACCCAGTGCGCCTTCGACGGCGTTTTCCCAGCCCGCTTCGACGACGAGCTTCTCGCCGACGCGCGTGGCGCTGTCCAGCCCGCGCTGACGCAGCCACTGCGTCGCGGCGCCCTGCTCCTGGCCCAACGCGGCATGCTGCAGGGTTTCCAGCGAAGACAGGCGGCCGCGTGACGTCTGCGCCTGCTTGCGAACTTCGGCCAGCTCCGTCTGTGCGGCGCGTTGCTGGTCCTGCAGTTCGGTCAGCGAATGCTTGCGGGTGTCGAGCTCGGTGGTGAGGCTGTCGAGCGATTCTTTCTGGGTGTCGTGCTGTTCCTGGATGCCCGCGAAGGCTTCAGCCAGCGCGGTCAGGTCGAGGGCGGCGCGCTCGGTCGTCAGCGATTCGCGACGGCGGTCGGCATCGAGCGACTGGCGATCGAGGTGTTCGATGCGGGTACGTTCGACGTCGGCGGCACGGGCGGCCTCGGACTGCGCGCGCGTGTGCGTGTCCCAGCGCTGCTGCCAGTCGTTGAGCCGGGTTTCGGCGTCGCGCAGGGCGTCCTGGCGCGCGATGTCTTCCTCGCGCAGCTGTTCCAGGCGCGGTTCGGCGTCCTCGATGGCGTTGCGCAGCACGTCCAGCTTCGACTGGTCGCTGCCGATGTGCTGGGCGATTTCCGCCAGCTGGTTCATCGCTTCGTCGCGCGCACGCTGCAGGCGCGTCGACATCTCGCGCTGGTGCTGGATCTGCTGTTCGATACGGGCCAGTGCGCCGCCGACTTCGTAGCTGGCGGCCTGGGCCTTGTTGAGGTTCTCGGCGGCTTCCTCGCGGCGGACGCGGCCGGTCTCGATCTCGCGTTCGGCTTCGCGCTGCTCGGCGATCAGCTGCTGCAGGCGGGTTTCCTGCTGGCTGAGCTTCTCGCGCTGGGTCTGCAACTTGTGGTCGAGGACGCGGTGTTCCAGCGCCTTCCACTCGGCATCCTTGACCTTCCGCTCGGCCTGGATCGCCTGGTACTGCTCGGCCTGGCGGGCCTGGCGCTTGAGGTGTTCGAGCTGCTTGCCGACTTCTTCGCGCAGGTCCTTGAGGCGATCGAGGTTCTCGCGCGTGTGACGGATGCGGGTCTCGGTTTCCTTGCGGCGCTCCTTGTACTTGGAGATGCCGGCGGCTTCCTCGAGGTAGACGCGCAGGTCTTCGGGCTTGGCCTCGATGATCTGGCTGATCATGCCCTGCTCGATGATCGAGTAGCTGCGCGGGCCCAGGCCGGTGCCGAGGAACAGGTCTGTGATGTCGCGACGGCGGCACTTGGCGCCGTTGAGGTAGTACTGGCTCTGGCCATCGCGGCTGACCACGCGCTTGACCGAGATTTCGTTGAACGCGGCGAATTCGCCGGTGATGGTGTGGTCGGAGTTGTCGAAGATCAGCTCGACCTGCGCCTGCGACACCGGCTTGCGTGCGGAGGAGCCCGCGAAGATCACGTCCGTCAGCGAGTCGCCACGCAGGCGGCTGGCCGAGCTTTCGCCCATCACCCAGCGCACGGCGTCGATGATGTTGGACTTGCCACAGCCGTTCGGACCAACGACGCCGGTCATGTTGGTCGGCAGGTGGAGCGTCGTGGGATCGACGAAGGACTTGAAGCCGGACAGCTTGATCGTGGAAAGACGCATGCGACGCGGGTGCCTCTGGCGGGGCCGTTGCCGGCTTCGCCGCTGGGTTCTGCAACAGGTTAAATAGTTCGCCTAAGCCATTGATTCACTTAGACGAGGTCCGGCCGAATAACCGGAGTCGTCGGCGAGTATAGCGGGGCGATTTCCGCGCGACAGTGGGCCGCGTACGGAATTGTCGCCATACCTCTATTTAGGCCGGGGACGCGCCGGCCTCCTGCGGGGTGCGCGCCCGGATGGCCAGGGCGTGGATATCCGTTGTCATCAACTCGCCCACCGCGGCGTAGACCGCACGATGGCGGGCGATGGGGGTCATGCCGGCGAAAGCGTTGCTGACCACGTCGACCCGGAAGTGCCCACGACCATCGCGTGCCCCGGCGTGGCCGGCGTGCTTGTGACTCTCGTCCTCGATCTCCAGGGACGCCGGGGCCAGCGCGGACTCGATCGCGACCCGGATGGCTTCGACCCGCTGTTCGCGTGGCAGGGTCACGGCAGGACCCGCTTGAACGGACGCACGTCGACCCGGGTGTAGACGCCGGCTTCTACGTAGGGATCTGCGTCGGCCCAGGTGCGGGCGTCTTCGAGCGAGCCGAACTCGGCCACCACAAGACTGCCGCTGAAGCCCGCCGGGCCCGGGTCTTCGGCGTCGATCGCCGGGCAAGGGCCGGCCAGCATCAGGCGACCCTCATCGCGCAGGGCAGTAAGCCTGGCGACATGCGCCGGACGCGCGGCGAGCCGCTTGGGGAGGACATCCGGGCCGTCATGGCCTTCGATCACGTACCACATGCCTTTGTATTCCTGTGCGCAAGGTCGAAGAATTGTAGCCGCGCGTGAATCGCCGCCTTCGCCGTGCCCTTGACGCCATGGGATCCGCTGGACACGCCCCGCCCGGCCCCGTACCCTTGGCGCCAACTACCTGAGGCCGGATGCAGCGGCCGTCGCGACCGGACCCCCACGCCGTCGCCACAACGCACATCGATGTGCGTCGCTGCGCACCCCCGGCCCAAGCCCGCAATCCACTTCACCTCCATCGCCCCGCCCTGCGGGTGCGCAGGCTGAAGCCCATTCGGGCAACGGGACACGCTTTCGACTTTGCAGTCCGTAGCACCTTGCGGTCGCGTCGCACCGGGCCCAGCCCGTTCTGCCGGCGCCGCCGATGACAGCCAATGCCAGGGCCCGGAGGGGCCGGCTTCGAATGACCGATGAAGTAACCCACGGCGACGTAAACGACGGTGGCAGCGCTCCCGCCGCGCCGGAAAACAGCCACAACGCAAGCCGTCCACAGCAGCAGGAAATGCCGCTGGCGATGGTGCTTGGCCAGCCGGTTCTGCAGATCCCGCAAGACCTGTACATCCCGCCGGACGCGCTCGAGGTCATCCTCGAGGCCTTCGAAGGCCCGCTGGACCTGCTGCTGTACCTGATCCGCCGGCAGAACCTGGACATCCTCGACATCCCGGTCGCGGAGATCACCCGCCAGTACGTCGACTACATCCAGACGATGCACGAGATGCGCTTCGAGCTGGCGGCCGAATACCTGGTGATGGCCGCGATGCTGGCCGAGATCAAATCGCGCATGCTGCTGCCGCGCGCGGCGGCCGAGGAAGGCCTGGAGGACGACCCGCGTGCGGAACTCGTCCGCCGCCTGCAGGAGTACGAGCGTTTCAAGAAAGCCGCCGAGGACATCGACTCCCTGCCCCGCCAGGATCGCGATACCACGCCTGCAACCGCCTTTGTGCCGGACCGCGCTTCGGTGAAGCTGCCGCCGCCGGTCGAATTGAAGGAAATGCTGCTGGCCCTGCACGACGTGCTCAAGCGCGCCGAGCTGTTCACCCAGCACGCGATCAAGCGCGATGCGCTCAGCGTCCGCCAGCGCATGGGCGAACTGCTGGAGGCGCTGAAGGACGGCAGCTTCCGCCGCTTCGAATCGCTGTTTACCGCCGAGGAAGGCAAGCTCGGCGTGGTGGTGACGTTCCTCGGCCTGCTCACGCTCGCCAAGGAGCAGCTGGTGGAAATCGTGCAGGAAGGCCCGCTGCAGCCGATCTATGTGAAATCGCTCGCCCTGATGAAGGACGCCGATGAGATCGAGCTGAGCAGCGAGTTCGACGAGCCTGCCGCCAATGACGACTCACGTGCCTGATCCGGGTGCCGGAGGCACAGGCCGCGAGGCGACAGCCGACGCAGCCATGGACCTGGCGACACCCAGTTTCGAACTCCAACCTCCGAACCGTCCACACCGCTACCTGAATCTGATGGACCAAGACCTCATCACCCGCATCGTCGAAGCTGCCCTGCTCGCGGCCAACCAGCCGTTGACCCTGGCGCAGCTGCATTCGCTGTTCCCCGAAGACCAGCCGGCGCCGAACGACAGCGTCGAGCAGGCGCTCGAAACCCTGCGCGAGGCCTGCGCCGACCGCGGCGTGGAGCTGACCGAACTCGCGTCCGGTTTCCGCTACCAGGTCAAGGCCGACGTCCATGCCTGGGTCTCGCGCCTGTGGACCGACCGCAAGACCAAGTACACCCGCGCCACGCTGGAAACGCTGGCGCTGATCGCCTATCGCCAGCCGATCACGCGCGGCGAGATCGAGCAGGTCCGCGGTGTCGCGGTCAGCAGCAACATCATCCAGGCGCTGGAAGAACGCGAGTGGATCCGCGTCGTCGGCCACCGCGACGTGCCGGGCAAGCCGGCGCTGTTCGGTACGACCAAGGCCTTCCTCGACTACTTCGGCCTCAAGCGCCTCGACGAATTGCCGCCGCTGTCGGAGCTGAAGGACATCGGCGAACTCGAGCCGCAACTGCAGTTCGACAACGTGATGAACGACCCGACCCCGATCGAAGCCGGTGGCATCGCCGCCGAACCGGGCGTCGAATCCGGCGACGCGGCGAACGCCGACGACGCCAGCAACGACGACTTCGACAGCGATGACCTTGGTAGCGACGACAGCAACAACGACGAACTCGACGCCAGCGAATCCGAAGACAACCAGATTGAAGGCATCGACGATGCCGACGACGACACCCATGACCCCGCCAGCGATGGCGAACCCGATGCCGCGCCGGGCGAGCGCGCGGAGACCGAGAACGAATTCCAGCACGACAATGACACCGTGCAGGACAACGCCGTCGAGACGACGACCGTTCCCATGACAGATGACGACGCTCAACACTCCCTCGCGGAGTCGGCATCGTCGGAGCAGAAAGAAAATGACTGAAGAAAAGAGCCGCAAGCTCACCCTCAAACGTCCCGGCAGCGAAGCCACCGACGCCCCCAAGCTCGAAGAGCGCCTGCACAAGGTTCTCGCGCAGGCTGGCCTCGGCTCGCGCCGCGCGCTGGAACAGCGCATCGCCGACGGACTGGTGAAGATCAATGGGGATGTCGCCACGGTTGGCCAGAGCGTCACCGGCGGCGACAAGATCGAAATCGACGGCAAGACCTTCGTCGCGACCGCGCTGACCGAACCCGCCCGCGTGCTGATGTACAACAAGCCCGAAGGCGAAGTCACCACGCGCGAAGATCCCGAAGGCCGCCCGACCGTGTTCGAAGCGCTGCCGATGCTCAAGGGCGCGCGCTGGATCGCGATCGGCCGCCTCGACATCAACACCACCGGCCTGCTGCTGCTGACCACCGACGGTGAACTCGCCAACGCGCTGATGCATCCGTCGTTCGAAGTCGAACGCGAATACGTCTGCCGCGTGCGCGCACCGGAAGGCCAGGACGTCGTCGCCGACAACATCGTCGACCGCCTTGCCCGTGGCGTCGCGCTGGAAGACGGCCCGGCCAAGTTCGACGAGATCGAGCGCGTCGGCGGCAGCAACATGCCCCAAGAGAGCCGGCACGACTGGTTCCGCGTCGTGGTGAAGGAAGGCCGCAACCGCGAAGTGCGCCGCCTGTGGGAGTCGCAGGGCTGCCAGGTGAGCCGACTCAAGCGGGTCAGGTATGGCAAGGTCGCCCTCCCGCGCGAACTGCTGCGCGGCCACTCGCAGGAACTGGCTGGCGACAAGGTCGAGGCGCTGCGCAGCGAACTCGGCCTGGAAAGCGACACGCCGTCCGCACTGACGCTGCAGCCGGTGATCGGTCAGCGCAAGGCGTCCAAGTCGACGATCGACCTGCGTAGCCACGAGCGCGCGGCCGGCTACGTCGGCGGCCACAGCACCGCCGACGAAGGTCGCGAACTGCGTCGCTTCGACCACGTCCGCGAAGATCGTCGCGGTGGTCGCGGTGGCAAGAAGCCGCACGGCGGCCTGACCGTCAGCGGCGAAATGGCCGCGAAGCAGTCGCAACACAAGCCGTTCAAGCAGCGCAAGGAAAAGGGTCCCAAGCCGCTGCCCGAGGGCAATCCCGCCGCGTTCCGCAGCTGGTACGTGCCTGATGGCGTGGAAACCGGTCCCAGCGGTCATCGCAATCCGGAAAGCCGCGGCCCGGGACCGGGACGTGGCAACAAGGGTGGGCCCTACGGCAACAAGGGTCCGCGTCCGGCGGGTCGTCCCGGCGGCGGCCCTGGTGGTGGTGGTTTCGGCGGCGGACAGGGCGAACGCGGTCCGCGTCGCGAAGGTGGCTTTGGCGGCCCCGCGCAGGGTGAACGCGGTCGCGGCGGCAATCCGGGTGGTGGTGGTCCGCGCCGCGAAGGCGGTTTCGGTGGCCAAGGCGACGCTCGCGGTCCGGGTGGCGAACGCGGTCCGCGTGGCCCCGGCGGCGGCGGTCAGGGCCGTGCGCCCAAGCCGTACGGTCATCCGGGCAACGCGCCGAGCTTCCCCTCAGACCACGCCTACGGTGGCGGTTTCAATCCTTACGGCGACAAGCCGCGCAGCCCGCGTCCCGCGGGTGGACGCCCCGGCGGCAAGCCGGGCGGCGGTCCGCGTCCCGGCGGCGGCCCTCGCCCCGGTGGCGCTCCCCGCCCCGGCGGTCCGCGCCCGGGTGGTCCCCGTGGTGGCGGTCGTCCGGGTGGCGGACGTCATTCGGGTGGTTGACCAGTAATCCCGTAGCAATGACAGAAAGGGCGCCATGGGCGCCCTTTCTGTTTTCTGCACGCCGCTGGCATCCCGGAACGAAAATGCCTGCCAGCGGGGCATTTCCTCGGTGACGCGACACGCGTTACATCGCGACCACCCAAGCCAGCGTCGTAACGGACGACACGGCCTGCTGTGTACTCGAACTCGCTGATTTCCAGATCGCGCCGGCACCCGTGCCCCTGTTGCGCCAGAGGATGTCCGCCTTGCCGTCGCCGTTGTAGTCGCCGACGCCCGCGACCATCCAGTTCAGATCAGTGATTCCGGTTACCGATTGCTGCGTCGTGGAGAGTCCCGACTTCCAGATGATGTCGCCGCCCGTGGCCCGGTTGCGCCACAGGATGTCGGCCTTGTGGTCACCATCGAAATCGGCGACACCCGCCACCTGCCAGTCCAGGTTGGCAAAGCGCGTCAGGGTCTGCGCCGTAGTCGACAACGCCGACTTCCACAGCAGGTTGGCGCCAGTACTGGCGTTGCGCCACAGGATGTCCGCTTTCGCATCACCATCGAAATCGGCCACACCCGCCACTTGCCAGGCCAGGTCGGTCATCGCCGCAACGGCCTGCTGGCTGGTCGAGAGTGCCGATCGCCAGATCAGGTTGGCCCCGGTCGCGTAATTGCGCCACAGGATGTCGGCCTTGCCATCGCCGGTGAAATCGGCCACGCCCGCCACCTGCCAATTGCCGTCGGCCATCGTGGAGAGGGCTTGCGGCGCGTTGCCGTTGGCCGACTTCCAGATCGTGTTTGAACCGCTGGGCGCATGGCGCCAGAGGATGTCGGACTTGCCGTCGCCATCGAAGTCACCCACGCCCGCGATCTGCCAGGACAGCACATTGACGCCGAGAACCGTCATCCGCGTGGCTGCATTGCCGCCCAGCCAGATGGTGTTCTGGCCGCTGGCGACATTGCGCCAGAGGATGTCCGACTTGCCATCGCCATCGAAATCGCCGCGCCAGTACGCACCCACCGAGCGCACCGAAAGCAACGCCGGATCCGACACCGCCGTTCCGGCGCTGTTGGTGAACACGGCGCGGTACCAGAAGTTGTGCATCGCCGGTGTCGCGATGGAATAGAACGACTGGCTGGCCGAGTTGGCGATGTTCGTCCACGTAGCA
Organism: Lysobacter fragariae; assembly: GCF_054779775.1. NCBI lineage: Bacteria > Pseudomonadati > Pseudomonadota > Gammaproteobacteria > Lysobacterales > Lysobacteraceae > Lysobacter > Lysobacter fragariae. The sequence continues at coordinate 320,921 of NZ_BAAGXP010000006.1, read as the reverse complement.
CCACGGTCGGGACTGAGCTGCCACAGCACGGTCGGCGTGGGCGTTCCGGACGCGATCGCCTGCAGTTGGAACCGGCTGCGCCCTGTCATGTTCCGCGACAAGGGCTGGGTCGTCACCTTTGGCGCCACGGCACCGGCACCCAGCGTGGTGAACGCGTGATCGGCACCGGCATAGGTGGCACCGCCGTTGACGACGTAACGGATGCGCCAGTGGTAGGTGGTGCCCGCCGACAACCCGGACAGGTCGTCGTACAACTGCGCACTGGAATACGCGTTGCTCAGGGCGAGCGCATCCTGGCCCAGTGCCGTGTTGGTCAGTTCGTAAGCAGTCGTCTTGCCCCAGTCAAAGATCGACGTGCCACTGGTGTAGCGGTTGTTGATGTTCGCAAGCAGGCGTACCGAGGACGATGTGAGGCTCTGCAGGTCCGGATTGGGGTAGTACACGTCCGGCGCCGCGCTCGCCCCGACGAACACGCCCTGCTGCGACACGGACCAGTCGTTCACATCGGCGATCGTATGCAGGTAGCCGTTGAGGTAGGAATTGGTGGCCGTTCCGCTCATCGTCGACGTGGATACAAGCGGGAACCAGATTTCGAAGGACTTGCCCACTGCGAGCTGGAATCCGAACGACAGCGCCGCGCCGTAGTTTCCCTGGAACGGCGACTCGCAGAACGGATGCCCGGTACTGGTATTGGTCTGGCCGGTGAGTTCCGACATCGGGCCGCCGATCGATCCATAAAAGCAACGCACGGGCGCCGTTTGCGACACCGCGAAACTCGTATTGGGCGGCAGCGTCACTTCCGGGAAAATTCCCGGCGCCTCGCACGAATTACCCAGCACGCTGATCACCATCCGGCCCCAGTACACGTCGCCGACGACGGGCGCGCTGGCATCGTCCTTGCCCCAATAACTGACGTACTGCCCCGTCAGTTGCTCGTAGGTTCCGTTGATGCACTCGAGGTGCGCCTGGTAGGCGATCGACCCATCCAGCCATCGATAGGTCTGTGCCCGTGCGGGGCCGGGCAGCAGCGACAGCGCCATCAGCAGCGGAATCGCCAGGAAGGTGGCGAACTTCGCCACGCGCGTCGCCCGGGATGGCCTGGTTAGGCCTTCCGAGCGACGGGCCAGTGTCGACGATGCAGCGATTTCCAGCTCACGCATTGCAGTTCCCCTCTCTCGTTGCGGTCGCCGGCCGCGGCGTCGCTCCCTTGGAATACGCAGGAAGAACGGAAAAACCGTCATGACGGGCCAACCGGGAGGACTGCGCTGGCCAGCTTCGGTGCAGGCTGTCCGGCCGGCACCGCTACTGGTTGCCCGCTGCATACGAATTCATCCGACCCCGAGTTGCTGCGCCCGCCACGCGCTTGTAGCGTCGCCAGTGTATCTCGCGGCCCGGTACGGTTCCGCCGCAACCCCGTCGCAAGAGGAAAGGCCTGCATGAGACTGCTGATCGCCCTGTGCCTGGCCGTAATGTTCAGCACCGCTGCGCAGGCCCGCGAATACGCCATCGACCACCTCGAACCCGCCAGCTGGTGGATCGGCATGAGACACCATCGCATCGAACTGATGGTGCATGGCGAAGCCATCGGCGCGTTGAAACCACGCCTGTCGCGATCCGGCGTCGCCGTCACAGACGTGCAGCGCGTGGCCAACCCCAACTACCTGTTTGTCACCCTCGACATCGCAGGCGACGCGACGCCCGGCACCTTCGACATCGAATTCCTCGACGGTGATCGCGTCGCCGCGCGCCATCCCTTCCGACTGGATGCTCGCGAACCCGGCTCGGCGCAGCGGCACGGTTTCGATGCGTCCGACGCGATCTATCTCGTCGTGCCCGACCGCTTCGCCAATGGCGATCCGGGCAACGACAGTGCCTCCGACATGAGCGAACGCGCCGATCGCGCCGCAGCCAGCGGCCGCCACGGCGGCGATATCGCCGGCATCGCACAGCACCTCGACTACATCGCGGGCATGGGCTTCACCCAGCTGTGGCCCACGCCGCTGCTGGAAAACAACCAGCCGCGGACGTCCTACCACGGCTACGCCATCACCGACCTCTACCGCATCGATCCGCGCTTCGGCAGCAACAACGACTACCGCGCGCTCTCGCGACAGGCACGTTCGCACGGCATCGGCCTGATCATGGACGTGGTGCTCAACCACATCGGCTCGGCGCACTGGTGGATGCGCGACCTGCCCACGCCGGACTGGATCAACCATGGCGGGACTTTCGCGCCCACCAACCACATGCGTACGACACTGCAGGATCCGCACGCCGCGCCGCAGGACCGGGCGGACTTCGTCGAAGGCTGGTTCGTGCCCGTGATGCCGGACCTCAACCAGCGCAATCCGCACTTGGCCACGTACCTGATCCAGAACACGCTGTGGTGGATCGAATACGCCGGCCTGTCCGGCATCCGCGAGGACACGTTCGGCTACGCGGACACTGCCTTCCTCAGCGAGTGGGGCCGCGCGGTGCTGGAGGAATACCCGGACTTCAGCATGGTCGGCGAGGAGTGGAGCGCCAATCCCGCCACGGTCGCGCACTGGCAGCGTGGCAAGGTCAATCCCGACGGCCACGTGCCGTACATGCCGAGCATGATGGATTTCCCGATCCACATCGCCTTGCGCGACGCGCTGACGGAACCCGAGAGCTGGGGCACCGGGTGGACACGCTTGTACGAGATGCTGGGCAACGATTTCCTGTACCCCGATGCGTCGCGACTGGTGGTCTTCGCCGAGAATCACGACACCACGCGCGTGCTGGCACACCTGGGCGGCGACGTCGGCCTGTTCAAGCTGGCGATGGCGTACATCGCAACGACGCGGGGCACGCCGCAGTTCTTCTATGGTTCCGAAGTGCTGCTGCAGGGCCCACGCCAGCGCGACGATGGCGCCAGCCGCGCCGACATGCCCGGTGGTTGGCACGGCGACAGTGCTGATGCGTTCTCGGGACGCGGACTTTCTGCTGCGCAACGCGACGCGCAAGCCTACCTTCGGCGCCTGCTCGACTGGCGTCGGCGCGCGCCGGTAGTGCAAAGCGGAAAACTGCAGCATTTCGCGCCGAAGGATGGCGTGTACGTGTACTTCCGTTACAACGACACGGGCACGGGCCCGGTGATGGTGGCGTTGAACAGGAACGTGAATCCCACGCCGTTGCAACTGGATCGGTTCAAGGCGTTCATCAAACCGGGCGACCGTGGTGTGAACGTGATTACCGGCGACGAAGTGGAAATCCGCGATTCACTGACGCTGCCTGGAACGTCGGCCACGATCGTTGAGATGCGCTGACGTCAGCTGTGACGACGTCCGATGACCTGCCGGATCCGGATCACTGCCCCGTGGTCTTGTTCGGCGTTGCGGTTTGGTTGGGTACGCCATCGCCGGATGGGACATCGAAAAGCCAACGCACCGCCGTCGGAAATTCCGCACGCCACGCCCGCTCGTTGTGTTCCGCATCATCGACGACGTGGAAGGCCACATTCCCTTCGCTCATCTGCCCGCGCAGGATACGAGCCATGCGTTGCGCGTCGGGAACGGACTCATCGCCCTCCTTGCCGCCCATGTACAGGTAGACGCGCGCATCCGCCGGAAGCGCAGCTTTTTCCGCGCGCTGGAACGATTCCCCGGACACCCAGTAGGACGGCGAGAACACGCCGGCCTTGCCGAACACGCCGGGGTAGCGATGGATCGCGTAGTCCGCCTCCAGCCCACCCAGTGAGCTGCCGAGGATCGCCGTGTGCGCACGATCCGGCAACGTCCGGTAGTTGGCATCGACAAAGGGCTTGATCACCTGCACCAGGTCATCGAGGAAAACGGCGCCGGCATTGGGCAGGAAACGCACGTTCCAATAGGGAATCAGCTCGTTGATGCGCAGGTCGCCGCCATGGTCGATGCCAACGACTATCGCGGCGAAACCGTCGTCGCGCGCAAGGGCATCCATCGATTCGTCGACCCCCCACTCGCCCACGTAGCTGGTGGCGTCATCGAACAGGTTCTGGCCATCGAACATGTACAGCACCGGATAGCGGCGCATGCCTTCGGCATAGCCGGGTGGCAGGTAAACGCGTAGCTGACGCGCGAAGCCGAGATTCAGCTTCAGCGGTGGCATGAGCGTGCTCACGCCGGGCCCCGCCGTGTGGGGCCTGTCGCCTTCGGCGGCATCGACGATGCCGGGCAGGCACAACAGCAATGGCAACAGCAGGCGAATGACCATCGGCGGATCAATCCTTGGGAACCATCACCCTGCCGGGAGCTGGCGTTGCATGCCCATGCCATCGGTCATGGAAGGCTGAAGCGTGGCATTCCGAATCTGTCCGTTCCGGCGAACGTTCAGCCACCCCACGCCTTTTGTCGTATAAGAATGCCTCCCCATCAGGAGCGCCCCACGTGAAACAAGCCAAGTTCGCCATCCTGGGCCTTGTCGGCGCCCTCGCCTTCGCCTCGCCGACCTTTGCGGCGTTGAAGGTGGGCGCACCCGCACCGGGTTTCAGCGCACCCGCCTACCTCGCGGGCAAGCCGTTCAATTTCAAGCTCGCCGATGCGCTGAAGAAGGGCCCTGTGGTCGTGTACTTCTTCCCCGCGGCCCACACGCCGGGCTGCAACCTGGAAGCCCACCAGTTCTCCGAAGCCATCGACGATTTCAAGGCGCGGGGCACCACGGTCATTGGTGTCACCGCGGGCAATGTGGACCAGCTCGCCGACTTCTCGAAGGAAACCGAACACTGCGGCGGCAAGTTCCCGGTCGCGGCGGACGTGGGTGGCAAGATCGCGAAGCAGTACGACGCGACCCTCGCGATGAAGCCCGAATGGTCCAACCGGACGTCCTATGTGATCGCGCCGTCGGGTTCGATCACGCATGTGTATTCGGACCTCAATCCCAACCAGCACGTGAAAGAGATGCTGGATGCGGTGAAGTCGATCGGGAAATAGAAACGGGCAGCGGGAGAGACAGTCCGCCTGATTGAACGTCCGGTCGCCTTCGCCGTGGACTTCCGGCGCTGGGTGATAACGGATCTGGTGACGTCCAGGGAAAACGAAACGGGGCTCACCAGCCCCGTGCGCACGTCCCTAGGGCTCCAATCGAAGCTGCTCCAGTCGCGTCCAGCGCAGACCCGGCGACTTGGGCCGCGGCCGAATGCGTGCCAGCGGCAACAACGACTGCGACGTGGTCCCGGTGATGGTCGGCGGCAACACCTGCGCAGGACAGACCACGACGTGTCGGATGCGCAGCGGACTCACCGTCATCACCGTCGTCCGGGTGACACTGGCGTAGCTTGCGGACAATGTTCCCGATGCCACCGTAGTCGTTGGGACCGTGGTGATGACGAAGGTTGCGTGCGTGGCGCCCTGCGGCACCAGCACGCTGGCAGGCACGGAGAACGCCGCGCTCGCACTCGACAGGGTGACCGTCGCTCCGCCCGCAGGCGCGGCCGCGGTGAGTGTCACCTCGCCGGTGCTGGGATCGCCGCCCCTGACCGCGCTGGGGTTCGCGCTCACTGCTCCCAGGGCCGCCACGGGCGCCGAAGGCTTCCACCCCAGCTTGACCACTTCGAAGTCGCTGGCCTTGAGCGCACCGAATGCCGGGTTGAGCACGCCGTTGTCCCAGCGCACGTCGAATGTTCCCGAGATGTACATGTCCGAACCGTTGTCGGCGACGATCAGCCCGTACTTCTGCATCGCGCGGAAGATCTTCCTTGCGATCGGATCGCTGGTGCGCAGCGCAGGATCGGCGCCGTTGACGCTGGTTTTCAAGCGGAGTCGCGCGCCCATCGGCAACGCGCCCGAGGTGCTGCCGGCGGTATGCGATGCGGGATAGACATGGCCGTTGGTCGAACGCACGGTAACGCGCAAGGCATGCCTGATTTCGGCCACCGCGGCGTTGCCGGCTTCGTCATAGCGAACCAGGCCCGGAAAGATCGCCAGGCCAGCGGCGTCAGCCGACGTCCAGCCTTCCGGGCGGCGATCGTTGCGGTTCATGTCGAAGAACGCGCCCGATCCGGCAAACCACTTCGCCTGCGTCGGTGAGTAGTACACGTTGTACAACTCATAGAGATGATTGTTGGTGCAGTCGATCATCAGCAGGTGGCGATCGGAGTCGCTCCGCTGGTCGATGTTGCCCGACGGGCCGCCTTCGACCCAGTGCGCCTGGGTGATCGCCTGCGTGGGGATCGGGTAGAACGGCGTGCCCTGCCCCGTCGCCATGTCCACGCCATCGCTTTCGTCCCAATAATCGAACGCCACCGCCTGCTTGGCCTGCGTTCCATTGACGACCGCATACGGGAATCCGTAGATCGATGCGCTACCGGGTGTCTCTTCCCCACCGAAATCCGGATGCAGGCCGCGGCTGGTGCCAATGAAGGAAATGAAGCTCGCGGACGACGGATCGACCGGCGCCGAAGTGATGTCCGTGTTCCACCAGTTGTCCGCCGGGAACACCTGCGACTGCACCGGAGCGCCCTGGGCCGGAAGCGAAGCCGGACACTGGCCAACGGCAGCCGGCACCATCAGCATCAGGCCAACCAGTACGACAACTGCGCGTGCGATGCGTCCAGGCATGGGCTTGTCCCGAAAGTCTCCAGCGAGCCGTGATAGTGATCCGCAGGTCTGGCATGGGCAATTCGCCTCCCGTCGTTCTGGGTGCCTCATCGCAGTTCCCAAGGGACTTCACGCACCGCACACATTCGCATCGGCACGCGCGGATGGCTGCCGGAAACGAAAGAGGCCGGCTTGCGCCGGCCTCGAACGTGTTGCAAGCGGGATGTTGCTCAGCGACCCGGTACGCGGCAGCAGGTTGCGCGGACCTGGACGGTGTCCGAGTCGATGCCGTTGTTCTTGCCCGACGCCTTCCACTTGTCCGGCAGGATCCCGTGCGACTCACCGATGGTCCAGTCGTAGGAGTTGGTGTTGTTGCCGGTCACGAACACGCCACCACCGGTGACCGTGTAGCCCGCCGGGCAGGTTGCGGTGAGGGTGTAGTTGCCACCGGCCGCCACCTGGGGCTGCACGGCGTTGGCCTGCACGCAGTCCAGACCCGTCGCCGTCGGCGCGGAGAAGTAGCCCACGACATCGCCCACCAGGTGCGTCGCACCGCTGGCGAAGACGCTGAAGCCGTAGGCATCGCCCACGGTCTGCTTGACGACCGTCTCGTTCGAGACGTTCTGGTTGGGAACGTACAGCAGGCTTGCAGCGAGCGGCTTGACTTCGTTGTATGGCCACAGCGTCACGAAGCCGCGGATTTTCGGCAGGGCGCTGGTGATGTTGATCACCACGGCAGCCGGATTGGCCGGTATGCCGCAGTCGGAAGCGGCTGTGCCGCCCTGTGCGGAGAAGTTTCCGCCCGGGTTGGAGGCAACAAAGTTGCGGGTTTCCTGGTTGGCCAGCTGGCCGCCGGCAACGCGCGTGTCGAAGATGCGGCACGGAGTGACGACGTTGTAGACCAGGTCGGACGTCGGGCTACCGAGCAGCTGCGCCGTGAGCTGGGCGGGTGCCGTGCTCTTGGCGTAGGCGTCGATCACCTTGCTGTCCTTGGTGTTGAAACCCAGGAGCACGCCAACCATGCCTTCGTAGGTTTCCATCTTCGCTGCGCGACGCAGGTTGCCCGCGTCCGCGGTTCCGAAGGCAGGTCCCATCGAGCGCGCCCAGACCACCGGATCGATCTTGCGGGTGGCCTTAACGTAAGCACTCCACTTGTAGACGATGGTGCGGATCAGCTCATGCCGTTCCGATTTGACCATCGGCGCGCCGGTATCGACGGCATCGGTCCTGATCACGGCGCCGGCAATGGCGCTGAAGGCGATACAGCCAGCCGCAACAGCAGCCAGCCTGAAGGCTGTGGTTTTCATCAACGTGTCTCCCCTGTCCCTACGCCGATGTGACGCGGTTCTCGGAAAATATGTGATGACGGCGTGAATTTCAATATTTGAGGACTGTTTCTCACACTTGTAATGAAACACGTGCTTGAAGCTGACCTTCCTGAAGCCATTCCTGCCCACGTGTGTCAGCTAGTGCCTGCGGCGGAAGTCCCCTCTCCGTGAGTTGATGGTTCACGACGGCGCAGTTTGCTGCGCTGCAGCATATTCTGCGCAAACTGGATGCGCAGACGCCGCGTTCAGCTGGCCCCTTCCGGGTCACAACCCCGTCAAGGCATGGTCCTAGCTCGATCAGGCTACGCGGGGCACGGCGCTTGGCAGAGGCCGATGTCCCACTGGCCGTTGCGGCCGGACTCCCCCGTTCACCCTGCTGACTGCAGCGCTCACGGGGATCGCCGCAGGAACAGGGGAAACACCATGCTCAGACTCGGCCTCATGGCATCGCTGGTCCTGCTCGCGATCGCGGGCCAGGCGTCGGCCAAGCAGTTGGAAGCCACCGACGACCTTGCCGTCACTCAACCGGCACAAGCAGTCCTGGTCGACGTCCTTGCAAACGACACCCAGCTCGGCGGCGGATTACGCATCCTCAGCGTCAACAAGGCCGACCACGGCATCACCGGGATCGAGAACGGACGCATCCGGTACGTTCCCAAGGCCGGGTTCCAAGGGTCGGATAGCTTTCGCTACAAAGTGCAGGCGGCCAAGTCAAAGCCGGCCGAAGCAACGGTGAATGTAGAGGTCGGCGCCAGTGGCGTGGCACTGCGACTGGTCGGGCAGGTCGTCGACGAACCCGTTCCCGGCGCCACGGTCACGGCTTCCATCGGTGGCTTCAACTTCGTCGGCCATGCCGACGCCACCGGCCACTACGTCCTCGATATCGCCGCGCTGCGCGGCGACGCCTTCGTGACATTGGCAGCGACGGGCGTTTCGCCCTCGGGCGCGGACGTGCGCTTCTACTCCGTCGTCGGCGAGATCGCCCGACTGGCCAGCGCGGCAGGCAGCGACGGCGTCCTGGTGCGCGACGAACTGAACCAGGTCAACGTCACCAATCTCTCAACCGCGCAGTATCTGTTGCTCACCGACGCCAACGACGGCGTGCCCGTCGGCAGCGACCAGCAACTGCTGCCGCTGACGCAGAACATCAACCTGGACCAGTTGCTGGAGCTCGCCGCGATCATAAAGTTGGTGGTGGACGACAACGTGCCCCTACCCGCCGGAGTGACTGACGCATTGGCTCTGGTGTCCGACCCTGCCGCGACCGAAACATTCAAGGAGGCCCTCGCCCCCGGCCAGCTGGCGACCGCCATCGAATCCGTCGCCGCCGACACCAGCATCACGCCCGAGTTCCGGGCAGGTGCCTTGCCCACTGGTTACGCCACCATTTCCCCGAGTGCACCGGGCACCATCCGCGTCGGCATTTCCAGTGGCGTGCTGTACCACTTCGACGGGACCGCTGCCGGAACCTCCGGCACCGCGACGGTCATCGACGCGTCGCCGGGTTCAACGCCGCCTGCCACCTGGCAGCTCGTGAACGGTGAACTGGTGATCACGCCGGCCGCGTCCTACACCACCGACCCGTACGAGGATTTCCCCGTGCCACCGCAGTGCGTGGCCACCGACTATTACCAGGTACGCGACACCGAACTGCAGACGCGGCTGATCCGCCTGCAGGACGGACCGGGCATGGACTACCTGAAGATCGTCACCACCGCTATCCGCCAGTACGAGGACTTCAACCCCGGCGACGGCTGCGTGCCCCCCGCAGATGGTCCGGTCGACTACACCTATGTGCGCCTCGCGTTCGAGGACGGCGCCGGCGAGATCCCCTTCACCAGCAACGAAGCCCTGGGCCAGATCGCCCTCTCCCATTTGCAACCGGGAGTGTTTCCGGGTTTCACCGACAACCACACCTGGGCCTCGGCGATCCATGATTTCAACACCGGCACGGTTGCCATTCCAGGAACGCAGCCGGGCTTCACCTACAACGTCAGCAACGGACGGTTGCACGTCCAGCTGACCAACGCAAGCACTCTTGAAACCACCGACTACGAACACCGCCGCTACCAGCTGGACGGCGCACTGGGCGAAGGCATCTTCACCATCGCCACGCAGCCAGACGGCAACCCGGTGTCGACGTACGAGCTCGCCAGCCGGGTCAGCGGCGCCACGTTCGACTCGCTTGCGATGCCAGCGCGCTGGCGCTCCGGGTTCGACGTCAGCCAGTTCCAGGGCGACGGCAGCCTGCCCTTCGGCTTCTCGCTCATCCTCAACGGCGACGCAGCCCAGACCGGCTATTACGAATCTGTCGACCTCGACGGGGTTGCCAGTCCGAGCAACTACTTCACCTGGAGCGTCGAAGGCGGCGGAATGGTCTACCGCAGCTACCGCAATCCGCCGTATGGCTCACAACCATCGTGCAGCGTGCCGGTCCCGGGCGCGAACTGCTGGCTGCGCCGCCTCCGCACATGGACGCCGCTCTCGTTCACCCCCGACGGCAACCGCGTCTACGTGCTGGAACGCATCTATGACCGGCAGGGCCCTGCGCTGCCTTTGAACCTGATCGCCGAGCGCATCAACTTCTTCAACCGCGAGTGAAGGCGGCGCAGCAGACGTGAGGCCGCGGAAACGCGGCCTTCCGCGTTTCCGGCCAAGTTTCGGGCGACGCCCTGAAACCCCCGCCCCGAGTGTGTTCCCTGCCCGCATTCGCGCCGCCGCCACGCACCGCATCGGCCCGGGCGCGTCGCGATGGCCTACACTGGCCTTCCCTCCTTGAGATGATCCCTCCTTGGCCAAGCCCAACTACTCGTTCGAAAAGCGCCAGCGCGAAATCCTGAAGAAGAAGCAGCAGGACGAAAAGCAGGCGAAAAAGAAGGAAGCGCGCGACGCCGCAAAGGCCTCGACCGGCAACACCGGGCGCGACCCGTCCGCCAGCGGGCATTAGCGCAACGCCAGCGGCACGGGCGCCGGGGTGGCCAAGGCCGGGCGGATTCCCGCCTGAGACCTGACCACCTTCGCCGCCCATCACTGCAAAAGCTTCAGACCGGGCGTTTCGACCGCTTTTGTGCGACACCGGCCGTGGTAGTTTCCGGCCCACCGTCCATATCCGTCGCGCCCATGAACGCCCCTCCGTCCGATCCGGAATACCTGCTGCGGGGCGTTGCCGGTGCGGTCTTCGGACGCAGCTACCACCTGCTGGCGCCGACCACCGTCGGCCGTTCGGCGGAGTGCGACATCTGCCTGCCCGGCTCCGGCCTCTCCCGCGTGCATGCCCGCCTGCGACCCCTCGACTACGGGATCGAGATCGAAGACCTGACGTCGACAAATGGCAGTTTCATCAACGGACATCGCATCACCACTGCGATCGCCCGCGCCGGCGACGAGATCGCTTTCGACGACCTCCGCTTCCGCATCAGCGCCATTAACCCGACGCCGCGGCCGGCGATCCAGCCGCGTCATGCGAACGGACAACGGTCGCGCTGGATCTGGGCAGTGCTGGCCGTAGTCATGACCGCGGGGGCCGTCGCCGTATTCGCCACCGGTTGGCTGGCAAATTGAGCGGCGCATTCCGGCCCCTGTAACCCGGCTCTTCTCACCACGCCCCGATTGCTCAAGCGGCACAGCACGCGGAAGGCGTGCAGCCTCGATCCACTGCATGCCTGGACCAACGCCTCAGTAGGCGCCCATGAAATCCTTCTTGCCGATCTCGACTCCGCCGTGGCGCAGCAGCCCATAAGCCGTTGTCACGTGGAAGAAGAACTGCGGCAGCCCATACCGCAGCAGGTAGTCCTGGCCGCTGAGGGTGCGCTCCTTCGGCGTGCCCGGGCGCAGCACGATCTCGCGCAGCTCGCTGCCTTCGAACCGCGCCGGGTCGAGGCCGTCGATGAAGGCGAGGGTCTTCGCGATGCGCGCCTGCAGTTCGGAGAAGGTCTGTTCGGCGTCCTCGTACGACGGCACGTCCTCGCCCGCCAGACGCGCCGGCACGCTCTTGGCGAAGTCGCTTGCGATCTGCACCTGGCGCACCAGCGGGAACATGTCGGGGAACAGGCGCGATTGCAGGAATGCGGCGGGGTCGATCTTGCGTTCGGTCGCATGCGTCTCCGCTTTGGCCAACACGTCGGCCAGTGCGCCGAGGATCTGCTTGAACACGGGAACGGATGCGGCGTGCATCGAGACGGTCATGTGCGGACTCGCTGGTTTGGGGGTGCCGCATCATAGGCGCTGCGACGTGTCGCCGGGTGACGTCAACCGGTACGCGCGAAACGAGGTCCTGCCACCCCGTGCCGGAAAACAAAGACCCGCCAGATGGCGGGTCTTTGCATGCACGGTTCCAACCTTGTTGCTGGAGCTCGTCGTTGGGCGAACGCCTTACCAGACACGCACCCGCTCTTCCGGCGGCAGATACAGTGCGTCACCCGGCTTCACGTCGAACGCGGTGTACCACGGGTCGAAATTGCGCACCGGGCCATTGGCACGGTATTGCCCCGGCGAATGCGGATTGGTCTTGATCAGGTTGAGCAGCGCTTCGTCGCGGTACTTGCCCTTCCATATCTGGCCGAAGGCGAGGAAGAAGCGCTGGTCGCCCGTCACGCCATCGATCACCGACGCCGGCTTGCCGCCCAAGCTCAGCTGGTAGGCGGTGTACGCCATCGAGATGCCGCCCAGGTCACCCAGGTTCTCGCCCATGGTCAGTGCGCCGTTGACGCACTGGCCCTTCAGCGGGCAGTACGCGTCGTACTGCGCGCCCAGCACCTTGGTGCGCTTCTCGAAATTGGCGCGGTCCGCGTCGGTCCACCAGTTGCGCTGGATGCCGGCGAAGTCCGACTTGCTGCCCTGGTCGTCGAAGCCGTGGCCCATCTCATGGCCGATCACCGCGCCGATACCGCCGTAGTTCACCGCAGGATCAGCGTTGATGTCGAAGAACGGCGCCTGCAGGATCGCCGCCGGAAACACGATCTCGTTGAACGTGGAGTTGTAGTAGGCGTTGACCGTCTGCGGCGTCATGAACCATTCGTCGCGATCGGGCTTGGTGCCGATGCGGCGGGTCTCGTCGTCGCGGCTGTAGTGCCGCATCTGCATGACGTTGGCCATCAGGTCCTTGGGCACGATGCTCACGCTGGAGTAGTCGCGCCACTTGCTCGGATAGCCGATCTTCGGACGGAAGGTTTCCAGCTTGTGGTAGGCCTCGGCCTTGGTCGCCGCGCCCATCCAGTCGAGCTGCTCGATGTTCCTGCGCAGCGCCGCGCGCAGGTTGGCGACCAGCTGGTCCATCGCCGCCTTCGACTGCGGCGTGAAATGACGTTCCACATAGAGCTTGCCGAGCGCATCGCCCAGGCCTTCCATGCCACCGACCAGTCCAACCGCGCGCTTCCAGTCGTCGCGCTGCGCCTTCTGCCCGCCCAGCACCGTGCCGTTGAACGCGAACGCGGCATCGTCGATCTCGTGGCTCAGCAACGGCGCGTTGCCGTTCACCGCGTGAAACGTCAGGTAGTCGCGCCATACCGGCAACGGGGTGCCCGCGATCACGTCCAGCACCGGCTGCACCGCGCTCGGCGTCGCGACGTTGACGCGATCCACCTTCGACATGCCCTGCGCACGCACCTGCGCCGCCCAGTCGTAACCCGGGTACTGCTTCGCGAAGTCGGCGAAGGACATCACGTTGTAGGTCTTGTCGCGGTCGCGCAGCTTGGCGCGCTCCCACTGCGGCTGCGCCAGCGCGGTTTCCAGCGCGAGGATGGCTTGCGCACGCGCCTTCGCGTCCTTCACCCCGGCAAACCCGAGCATGCGCTCGATATGCGCGACGTACGCGGTACGGATGGCGACGAAGCGCGCATCCTGGTTGAGGTAGTAATCGCGGTCCGGCAGGCCCAGGCCGCCGACGCGCAGCCCGACCAGGTACTGGTCCGGATCCTTGCGATCGAGGTCGACCGACAGCGACACCGGCGCGTTGCTGCCGTCCAGGTCAGCCCGACCGAACGCGTCCACCAGCGCCGCCTTCGACTTGATCTTCGCGATCCGGTCCAGCACCGGCCGCAGCGGCGCGATGCCGGCAGCGTCGCGCGCGGCGCGATCCATGTAGCTGGCGTAGTAGTCGCGCACCTTCTGCGCGTCGCTACCCGGCGTGAGGTCGGTGCGCTGCTGCAGGCCTTCGATGATCGCCTTGACCTGCGTCTCGGAGCGGTCGCGCAGCTCGTTGAACGAGCCGTAGCTGACCTCGTAATCCTTGAGCTGGTAGGTGTCCAGCCAATGGCCGTTGACGTAGCGATTGAAGTCGTCGCCCGGCTTGATCGACGTATCGCGCGCGGTCAGGTCCACGCCGAACGACCCCAGCTGCGGTTTGGCGGACATGTCGGCCGCAAGGGAAGGAGCGGCCGCGGCAAGCGACAGTCCGGCGGCGAGCGCGAGACTCAGGAGCGATGACTTCATGGATGGGTCCCGGCGACGAAGAAACCCGGACCCTACAGCCTGCCGTCGCCGGCGTCGTGTGACTTTGGTTTGGCTGACGGGAATGGAGCGGGTCTGGTGAGGAGTGGCCTGATGGGGCAAAGCGCCCTGGCCAACCGCTGCCCGCCCCGCACCCGCCCAAGCGAGGATTGATGCCCCTGCCCCGCCCTCAATGCCCCAGCGCGTAATCGATCGCCGCGCACACCGCCGCCGCCTGCGCGGCGTTGCATTGCTCCGGCGTGGCGCGGGGGCTGTCGGGATAGACCTCGGTAGTGGTCTTGTAGCGCGCATCGGTGATGCCTGCGCACAGGCCGAGTGCCTTCAACGGGTATTCGATGACGCCGGGCGCCACCACCGTCGAACCGATGATTTCGCCATGCGCGTCCGCCGGCGCGATGTGGGTCACCTTCGCCACCGCCGCGATCACCGCCTGCTGGAAGGCCGGTTGCGGATGCTCGCTGTCGTCGACGAGATAGAAACCGTCGGGGATGCCGCCCGGCACGAACGCATCGCCATCGCGCGCGGCCAGCGCCGGCCGGAACTCGGACTCGTCGGTGTCGGTGGTTTCGTGCAGGTCGATGTGCACCAGCACGCGATCGCGCACCGGCGCGACGAGCTGCATCAGCGCCGCCGATTCGCGTGCGGGGCTGTCTTCGCGGAACGAACGGTTCGGGTCGATGGCGTCCGGGTTCCAGCGGTGGATCCGCTCGTACGCCCACGGACTGATGCACGGCGCGACCAGCAGGTTCGCCCGCCCGGCGTAGTCCGCCGCATGCAGGTCCACGAACCGCAGCGCGCCATGCACGCCGCTGGTTTCGTAGCCATGCACGCCGCCCGACACCAGCGCGACCGGCAGGTCGTCACGCCAGTCGCGACTCTTGATGGCGAACAGCGGGTAGCCGTCGGGGCCGTAGTCCAGGCGGCCGTATTGCAGCACGTCAAAGCGGACGCGCAGTCGGTCGATGACGCTGAGCACGTCCGCGGCATAGCTGCGGTGGCGGGTCTGCCGCGACAGCCATTCGGCCTTCTCGGCGGCGCCCCAGGGCTGGCCGGGCGTACCGATGGGATAGCGGTCTGCGGTCGTCATGTGTCGTCTGCCCTGCGCTGCACGAAGGGCCGGAACTTTAGCACTGCACCGGAGCGCCGCAGACCCGACGGGAACGCACGCAGATCGTCGGCACCCCGGAAGATCGCGGTTTCGGAGCCGACCCCGCCAGATCCGTACACTACCCATCCGACCGAGCCACCTGAAATCGAGATTGCCTGATGCCCGACCCTATCCGCCTGTCCAAGCGCGTCGCCGAACTGCTCGACTGCTCGCGCGCCGACGCCGAGGCCTACATAGAGGGCGGCTGGGTGTGGGTGGATGGCGTGGTCGTCGAGGCGCCGCAGCACATGGTGACGACGCAGCGCGTCGAGCTCGATCCCGACGCCGTCCTGGAAGCGCCGGAACCCGCCACGATCCTGCTGCACAAGCCGGCCGGCTGGGACGCGATCGAAGGCCGCAAGCCCGCATCGGCATTAGTCACGCCACCCGCGCGCTGGGAGGACGATCCCACCGGCGTGCGGCTGCTCCAGCGTCACTTCGTGCGGTTGACGCCGCTGGTGCCGCTGGATGTCGACGCCAGCGGCCTGATGGTGCTGACCCAGGACGGCCGCGTGTGGCGTCGCCTCACCGAAGACGCGGACCAGATCGAGCACGAATTCATCGTCGAGGTCTCCGGCGACATCGCGCCCTACGGCCTGCGCAAGCTCAACCACGGCCTGCGTTACCGCGGCCGCGAAATCCCGCCGTGCAAGGTGAGCTGGCAGAACGAAATCCGCCTGCGCTTCGCGATCAAGGCAGCACAGCCCGGACAGCTCCACGACATGTGCGCGCAGGTGGGATTGCAGGTCGTCGCGATCCGCCGCATCCGCATCGGCAAGATTCCGCTGGGCAAGATGCCGGCGGGCGCTTGGCGTTACCTGCCGGTCGGTGAGCGGTTCTGAGCTAGCGGCACGTAGGGCGGGTTTTAACCCGCCGCCGTGCGCCGTCGAAGCGGCCGGTCCGTAAGGCGGGTTTCAACCCGCCAATTCGATGGCGCGGGAACGGCGGGTTAAAACCCGCCTTACAACCCGCCTTACGCGCCTCAGGAACCCCGCACTCGCAGCGTCAGTCCCTTGAGGAAATTGCGCAGCAGCTGGTCGCCGCAGGCGCGGTAGTTCTTGTGGTCGGGCTGCCGGAACAACGCGGTCATTTCCGGCTTGGAGATCGGGAAGCCGGCCATCTCGAACACTTCGTGCATGTCGACGTCCTTCAACTCGAACGCGACACGCAGCTTCTTCAGCACGACGTTGTTGGTGACCCGCTTCTCCACCGGTCGCGGCGGGCCGTCGTTGGGGCCGCGGTAGTAGATGACCAGCCCGTCGAGGAACGCCACCAGCACGCGATCGCTGCACTCGACATAGTCGGGATCCTCGTCCCGGCGCAGGAACGCCAGCACGTCCTCCTTCTCGATCGGGAACGCCGGATCGGCGAGCCGGGTGATCTCGACGACCTTGATGTCGCTGAGGTCGAGCATGTAACGGATGCTGCGGAGTACGTCGTTGTTGATCATGGCGGTCCTAAACAATATGTCCTACTCGGTGCCTGGGCCCAGTGTCCGACAACGTGGGCCGACTCAGTCTTCCAGTGCAGCCGCCTCGCGTCCCTGCTGGCGGATCAGCGCCTCATCGCGGGCCTCGTTGATCGCATCGCGGATGCCATCGATATCGGCCAGTCGCTCGTCGTGCTCGAAGATCCCGGTCAGCACGCTGTCCGGCAGCAACGCACCCGCTTCGAACAGCGCCCACATCTCCTCGCCATACCAGGTATCGAGCAACTCCGGCGCCCAGCGCCCCAGGCTCGCAGTGAGGTTGTTGACGTCGCGCAACAGCATCCGCCGCGCCGCGTTGTTGCCGGCGGCACTGACCACCTGCGGGAAATCGATCACCACCGGGCCATCGGGGCCGACCAGCACGTTGTACTGCGACAGGTCGCCGTGGATCAGGCCACAGCACAGCATCCGCACGACCTGGCGCACCAGCACCGCGTGGAAGTCGCGCGCCTGCTCCGCCGTGAGCTCAACCTCACCCAACCGCGGCGCCGAGAAACCTTCCGCGTCGGTCACCAGTTCCATCACCAGCACGCCGTGGTAGTAGCCGAAAGGCTCGGGGACGAGCACGCCCGCGTCGCGCAGCTGGTACAGCGCGTCGACCTCGGTGTTCTTCCAGGCGGTTTCCTGCTGCTTGCGGCCGTACTTGGTGGCCTTGCCGATCGCGCGCATCTCGCGGCTGCCGCGCACCTTGCGGCCTTCCTGGTACTGCACGCGCTGCTGGAAGCTTCGCTGCGCCATGTCCTTGTAGACTTTCGCGCAACGCACATCAGCGCCGCTACGCACCACGTACACCGCCGCTTCCTTGCCGCTTTTGAGGGGGCGCAGGACTTCGTCGATGACGCCGTCGTCGATCAGCGCCTGCAGCGCGGTTGGGGTCTTCATGGAATCCTGGGGGGAGGCCGCGGCGCGGATGGGCGCGGGCCGGGGCGGCATTCTCGCATTGCGGGAGGGGCTGGGGGCGGGAAGTACCTGAATTGCACCGGCCCGCTTCAGGTTGATCGCTTCACCTTCGCTCCAACAATCGCGCCCCAAGGAGATTCCCCATCGTGTCGCACTATTCCGGCCCCCTGCTCACCCGCTCCCTCGCGCAGGCGCTACTGGCCGCGCGCGACGCCGGTGCAGGCACCTGGACCGGATCGCTGGACCTGGAACGGTCCCAGGGCGAGGCCCGCCTCGAACCCGATGCCTGGCTCTGGCGCGACCAGCGCTATCCGTATCCGCTGACGCTGAAGGACCGCACGATCCACTACTGGGACGGCGACGGGTTCGCGCCGGTATCGCGCTTCTCCGGTTCGCTGATCAAGCTGGTGCCCACGCAATGGGGCGCCCCGACCTTCGAGATCGACGGCATCAAGATGCTGCCCACCTCGAAGGAGTCGCCCATCGACGACGCGCGTCGCAAAGTGGCGCTGGTCGAACCACGCGGCAAGGTGGTGCTCGATACCTGCGGCGGGCTGGGCTATTTCGCCGCGTGCTGCCTCGACGCCGGCGTCGCGCGCATCCACTCGTTCGAGAAGAACACCGACGTTCTGTGGCTGCGCACGCTCAATCCGTGGTCGCCGGATCCCGATGCGCCCGGCTTCGGTGGTCGCCTCCAGCTCAACCATGCCGACGTGTCGAAGGCGATCACGCAGATCGCCGATGCGTCGGTGGACGCCCTGCTCCACGACCCGCCGCGCTTCGGGATCGCCGGCGAGCTGTATTCGCAGGTGTTCTACGACCAGCTCGCGCGTGTCCTGCGCCGCGGCGGTCGCCTGTTCCACTACACCGGAAGCCCCAACAAGCTCACCAGCGGGCGCGATGTCCCCCGCGAAGTACTCAAGCGGCTGGAGAAGTCGGGGTTCAAGGCGCAACTCGCGCTGGATGGGGTGTTGGCGACGCGGCGGTGAGTGTTGCCTGGGGCTTTGGGCGTTGACGCCCCTGGCATCGGGCCCCGACAGGCCTCCTCCATGAAACGTTGTTTCCGGCGACCGGGCGAGCGGTCGAACCGGGCAGCATCCGCCGGTGATTTCCCGACGGCTTAAGCACCTCTGGGGGTGCCTTCTGGCCTATTTTTATCGTAAAGCGATATGTATATTATCGTTTAACGATAACTTAGTCGGGGAATCCGTATGAACCGCACGTCCGCCCAAGCCCTCTCCGTCGCCCGCCCGGTCATCCAGGGGCTGACCGTCCTCAACATTCTCTACGGCGTTTGCATCGCCCTGCTGTTGGCATCGAGCTTCTTCATGGAAGGCTGGCCGGAAAAGCCGCTCGGCTTCGACCTGGTGAAGATGCACCCGCTGGCACCGCTCGGACTGCGAGCGATCGTCGTCATCGGGATCATCGGCGCGGCGATCGTCCACACGATCCTGCGGCGGCTACTGGCGATCGTCGACACCGTGCGCAGCGGCGATCCGTTCATCCTCGAGAACGCCCAGCGTCTGGACGCGATCGCCTGGCGCGTGCTCGGGCTGGAGGTGCTGCGCCTGCTGGTGATGGCGATTGCGGCAGTGGTGTGGGAGCCGGGGAAGCTGGGCGGCTTCACGTTCGCGCCGTGGCTCGCGGTGCTGATGCTGTTCGTGCTGTCGGGCGTGTTCGCACACGGCGCCCGCATGCGCGCCGACCTCGAAGGAACGGTGTGACATGGCCATCGTCATCCGTCTGGACGAACAACTTCACGCGCGCCGCATGACACTCACCGAACTCGCCGCGCGCATCGACATCACCCTCGCCAACCTGTCGATCCTCAAGACCGGCAAGGCGAAGGCGATCCGCTTCTCCACGCTCGAGGCGATCTGTGTCGCACTCGAGTGCCAGCCCGGCGACCTGCTCGCCTTCGATCCCGCACTTGCCGCCGAGGAGTGATGCCATGTCCACCCGTCCGCTTGCCCGGCTATTCGCCCCCGACCCGCGCTTTGATGGCGTCCGCCCCATCCAGGTGTGGGGCCTGCGCCTGTTCTACTTCCTGATGCTGGTGTTCGTCGCCTCGTCCGCATGGCGCGTGCTGCTGACGCACGAAGGCCCATGGGATCCGGTACGCGCGGTCGCTTTCACCGTGTGGGCCACCTACCCCGCGCTCGCGCTGTTCGGACTGCTGCATCCCCTGCGCTGGCTGCCGCTGATGTTCTTCACCATCGGCTACAAGGCGATCTGGCTCGCGTTCGTCGCGTATCCGCTGTGGCAAGCCGGCACGTTGTGGGGTACGCCTACGGGCGAGGTCGCCAGTTCGTTCCTTGCGCTGCCGCTGCTCGCGGCGGTGGTGCCGTGGGGATATGCGTGGAGGACGTATTTTGCGTGGCCGCGGCGAACGCTTGCGCTCCGGTCGACCTGATCGGCATTTCTACGATCACTTTCCGGTCGCATCCAACCAGAAGCCCGCCTTTCGGCGGGCTTCTGCGTTCCTGTCACGGGCGCGTTCCTGTCACGGCCGCTTGACCCAGACGTCATAGCTGCCGGCGCCGGCGTACGACAGAACTTTCCAGTAGTAGTAGCCGGCGGTGCCGCTGTAGGAGGCCGATTCGTCGCTGCTGGAACCATCGGACTTGGCCACCTGCACCCAGCTGGAACCGTTCCATTTGTACAAGTACAGGTCGAAGCCTGGTGGGTGCCTGACACGGTCGACTGGTAGTAGTTGCCATTGGGCTGCATGTCATTGTCGCCGGCGCCGCTGAGCGAGCCGCTGTACTTGCTGCATCCGGTGCACGGGTCGGTACCGCCGCCACCGCCGCTGACCACCGAGTACAGCAGGCGATTGGGCGAACCCATCACGTCGCTGATCCGGTTGGCGCTGGCGCCGTTGAGCAGTGCGGTGGTCACCTGGCTCGGGGTGGCCGCCGGGTTGTTGGCCAGGTACAGCGCGGCCACGCCGACCACGTGCGGAGTGGCCATCGAGGTGCCGCTGATGACGTTGGTGGCGGTGTCGCCGTTGTTCCAGGCGGACCTCACGTTCGATCCCGGTGCGAACAGGTTGACGCAGCTGCCGTAGTTGGAGAACGACGAACGCGCATCCGACGAGGTGGTGGATCCGATGGTGAACGCCAGCGAGGCACGTGCCGGCGAGTAGTTGCAGGCATCGTCGTTGTCGTTGCCCGCGGCGACCACCGCGGTCACGCCGGCGTTGACGAGACGGTTCACCGCCGCGTCCACCGAGGACGAAGCACCGCCGCCGATGCTCATGTTCGCCACGGCCGGCTTGATGTGGTTGGCCGCCACCCAGTCGATGCCGGCAATGATCCCCGACCAGCTGCCGGTGCCATCGCAGCCGAGCACGCGTACCGAGTGCAGCCGCACGCCCTTGGCCACGCCGTAGGTAGCGCCGCCCACGGTGCCGGAGACGTGGGTGCCGTGGCCTGCGCAGTCGCTGGTGCCCCAACCGTCGTTGATCGCGGTGTAGCCGTTGCCGACGCGGCCGCCGAACTCGGCGTGGGTGGCGCGGATGCCGGTGTCGATGATGTAGGCGTGCACCGCCGAGGCGGTGGTGTCGTAGGTGTAGGTCCCGCTCAGCGGCAGGTCGCGCTGGTCGATGCGATCGATGCCCCAGGTCGCCCCGGACTGGGTGGCGGTGGCACGTGCGATGCCGTCCTCTTCGACGTAGTCCACGCGCGGGTCGGCGAGCAGGCGCGCCAGCGCACGGTCGTCGGCCCGGGCGACGAAGCCACGCAGGACCTTGTTGAAGGCGCGCACCAGCCTGGCGCCATGGGCGCGGCTCATCTGCTCGGCGATTGCGGGAAGCGCCGGGCGCCGGCCCGACGACTCGCCGGCCAGCGCGGCGCTGTCCTGTTTGAGGACGACGATGTACTGGCCCTGGATCGGCTTGCGGGCGAACTTGAGTTCAGCGGCGCCAGCCGGAGCGGCGAGCACCAGCGCGGTGGCGATGGCGAGTGCGGCGGGTACGGGATGTTTGTTCACGGTTGTTTTCCCCAGGTGGATGGCATGCGGCGGCGGACCGCGCCGTGCATGTGTCAGCCACCCGCGGCATGCCGGGCATGCATGGGGCATTCAAAAAATTCTCAAATCGGGTTCAACGCGCGTCTGCCGCCACAATTTGCTGGGTGGCGACACCGTGGTCCGCTGATTTGTCGAATCGTCACCGTCCATTCGTCAAGCAGACGAACTCAGCCGGACTATCCGCATGCTGCCCGTCCCGTCTCCGCGACCACCATCAATCCGCCAGCAACCGGATCGACAGCACCTGGTTCGAACCCAGCTTGGCGACGAAGTTGCCTTCCGCCCCCTGCGCGCGCAGGTCGTGGATACCAATCGGCGTCACCAGCGCGGCCCGTGCGAAACCTCCGCGCGGGTCGATGCCGATGACCTGCAGCGAACCCGCATCCTTCTGCGGAAACTTGTTCAACCAGGCACCCAGCGGCTCGACCGGCAATGAAATCGTTCCGGTGCACAGTCCCTCTTCCAGCGTGAACCGGGCCGTGCCGACAAACGCCTTCCCATCGAACTCGCCCTCGTAGCGCGAAGCGTGCACCGGGCACGCGGTCCGCGCCGGTGCACGCACGCTGGCGTCAAACTTGAATGACGCCGCGAGCATCATCGCGGTCTGTTCGATCGAAGCGACCCACAGCGCGTTCGACAGCACGCTCACGCCAACCTTCCGCTCCGGCCACAGCACCAGCGCACCGCGCGCACCGTTGGTGACGCCTGCGTGGTGGGCAACGCGCTCGCCGTCTGCGTCCTTCGCTACCCGCCAGCCGAAACCGACGTCGTAATCCCGTTCGCTCGCGACCGTCCCATCGGCGAGCCTTGTCGGTTCGAGCATCCATTCGAAGGTCGCCGGGGCAACCACCTGGCCGGCCATCAACCGCCCACCGAACAACGCGAGTGCTTCCGGCGTTGCGCCCAGGCCACCGCCCGCCCAGGTGTAGCTGTAGTCGTGCTTCGCCGCACGACTCACCTGCCCGTCGACGAATTCATAAGCTCGCGACGCGCTGGCGTTGTCGCTGTCGGTGGCGTCCTCGCCGATGGCCAGTCCCGGCGTGATCCTGCTCGATAGGTAATCGAGAAAAGGCATGCCCGCACGCGCCTCGATGACCGCGCTCAGCAGCGTGTACCCCCAGGAGGAATACGAATACCGGGTGCCTGGCGCCGACAACAATTCACGATCCCGGAAAATGCCAACGGCGTCGCGCACCGAGGCGTAATGCACGCCGCCGCGATCATCGTCGACCGGCTGATAGTGCGGCAGGCCGGACGTATGCGCCGCCAGCTGCCGCGGGGTGATCGGCGACCACTTGGCATCCAGCCAGGGCAGCACGGACTGCACCGGGGCGTCGACATCCAGCGCGCCCTGCTCCTTCAGCTTCGCAGCCGCGGTGGCGGTGACGGCCTTGGACACGCTGGCCAGCCGGAACAGCGTGTTCCGGTCGACCCGCAGCCCCTGCTCGACATCCCGATAACCAGCGCTACCGACCCACACCGTCTTTCCATCGCGAACCACTGCCGCCCCCATGCCGGGAACGCCATTGGCCTCGACCAGGGCTTGGAGCATTCGATCGGAGATGTGCGCGGCGGCGACATCATCGCGACTGCTTTCCGCCTGCGCTGGAGCGGCGATCGTCAGTGAAAGGGTTAGCGCGGCAACGGGGAAGCGGGTTCGTCCATTCATGGATAGGTAGTCCTTGGTTGAAAGCACGACGGCGTGCGGGAGAGTGGACCGGCGGGAGGCTGGAGAGTTCATTGGCTGCCGCGCTATCGGTCGGCGATCCTTGCTTCTTGAGTAGCTTGCCCACGGCAGATCGGCGGCCACGGAACCCTGAATAAATGTCGAATCGCGGCCGGCCCATTCGTTGCACGGACAAGCCCACCTGGAGTTCGGCATGCCATCTGCCCTTCCCCGGCTGTACGCCCACCCGTTTTCCTCCTACAGCCAGAAGGCGCTGATCGCGCTGTACGAAAACAAGACCCCGTTCGACTACCGCAATCTGGAAGACGCACAAGCCACCGCCGAACTGGCGGCGTTGTGGCCGATGCGTCGCTTCCCATGCTGGTCGATGGCGAGCGCACGGTGATCGAAGCGACCTGCGTCATCGAATACCTGCCCTCCACCGCGCTGGCGCGGGAGGCAGAGCCCGGACAATGTCAGGGCAACACGCCGGCATGCTGGTACATCGTGTTCGGTACCAGTGATCAGCCGTCGCGGACGTTGTATTTCGCCAACGGCAAGACGCACGCGCTATCCGGCCGCGAAATATCGATCGAAGCCATCCAGATGTACGAATCGCCGGACAAGTACAACTACGTCGCAACCACCTTCGAATTCGACTGCGAAAACGTACGGTCCGCATTCCCCGCATTTACGCACAGACCGTGAGCGGAAAGATCGAGAAGGAGACGGCGAGCGAACCGAAGTGGATCGCCGTACCCGAATACAGTTGGGTCGACCAGGTCTTCAAGCTCCTGCGCCCCGACGCAAAAGCGGAGCCCGACAAGTATTCCTTCGTCTGGCTGTCCGAACTGCCACGCGCCGCAGACGTGCTCCTGCTCGCACGCCGGATGGTGTGGGAAGGCGAATTCGAAAACCGGCGCAGATAGGCTTTTCCTTCTGTTGCTCGATCGGGAGCAGGCAGATGGCCACTACGTCGCAGCCGACGACGCCATGCCGCGCGCCGCCCCACCGGATCGAACCCGACAAACCTCGGGTGGAGACCTGGGGCACTTCAAAACAAAAGGCCCGCATTGCGGGCCTTTGTCTTGGAGTCGCACCTTGCCCTGCTGCTCAGGAAGACTTCCGGCGACCAGAAATAGAAAAGGGAAGCGCCACGCGCCTCCCACAATCAATTTATATACCGCATGGGGGCTTGCGACAAGACCCCAGGCGTGATGCAGCATCGCCGTCCTGTCGAAAGGGCAGGAAACCGGAGTGACGCGATGACCGATTCGCAGACGTACTACCACGGCACAAAGGCCGACCTGAAGATGGGTGACCTGATCGAGCCGGGCTATGCCTCCAACTATGGCCAAAGGAAACAGGGAAACTTCGTTTACCTGAGCGCCACGCTGGATGCGGCCACCTGGGGTGCCGAGCTGGCCGTTGGCGCAGGACGCGGCAGGATCTACATCGTGGAACCAACAGGATCCATTGAAGATGATCCGAACCTGACGAACGGGAGATTTCCCGGAAATCCTACAAAGTCATACCGTTCCCGGAATCCATTCCGCGTCGTCGGCGAGGTTGCTGAGTGGAACGGTCACTCCCCTGGGCAGCTCAAGGAAATGCACGATCACCTTGAGGACCTCAGGCAGCGTGGTGTTGAGCCAATCGAAGAATGAACACGATTCGAACCGTCTAACAGCGGGCGCAAGGCGGGCTCAAGCTCGCCCTGCGCGGGTTACACGTTGGACTGTGTTGACCAGCTTCACTGTTGAAAGCCAAGCCGCGGCACGAAGCCTGACGCCTAGCGCGACCACAGCCGCGCCGGGAGACATGCCTGGTAACGCCCGCCTTCTCGCTCAATGCGCGCGCCGCGCCGCCCACTCCGTCGCCGGTCGCGCGCGCGAGAACAGGAATCCCTGCCCCAGCTCGCACCCCATGTTCAGCAGGCTCATGCGCTGCTCCTCGGTCTCCACGCCCTCGGCGACCACGTCCATGCCCAGCGTGTGCGCCATCGCCAGTACCGCTTTCACCACCGGCGTGCTGCCGCGCTGCCCACCATTCTGCAGCGCGCTCACGAACGAGCGATCGATCTTCAGCGTGTGCAATGGGAACCTGTGCAGGTAGCTCAACGAGGAATAGCCGGTGCCGAAGTCGTCCAGCGCGGTCACGATCCCGGCGGTGCGCAGCTCCTGCAGCGTGCGCCGCACCTGCTCGGGATTGTCGAGGAGCGCGCCTTCGGTGACCTCCAGCCGGATGCATTCGGGGGAAAGCCGGTGACTGTCGAACAGATCAAGCATCTGTCCGGCCAGTTCGGGCGAGCGGAAATGCCTTGGCGAGACATTCAGGGTGACGTAGCCGCTGCCGTCCAGGAGCATGCCGATCTCGCTGCAGGTACGTTCGTACATCTGCCAGTCGATCTGCTCGACGCTTCCGGTTTCCTCCGCCACCTCCAGGAATTCGCCCGGCGCGACCAGGCCGCGCTGCGGATGGCGCCAGCGCAACAACGCTTCATATCCGACCACGTGCGCGTCGACCAGGCGCACGATCGGCTGGAAGTGCGGTTCGAACTCGTCGCGCTGCAATGCGCGGCGGAGGTCATTCTCCAGCTCCAGCAACGCTATGGCCTCCTGATGGAGCCGTTCGTCGAAGATTTCGAAGCGCTGGCGGCCGTGCGCCTTGGCGCGGTACATCGCCACGTCGGCATCGCGCAGCAACTCCTCCGCACGCTTGTAACGCGCGTGGCCAAGCGTGATGCCGATGCTCGCCGAGGTAAACAACTCCTTGCCATCGATGTGCATCGGCTGGCTCAGCGATTCGATCGCGCGTTGCGCCGCGTGGCAGGCTTCTTCCGGCAGGTTTACGTCCTCCAGCAGCAATGCGAACTCGTCGCCGCCCAGGCGCGCCACGACATCGAAAGGACGCACGCAGGCCAGCAGCCTCGCCCCCGCCTCCTTCAGCATCTCGTCGCCGGCGAGATGGCCGACGCTGTCGTTGATCACCTTGAAACGGTCGAGATCCAGGAACAGTACGGCAAAGCGGTGGCTGGGATCGCGCTCCAGCCGCGCCAACGACCGCTCCAGTGCGTCGTACAGGAAGCTGCGGTTGGGGAGACCGGTGAGCGAATCGTGCATCGTCTCGTGCATCAGCTGCTGCTCGGCCCGCTGGCGCTCGTTGATCTGCTCCCGCAGTTCGCCTACTGCCTTGGCAAGTTCACGCGTGCGGTCCGTGACGCGATGTTCCAGTTCCGCCTGCGCCTGCTTGCGATCGAGCGCGGTCAGGATGTGCTGGGCCATGTAAGTCAACAGGGCGCGATCCTCCTCGCCGTAGCGCTCGGCGGCGTCGTAGCTCTGGACCACGACTGCGCCACGCACCTTGCCTTCGGAAATCATCGGAACGCCCAGCACATCCTCGGCGGGGGCGCCGAAGGAGACGCTTTCGGGGATGCCGAGCTGCCGGTTCACCTGCGCCGGAGGACCCATGACGGCACGACCGCTACGGATCACGCCGAGCGTCATGGTGTCGCGCATTTCCGCTTCGGGAATTTCCACGCCGATGTCGACCAGGTGCGGGTCCTTCTCGTCGGCGTGATAGATCACCCGCAGAGTTTCGCGCTCGGCGTCGTGCATGGCGATGATCAGGTTGCGCGCATACATCAGCTCTTCGACCACGAGATGGATGCGCCGCAGCATGTCGCTCATGTACAGCTCGCTGCTGGCGAGATCGGCAATGCTGTAAAGCGCGGCCTGCAGCTTTTCGCCGCGCTGGCGTTCCACCACCTCTTCCACTAGCGCGCGGGTGCGGTCTTCCACCTGGTGCGCCAGTTCCACGTTGGCCTGCTTGCGCTGCAGTGCGGTCAGGATGTGCTGGGCGACGTAGCCCAGCAGGGCGCGATCCTCTTCTGTAAACCGGTCCTTCTGGTCATAGCTTTGCACTATCACCACGCCGCGCACCGCGCCTTCGGACACCATGGGGATGCCCAGCCAGTCGGCGCTTTCCTGACCGAAGCTGCCAGCCGGAGCCAGCCCGAACTGTTTGCGCAGTTGCTGCGACGGCCCCATCGCCGGCAGTCCGCTGCGGATCACCGCCAAGGTCAGGCTGTTGCGCACGCGCTCGGCGGGAATCTCCTCGCCGACCGCCACCCCGTGGTCTCCTTTCTCGTCCGCCACGTATACGAACTGCACCGTGTCGCGCTCAGGTGAGTACAGGGCGATCTTGAAGTTCTCGGCATACATCAGCCCGGCCACCACCGCGTGCGTGCGCCGAAGCATTTCCTGCAGGTCATATTTGCTGCTGGCGAGGTTGGCCAGCGAGTACAGCGCGTTCTGCAGTTGTGCCGCCTTCTCCATCCGTCCGGCGGCGTTGTGCGCGGCCACCAGCTCGACTTCAGCTCGCATGCGCGCGGCGAGCAGGGTCAGGAAGTCGAGCAGGCCCGCGGGAGTGCCCCCTGGGCGCGCGCAGTCCTGCGGCCATTCAGCGACAAAGACCGCTTCTGCGTAATCCAGCGGATTCGCGATCCGCACCCGACCGTCGCGGACGGTCTCGCCGGCCACGCTCGCCCCGCGCGCCAGGGCTTCGCCAATGAGCTCGGCCTCTTCCCGCGACAACGGCGTGGTGGGCCACTGGTGCCGGCGCAGCCGTCCAAGGTTCGTCATGCCGGAGATCCACACCAGGCGGGCGTCGCGGCAATCGAACACGGCTTCCGCCATGCGCAGCACGAGCGCGTCGAGTACGTGCGGCCGCATCGGCGCCGCGGGGATCGTCACCCATTCCATGGTCCGCACGCGCCCAGCCGACCTGTGGAATGATCTGGCCATATAGATTTCCAAACGCCACAACGCACGGTATACGGCCGCTTGTCGGCCCTGCGGAACTCCCGTACGCCAGTCGTGACGGGTTAACCCGTCACGACTGGATGAAAACCTCACACCCTACCGAGGCCAGTCCGAGGCCTCACCACACTTCGCAGCGATCAGCCTCCGCCCGCACCATCGGCGCATCCGCCTTGCACTGGAACGCTGCGCGGAACGCCGGCAGGTTCGACAGCGGCCCGTTGACACGGTACTTGGCCACCGGATGTGGGTCGCCCTGGATCATCGTGCGCTGGGTTTCCATGCGGATTTCGTCACCGCGGAACTGGCCCCAGGCGAGGAAGAACTGCTGTTCGGGGGTGAACCCATCGATCGTCGGCTCCGGATCCTTGCCCTCGCGTGACTTCAGGTAGGCGCGGTAGGCGATCTTGGCACCGGCCAGGTCGCCGATGGATTCGCCCAGCACCAGCTTGCCGTTGTGGTGCACGCCCGGTTCGATGAAATAGCCCTCGAACTGGTTGACCACGCACTGACCCTTGGCCTGGAACTGCTTGTTGTCCTCGGGCGTCCACCAGTTGGACAGGCGGCCCTGTGCGTCGAATTGCGCGCCCTGGTCGTCGAAGCCGTGGCTGATCTCGTGACCAATGACGACGCCGATCGCGCCGTAGTTGACGGCGTCGATGGCGGTCACGTCGAACGCGGGCGGCTGCAGGATGCCGGCGGGGAACACGATCTCGTTCTGCGACGGGTTGTAGTACGCGTTGGACGTCGGCGGCGTCATGCCCCAGCGGCTGCGGTCGGTCGGCTTGCCCACCTGGCTGCGGTTGTCGGCGACATTCCAGCGCGAGGCGGCGACGTTGTTGTCCCACGCCGAATCACGCGAGACGACCACGCCCTTGTAGTCCTTGAACTTGTCCGGATAGCCCAGCTTGGGGAAGAAGGTGGCGCGCTTCTCCAGCGCTTTCTTCTTGGTTTCCGGGTCCATCCAGTCGATGTCGCGGATGGTGTCGTCCATCGCCAGCAGGATGTTCTTCACCATCTCCTGCATCTTGGCCTTGGCTTCCGGCGGGAAGTATTTCTCGACGTACTTCGCGCCGAGCGCCTCGCCGAGCTGGCTGTCGGTGGCTTCGGCGCAGCGCTTCCAGCGCGGCTTCATCTCCTTGGCACCGGTCAGGAACTTGCCGTTGAAGGCGAAGTTCTCCTCGACGAACGGCGTGGACAGCGACGGCGCGGCGTCATTGAGCACCTGCCACTGCAGGTAGGCCTTCCACTGCGCCAGCGATGTCGTCGCCAATTCCTTCTCGACCTGCTGCAGGAACTTCGGCTGGGTCACGTTCACCGCATCGTGCGGCATGTGGGCGGCATCGAAGTATTTCGCCCAGTTGAAACTCGGAACCAGCTTGGCCAGGTCGGCGAACGCGGTCGGGTTGTCCGACAGCTTGGGATCGCGCAGCTGCACGTTGTCGAAGGAGGCTTCAGCCAGGCGCTTCTCGAAGGCGAACACGGTGTCTGCGTTCTGCTTCGCCTGTTCCGGCGCGGTGCCGGCGAGTTCGAACATCTTCGCCACGTGTTCGAGGTATTTCGCGCGGGCCTCGACGAAGCGCGGCTCGGGCTTGAGGTAGTAGTCGCGGTCGGGCATGCCCAGACCACCGGCGTAGATGTTCGCGACGGTCTTCGAGGGTTCGTGCAGGTCTTCGCCTGCGTACACGATGAACGGCACGAACACGCCGCGGTCGTGCAGCTTGCCGATCACCTGCTGCAAGCCGGCCTTGTTCCTGATGGCGGCGACTTCGTCGAGCGAGGGCTGAACCGGCTTGCTGCCGAGCGCGTCGATGCGGGATTCGTCCATGCAGGCGGCGTAGAAGTCGCCGGCGAGCTGGCCCGCACTACCCTTGGTCCAGTCGGTTTTCGCCGACAGCTCGTTGAGGATGTCGCGGACGTGTTCCTTGTTGACCTCGCCTGATTGCCAGCGCCGGCTCCATCGGTCCATGTAGTCCGGGATCGGGTTCTGCTGCCGCCACGCGCCATTGGCGTAGTCGAAGAAGTCGGTGCAGGCCTCGCCGTTACGGTTGATGTCGTCGGGATTGATCCCGTGCATCGCACCGGCCGAAGCGGTCGTGGCGGCTGCTAGCAAAGCGACGAGCGGAAAGCTGGACCTTTTCACGGCAACACGCTCCTTGTTGGTTGAGTGGGCCCACTATAGCCACCCGCTTTCCCTGGACCCGTCCCAGAAGTCCTGTGTGCTGGCGATCTGATGCGCGATAGGCGATGCGTGAATCGAACCGCAGAACCGTTTGGCGAGTAGAAGCCGGCCTTGCCGACCGCAGGCGCATTCGAGCGCAGTTTCCCCGGATTGTTCCAGGCCGCTCTTATCCGTGCCGATCGCAGGCATGACTTCCGACCTAGACAAAAAGATCTAGACAATCTTGTCTAGCAGGCGTAGCGTGCCCCCATCGCCCAACCTGCCCCGGATCGATGACCAAGCCCCGCCCTCCCAAGCCCACGCCCGCCGAACTCGAGTTGCTGCGCACGCTGTGGCAGTTGGGCCCGTCCACGGTGAAGCAGGTACACGAAGCACGGCAGCGCGAGCGCCCCGAGGTGACCTCCGCCACCGTGCTGCGGCTGCTGCAGGTCATGCACGGCAAGGGACTGCTCAAGCGCGACGAGAGCCAGCGCTCGCATGTGTACGCCGCCGCACAGAAGCAGGGGTCGCTGCAGACCCGGTTGCTCGATGACCTGATCCACAAGGCCTTCGCCGGTTCCGGCAAGGACCTGGTGCTGGCCGCGCTGCGTGGTGGTCGCGTCAGCGACGCCGAGCGCGAGGAGATCCAGCGCTTTCTCGAGGAGACGCGCGATGAGTGACGCCATGACGATGCTCGTGCCAACGCTGGCGCTCGCGCTGCTGCACTTCCTCTGGCAGGGTGCGCTGCTCGGCCTGTTCGCGGCGCTGGTGCTGGTGCTGCTGCGCAACGCGCGACCACAGGCACGCTACGCCGTGGCTTGCCTGTCGCTGCTGGCCTGCGTGCTGCTCCCGGCGTGGAATCTGGTGCAGGCGCTGGCGTTTGCCGATGCGCCGACGCTGGGGTCCGTGCCGGCCATGGCACGCGATTTCGTCGACAGCGTGTCCACCGTGCCGGGCGCGACGCTGCGGGCGTTGCCGACACCTTCTGCGGAGGCGCTGCCCTGGGTCGTCGCGTTGTGGGCGGCCGGTGCCGCGTCGCTCTCGCTGCGCATGGGCTGCGGACTGCTGTGGGTGCGTCGCCTCTGCCGCACAGCGGATGACGTCGAACCTGTCGCGCGCTGGCAAGCCTGCGTCGATCGGCTCGCGCCACGACTGGGCATCACCCGCGCAGTCACGCTGCGCCTGACGCAGATCGGCGACGGCCCGGTAACCGCCGGCTGGCATCGGCCGATGGTGCTGCTGCCGCTGGCCGTCGCCACGCACCTGCCCGTGGAACTGGTCGAAGCCCTGATCGCACACGAACTCGCACACATCCGTCGCCACGATTACCTGGTCAACCTGCTGCAGGGTGCCGCCGAAGCGCTGCTGTTCTATCACCCGGTGGTGTGGTGGTTGTCCCATCGCATCCGCGAAGAACGCGAGCTCGTTGCCGACGATCTCGCCGCCACCGCGCTCGGCGACCGCCGGTGCCTCGCGCTCGCCCTGGCCGAACTCGATCGGCATGTCATCGATCAGGTGTCTAGACGATCGACTGCTTTCGGATCCGTCTTCCCGTCCCATTACGCGCCCGCCGCGCACGGAGGTCAGCTCATGTCCCGCATCAAGCAACTCGTCCGCCCCGAACACCGCGCCCTTGGCGGCGCCCTGGTCCTTCCCCTGATCGGTCTCGCCATCGCGGGCGCTACCTTCGCCCACGCGCGACTGGCCGCGCCGACGGTGAGCGCCGCGCCGGCCGCAACGACGAAGGCCGCCCTGCCCGCACCGACCGCGAAGCCGGGCATGCAAATCCTCGCCGACGCGGATGAACCCCGCCGCGACCACTCCGCTTTCGCGCTGGTACGCAAGGACGGCGACGACATCACCCTGTCCGGCGACACGGGCGACATCGACGACATCCACGCCGCACGGGATCGCATCGACGGCGACTTCGTCTGGTTCCGCCGCGACGGCAAGTCCTGGGTGGTGCGCGACGCCGACACCATCGCCCGCGTGCGCAACGCATTTGTTGGCACCGAGGCGCTCAACCAGCAGATGCAGGCCCTCGAAACCCAGATGCAGCCGCACAACGATCACCTGGAAGCCCTGAGCGCGCGCATGGAATCGCTGTCCAAAAACAATGCGTTCGAGTCCCCCGAAGCGCGCGCCGCCACCGCGAAAATGGAAGCCCTCGGCGAGAAGATGGAAGCGCTGGGCGAGCGCCAGGGCGCACTGGCCGAGCGGATGGGCAAGGCAAGCGAGGCCGACATGGCGCGCCTGGATGCCGAGCGCGATGCCCTCGACCGCGAGCAGGAGGCGCTCAACCGGGAGATGGAGCAGCACAACCGCACGCTCGAGGCGCTCAACGCCCGCATGGAAGCGCAGCACGAACCCATGGAAGCACTGAGTCGCGAGATGGAAGCAGCCAGCAAGCCGATGGAAGCGATCGGTCGCGAGATGGAAACGCTGGGCACGCGCATCGAACGCGAGTCGGAAGCAGCCGATGCGCAGGTACGCAAGCTGCTCGACGAGGCGTACCGGAGCGGTCTGGCCGAAGCGGTGCCAGCGAAGTAGGAATCGGAAGCAGGAACCGCGATCCACCGGGCATCAAGACGGTGGGCCAAGGCCCACCCTGCAAAGCACAATGGAAGTCGTAGGGCGGGCTTGAGCCCGCCTCACTCGAATTGATCTTCGGACCAACGGTTGCCGGCGCTTGCCGGGCCAATCAACCCGCCGGCTTGATGATCCAGCAGGCCTTGGTGACTTCGGACGATCCCGGCTCGGTGAAGTCCGCCAATATCTTGTACTGCGGGCCGGCATCGACGCGGCGCAGCACCCTGCTCCAGCCGGGCTTGCCGACGACCTCATTGAACGACCACACGCGGTCGTCGATCCGCAGCTCGGCAATGGTGACCTTGCCACGTGACTCGGTGGACACCACAGTGTCGTTCGCGAAGCCACTCCTGCACGTGCCGAAGCCCAAGCCGTTGTTCGCGTGGGCCGACGCGGACACGAGGCCGAGAGCGACCATCGCGGTCGCGAACTGGTAGATACGCATTCCTTTCCCCGTTGCATCCGCTGCTGACCGCATTCTTGCGGCCCGACGAAACAGCGCCCCCGGAACGAACGATTCCCCAGTACGGCGGCGCTGCAGACGGCGCAGTATAGGGCGACCAGCGGTCGAAAACAGCTTACAGGCGGTATCAGGCCGCCGAGGACTCTCCGGGGAAACACCGCCTGCGCCTGAGCCGACACCCTGCCCGCGGTGCGGCCCTGGCCCGCCGCCCACCAGGCGCGCACCCATCTGCAGGGCAGGCTCAGCCCATGGCCTGTGTCACCAACGCGCCGATCCTTTTCTCCGCATCGGCGTTCAATACCGTCAACGCAAACGCGACCGGCCACATCGCACCATCATCAAGCCGGGCCGATTGGTTGAAGCCGAACGTCGCATAGCGCGTGCCGAATTTCTGCGCGCTCTGGAAGAAGCAGACGATCTTGCCGTCCTCGTTGGCATACGCGGGCATTCCGTACCAGGTCTTGGGCAGGAGCGCCGGCGCGTTGGCCTTGACGATGGCGTGCAGCCGCGTGGCCATGGCACGGTCCGGCGCCTTCATCGCCGCGATCTTCGCGAGCAGGTCGCTTTCGCCGTCCGCCTTGGTCTTTTCCGCCTTCAGCTCCCGGGCGCGCTCTTTCATTGCGGCCCGTTCCTCAGCCGTGAAGCCCTTCGACGCCTTGTCGGTCGCGGCGGGTTTCTTCGCGGATTTGCTGGTGGCCTTCTTCGCTGCTGGGCTCATGGACACTCCTTGTGCTGACCTGGATTGGAGACATCAACAGCGCGGACCCTAGCATCCATGCCGACAAGGGAGCGCATTTTCGTTTGAACACGCCAATGCTTGCGGGTACGTGGCGAAGTGTTCCCTACCCCCCTGCTTTTTGCCCGTGCATGCACATCCCCCATGCTATGGAAATGGCGTAATGCGCCAACGCCCGTTGCACGCATGCACCGCCCCGCCCGCAGGAGAAGCGAAATGATCAGCAAGAACACGATCTGCCTCTGGTACGACGGCACGGCGCTCGATGCCGCGACGTTCTACGCCAAGACGTTCCCGGACAGCGCGGTGGGCGCGATCCATCGCGCACCGGGCGACTTTCCCTCGGGCAAACAGGGTGATGTGCTGACCGTCGAGTTCACCGTGCTGGGCATCCCCTGCCTGGGCCTCAACGGCGGGCCGGGGTTCAAGCACAGCGAAGCGTTCTCCTTCCAGGTAGCGACCGACGACCAGGCCGAAACGGACCGCTATTGGAACGCGATCGTCGACAACGGCGGCCAGGAAAGCGCCTGCGGCTGGTGCAAGGACAAATGGGGCCTGTCGTGGCAGATCACGCCACGCGTACTGACCGAGGCGTTCACCGGCCCCGACCGCGCGGCGGCCAAGCGCGCGTTCGACGCGATGATGGAGATGCGGAAGATCGATATCGCCGTGATCGAGGCGGCGCGGAAGGGCTGAGTTCCAGAATCTCGCCATCCAACGAATCACTCAACCAGCTTGACGCGCTGAAACACCGCCAACAACGTCAAGTCGTAGGCAATCTTGAGAACCCCGCATACCAGCAAGGGTGCAGCCAAATACCCTGCGGCAAGCATTGCGCCACTCAAGGCGGGACTCACGGCCGCGGCGAGACTGCGCGGCACCAGCGTGTATCCGGCAGCGGCCGTTCGCTCTTGTGCAGACACCACGGACATGACATAGGCCGACCGGGTCGGAACGTCCATCTGCGACAGGAGTGCGCGCAATAGCAGCAAGCCCAGCGCGAGTTCGAGATTGGGTGCAAGTGCCGCCGCGATGAGCGCCAGGCTGGATGGGATGTGCGTGAACACCATCGTGTTGAGCAACCCGATCCGCTTGGCGATCCATGGTGCGGCCAGTTGTGAGAGGGCCGTCATCAGGCCGGCCCAGAAGAAAAAGCTTCCCGCTGCAGTCAGTGAAAGATCGAAGCGCTTGAAGAGCCACAACGCGAGCAGGGACTGAACAAGCAAACCGCCGGCAAAAGCATCGACGGAGAACAGCATCGCGAGCTTCACGACGAGCGGACGCGACTTGCCCAGTCCAACGACAGGAGGATTGGGCGCCTGGTCGGGGCCCGGTAATTTCCGATAGAACAACCAGATGACGAAGCCGGCAAAGGCATAGACCCCGAACATGCTGCGCATCGCAGGCAGCGCGCCGACTCCCACTCCCGCCAGCTGCTCCGGCGCTGCCGCGGCGAGCGCTCCCAACGCGGCGCAAATGGCACCGGTCAGGCTATAGCGGGCAAACAGCCGCGTTCGCTCGTGTCCTTCCGCGGCATGGGCCAGGCGCGCATGCTCCAGTGGCAGGAACACGCTCACATCGCCAGAACTCGGGTTCAACGTGCCGACGAATGCCACGACGATCAATGGCCAGAAGTCCGAGAACAAGGCGAACGACAATCCTGTCAGTGCCATCACGATGGCCGCCATGCGCAGCAGGTGGGCGCCATGCAGTCGATGGCCCCATCTGCTTACCAGCAACGTCATCAGCGCCGAGCCAAGCAACGTCGCCGTGCTCAGCAAGCCCACCTGTACCGTGCCTAGTCCCAGAGCCAGCAGATAGGCCGGGAGCACTACCGCAACAAAGCCGTCGACGAACGCGCGAATGCCTCGCCCCAGCAGCAGGAGCTTCGCCTCACGATGGTCGACAGCTGCGTCCAAGAGAAGACGGCCAAGGAAGGGATTTGCCCATCTTAACGGTCGACCCGACCGTGACTGGGCAGGCTCGGGAAAGTGCTCGCGGCCTCCTCAATGCCGGCTCCGGGGTGCCAGGAGCAGCCGCTCGCGCATCCCTTGACCGGATTCAGTAGCCGATGGCTGGCACGCGGCCTGCTGCCAGGCAGCGCTAGAATTACCCCATGTCGTTGCGCCTGCTGACCCGCGTCGCCCTGCACTGGCTTGTGATCATCTCCATGATCACGACGACGCTGGCGGCGCCCGTGGAAGCGGCGACCGACACGCTGCAAAGTGCTGCAGCCGCGCAGATGGCCGCCGCCATGGCGGACATGCCATGCGATGACATGGGCACGACCACGACCGCGCACGACATGCCCTGCGACTGCTGCACGCCGGCCTCCTGCGACCTCTCTGCCTGCCTGGGCACGGCATGCCTGCCGCAGTTGCCGCAAATGGTCATGGGCATTCCCGCAGCGACGATCCAGGT
The DNA here is from genome assembly GCF_054779775.1 of Lysobacter fragariae. Classification (NCBI taxonomy): domain Bacteria; kingdom Pseudomonadati; phylum Pseudomonadota; class Gammaproteobacteria; order Lysobacterales; family Lysobacteraceae; genus Lysobacter; species Lysobacter fragariae. The sequence goes on along the minus strand of NZ_BAAGXP010000006.1, from coordinate 284,189 downwards.
GCCGTGGAATGCGCCGGCGCCGCCGTCACGACTGATCGATACGCCGCTTCGACCTCCGATCGCGTGACCTCTCCGTAACGACGATCCGGACGCCCTGCGTCCGCACGCCGCCGTATGCGGCGATCACGGAGAACACCCATGCAATTCCCCCTGCGCTGGGCAGCGATGACGCTGCTCGGCCTGTTGCCCGTGCTGGCAACGGCAAAGCCGATCGCGTTCGCGAAAGGCACGACGGTCATGGCCGAATACGGCGCCGGAACCATGAACGAGGTGCAGCTGTTCTACGCACCGCGCTATTGGTACTCGGTGGGCGGCGGCTGGCTCGACCTCAGCAGCGAAGACGGCAGCAAGCAGCGTCACGTCACCTACCTGCGCGGCAACCTGCTGGTGAAGCGCTGGAACCTGCCCGGCGCGCAAGCCAATGTCTTCGCCTGGGGCGGCCTCGGGCGCGCCACCGGCAATGATTTCGACGGCAGCACGCTCGCGCGCAACGTCGGCGTCCAGGCCGATTACGAGACCCGTCGCGTGTACGGCGCATTCCGCTCCGACCTGCAGGAAAGCGATCGCTACTCGCATCGCATCGACACCCTGCAGCTGGGCTGGGCGCCGTACAAGCACGACTACGACACGCTGGCCACTTGGTTCGTCGTGCAGGGCCGTCGCTATTCCGGCGACCTGTTCGATGGCACCGAAACCGCACTCCTGGTCCGCTTCTTCAAGCGCGGCACCTGGATCGAGGTCGGCGCCACCACCGACGGCAAGCTCCAGGCCATGGCCATGTTCAATTTCTGATCAGGACTCCTCCCATGAACCGATTCAAGTTTCTATTAGCCGCACTGCTGTTGGGCGCTTCCTCATCCGCGATGGCGAAGACCGTCGAGATGGACGTCAACGGCCTCGTCTGCGGGTTCTGCGCCCAGGGCATCGAGAAAACGCTGAAGGCCCTGCCCGCCACCGAAGGCGTCTTCGTCAGCCTCGAACACCGCCTCGTCGCGGTGAAGCTCAAGGACGGCGCCGACATCGACGACGAGGCCCTGCGCAAGGCGCTCAAGGACTCCGGCTACACCGTGGTCGCGATCCATCGCACCGAACACTCGCTAGACGAACTCCGCCAGCGGGTGAAGCGCGATGACTGACGCGATCGATGCGCAGGTGCCGCTGCGCCGCAACCTGGGCGTGGCGTTGCTGACCCTGCTCGCCAGCGGCGGCACGCTGGTGTGCTGCGTGCTGCCCGCGGTGATGGTGGCATTGGGCGCGGGTGCAGCGTTGGCCGGACTGGTGACGGCGGTACCGCAACTGGTGTGGTTGTCGGAGCACAAGCTGGCCGTGTTCGGGCTGGCCTTCGCGCTGCTGGTGCTGTCGGGGGCGATGTTGTGGCGCGCGCGTACCTTGCCGTGCCCGGCCGATCCCGCGCTGGCCCGGGCATGCACGCGGTTGCGGCATGTCAGCGTGGCGTTGTGGTCCGTCGCCACGGCGTGCACCACACTGGGCGCCGTGTTTGCGTTCGTGCTGCCGGCGTTGCAATGAGGCAACGGGAGGGCGGCCACCCGCCCTCCTTCCACTGGATATCCGAATGACAGCCCTGCAATTGCAAAGCCACCTGACCTGCCCACATTGCGGCCACAAGAGCCTGGAAACCATGCCGACCGAGGCCTGCCTTTTCTTCCACACCTGCGCTGCATGTGGGGAAACCCTCAGCCCGAAACCGGGCGACTGCTGCGTGTTTTGTTCGTTCGGCAGTGTGCCGTGCCCACCGATCCAGCGGCAGGGCTCATGCGGGGCGCCAGGATGCGGAGGTCCCGGTTGAACGGCGCGCGACTGCCCGCCTTGGATCGATAGCGATTCGATCCGGCGCCCGCTCACTGAACAGTCGCAGGGCCGAACGTCTTGCTAACACCCGGAAGCGGTCGCCGGATGGCGCAGGAACCAAGTCCGAAACGTCGGCAATCACCACTCGCCGCGTCGATGGTTCGAGACCCAGCGGTACATGCCCATGATGTTCAGCGTCTTCATCGTGTCGAAGCCGATCCACTTCTTCGTTTCGTCGCTGAACTTCACGTTGCGATAGAGCTGGTCCCACGACTGCCCCGAGCGCACCAGGTCCAGCACCTGCTGGTGCAGGTCGACCATGTAGGCGCGCAAGGCGACTTCATCGGGCTTGGTCGCGGGCGAGTAGTGGCCGACATCGATGAAGTCCACGTCCTGCCTGACCACCCAGTCGAGTGTCTCGATCCAGCCGGGGTAGTAGAAGTCGAGAAAGTCGTTGTACGGCATCGACTTGCTTTCGCACACGTCGGTGCACTGCAACGCTTTGTACTTCGGGAACAGCACCATGATCATGCTGTCCGAATGGCTGGGGGCAACCCGATGCAGCAGCACCGTTTCGCCGCCGAGTTCGATCTCCATGTCGGTGTCGAACACGCGATCCGGCACGGCCGTGGGGATCTTCTCGCCGACGATCGGTTCGACCGCGCGCTGGTTGGCGACCACGATCGCGCCATCCTGCTGGAACACCTGGCCACCGCTGATGTGGTCGGCATGGCCATGCGTATAGACGACGTACTTCACCGCCGCGTTGAAGCGCTTGCGGATTTCGTCGCGCAACCAGCCGGCCGTGCAGGTCGCCGCGGGGTCGATCACCAGGGCGCCTTCCCTGGTGATGAGCACAAGGCCGCTGTGCACGGCCAGGCCAGCGCCGCTGGTGTGTCGATAGAGATTGCCCTTCACCTGATCCAGCCCGCGCGGCATGTCGGGACAGTCGGCACCGGTGAAATCGGGCAGTGTCACGCGGTTCGCATACTGCGACTGGTCGACAGCGATGCCGTTGTCGGCGGCCCGGGCCTGCGGAATCGGCGTCAGCGTGATCGCGAACAGTAGCGATAGCGGGAGGAAGTGCTTCGTCATGACAAAGTCTCCTTGGCGGCAGCCAAGGATAGTCTCCCGACCGGAAGGGATGTCAGCTTCCGGTCGGGAGCCGTCGCTTCGCTCGATGCCCGCAGCCGGCCACGGGCAGACATTCATGCCTTCCAACCGGATGGCTGCTTGGTTCCGTGAGCTCGGTTTGGCCATGTGGTAGCAGCTGTTGGAGTCTGCTTCGCCGCCTTAGCGACCCGCTGCGACCGGGTTGGTTGTGCCCCCGTGTTCCTGCTCGAACCGGCGCTTTGCCAAGGGTGCCAATGCTGCGGTAAAGCGTCGGGTTTCGGATGCCGACAGATGCGACCAGTCCGGTATCGCGTATCCCTGCAGTTCGGAATGGTCCTCGAAGTGGATTCCCTCCGCGCCGGTGCGCGCGAGTAGCCGATCCCAGGTCTCTTCGCGAGGCATCCACGCGCGTTCGTAGACGAGGAACTCTCCGCTGCTGGGCGGCCGGAGAAACACCACGCGCACACCCCGCTGCCGGAGCGAAGCCACGGCCCTTACGGCGCGACCGATTTGTTCGTCGATGACGTGACGCTTCTTTTCCGCGGTGTCCATCTTCGGCGGTGGCGGCGCCACGAAGCGCTGATGTCGTCTACGCAGGATGCCCTGTCGGTACGCCAGGTCGGTGTCTATCTTGCTCCACAGCGAGGTATTGCGGTCCTCGTCCTGGACGAAGAGCTTGGGCATGGAAGCGTTCTCGCGCAGTCCGGGGCGCTTCGGCCAATCCAGGCGCTTGACCACGTTCACCAGTGAGAAGTCCGGGTCGTAGAACGCGAAATACGGTTCGATGAACCGCTTCGAGAGCCAGTGACCGCTGCGCTGCGACGGTCCCTGGTGGTGGTAATACTCCGGCAACTCGCTGCGACTGCCCTGTCCGCTGAAGAACAGGTTGGGCGTCACGCCAATCAACAGTCGGCCGGTGAAATTGGGATCATCCGCCAGGTCCTCCAGCATCGGCATGGGCGATGTGCCCTCCAGCGCCAGCTGGATGGGCCGCTCGCCCGTAATGGCTTGCCATTCATCCAGGTTCACGTCCGACAGTACTCGAGAAGAACCGATCAGCACGGTCTTGCCGCCTTCACCTTCGTCGATGCGTCGGCGCTGCACCGCCCACGATCCGTCGCTGTTGCGGTAACCGGGCGTGGCCCCATACGCACGCCAGTTCGCCTCCCATGCCAGCATCAGCAGGACGAAGACACACAGCGCCGCAAGCAGTATCCCGCTCCATGGACGCGGCGGGATGTCGCGCTCCGGCACGGGTTGCGCTACGCCGGGTCGATCCGCTGCAGACAGGCGGGCGAACCCCGGCCGCTCGAATCGTTCCGGAAGCGCGATGCCCTCGGCCGCCATGGCCAGGCCAGAACTGGCAGCGCCAGAACTCGCAGCGCCTAAACCGGCAACTCTTGAACCGGCAACGCTAAAACTGAAAGTAGATGAAGGCATTGCCCGCTCCCTGTACCGCCACGATTGCAAACGCCATCGCACCCAATGTCGCCGCCAGCGGCACCGGATGCTGGCGAGCCAGCATCTGTTCCAGCGTGTGCGTCCGCATCAGCCAGTGTGCTGCGACAACGCCGGTGACGATGACCAGCACCATGACGATGTGCATGTAGTTCAGCATCGGCACCGCATTCGCGTTCAAACCGAACATGCCACGCAGCACGATCCACGCCGCGGCGAAGGTCTTCGCACGGAAGAACACCCAGGTGACGTTCACCAGCCCGTAGGTGAGCAACCCAAGACCAAAGAACGCCACCGGTCCCGGTCGGTAGCCGGCGAAGCGTCCACGCAGCCAGCGTTCCGCCGCCAGATACAGGCCATGCAACCCGCCCCATGCGACGAATGTCCAGCTCGCGCCGTGCCACAAACCGCCCAGCAGCATCGTCGCCATGAGCGCGAAGTACGTGCGCGCCGGACCCTGCCGGCTCCCGCCGAGCGGGATATACAAATAGTCGCGCAGCCACGCGGAAAGCGTGATGTGCCAGCGTCGCCAGAAATCCGAAAAGCCCACCGCCGCGTACGGAAAACGGAAGTTGTCCGGCATCGCGAAGCCCAGGCACATCGCGGCACCGATGGCGGTCGTTGAATAACCAGCGAAGTCGCAGAAGATCTGCCCGCTGAATGCGAGCGTGCCGACCCACGCATCCAACACACCAGGCGCCTTGCCTTGCGCGTCGTAGACCGCTTCCACGGCCGGGGCGAGGAAGCCATCAGCCAGGACGACCTTCTGGAACAGTCCCAATGTCATCAGCGCCAGGCCGAAGCACAGCTGCTGGGCGTCCACGCGACGCGGCGATTCAAACTGCGGCACCAGTTCCGTCGGGCGCATGATCGGCCCGGCAACGAGGTGCGGGAAGAACGTCACGAACAATGCGTAATCGAGGAAGCGGGTTGCCGGCTTCGCCCGCCGCAGGTAGATGTCGAGCGTGTAGGACAACGTGGCGAACGTGTAGAACGAAATGCCTACCGGCAACACGATGTCCAGCTTGGGCGGCTGGTACGCCACGCCGAGGGAGTGCATCAGCGCGGCGAAGTTCTCCATCGCGAACCCGCCGTACTTGAAGTAGCCCAGCATGCCGAGGTTGACCACGATCGACAGCAGCATCCATGCCCGCCGCGCATGGGGGCTCGTTGCATCGACCAGTTTCCGCGCGGCCCACCAGTCGACCACGGTGGAGATCCATAGCAGCACGACGAACGGTGGATTCCATGCCGCGTAGAAAAGGTAGCTGGCGACAAGCAGGTTGCCTTTCTTCGTCGTCCAGCCCAGCGGTGAGTGGTGCAGCGCCAGCACGCAGGCGAAGAACACCACGAACGTCAGCGAGTTGAAGACCATGGGGCCTCCTACGACTTCGGGTTGCCGCACTCCCGCTCCGCGTGCGGATGGGAAGTCGGTGTGCCCGGCGGCACCAGGAAGGTCTGGGCGGTGACGACATTGGCGGTCGTCAGGTTCTTCCCGCGGTGGGCGCGGCCCGCCGGCTCGTGGAATGCCTGTCCCTGCGTGTAGGTCTGTTCACCGCCGCAACCATCCTCGATGGTGAGTGTTCCTGAAATCACGATCGTGTAGACGCCTGCGCCGGGGTGCTGGTGCCAACCAAGCACTTCGCCGGGGGCGATGGTCAGCGTGCGCATGGTCACGACGGCGGGGCCGCCGATCAGGTCCGAGTACGCCATCGTGCCGGTGCCGATGATCCGCGGCGTGGCGGCCTGTGCGGACAACGCCGCAAGGCTGGTGGCGAGGAAGGCGGCGGTGACCGTGGTATTGCGGCGCCTCTTGCCCGGATGTGTCCTGGTCTGGCCCATTTCGCTTTCTCCTGTTGGCCGGGGTTTCCCGTGCAACAGGCTGCGGAACGGCGGCATCCAAGCCCATGATCGAATGTTGATATTCTGCTGATATCGGCCTCCGACGGCAGCAAACCCCATCGAGTGCATGCATGCAGAGCCATCGCCTGGGTGATTTCGAGGTGGACCCGGCGGCCGGCGAAGTGTCCGGCCCCGCCGGCCGCGAACAGCTCGATCCCAAGGTCATGCAGGTGCTGCTTGTCCTGGCGCAGCAGGCCGGCCATGTCGTCACTCGCCAGGAGTTGCTGGAGAAGGTCTGGCCCGGCGTGGTGGTCGGCGACGACGTGGTGTCGCGCTGCATCTATCAGTTGCGGCGCCACCTGCGGCAGGCCGGGGGCGACGAGCGCCATGCCGCCATGGTCGAGACGCTGCCCAAGCGCGGATACCGGCTGAACTGCGGACAGGTGACCGCGCCATCGCCAGACGCCGTCCGGGAAGTCACGCACGTGGATCCCGTCGACGCACCCGTACGCGACGCGGCGCCGGAGGCGATCCACCCACGTACGCGGGGCTATTGGCTCCTCACCGCAGGCGTGGCCGTTGTCCTTGCCGCGATCGTTGCCGGCGCCGCCTTCCTCCGGCGCGACGGCGACGCTTGGCAAGACCCGCTCGCCAACGCGCGCTTCACCCGCGTCACCGACTCCGAAGGCGTAGTGCCCGGCGTCGCGATGTCGCGCGATGGCAGCCTGATTGCTTACCTTGCCCGCCTCGACGGCCGGGTCGATGCATGGATCAGCCAGGCCGGCACAGGCCGGTTCCGCAACCTCACCCAGGGCCGCGTCCCCGAGATCGACAACCCCGCGCGCACTTTGGGCTTCACTCCCGACGCTTCGCAGGTCACAACGTGGACCCGCATCCTGGATCCCAACGGCAAGGAGTTGATCCACACCTGGGTGGTGGACGCGGCCGGCGGGCAACCGCACCCCTACGTCGTCGAAAACGCTTCGGAGGTCGCCTGGTCACCCGACGGCAAGCGACTGGTGTACCACCCGGCCGCGCCCGGCGACCCGCTGTTCGTGGCAGGCATCGACGGCACGGCGCAGCGGCAGATCCATGTCGCGTCTTACGGCGTGCACTGCCACTTCCCGATCTGGTCGCCGGATGGACGCTCCATCTATTTCGTCCAGGGACATCCGCCGGACAAGATGGATCTGTGGCGGATCGCGGTCGACGGCGGCAAGCCCGAACGCATCACCTTCCACGACTCGCGCGTCTCGTACCCGGTGTTCCTCGATGCGACGACGCTGCTCTACCTCGCCACGGCGGAAGATGGTTCGGGCCCGTGGTTATACGGCCTGGACATGCGCAGCCGCATCCCCCACCGCATTGCCCTGGGACTGGAGCAGTACACCTCGCTGGCCGCCAGTTCGAACGGGCGTCGTCTGGTCGCCACGCGAACCACACCGCGGACAAGCGTGTGGCGAATCCCCGTGATGGAGCGCGTGGCGAACGAGACCGACGCCAAGCGCATCCCGCTGCCGGCTTCCGGCGGACGGATGCCGCGCCTGGGCCCCGACTATCTCCTCTTCGTTTCGGGCGATGGCAGTGGCATGCGCCGGTTGGCTGCGCGCGACAACGCCGTGACCGAACTGTGGAACGGCAAGGGAAGCCGACTCGTCGCAGGCCCGGCCATCGACCGCACCAGCCAGCGCATCGCCTTCTCCGCGGCACGGGACGGAAAGACGCGGCTGCAGGTGATGAACGCCGACGGTAGCGGCCTGCACACCCTCGCACCCGACCTCGAAGTGGAAGGCGCTCCGGTCTGGTCGCCGAACGGCGACGCGATCCTGATCGCGGCCGAACAGGGACAGGACACGCGACTGTTCCAGGTACCACTGGATGGAGCGCCCATCGTTCCCATCACCGCCGACTATTCGCGCGACGCAACCTGGTCGCCCGATGGACGTTTCCTGGTCTACAACGGCGCCGAGATAGGACCGCAGTTTCCCGTCAGGGCCATGTCGGCAGATGGGCGTCCCCGCTCGCTACCTGATGTCGTCTTGCCGCGTGGCGCCCGCCGGCTGGTCTTCCTGTCGGGCAGCAACGGCCTGGTGGTACTCAAGGGCGACGCACGCAATCGCAACTTCTGGCTGGTGGATCTTGACACCGGCAAGGAGCGCCAACTCACCGATTTCGATTCCGGTTTCCCGATCGACAACTTCGACGTATCCGCGGACGGCCGCGAGATCGTCTTCGACCAGTTGCGCGAGGAATCGGACGTGGTGCAGATCGATCTGGCGCGGCGATAGCTGCCTGCATCGGGCAAATGTCCGACGGCAACGGTGCGTCCACCCGAATGGGTGATCGCCCGATCCCGGCCGACGCCTTGGCCCAACCGCGTTGGTTGGTACTGACAGGGCAGTTAGTCAGGAGGACGCCATGAAGCGGGCAGCCCCAGCTCTCTTACTCGCATTGCTCTTGCTCGGATGCAGCGAGGCCGAGGAAGCAACCCCCGCCCCTACCGAACCGGCCGCAACCGCGCCGGGCAGCGCTGCCGCCACCGCGGACACAACCAGTACCGATGCTGCCGCCAGCGCCGCAGATGCCGCCACTGCCGCCGTAGATGCCGCGGCCACCGATGCCGCTGCGGCCGATGCAGCAGCGGCAGCGGGGGAAGCGGCAGCCCCTCCCCCGGATCGAGGGATGGAAGACAGCGTGGACTCGCCCGACGAAGCCATTCCCGACACGCCAGACACCGGCCCTCCGCCACCGACGCCGAAGCACTAGCGAACGGAGGCAGGGATGTCTGCGCCAGCGAGCTCACGGCGAATGAAGCGGCCTGCCTCGGGTGAGACGCGGCTTGGCTTCTTCACGCTTGATTGGAAGTTGAACGTCTCCGCCTTGTTGGCAGTCGTGCTTTCGGTCTCGACCCTGATGCTCCAGGCATGGGGCTACTGGCAGGGCGCGGTCGTCACCGTGCAGCCTGCGCAGCGCCTGTACCTGGTTACCGACAACGAGGCCATCCGAATTGGTGCTCGAATGGTCTACACCAATGATGGAACCGAGCGCTACAACGCACTCGTGCTCAGCGAGTCGGTGGTGATGTCCCTTGGCGAGAACAGATTCGTGCAATGGGCCGAAGAGCGGGGACGCTTCGCAGAAGAAACCCGCGAAGGAGCCAAGCATGCGGTCCTGCTCGACGCCAGGGATGCGGCCCCATTCGTCGTGCCCGGGATGCAACTTGTCACGCATGACGCGTATTTCGCCGCACGCGAGCGTTCACCCCCGGAGAAGCAATGGGTGGACTACCTGCCAAGAGAACGCTTCGTTCAATTGCTCGAACAGGCGTTGCAAGACCGCGCGGGCTCGGTGGATTTCACGTTCGTTGCAAAGACTCGCCAGATCTCCGGGTTTTTCGCCGGAAAGGAAAGCACTCTTGTCACGCGATGCTCCATCACCCTGGACAGAGGGCTGATCAATCGGATGCGAGCCGACCAGTGGACGTCGCGCTCTTGCAGGAGCCGGTGATTGGGAACAAATGAGCCCGATTCCAAGGAAAACGATGCGAAGCCATCCCATCACTACTTTGGTGCTCTTCCGGTCCCTGGAATTTCATGCGGCGCAATTTCCTTGCGCCCTACGGGCTGCTCAATTCTTTGGTGGCCTGCAGCCTTCCCCCAAATGAGTGATTGACTCCGCGGCGCCGGGGGCGCCACCTGAATCGAGCGCCCGCAGGCGCTCGCTTGAGGAGGTGCGGCTTGCACGCGGCGCTTTCCACGCTTTTCGTACTGCTCGCCGTGCCTTCGGTGGCAGCCGGTGGCAGTGACTTCGACGGCGATGGTCACTCAGATCTGTTCTGGCGCAACGCCAGCACCGGAAGCAACTCGACCTGGCAGTCCGCGGACGCAACGCAATCGCACGCGACAGTGGGCGTCGCCGACCTGCACTGGAGCGTCGTAGGCGAAGGCGACTTCGACGCCGATGGCCACTCGGACCTGTTCTGGCGCAACGACGGCACGGGCGCCAACGCGATCTGGCGCTCTGGCAATGCCGCCATGCCAAGGGGCGTGGCCAGCGTCCCCAACCTGCAATGGCAGGTCGCGGGCATCGGCGACTTCGACGGCGATGGCGGGGCCGACGTGCTCTGGCGGAACCTCGTCACCGGCGCGAACGCGATCTGGAAGTCGGCGCTCGCTTCGAGCCAGCAGGGCATTTCGTCCGTTGCCAACCTGGACTGGGTTGTCGCCGGGATCGGCGACTTCGACGGCGACGGCAAATCCGACGTGTTCTGGCGCAACACCGCCACTGGGGCGAATGTCATATGGCGATCGGCAAGCGCACCTTTGCAGCGCAGGGAAGCCACCGTTGCTTCCGCCAGCTGGCAGGTGGCCGCGGTTGGCGACTTTGACGGCAATGGCAGCAGCGATGTGTTCTGGCACAACCTCGACACTGGCGGCGACGTGATCTGGTGGAACGGCAACGCGGCGATGGCTGTCGCCACGACGGGCGTTGGCGATCCGACCTGGCAGATCGCCGCCACCGGCGATTTCGACGGCGACGGTCACGATGATGTGCTGTGGCGCAACTTCTACACCGGCGCAGGCACGATCTGGCCAGCCGGCTTGCCGGCGTCCCGCCGATCCATCGCGCCAGTCACCAACCTCGACTGGGCCATCCTGCCCTTCGAGGCACAACCTACAGCCCCCCTGTTGTCCATCGCCGCAAGCACCGCGTTCGCCGAGGGCAACGTCGGCAGCCGACAGGTGCCGCTACCACTGCGCCTGTCGCACCGGTCGGTCCTCCCCGTGCTTGCGGGCCTCGACATCTACGACAAAGGGGAATGCGTATCGTGCGCCAGCACGGGTTCCGACTATGCCGCCGCGAATCTGCCTGGACTTTTGATCGCGCCTGGGCGATTGCGCACGGTGGCGCCAGTCACCGTCTACGGCGACGGCATGGCCGAAGCCAATGAAGTCTTCGCCGCGGTGGTTTACGCAGCAAGCGGGGCGCGCATGGTGCACGGCACCGGCTTCGTCACTCTGCTCAACGACGACGCGAACACCGTGTGGATCGACGACGCCAGGTCCACCGAAGGCAATAGCGGCACGCACCCGATGCGCTTCACGCTCCAGCTTTCCCGGGCATCGGGAAACAACGCGGGCGCACATGTGGCGACAGCAAACTTAGGTGGTGTGCTCCAGGCAACACCCGGCATCGATTACGTCGCCAAGAGCGTCGATATCGCCATTCCAGTGGGCGCGACATCGGCAACATTCGATGTCGTCATCGTCGGTGATCTCGTCCACGAACCCATCGGAGAAAGCTTCGACGTGGTCCTGTCGGGTGTCGTCGGCGCCATCCCTCTGGGGAACGCGCGGGGCTTCATCATCGACGACGAGCCGCCCATCATTCCGTAGCTGCTGCTGCGGCTTGAAACGCGACAACGCCAATGCGCGGGCCGCGACGAGAGAAAAGCCGGCCCTGTACCCCGGAAAAACGCCCGCAAATGCGGGCGTCTTTTTTTCGGGGCCACCATGACGGCGGCGGCTTACATGTTGGACATGAGGGGGCAGGTTCATTTACCACCACGGATAAATGAGCCTGACCCCTTTACCACTTTATCGCTGAGGCTTGGCCGCCTGACGCGGGCGCGGGTGTTTGGCCTGCCAATCCTTGAACCAGGTGATTTCGCTGGCCTGTCGTTTCGGGTCTGCATGGCCGAGGAAATCATCCACGGCGTCGTACATCTTCGGATTGCCAGAGTCCTTGTACGCCACGGCGCGCAGGCGCCAGGCTTCATCATTGCCGGGAAAATCGACCACGAGCTTTTCCGTGCACTCGGCCATCTTGTCCAGTTCATGGGTGAACCAGTAGCTCCTGCACAGGATTTCGTTCCCGTCGCCACGCGTTTCGGCATCGTCCATTGCCTCGATCGCGTACTCACGCGCTTCCTTGTAGCGCTGCAGCACATCCAGGCTGCGCGCCAACTCGAGGGACGCCCAGCCATGTTCCTTCTTCAACGACCTGGATCGCTTGGCGTCCTCGATCGCAAGCTCGTATGCCCCCATCCTGCGCAAGGCGGTCGCCCGGTCGTAATACGCATCGCCGTCCCGCGGGTCGAATCGGGTCGCCTGTGACGCATAGACGAAGGCATCCGACGAACGCTTGAGGTTGATCAATGCGCGTGATGTTGTCTGCAGGTAGCCGGGGGAAATCAGCACGGCGCGCTCCAGTACGGGGGCGGACCTTGCGAAATGCCCTTCCGCCCTGTCGTTCGCCGCGTCATACCCCGCCTGGGCATTGCGCAAGGCAGCCAGGGCCGGATTGTCGCCTTCATGGGCACGAGCCATTGCGACCAGCGCGCGCATCTCCTCCTGCGATCCACCCCATTTGGGTTGCGTCGCCCACACCAACGAACCCATGACCCGGTACGACGCCGGGTCAGCTTTGAGGCATAGCTCGGTGCCAACGCGCTGCGCCAGGGCACTGCTGCTGGCACCGACGGAAATCAGGCGCTCGCATGCCGGCAGCAGCTTGGGATTGTGCTTCAGCGCGAAGTCCAGGTCCGGAATCGACCGACCGAAAAACTCGTCCATGCGTCTGACTTTGTCCTGCGGTGTCTCGCGCATGAACTGGCCGCCCCGCGCCTCCCAGCCACTATCGATCAGCTGCCAGGCCCGTGCGGTCCGCGCGTAGGCGCTATCGGGGGACTGCCGGACCCATTCCTCGGCGACGGCGGCGGCGAGCGGGGAAGTATCGAAGATGTCATACGCCCGGAAAATGCGGTCCTTCTGCATCGGGTTCGCGTAGTGCGCTTCCAGCAACGCGGCATAGCGGCGGTCCAGTTCGGCGCCGCCGCCAGGTTGCTTCAGGACGGTGTCCAGTTCCTCAAGCGATCCCTCCGGCGCCACCAGTGCGCACAGGCGATCGACCATCTCCTTCGGCCATTCGTTGCCGGGTAGCTCAGGGTAGGCAAGGCAGCGTTCCTTGGGGTCCTTCAGGGTTTCTGCCTTCAGGACACTCGTCAGGTATTGCGCGAAATCCTTGGGCGTAAATATCGATTGCTCCCCGGTTGCCGTCGCCGTCTCCGTCGCGGGAATCGTCGGAGTGGTCTGGCGTTTCGCCGCATCCGGCGCTGGCACCCGCTTCGGATCGATGCTCATGCCGGTGGTCAACACGGTCGCCAGCGCCAGCACGAGCCCCATCGAGAACTTTCCCATCTCCATCCCTACGTCCTGCCTCTCGTCAGAGAAATTTGCATGTTCCGGCGGTGCTCGCCGGCCAACAGCATATCGCGCATGGCTGATCTGCCCGAAACCATCAACCTCGCAAACACATTGCGCCGCTCCCGCGCGGTGGCCCGTCGCCCCTTGTGCCCATCGCCCGCATGCTCATTGCGGTTGCGCTGATACCCCGCGACATTCTCGATGCGGCCCCTTCTCGCCTTCGGTCGAACGGATCAGTTTGATCTCCGTGTCCGGTTACCCAGTGCGGGTGAAAAATGTACGCTGGCCGCTGTTTTCCCGGGGAACCTGATCATGCATCCACGCGTTTCGCGCCCGTGTCTCGCCGCGCTCCTGCTTGCCATTGCGTTTTCGACCGGTTGCAGCCGTGACCCGCGCGACAACGACTTCGTCCACTACAGCGGCACCTCCCTGGAGGTCGAAGGCGTCGACTACCCCCGGGCCGCCAAGCCCGAGTTCCAGCCCGCGCGCGGGCGCGTGCTCGTCACGCCGAAGGAAGACCAGCGCGCGGCCGCCATCGCCGTCCTGCAGCGCTACGGACTGCCGCTTGCCGGCACCACAAAGGGCGGCATCCTCGTCGCCACGGTGCCCGAAGGTTTCGAATTCCAGTGGATGGACGCCCTGTCGCGTAACGCCCCGATCCTGACCACCGCCACCGACGATCCGGTGACACCGTTCGCGATCGAACCCGAAGCAGCGGCCGTGCCGGCCAGCACCGGCGTACCGGTACCCGATGACGAACCGCCGGCGGACGTGGTGCGCCGCCTGACCTACGAGATGTACGAAAAGCTGGAAGCCGCGGGCGGCGTAGCGATCCAGTCGACGGCCACCGGCAATACGGCCGTCGTCCACATGCAACTGGCCGACGTGCAGAAGGAATCGTGCAAGCGGCTGCCAGGAAGCAAGCCGGGCGAATACGAATGCGGCGTGCTGCTGAAAGTGCGCTCGTGCCTGAACCTGTGCGACCCCTCGGGCGAGGAAGCGCTCAACGATGCCAAGCGCATCGACATCCGCTGGGATCCCTCGGGCAAGTGGGTCCTGGGGTAAGAAACCGGGAACCAAGGGGCAGGTTCATTACCGCGGATGGGCAAACAGACAACCTGCCCCCTTTTTCGCTGCGACAATCGGCGAGCGGCGCGCCATGTGCCGCGCGTCACGACGCGACGACTATTGAGCCAGGACACACATGCGAACCTTTGTACTGAGAGCGCGGGCGGCACCCACGGACAGCCAGAAACTGCTGGCGTCCGTCGGCAAGGAGGCCCACACCGAAATCCTGGCGCATACGCTGATGAACGCGATCTTCGTGGCCCAGTCCCACCGCGCGGATGTCACGGTCTACCTGGTGCTGGAAAGCACCCAGGATTACTCCCGCACGATCCGATTCGAACCCGATGCAATGCATGACATCGGCGGTTTCGACGAGCGCGCGCTGCTGGGCAAGATCGCGAACGCGCTGGATGCTTCCAGGGGAATGGGCAAGGAAGAGACGCGACCGGTGGAATCGGGGGTGACGGTGCGCACGGTGAGCTTCGAACGGCTCGTGCAGGAGCTGGCCGAAGACCACCAGCTGTTCGTGATGGACCGGAAAGGCACATCGATTCGCGAGCAGGCGTTCCAGGGCAATCCCTGCTTCCTGCTGACCGACCATATCCCGATGCCGAAAAAGACCTTCCACAGCCTCGAACGCCTGGGTGCGAAGAAAATCGCACTGGGATCGAAGATGCTGTTTGCTTCGCAATGCGTGGTGTTGATCCACCACGAGCTGGACCAGCGATAACGCCGTACTGGGCTCAAAAGGACTCAAGGGTTCCAGGTTCAATTTCATCGCCCGTGAAAACAGCCCCGCTTCCGTTTTCACGCTTCGCACGTCCCCCGAGGCGAATGATGGCTCCCGTCCCGCACAGGAGCCCCATGATGAACGTCAAGATCGCCCTGATTGTCGCGTCGTGCGCCCTCGCGCTGTCGGCGTGCGGAGACCGCACGCCGAACGCCGAGCCTGACACTGCCACCGCCCCCGCGGCGACGCCCCCCGAAACCGCACCCGCTCCGCCCCCCGCCCCCGCTCCGGTGGAAACGGTGCCCGCCACCCCCGACGCCACGGCGACCACGCCGCCCCCGGCGGCCACGCCCGCACCGACCGCCAGCGCCAAGCCGCCCGCCGTGGTGTCCCACTGCGCAACGCAGATCGAAGGCACCGATGCCATGCAGTTCAACGTCGGCTCCATCACCGTCCCGGCCTCGTGCCGCAACCTCAAGATCACCCTGAAACACGCCGGCAAGCTGGCGATAACCGTCATGGGCCACAACGTCGTCATCGCCAGGACCGACGACATGCAGGGCATCGCCGCCGACGGCGTCACGGCCGGCCTGGCTGCGAACTACATCAAGGCCGGCGACACGCGCGTGGTCGCGCACAGTCCAGTGGTCGGCGGAGGCCAGACCACGTCGGTCAGCGTCCCCGTCAGCAAGATCAAGGACGGCGGCCCGTACGAGTTCTTCTGCAGCTCGCCGGGGCACTCTGCATTGATGCGGGGAACCATCGCCGTCCAGTGAGCGCGCTCTATCGCGGTGCAAAACAGGAGGATCAGGTTCAATTTCATCGCCCGTGAAAATGAACCTGGAACCTTTTTGCTTTCGGGTGATCACTACGTTCGCGAGGGCGAGGTGAGGTTTGCGGGTTAGATCCTTCCCACCGGGCCCGGACCACCCGTCCGCATCGGCGGGATACGGCAGTTGCGTCCATAGAAGATGCGCAGTGACGAGCTGACTTCCGCAATCACCACGTCTGGACATTTGTCCGAGTTGACGTCCGCGATCGCGATCGCATCTTCCATGTAGAAGTTATTTGTCCAGGGGTTGTCGTCAGTCCTCAGCTTGACGATCGGCGCAAATCCCGAAGGGCCCTGCAACAGATAGCCCAGGTAGTCATCGCTGTTGTACATCACGACAATGTCGGGATAACCGTTGCGGTCCAGGTCTGCTACTGCGTTCGCGCCCGGGTATTCATAGTAGCCAGACATCTCGAACAACGTCTGTTGGGTGAAGCTGTTGCCCGCTCCGCGGTATAGGACACGGACGCCCTTGGGCGTGACGCCCCTACCTTGGTCGGACACGACTAGATCCGCGCGGCCGTCCTGATTGATATCGGCAACGGTCGCACCGTTGATCGCACCGGACAGAAAGGGCTCGACGTCCAACAGAAAGGACGGCTGGAAGCCGGCGTTGGGCGTGCCAGGACGAATCCAGATACCCGAGTAGGATTGGGCGAAAAGATCAGGCAGGCCGTCGCCGGTGAAATCGACGGCGCCAGGTAGGTTGGAACCGTAGGGCGTGGCCACATGCGTCAGGGCGCGAAAGCCACCCATTCCGTTGCCATGGTACACATCAGCGCCGTACTCGAAGCTCTGCGCGTACACGTCGGGATAGGCGTCTCCGTCGGCGTCCACGGCTACCAGGTAGCGCGCCCAGCCACCGGCATACGCGGTCTGGACGAATCGCCCATCGCGTCTGGCTATGACCGCCAGCCCCGTTTCATCACCTACGACAATCTCGGCCACGCCGTTCCGGTCGAGATCGACAAGCTCCAGGCCGCTGCCCAGGTTGATGGCGCGATTGACATCCAACACTATTGGTGAGGCGAGCGTGCCATCCGCATTTTGGGCGTGCACGCGCACCTGAATCCATCAGGCGCTGGTCTGGAATCCCGAGGAGTTCATCGCCACCACGATGTCGAGGCGGCCATCCCCTGTCACGTCGCCTACTTCGACCTGTCCGGGAGCCCAATCAACCTCGACAGGCGACACAATGAACCGCTCGAACCGGAAGGCTGACGAGTCAGCGACTGCAGATCTCGGCAGGGGGCGGCGCCCACGAGCGACGCGACGCGCGCTGGGGATGCGGCGAGCCTCATCGGCTTGACGCGCACGACCTTCGTCGAGGCGACCCACACGGTCATCAACCGCCCACGAAGCCTCCGCTCGCGACGTCACCGAATGGTCAACGCGTTCCGGCGCAGCCGGAGTGCGCACCCAGAATCCCAAACCAACCAGCACGCCTAGCAGCAGGCACCAGGTTTTCCACGACATCGAATATTTTCCTTACGGCCGGACATGATCTCGACTCAGGCTCGGATTCTACCGTTGTGGGTGCGGCGACTGACTGACCAAGGGCCCATCGTCGCCATGCAGAGAACTCCGCTCTGGATCGTGTAAGGCCGAACTATCTCGGCCACGCGGCTATCGCTTCCACTGCACCACGAACGCGCCCCATGCCCCCTCCTGGACCTCACTGCCATAGGCCCGGCACTCGCGCTGCAGCATGGCGAGCATCCAGGCGCGGTCCTCTTTCCCCGCGCGGTTGACCCGGAACTTGCGGATGCGCGTAGGCACCAGCGCGAGTTCGCGCAGGTGGCCGCTGGCGATGTCCAACGTGGGGAAAACCATCAGGCCGAGTTCGCCGCGATAGGCCTCGTGGCCTGCGATGCCTTCGTAGTCGTTGAGGAAGTCGCCGCAGCCGTAGAGGATCGGCCGGTCGCGGTACACCTCGATGCCCTTGGGATGATGGGAGGAGTGGCCGTGAACGATGTCCACGCCGGCGTCGTCGATCAGGGCATGCGCAAACGCGCGTTGCTCGCGCGATACCGCGTAGCCCCAGTTGCCGCCCCAGTGCAGCGAGAACACGACGCGATCGCCGGGGCGCCGATAGCGGCGCACGAGCGCGGCGATACGCGCCACCGTTGCCATCGACAGGTCTGGCAGGCGATGCACGCCTGAACGCTCCGCGGTGGCCGCCCAGTCCGCGGGCACGCCGCTGTCGTCGGTGGCGGCGGCGAATACCAGCAGGCGCGCGCCGGCGCCCTCGCCCACCTGCAGCGGCAGGATCGCCGGCGCCTGCGCCGCGTCGAGGTCGGTGCCGGCGCCCGCGGTCGCTATCTTCGCGCGGTGCAAGGTGGCCAGGGTTTCGGCGAGGCCCGGGCGCTGCCAGTCGAGCACGTGATTGTTGGCCAGCGTGCAGCAGTCGATGCCTGCAGCCGCCAGGCAGCCGACGTTGTCGGGATGCATGCGGTAGTTGATGCCCTTTTCCCAGGGCGTGTCGCTGCGGGTGACACTGGTTTCGAGGTTGATGATGCGGACCGCGGGTCGCCGTCGCTGCAACTCTGCCAGCGCGTCACCCCACACATACGGGAACGACGCGGGATGCGGGATGTCTCCGCTCGCCCGCTGCGCGAGCGTCAGGTAGTCGCGCGCATCGTGCAGGTACGACTCGTACAGCCGCGACTTCGACGGATGCGGCAGGATCTGGTCGATCGCACGCCCGAGCATGACGTCGCCGCACAGGAACAGGGAAACGGACGTGGACATGCGCGAGGGCCGCGATTGCGATGCACTTGCCCAGGCGTTTGCGCGCGTCGCGAACGTCGCGACCCCGGCCGCGATGCCGCCCAACAGTCGCAGGAAGCGGCGACGCCCATGCATGGCGGGGAGCATAGGCGCGGGGTTGTTATGGCTGTATGCGGGTGGATGGGACCGGACCCGCAGCGCCAGGCATTCCCGCTAAACAAAGGGGGCGGATTCACCAAGAATCGACCGTGAATTCCTGCTTGAAGCAAAAAATTACTCCGGCCCACTTGATCTTTGACCATTGTCCTCGGGGCTGTTTGGAAATTTGATGTCGTAGGCCTTGCGCAACTCGACAATCTTCGCTGCGTACTCAGGCGAGCACCTTGAGCCGTCGGAACGCTCCAGGATCTGAAGGGGAATTGTTGTGGTGCTTTTTCGCCCGCCTTCCACGTGTTCAGTCAGATCGGCGTAGTGGAGAATTTCCCGGGTGATGACATACCTGAAATGGCGGTAGACAGAGCTGGCATCGATCAATTTGAATTCGGTCGTTCGTTGGTTCTTCGGGGCGCCCACATAATCCCAACGAAATGCATTCAAAATCTCGCCCTTGGACGATGCAAACCAGATGTTCGGTGTTTCATGCGTCCAGACGCCATCTCGTGGACTAGGATTAAAGACCCACGCCTCCTGTACCAAATCGCGTGTGTCGCGATGTTGGGCAACATGTGCTGCCAACCCGCCGCCAAGTGAGTGACCGGTAACAACGAGTCGAGTTCGAACAGGCAATGCACTAGCCACCCGCTCCACATAGCGCCTGGCTTGTCGGTACTGCTCCGGAAAAGGAGACAGATTGTGAAGAAGCCAGTCCCTGGTGTCGTTCGTGCCACGAAACGCAACGATAACTTCATCCGGCATTTCGTTGCCCAACTTGCGAGTGAAGGTGGCCGCATAGAAGCCACCATGTCCGTTGTTGGCGTCCGTAAGCCAATCCACCCTGGTAAGCACTTGGTCGCCGGAGAACGCGTGATCCAGTCCACCGCCGTCCTGTAAAACCAGGGTACTGGCCAAGGCGTACGGATACCCCCGCTTCGCGATGGGAAACATCGTCGACTTGGTAGCGCTAAAAGGCGGCTGGTGCTCTGGAATAGCGTCGAGGTAGCGCGTGTTGCACCAGACCATGCCTTCCTCAACCCCCCGATGTTTTGGGACCACAGCACAGCCCTGAGCTAACAGGCAGACCGAAGCTAAGACCCATCCTTTCATCCTGGCGCTCTCCAACCGTGGACATTTGGAGACAACGACGACCGGCCGCGGAAAAGGCCAATTACCAGTGGCGCAACATGTGGGCCAGAGTGAGTCCTTGCTTGAAGCAAGAATTACTCCGGCCTACTTTTTGCTAAGGCGAGAAATAAGAGAAATAAGGGGTCAGGTTCGAAATGGAGACGGAGGGAATCAAGCAAGGCTCCGACGCTTAATCCCTCCCTCCCCTTTAGCTCGGCGCAGCGAGGGAGCGGATTTAATTCCCTACGTCTTTAGTTGCAACCTTCCGGAATTGTTGCAGCAGCGAAGGGTGCAAGCACTGTCCAACCCAGGTTCGCATAGAGGTTGCGACCGTCTCCTGTCGCAACCAGGAGCTGCGGACTCGCAAGGGATTTCCTCGCCATTCCAAGAGCACTCATCACCGCGGCACCCAATCCTTTCCGCCTGTGATCCTGCGCAGTTTCGATTCGATCGTAAATGAAGACATCTGCAGTTTCTGCCGCGCATCCGGCTGCGGCCAGATCGCCATCCGGCGCGATGATGCAAGCTCGGGTGACAGGCCCGGCCTGATGAAGCTCCATCGTGTATCCATTCGGCAGAGGCTTTGTATCGAGGGCTGCCTCTGCCGCGATCATGAAATAGTTCGCTGGCTGGACCTCCCAGCGCGCTGGCAGTGCACTTCTCAGCTCCTCGTCAGAGCCGCACAGCTTCAAGTAATGTCGCGGAGCCGTAATGCCATGTGCGATGGCGCGCAACCCATCACATAGCTGCGGGAACACCCAGCGTTTCACTTCCTTGTCCGAGTGGGTATCTACCCGGAAGCCGCCGCGATCGTGAACAGGGGGCGGGGAGCTCCGGGCGATGGAATGCGCTGTTTGCCAGGCGAAAACGAGCTTTGGATCGATGTGGGGCAAGGTCATGGCTGATCGTATGTGGCGCTCAGATGGGGAGCATTCCCGACGACTACACGTGCCGTGCAATGTTGCCTCCCCGTCGCGACGTCTCCGTGACTTTTGACTAAAGCATCGCCCTGTCTCAGGCGCTAAGACGACAGCGATGGGGCAGCACGAAAGAAAGGCTAAGCAGCCACGGAAAGACGAGCGTTCCGCATATCCGCACGAAAGGTTCCAGGTTCAATTTCATCGCCTCTGAAAATGAACCTGGAACCTTTCTTCCTTTTCCATCGACCCCTGTTTTCCATCAGCCCCGTCCCTGGAGGTGCCGTGCGGCAGCCGCCGCCGCTGCCTGCAACACGCGGGCATAGACCTGGCGGGCCTGCCCTGCCTCAGACGCCGCAGTCTCCAGCCAGTGGATGTAGGCCGAGAGCAAGTCCCGCGCGTTGTATTGAGGGAAGAACAGGGGTCAGAGTACGAATTCGAAAAAAGTACTCTGACCCCGTTGACCCCGTTTTCCGTCAATTGCGTTCCTGGAGGTGCCGTGCGGCCGCCGCTGCCGCTGCCTGCAACACGCGGGCATAGACCTGGCGGGCCTGCCCTGCCTCAGACGCCGCAGTCTCCAGCCAGTGGATGTAGGCCGAGAGCAAGTCCCGCGCGTTGTATTGGAGCCCGAGGTCGTCGATCGTCTTTGCAACGGCATCTCGCACATGCCAGTCAACATTGGCGCCTGTCTCGGCCCGCTTGGCGAGGTCAGCGACTCTCAGAACATGCGGCGTGATTAGACCGACAACTGTGCCCTTCATTGGTTGGATCGACCTGATTTGTTCCGAACGGGGAAAGATAGCCCAGGGCGCCGTGAATGGTGTCTTCGCTACGCGTCATCGCGGCCGGAAGGCGTAGGGCGGGCTCACTCCCGCCTTACGCGGGTTTCTCGATCTTCGCCGGACCCTTCTCGATCCTTGCCGGCCCCTTCTCGATCCTCGCTGGACCCTTCTCGCTCCTCGCCGGACCCTTCTCGCTCCTCGCCGGACCCTTCTCGCTCCTCGCCGGACCCTTCTCGCTCCTCGCTGGACCCTTCTCGATCCTTGCCGGACCCTTCTCGCTCCTCGCCGGACCCTTCTCGCTCCCTGCCGGACCCTTCTCGCTCCTTGCCGGACCCTTCTCGCTCCTCGCTGGACCCTTCTCGCTCCTTGCCGGACCCTTCTCGCCCTTCCGCTAACCCTTCCCGACCTTCCGCGAACCATTCGCGCCCCCCGGCGGACCCCTTCTCGATCCTCAGTTCCCGTAGGGCGCATTAGCCGAAGGCGTAATGCGCCGGATGCAACCGGCTTCGGATACTCATGCGGCGCAATGCGCTTCGCTTACGCCCCGAAGGAAGGCCCCTTGGGGGATTGCGCCCTACGCCGACCGACGCGTGCGCAAAGAAAAAGCCGCCAGAAGGCGGCTTTCGTTTTCCATCGCGTTGCGCACGTGCATCAGGCTGGCTGCGGCGCCTCCTGGCGACGACGACCGCGGTTGGCGAACTGCTGGCCCAGCTCGCGACGCACCTCCTCCAGACCGTGTGCGGCACCGGACAGCTTGAGCTGCTGGTAGCCCTCGTAGGCGAAGTCCATGGCATCGTGGCCGAGCAGCGCCAGCGTGTGCTCCAGTTGCGTGTGCAGTCGCTGCACCGCGTCGAGCAGGGGACGCAATGCGTCGATCGCCTCGATGTCCGCGCGCGCCGCGGCCACGTCGAGGCTGGGCGGCACGATCAGCGGATGCGCCTCGAGCACGCGGTACATGCCGCGCCCGAAGGTCTCGTTCTTGCCGACGAAATGATGGAGCTCGCGGATCTCCGACGGCTCGATGGCCACCAGACCCGGCAACGCCGAAGCGAGCTGCGCAATACCCGCCGCGGCCGCCTGCCGCTGCTCGGGAGAAATGGTGAACGAAATGCGATTTGCAGACACAACAACCTCCTGTTGATTTCCATGTGTGCACCGGCGATGCCGGTTGCGTCCTTGCTCCGCCGCAGTCCGTGTGGCGTTTGGGTGATCGCTACGGAGCGATCGGAGCGGGATCGAGTGTGCCAAAGGGATCAGGGGTTGAAAAGCACAAGACCCGCCGGGTGGCGGGTGCTGATGATGCAGCCTGGGACATTGAGCGAGCCGAAAACCTACTCTGACCCCTGTTTTTAGCGCGATCCTCTATGCTTCCCTCCAGGGACCTGATGCGTCCGTCGTCCAGCGGCGCAGCCCCCGCAAATCGATGACCCCGAAACTGCCTCCCCTCAGCGACGTGTTGGACCTGCTGCCCGATGCGGTGTGCCTGGTCGACGTCGACGGGCACTTCCTGTACGTGAACGCGAGTTTCGAGCGCATCTTCGGCTACGCGCCGGACGAAGTGATCGGCCGCAAGGCGTTCGACCTGGTTCACCCCGACGATCGCGCGGCGACCATGGAGCAGGCCGCTCACGTGATGGATGGCGAGTTCCAGCGCCATTTCCGCAACCGCTACCTGCACAAGAACGGCCACGCCGTGGACATCATGTGGTCGGCCCGCTGGCTGCCCGAACACGGCGTGCGCATCGGCATCGCGCGCGAAATCTCCGAACTGCGCCACGCCGAGCGCGAACTGGAACATCGCGCCGGCCACGACGCCCTGACGGGCCTGCCCAACCGGTATCTGCTGCAACGTCGGCTGCAGGAACACATGGAACGCGCCGCGCAAGCCGGCGGCGGCCTGGCCTTGCTCTATCTCGACCTCGACGGATTCAAGGCCGCCAACGACCGCTGCGGCCACGGCGCCGGCGACCAGGTGTTGCGCGAGGTGGCGCAACGCCTGCAGCAAAGCCTGCGGCACGGCGACCTGGTGGCGCGCATGGGCGGTGACGAATTCGTGGTGCTGCTGCCGGACTGCAGCGATGCCGAGGCCGCCAGCGCCATCGCCGCCACCTTGCGCGCCCGCATGCAGCCCGCATACACGTTGCCCGATGGCCCCCTGCAACTGGACGCCAGCGTCGGCATCGCCTGCTACCCCGCCGACGGACACGACCTCGACACGCTGCTGGCCAAGGCCGACCGCGCGATGTACGCGGACAAGCGGCGGGCCAGTCGCCGCCGAGCCTGAAGACCTCGTAGGGCGCATTAGCCGAAGGCGTAATGCGCCGGATGTCGCCGCCCCCGGACACTCATGCGGCGCAATTTCATTGCGCCCTACGGGACTGAAGACCTCGTAGGGCGCATTAGCCGAAGGCGTAATGCGCCGGATGTCGCCGCCCCCGGACACTCTGGTCGCTCAGGCGATGACCGTACGTATTGATTCGACCGAACACATCGTTGATCTCCGCCTCGGAAGCGTTTCGCATCACCGAAAGCGCAAGAGTGTAGTCGAGGATGGTGCTTACCTCCGCCTGCGTTAGTTTTGGCTCTCCGGTAGCGGGCACGAAGATACCCTCGTCTGCCCTGGCCTTCGCGGTAGAAAAGTGGGTGACGTCAAAATACTTGCCATCAATCGTAGGAAAAGACGATTCGATGAAGGACACGATTGCATGGAGTCGCTGGAGCCCGTCGATGATCTCGTATGTACCCGGGGCGCCTTCTCGTTCTGCCACGAGTATCGCGGGAATGGGGTACTTTTTGAGGAGTGACTCAATGAGCCGCTGCTTTTCTTCGAGTGTCCACACCAGCTTGCGCTGATAGCGGCGGTTGACGAACAGCTTCTGATCCTTGAACCATCCGTACACGGACTGGATGGATGTAGGCTGCGAAACGAGTTCCGCCATCGGTGTCTTCCCCTGAGTCAAATAGGTTACCGCGCGGTGCAACGCGCCGTGCCGGTATCGTAGCTCACGCGCCGGACCTTACGCCGCTTGCATGGGATGGCGGAGCAAGTGTGGCCATTCGTTTGGCGGTCCCTTGCAAAGAATAGGAAAGAATAGGGGTCAGAGTACGAATTCTAAAAAACTCTGCCCCCTGTTTTTTGCTTTCCCCCTTTTTTCCCCTAGTCGTTGCCATAGTCGGGCTCATACTGGATTTCACGGTGTTCCAGTACATAGTGCGCGTCGTCACCGATTCCGGCCATCGTGACTTCTTCATTTCCCTCCAATGCCAGCCCGCAAGTAGGACAATGGAACTCTAGGGGGTAGTAGCCGATTTCCACAATCTCATAGCCAGGCTCAGCATCCGACTGATCTTCGGCGGGCTCCTCGTATGCCTCTTCTCCTCCCACGACTCCATGCGCGCCGCAAGCAGGGCATATATCAAGCCACTTCTCGATTACGGAATACACGAAGATGTCTTGATACCCGTAAGGATTGAGCTTCTTTGAATCTTCCAGAATCTGCTTTATCTGCTTCGCAGACCTCTTCTTCTTTTCATCCGGCTTGAACTCCTCGAATGCGACCTTGGCGCGCTCTATTCTCTGCTGCACAGCAGCGTTCTTTGCCTTGCGCAGGGCCGCCAATAGTTCCTTCGGCGTCTTGGCGTCGGCGCCCAGCCAATCGTCCAAGGTCAGCGTCATCGACTTCAAGACAAGTTCGGCCGCGTGCCAAAACTCTCCTTCCCAGAGCCTCGGTGGGAAGGCTGCGAATGCGGCCTCCCCCGAGTGCAATTCGGCATTGCGCCGATCTGCCAGCTTGCGGCAGGCCTCCATATCCGGCGTCGTGTAGGACGAAACCGTGTGCCTCAGGCGTGCATAGGCTTCGCTAGCATCGATCGTGCGAACCGCGGTCCCAGTCGAAATCCCGTTCGCCTCCAACAAGCTGTTCAGATTGTCGGTCTTCACCACCAAGCTCGGGTGAATCGCTGACAATGAACTCTTTGCCAATAGCTCTAACGCAAGCGCTGCGTAGAGCTGGTAGTCATCATCATTTCCGCCCTGCTTGCCCGCGAGCGCGCGCTTTGCATATGCCTTCGACTTTTGCATCAACGACTCAGATAGCAATGCAGCCGGAACCTGAGGGGCTTTCGTTGCGTGATGTTTAGCTGTCATTGGTCGTTTCCATGATCGTGACGCGAAGCAGTGACCGGGACCCACTTTGAGAGGCGTCAGCACGGCGATGCAGAAGACGCCAGTTATCGAATATCAACGTGCGCCCGGGCTTCCAGCGCATTCGGAAGACCGGCGTGCGCGTTGTTTCATTGATTTTGGCCTGCAGCATGCGGCCGCGATCCGTCAACCCAAATATGCACGCCGGGTCCTGCCTGATAAACCGATGATGTTTGTCGAGCATCGTCGTGTAGAACGAGCCTCGACCAGCGCGCACCAAAACTGGCTCTTGGTCTGCCACCGACAGATGTTCCGGCCCCAATGCCTGCCGCCAATCGAGAAGCTCCGTCACACATTCCTGGTCCCCAGGATTGACACAGGACAGAAGTATGAATCTAGCCGGCGATGGGCAGTGGGCCATATCCATGTGCCAAGGTTGCGCGCCCAGCCCAAACACTGCACTCATCGATCCTGAGCGGGCTTCCGTCTGCGTCTTTGGGCGCAATTCATCAACAGCACTATGGCTGCGAGTTGCTGTAACTATTCCGAGGGTGTTAGCAAGGCCAAGAATCGCAGTTCGATGCTCAACCGGACAAGTGGTATCCACCTGCGCAACGACCCAACCTCGTTCGAGAACACCTCTCTTGATGGGTGAATTGGAGTTGCTGCACATATGCTGCCCATTCTGGTTCGGTAGCCAAGAAACCACCTACAAAAAGCCCGCCTTGAGGCGGGCATTTCGTTGCAGTCTGCAGCTACATATTCCTTCGATACTCGCCGCCGACGTCATACAGCGCATGACTAATCTGCCCGAGGCTATGCGTCTTCACCGCTTCCATCAAACTAGCAAACACATTCCGCCTTTCCCGCGCCGTAGCCTGTAGCCCCTTCAGCCCGTCACCCGCATACCCATTGCGGTTGCCCTGATACCCCGCGACGTTCTCGATCTGCTGCCCCTTCTCGCCTTCGGTCGAACGGATCAGCTCGATCTCGGTGACGATGTCGCCACCGTGGTCCTTGGGCAGGAAGGTGTTGACGCCGATCAGGGGCAGCGAGCCGTCGTGCTTCTTGTGCTCGTAGTACAGGCTCTCTTCCTGGATCTTGCCGCGCTGGTACATGGTGTCCATGGCGCCGAGCACGCCGCCGCGCTCGCTGATGGCTTCGAACTCCTTGTAGACGGCTTCCTCGACGATGTCAGTGAGCTTGTCGACGATGAAGCTGCCCTGCCAGGGGTTCTCGTTGAAGTTGAGGCCCAGTTCCTTGTTGATGATCATCTGGATCGCCACGGCGCGGCGCACGGACTCTTCCGTCGGCGTGGTGATGGCTTCATCGTAGGCATTGGTGTGCAGGCTGTTGCAGTTGTCGAACAGCGCGTACAGGGCCTGCAGCGTGGTGCGGATGTCGTTGAACTGGATCTCCTGCGCGTGCAGGGAGCGGCCGCTGGTCTGGATGTGGTACTTCATCATCTGGCTGCGCGCGGAAGCGCCGTAGCGCTCGCGCATGGCGCGGGCCCAGATGCGGCGGGCGACGCGGCCGATGACGGTGTATTCCGGGTCCATGCCGTTACTGAAGAAGAACGACAGATTGGGCGCGAAGTCGTCGATCTTCATGCCGCGCGCGAGGTAGTACTCGACGATGGTGAAGCCGTTGCTCAGGGTGAAGGCGAGCTGGCTGATCGGGTTCGCGCCGGCTTCGGCGATGTGGTAGCCCGAGATCGACACCGAGTAGAAGTTGCGGACGTTGCGGTCGACGAAGTACTGCTGGATGTCGCCCATCATGCGCAGGGCAAATTCGGTGCTGAAGATGCAGGTGTTCTGGGCCTGGTCTTCCTTGAGGATGTCGGCCTGCACGGTGCCGCGCACGGTGGCGAGGGTGTGCGCCTTGATCTTCTCGTAGGTCCCGGCGTCGACGACCTGGTCGCCGGTGACGCCGAGCAGGCCGAGGCCGAGGCCGTCGTTGGTTTCGGGCAGCATGCCGCTGTATTCGGGGCGCTTCCTGCCATCGAACATCTTTTCGATCCTGGCGTGCGCTTCGTCCCAGCGCGCCTGGTCGGCGCGCAGGTACTTCTCGACCTGCTGGTCGATCGCGGTGTTCATGAACATCGCCAGGATGATCGGCGCCGGGCCGTTGATGGTCATCGACACCGAGGTGCTGGGCGCGCACAGGTCGAAGCCGGAGTACAGCTTCTTCATGTCGTCCAGCGTGGCGATGTTGACGCCGGAGTTGCCGATCTTGCCGTAGATGTCCGGGCGCACGGCCGGGTCTTCGCCGTACAACGTGACGCTGTCGAAGGCGGTGGACAGGCGCGCGGCCGGCTGGCCGACGCTGAGGTAATGGAAGCGGCGGTTGGTGCGCTCGGGCGTGCCCTCGCCCGCGAACATGCGGATCGGGTCTTCGCCGGTGCGGCGGTACGGGTAAACGCCGCCGGTGTACGGGTAGTAGCCGGGCAGGTTTTCTTTCTGCAGGAACACCAGCAGCTCGCCCCAGCTCTTGTAGGTGGGCGCGGCGATCTTCGGGATCTTCTGGTGCGACAGCGACTCGCGGTAGTTCTCGACGCGGATGGTCTTGTCGCGGACCTGGTATTCGGTGAATTCGTCGGTGATGGACTTGAGGCGGGCCGGCCACTCGCGCAGGAGCTTGAGGGCTTCGGAGGTCAGTGACTGGATGGCGTCGTTGTAGCGTTGGCGGAGGGTGATGAGGGTGCGGTCGACAATCACCTTGTCATCCTGAGGCGAAGCCGAAGGATCTGCTTTCGCCTGGGCGCCGGAGGAAAGCAGGTCCCTCGCTGCGCTCGGGACGACATCGTTGGTGTCGTAGAGATCCAGCGCCTTGGGCAGCTTGTCGTCGCCCAGGTCGTGCAGCGACTGCCAGTAGCTCTGCGCGCGGTCGGCGACTTCAGCCTGCGTTTCGATCTTCGCGTTGATACCGCGACCCTGTTCGGCGATCTCGGCGAGGTAACGCACGCGGGCGCCGGGGATCAGCACGGTGGCGCGCGGTTCCTTCAGGCTGGTGTCGATGTCCGGCGTCCACTTCTCGGCCGGCAGCGACAGCTTGTCGCGCAGCAGGCGGCACAGGTTGGCGAACATCCAGCTGATGCCGGGGTCGTTGAACTGCGAAGCAATGGTCGGATAGACGGGGACGTCCTCGTCCTTGGTCGCGAAGGCGACGCGGTTGCGCTTCCACTGCTTGCGCACGTCGCGCAGGGCGTCTTCGGCGCCGCGCTTGTCGAACTTGTTGAGCACGACGAGCTCGGCGAAATCGAGCATGTCGATCTTCTCGAGCTGGCTGGGCGCGCCGAAGTCGGAAGTCATCACATACATCGGGAAGTCGACGAGGTCGACGATCTCCGAGTCGGACTGGCCGATACCGGCGGTCTCGACGATCACCAGGTCGTAGCCCAGCGACTTGAGGAAGCCGATGCAGTCCTTCAGCACCACGTTGGTCGCCATGTGCTGGCGGCGGGTGGCCATCGAGCGCATGAAGACGCGATTGCTGCGCAGCGAGTTCATGCGGATGCGGTCGCCGAGCAGCGCGCCACCGGTGCGGCGGCGGGTCGGGTCGACCGAGATCACCGCGATGCGCATCTCGGGGAAGTTGCTGAGGAAACGGTTGAGCAGTTCGTCGGTCACCGAGGACTTGCCGGCGCCGCCGGTGCCGGTGATGCCCACGACCGGGGTCTTGCCGCCGGCCAGCTGCCATTCCTTGCGCAGGTGGGCGAGTTCGGCTTCGTCCAGCGCGGACTCTTCGATCGCCGAGAGCATGCGACCGATCTCGATCTCGTTGTCGAAGGCGACCTTGTGCGGCTTGTCGACCGGCAGGCGCGCGGCTTCGGCGCGGCGCACGACATCTTCGATCATGGACACCAGGCCCATGTGCATGCCGTCGTTGGGGTGGTAGATGCGCTCGACGCCGTAGCTCTGCAGCTCGCGGATTTCTTCCGGGGTGATGGTGCCGCCACCGCCGCCGAAGACACGGATGTGCGAAGCGTTGCGTTCTTTCAGCATGTCGACCATGTACTTGAAGTACTCGACATGGCCGCCCTGGTAGGACGAGAGCGCGATGGCGTCGGCGTCTTCCTGCAACGCGGCGCGGACGACGTCTTCCACCGAGCGGTTGTGGCCGAGGTGGATGACTTCGGCGCCCTGCCCCTGGATCAGCCTGCGCATGATGTTGATCGCGGCGTCATGGCCGTCGAACAGGCTGGCGGCGGTGACGAAGCGCAGCGGGGACGATTCGGTGGCGACTTCGGGGAGGTTGCTGGCAGGGGTGCTCATGACGCGCTCAATACGGAAACAGGCGAGCGGGAATTGTAACAAGTCGGTCTGGTCGGCCCTTACCGTCCGTTTGGACGAGTCTTGCCAGCTGGCCCATGCGTTGGCGAATGCGTTGCGGCCAGGACGGATTGTGGATACTCGGGCCAGGACATCGGGGGTGGCATGCGGCGTATCAGGCGGCTTCTGCGTTGGGGACTGATCTCGCTCGTACTGCTGATGCTCAGCGGCTGGCTGCTGGCCGACCGCCTGACGCCGCCCGCTACCGGCAAGCCCAGCCATTCCCTGCCCCTGCAGTCCGCGCAGACGCAACTCGATCGCGAACTGGTGCCGATGCTCGCCCAGCAACCGGGCAGGACCGGCGCCATTCTGGTGCCCGACGGACTGGATGCATTCGCGGCGCGGGCGATTTCCGCGCGACGCGCCGGGCGCAGCCTGGACCTGCAGTACTACATCTGGCACGACGACATCACCGGCCGCCTGCTCGGCCGCGAAGCCTGGCTCGCCGCCGAGCGCGGCGTGCGCGTGCGGATGCTGCTGGATGACATGAACGCCGAAGGGATGGATCCGGGCCTGCTGGCGCTGGACGCGCATCCCAACATCGAGATCCGCCTGTACAACCCGTTCCGCAACCGCGGCGGTGCGATGCGGGTGCTGGAACTGGTGCAGCGGATCTTCAGCGTCAACCACCGCATGCACAACAAGGCGTGGATCGCCGATGGGCGCATGGCGGTGGTGGGCGGACGCAACATCGGCGTCGAGTATTTCAACGCCGGCGAGGACACCAATTTCCGCGACCTGGACCTGGTGTTGTTCGGGCCGGCGGTGGCGCAGGCCAGCGGGGTGTTCGACGCGTACTGGAACAGCGCGGCGGCGGTGCCGATCGTGGCCTTGAGTCAAAAGGACCCACGCAAGCTGCGCAGCCTGATTGAATCGGTGGACCGGGAAGCGGAGTCGGCGCAAGCCCAGCGCTACCTGCAGCGCGTGGAGGCGTCGCCGCAGGTTCGCGCGTACTTCGCCGGACAACTGCGGCCGCACTGGAGCAGCAGCATCCGCGTGGTGGCCGATCCGCCGTTGAAATGGAAGGACGACGACCGCAGCGGCTGGATGATCGAGCGCCTGTCGGACATGTTGCGCGGCGCCGATCGCAAGGCGCTGTTGATGTCGCCCTACTTCGTCCCCGGCGACTACGGCACGCAGGGCCTGGCGGAACTGCGGAAACGCGGCGTGCAGGTGGGCGTGGTCACCAACTCGCTGGCGGCCAACGACGTGCCGGCGGTGTACAGCGGCTATGCCCACTACCGCGACCGGTTGCTGGACGCCGGCGTGCAGTTGCATGAAATCCGCGCGCAGGGACGGCCTGAGACGGCGGGCGTGTTCGGCAGCAGCGGCGCGAGCCTGCACACCAAGGCGTTCGTGGTGGACGACGCGCGCGGGTTCGTCGGTTCGTTCAACCTCGACCCGCGTTCGGCCGACCTCAACACCGAGATGGGCGTGTTGTTCGAGGATCCCGCCATCGCTGCGTCGTTGCGCGCCGAATACCTGCGCCTGTCGGGGCCGGCGTTGAGCTACTGGGTCTATCGCAACCGGGACGGCGACGTGCATTGGCTGGATCGCGCCGCCCGTCCTCCCGCGGTGTTCACGCAGGCGCCCGACACCACCGGCATGCAGCGCGCGACGGCGCGCGTGGTGGGCTGGCTGCCGATCGAATCGCAGCTGTAGGGCGGGTCTCGACCCGCCGCTCGGGGCACCGACTTCTCACCGAGGATTAATCGTAAGTAGCGGGCGAAGGCTTGCTTCAGGCGATGACGCGACACGGCAGTGACGGGCGAAGCCTGCTCCGGGCGATGACGCGACACGGTTGATGGCGGGTCAAGACCCGCCCTACGCCTGCGATCGATAACTCCCGGCCATTCACGTACGGCTGCGTATCGGCGGGGAGCGCATTTCGCGGTCATGCCGGCACGGGCCCGGACCGGTCGATTGGATTAGACTACTGCGCCTGCGGTGCCGGCCTGAGCCGTCATCCATACCGCAGTTCTCAAGCCACTCAACGACTTACGTCACCTTGTTGGCGTCGTGTGCCAAGCGCATCGCGGCGGCCAATCGGAGCATCCGATGATTTTTGAAACCCTCGACACCTTCGGCCACGAGCAGGTCGTGTTCTGCCACAACAAGGATGCGGGCCTGAAGGCCATCATCGCCATCCACAACACGGTCCTCGGCCCGGCCCTCGGTGGCACGCGCATGTGGCCGTACAAGACCGAGCAGGACGCGCTGAACGACGTGCTGCGCCTGTCGCGCGGCATGACCTACAAGAATGCGGTCGCGGGTCTGGACATCGGCGGTGGCAAGGCGGTGATCATCGGCGATCCGGCGGTGGACAAGTCCGAGGCGCTGTTCCGCGCGTTCGGCCAGTTCGTCGAGTCGCTGGGCGGCCGTTACATCACGGCCGAGGACGTCGGCATCGACGTCAACGACATGGAATACGTCTATCGCGAAACCGAATACGTGACCGGCGTGCACCAGGTGCACGGTGGTTCGGGCGACCCGTCGCCGTTCACCGCTTACGGCACCATGCAGGGCCTGATGGCGACGCTGAACAAGCGCTTCGGCGATGAAGAAGTCGGCAAGTATTCCTACGCCGTGCAGGGCCTGGGCCACGTCGGCATGGAATACGTGAAGCTGCTGAAGGAACGCGGCGCCAAGATCTTCGTCACCGACATCAACAAGGGCCTGGTCGACAAGGCCGTGTCCGAGTACGGCGCCGAAGCCGTCGGCCTGGACGAGATCTACGACGTGCCGGCCGATGTCTACTCGCCGTGCGCGCTGGGTGGCACCGTCAACGAGCAGACCCTGCCCCGCCTGAAGGCCAAGATCATCTGCGGCGCGGCCAACAACCAGCTGGCCAACAACGCCATCGGCGACGAAGTGGTCAAGCGCGGCATCCTGTACGCACCGGACTACGCGGTGAACGCGGGCGGCGTGATGAACGTGGCGCTGGAACTCGACGGCTACAACCGCGAGCGCGCCATGCGCATGATGCGCACGATCTATCACAACCTGGCGCGCATCTATGAGATCTCCGAGCGCGACGCCATCCCGACCTACCGCGCCGCCGACCGCCTGGCCGAAGAGCGCATCACCGCGATCGGCAAGCTGAAGCTGCCGCTGGGTCGCGCGAAGCCGCGCTTCCAGGGGCGCATCCGCGGGCATTGATGTCAGGCTCCGCCTGACATCAATCCCAAAGTTCGCTTTGCAAACTTTGGGCCCCGCTATGTGCTTCCAAATCCCCGCCGCTGTCGCGGCGCCCCCTTTACTAAAGGGGGCTGTGGGCTCGGAGACACCTTAGTAGGAAGTACCAGAACGCCCGGCATGTCCGGGCGTTTTCTTTGCCGGACGTGGCCAATCCGTACGCTGCGCCGATTACAATTCAACTCATCCGATCGCCGCGTCGCGGCGACAATCGCCTTCTGAAGGACTGCCATGCGCCCGTTCCCCCTCGGTGAAGAAATCGATGCACTGCGCGATGCGGTCCGCCGCTTTGCTGACGCCGAGATCGCGCCGCGTGCCGCCCAGATCGACCACGACAACGTGTTCCCGCTGGACCTGTGGCCGAAGCTGGGCGAGATGGGCCTGCTGGGCCTGACCGTTCCGGGCGAGTACGGCGGCAGCGACATGGGCTACCTCGCGCATCTGGTCGCGATGGAGGAAATCTCGCGTGCGTCGGGTTCCGTCGGGCTGTCGTACGGCGCGCACTCCAACCTGTGCGTGAGCAACCTCTACGTCAACGGCAACGAAGCGCAGCGCCAGAAGTACCTGCCCAAGCTGTGCACCGGCGAGTGGAAGGGCGCGCTGGCGATGAGCGAGCCGGGGGCGGGTTCGGACGTGGTCGGTTCGATGTCGTGCCGCGCCGAACGCAAGGGCGACGCGTGGGTCGCCAACGGCAACAAGATGTGGATCACCAACGGCCCCGAGGCCGACGTGCTGATCGTCTACATGCGCACCGCCGGCAAGGACGCGGGCAGCAAGTGCATGACCGCCTTCCTCGTCGAGAAGGGCATGAAGGGTTTCTCCACCGCGCAGAAGCTGGACAAATTCGGCATGCGCGGCTCCAACACCTGCGAACTGGTGTTCGAGGACTGCGAGATCCCCGTCGAAAACGTGCTGGGCGAAGTCCACAACGGCGTGAAGGTGCTGATGAGCGGCCTGAACACCGAACGCCTGGTGCTCTCCGGCGGTCCGCTGGGCCTGATGCAGGCCGCACTCGACATCGCCCTGCCCTACGTGCGCGAGCGCAAGCAGTTCGACCACGCCATCGGCACGTTCGGGCTGATGCAGGGCAAGATCGCCGACATGTATACGTCGCTGCAGTCGTCGCGCGCGTTCGCCTACCAGGTGGGTCGCGACTACGACAACGGCTACAAGAGCCGGATCGATGCGGCGTCGTGCCTGCTGCACGCCAGCGACGCGGCGGTGCAGGTGGCGCTGGAAGGCATCCAGGCGCTGGGTGGCAACGGTTACATCAACGAGTTCGCCACCGGCCGCATCCTGCGCGACGCCAAGCTCTACGCCATCGGCGCGGGCACCAATGAAATCCGCCGCATGCTGATCGGACGGGAGCTGTTTGCCGGCAATTCCTGACCGCGCGACATGCTAGGCGTACCTGGACAGGCCCGGTTTCAACCGGGCCTTTCTTATTGCGCCGCGGCAAAACCATCCAGTTCGGCTCTGGACAGGCCGACTGGCGCACGACGCCACCGCGCCATCTGTGACCACCACCCTGCGCCCGCGTCCGGCCCCCTCCCCTCTGACGCCAACAAGTGCTAAAAGGACCCCACAGGGGAACCGAGCCGAACCATGGATTTTCTGTCGTCCATCGACAGTCCTGCCGTCGTGCCATGGACGCTGCTGCTGGTGGACGACGAGCCCGAAGTACATGACGTCACCCGTCTGGTGCTGTCCGGTTTCCGTTTCGAGGACCGGCCGATCCAGATCCTGTCGGCGATGAGTGCTGCCGAAGCGCGCGGCATCCTCGACGCGCGCGACGACGTCGCGGTGATCTTCCTCGACGTGGTGATGGAGAGCGACCAGGCCGGCCTGGAACTGGCCGACTACATCCGCAACAGGCTGAAAAACCACGACGTCCGCATCGTCCTGCGCACCGGCCAGCCCGGACAGGCGCCCGAGCACGAGGTCATCTCGCGCTACGACATCAACGACTACAAGGAAAAGACCGAGCTCACCGCTCAGAAGCTGTCCACCACGCTGTTCGCGGCGCTGCGCGCGTGGCGCGACATCGTCACCATCCGCACCAGCAAGCGCGGACTGGAACGGGTGATCGCGGCGTCCGTCGAGGTGTTCTCGCACGAGCGCACCACCGATTTCGCCGCCACGGTGCTGGGCCAGCTGGCGGGCATGGTCGGCGACGGTCGCGGCGTCCTGTGCGCGCACCCGGCGCCGGGCAATGCGGCGGGGCCGCTGGTGGCGGGTCTCGCCGGCGGCAACTTCGACCAGTACACCGGCCGCGACCTCGACCAGGTCCTCCCTGCCCCGCTGCGCGACAGCCTGCGCACCGCGCTGGGCGAAGGCCGCAGCGTCTTCGGCAGCGACCACGCAGCGCTGTACTTCACCGACACCCACCACGGCCACGAGCTGCTCTACCTGGCCGATCTCACCGGACTGTCGGAGATCGACCACAAGCTGCTGGAGGTGTTCGCGACCAACGTCGGCATCGCGTTCGAGAACCTGCAGTTGACGCAGGAACTGTCCGACGCACAGATGGAGATGATCTACCTGCTCGCCGGCGCAGCCGAGTCGCGCTCGCGCGAGACCGCGGCGCACGTGCGGCGCGTGGGCCTGATCGCGGAGTTGCTGGGGCGCGAATTCGGCCTCGAGGACGCGTTCTGCGAACGCCTGCGCCATGCCGCGCCGCTGCACGACATCGGCAAGATCGGCATTCCCGACGCCATCCTCAACAAGCCGGGCCAGCACACGCCGGAAGAAACCGTGGTCATGCGCGGCCACGCGGAAATCGGGTATCGCCTGCTGGCGCCTTCGAAGCGCGGAACACTGCAGCTGGCCGCGGAAATCGCCTATTCGCACCATGAGCGCTGGGACGGCGGTGGCTATCCGCGCGGCCTGTCCGGCGAGGACATTCCGGTCAGCGGGCGCATCACCATGCTGGCGGACGTGTTCGATGCGCTGGGCAGTCGCCGCTGCTACAAGGATGCGTGGACGACCGAGCGCATCCGCGGTTTCATTACCGACAATCGCGGGAAGATGTTCGACCCCACCCTCACCGACCTGCTGATGCTCAACTGGGAGCGTGCGGAAGCCATCCGCGAGCAGTTGCCCGACGGGCCGGTGGACTGAGCCGGCGGGCAGACTGTTCGACTGACGTATCGGGATTGCACGCCGTATCCGGCAGTTCTTCAGCAACGCCCGGCGGCTCATCGTTGTCATCCCACGCGCAGCGGGGATCTGTTGTTCTGTTCTTTCGCCTGGATGCGTAAAAGCAGGTCCCTCGCTGCACTCGGGACGACAGGCGAAGGGCGGCTGCGTCCCGGCTCGCCGCACCGGCGCGATGCTCCGGCAATCAGCCCGATCGCCGCACCTTCAACGGGAACCTCAGGACAAACCGCGCGCCTTCGCCGTGGGTTTCCTCGCAGGAAATGCTGCCGCCAAGCAGCTGGGTGGCGAGGTTCCAGGTGATGTGCATGCCTAGTCCTGAGCCACCGCTGCCACGCCGGGTAGTGAAGAACGGCTCGAAGACATGGCGCCGCGCTTCGTCGCTCAGGCCGGCGCCGTTGTCGCGGTAGTCGACCACCACGATGCCGTCCTCCACCGTCAACGACAGCCGCATCTGCCCGTTGTCGCGCCCGGCGAAACCGTGCATCACCGAATTCATCATCAGGTTCGCGACGATCTGGTAGATCGCGCCGGGATAGGTTTCGACCTCGATGGGTTGCGGGCACACGACACTCACCGTGTGCCGCTGTTGGCGCAGCGAGGGCTGCAGCGACAGCAGGATCTCATCGACATACGTGCGCAGGTCGAAGCGGCGGATTTCCTCGCTGGACTGGTCGACGGCCACCTGGCGGAAGCTCTTCACCATGCGGTCGGCGCGCTGCAGGTTGCGCAGGATCAGTTGCGAACTCTCGGTGGCCATCTGGCGGAACTGGTCCAGCGCGGGCCGGTCCAGCGTGCCTTCGTCGATGCGGCGGCCGAGCTTGCGCGCCTCGCCTTCCAGGTGCGAGGCCGCGGTGACGCCGACGCCCAGCGGCGTGTTGATCTCGTGGGCAACGCCGGCGACCAGGTTGCCCAACGCCGCCATTTTCTCGGCATCCACCAGTTGCTGCTGGGTCTGGCGAAGTTCGTCGATCGTGTGGCGCAGGTTCTCGTTGGACGAATACAGCGCCTCGGTGCGCTGGTGGACGCGCGATTCGAGCTCCGTGTTCACGCGCGCCAGCTCGACTTCGTTTTCCTTGAGGCCGGTGATGTCGCTGTTGGTGCCGACGATGCGCAGCGGTTGGCCGCCGGCGTCACGCGCGACGACGCGGCCGCGGCTCAGGCGCCAGCGCCAGTAGCCGGCGTGGTCGCGCACGCGGTAGCTGACGTCGATGAACTCCTGGTCGCCGATCATGTGCGACGCCAACGCATCGTCGAACAGGGTGCGGTCGTCGGGATGCACGGCTTCACGCAGCTGGCTGACGCTTTCGATGCGCTCCTCGCCGATGCTGTCGGGCTCGTCCAGCGGATTCTGGCGCCGCAGGCGATCGTGCGCGAGGTCCCAGTCCCACAATTCGTCGCCAGTGCCCCATAGCGCAAGCTTGAGGCGTTGCTCGCTGTCGGCGATCTCGCGCTGGGCGCGTTCGCGCTCGGCCAGGCGCTGGCGTACCGCCAGGACGATGCCCGCCAGCACCAGCAGCGCGATCAGGACATACGCGGCGATCGCCCAGCCGGTCTCCCACCAGTGCGGTGTGCGGCGGATCGGGATGCTGAGGGTGTCGCCCCATTTCCCGTCGGGGCGCCGGGCCCGGGCCTGGAAGGTGTAATCGCCGGCGGGGAGGTCGTTGTAGCTGGCGACGCGACGCCGCGCATCAACGTCGATCCACGCGTCGTCGATGCCGACCATGCGGTAGGCGTAGACCAGTCCGTCCGGGTCGGCATAGTTGAGCGCCGAGAAGCTGACGCTGATGTCGTCGCTGTCGGGCGGCAGGATCCAGCCTTCGCCATTCTTCCCGTGCGCCGCGACGCCACGCAGGGCGCGACCTTTGCCGCCCAGCAGCCGGAAGTCGGTGACGACGACCCGCCGCGGCGCTGGAAACGCGCGCACCTGGTGGGGGTCGAACATGGTGACGCCACGCATCCCGCCGAACAGGATGCGGCCATCGGGCAACTTGCCGAAGGCACCGATGAAGTAGCCGGTGACCTGCGCGCCCGCGCTGGGGCCGTAGTTGGTGAACCTGCGCGTATCAGGATCGAAGTGGCTTACCCCGACGGTCGTGCTGATCCACAGCTTGCCTTCGTCGTCGACCTCGATACCGCCGATGGCGTTGCTGGGCAGTCCCTCGTGGACGCCGAAGCTGGTGAAATGCGCGCGTCCGGCGGCATCGAATTCCATCAGGTTGAGACCGCCGCCCTGCGTGCCGACCCATAGGCGACCGCGCAGGTCCTCGACGATGGCGGTCACGGTGTCATGGCTGAGCGCACCGGGTACACCGGGCTTGCCGGGAAACACGTCGACCTTGCCGGTACGCGGATCCAATCGCCGCAGGCCGTCCAGGATCCCGCCGATCCACAGCTGGCCCTTGCGGTCCGCGTACATCATCTCGATCGCGGCGTCGCCGCCGGTCCGGCGCACGATCGATTTATCCATGATCGGATAGCGCTTGAACCGCGAGCACGTCGCGCACAGGGCCGCCAGGTCGCCGCTCATCGTGCCTACCCAGAGCGTGCCGCCACGGTCCTCGAAGAGGCGGCGGATCTTGTTGTCCGGAAGACTCGTCGGATCGTCCGGGTCGTGGGCATAGGTCACGAAGTGGTCGCCCTCGCGACGCGCCAGGCCGTTGCCGGTACCCACCCACCGGCGTCCGAGGGCATCGTGCACGGTGTGCGCCACGCGCCGATCCGGCAACGCGCGCGGATTGCCCGGATCGCCCTGGAATTGCTGCACCGCCCCGGTGCGCAGGTCGTAATGGACCAGGCCCATGGACTCGGCGACGCCCAGCCAGACCGACCCGTCCTCGCCCACGTCCACCGACCACACGGCGATGCCATAGCCTCCGCGCGCGCCCTGCGCCTTGACCTGTATCTCGGCGAACGTGCGCGTGGCCGGCACGTAGAGACTGAACCCGTTGAGCCAGGTCCCGATCCAGACAAGTCCATCGCGATCCAGCATCAGGCTGTGGACGCGACTGGACGCCAGCGTGCCCGCCAGCCCCGCGCCGAAGCGCCAGACGCGAAACCGGGCATCGGGACGATCCAACCGCGCCAAGCCATCGAAGGTCGCTATCCACAGCTGGCCATCGGCGTCGAACTGGAGGTCGCGCACCCACGGGTCCGGCAGCCCGTCGGCCATGTCCCAATGGCCCAGTTGCCGGCCTGCGCGGTCGAACCGGTACAGGCCCGTGCCATGCGTACCTACCCAGACATCGTCGCCGTCGGGGGTGGTTTCGATTGCCTCGATTTCCGCAGGCCCGTCGTCGTGCGTCCAGCGCCGCACCTGCTTGCCATCCTTGTGCAGCAGCCACAGCCCGGTCACGCTCCCCAGCATCAATTCGTCGCCGATCGGCTCGATCGACGTCACCACGCCGAGCCGTTCGGTGATTGTGTCCGGCACCGATTCGAACGATTCCGATCCCGCACGCTTTGCCTGCAGTTGTCCACTGGCGAGGGCCACCCACAGCGTTCCGTCCGGCGCCTCGCGCAGGGTGCTGATGCCATCGGAAGCCAGCGCACCGGGCCGGGAGTCGGCGCTGTAGCGAATGAAGCTCCCCTGCCCGGGCACGAATCGGGCGACGCCCCCGGCGAGCGTGCCGACCCAGAAACCACCACGCCGGGACGGTTCCAGCGCCTGGATATGGTTGTCGGGAAGGCTGCCGGGATCCTGCGGGTCGTTGCGATAGGTCAGGAATTCGTAGCCATCGAAGCGATTGAGGCCGTCTTGGGTGCCGATCCAGACGTACCCCTGCGCGTCCTGCATGATCGCCTTGACGCTCGCCTGCGACAGGCCGTCCTCGACGCCATAACGCTGGAAGCGCACGTCCTCGACGCTGACTTCTGCCGACGTCGGCGGCTCGGCCGCCTGCACGCGCCCGGCGAAGGGCGCGGCTGCCAGCACAGACGCCAGTACGAGCTGCCTGCCGACACAGGTCGTCACGGCGCGCACGGCCGCCGCGAGCCACGGCTTCGCCCGCCGCGCAGCTGCTGCAGCGCGCCGAGTCTGCCGGCTACCTGATTCCCCCATATGCCGAGGCTAGCGCCGCAGCCGGTCGCGCCACAAGCGGACGCAGCCCACGCGCTCGGCGACGAGCCCCAGACCCCACGCGTCCGGACGTTTGCCGCATTGCAGCAAGCCACCGCATAATCGGGAAATCCCGGCCCCGCGCCGGCCCCATTTGGAGCTTCCCATGAGTGACGTCGTCATCGTCGGTGCCAAGCGCACCGCCATCGGTTCCTTCCTCGGTCAGTTCACCGGCGTGGCAACGCCCGTCCTGGGCACCGCCGCAATTACCGCCGCGCTGGAACAGGCCGGCGTCGCCGCCGACCAGGTCGACGAAGTCATCATGGGTTGCGTGCTTCCGGCCGGCCTCGGCCAGGCCCCGGCACGCCAGGCCGCGCTCGGCGCGGGCCTGCCGACTTCCGCCGGCTGCACCACGGTCAACAAGGTCTGCGGTTCGGGCATGAAGTCGATCATGCTGGCCCACGATGCGATCAAGTGCGGCTCGTCGAGCGTCGTCGTCGCCGGCGGCATGGAGTCGATGACCAACGCCCCGCATCTGCTCAACAACTCGCGCACTGGCACCCGCTACGGCAGCGCCGAAATGCTCGACCACATGGCGTGGGACGGCCTGACCAATCCGTATGACAAGCAGGCGATGGGCGTGTTCGGCGACATGGCGTGCAGCAAGTACGGCTTCGACCGCGCCGCGTTGGATGCGTATTCCGAGACCAGCGTGAAGCGTGCACAGGCTGCGATCAGCGGCGGCGCGTTCAAGGACGAGATCGTTCCGGTCACGGTGAAGGGTCGCAAGGGCGACGTCGTCGCCGATACCGACGAGGAGCCGGGCAAGATCGACGTCACGAAGATCGCCGGCCTGCGCGCCGCCTTCGGCAAGGACGGCGTGCTGACCGCCGCTTCGTCCTCGAAGATTTCCGACGGCGCCGCCGCGACCGTCCTGATGTCGGCCGATGAAGCCGCCAAGCGCGGCCTGAAGCCGCTGGCCCGCATCGTCGCCCACGCCACCCATGCGCAGGCGCCGGAGTGGTTCACCACCGCGCCGGTCGCGGCTATCGAGAAGGTGCTGGCCAAGGCCGGCTGGAGCGTCGGCGACGTCGACCTGTTCGAGATCAACGAAGCCTTCGCCTGTGTCGCCATGGCGCCGATGAAGGACCTCGGCATCAGCCACGAAAAGCTGAACGTGAACGGCGGCGCATGCGCACTGGGCCATCCGATCGGCGCCAGCGGCGCCCGCCTGGTCGTGACCCTGATCCACGCACTGCGCCAGCGCGGCGGCAAGCGCGGCGTGGCCTCGCTGTGCATCGGCGGCGGCGAAGCCACCGCAGTTGCCATCGAGATTGCCTAAACCGCAGGTGACCCCCTCCTAAACAGAACGGGAGCGGGTTAACGTAGTAACGAAATAAAAACGGCCAACCGCTTGACACGCGACATGGCCTTGTCATCATGTCAGCCGCGCAAGTGTGCGCGTTGCCCTATATCCACGACGAGGAAAAACACATGACTTTCAATAAGGCGCTGATCGCCCTGGCTCTGGTTACCGCTCTGGCCGCTTGCTCGAAGCAGGCCGACCAGGCTGCGACCGACGCTGCCGCTCCGGCCGCCGAAGCCACCACCGCCGCTGCCGACCAGGCTGCCGGTGACACCGCCCAGGCCGCTGCTGACGCCGCTGCCCAGGCTGCTGACGCCGCTGCCACCTCGGCCGACGCTGCTGCTCCGGCTGCTGACGCCGCCGCTGCCCCGGCCGCCGACGCTGCCATGGCTCCGGCTGCTGACGCCGCCGCTGCCCCGGCCGCCGACGCTGCTGCTCCGGCTACCGAAGAAAAGAAGTAAGCAGTACGCATTAACAGACTCTGTCTGTTAAAGTGAACGGGGAAGAGCCGTCGGCCATGCCGTCGGCTCTTTCCATGTGGTCAGTGAACGATAGAAGCCGGCACGATGCCGGATCGCTGCGCGCACTGGCGTTGCCTGACTTTAAACCCAGCTTTTTTCAGACAACTCCTCGGAGACAATCATGAACACCAAGCTCTACGTCCTCCTCGCCGCTGCGGTCCTCGCCCTGTCGGCTTGCAACAAGGAATCCACCGACGCCGCCGCTGAAGCGACCGACGCCGCTGCCACCGCTGCTGACGCCGCTGGCGACGCTGCCACCGCTGCCGGCGACGCCGCCGCTGCTGCTGGCGACGCTGCCACCGCCGCCACCGGCGCTGCTGCCGACGCCGCTGCTGCTGGCGCCGACGCTGCCGCCACCGCCGCTGGTGACGCTGCTGCCGCCGCTGGCGACGCCGCTGCCGCCACCGC
Organism: Lysobacter fragariae; assembly: GCF_054779775.1. Taxonomy (NCBI): domain Bacteria; kingdom Pseudomonadati; phylum Pseudomonadota; class Gammaproteobacteria; order Lysobacterales; family Lysobacteraceae; genus Lysobacter; species Lysobacter fragariae. The sequence continues at coordinate 241,244 of NZ_BAAGXP010000006.1, read as the reverse complement.
GACCGACGCTGCTGCCGCCGCTACCGGCGCTGCTGCTGACGCCGCCAAGGCCGGTGCCGACGCTGCCCAGGGCGTGGCCGACAAGGCTGCTGCCGCTGCTGAAGAAGCCAAGAAGTAATAGCTTCTCTGCAGGCAATACCGGAAGGCCCGCGCAAGCGGGCCTTCTTTTTTGCGCGGCCACCATCTACGGCCACCATTGCTCCACGCAGTGTGAGGACGCCTGAGACATGGCGTCGCTGACACGGTTTCGCTGAACGCCTGCTTGTGCTTTGATGCCGGCTCTTTTTCCAAGCCGATGTCCATGCCCGCGCTCACCTCCCAGCTGGACCCTCGCTCGCAGGATTTCCAGGACAACGCCGCCTACCATCGCGCCCTCGTCGACGAACTCGACGCCCGCCTCGCACGCGCAGCCCTTGGCGGCGGCGACAAGGCCCGCGCCAGGCACACGGAACGCGGCAAGCTGCTCGCACGCGATCGCATCACCGCCCTGCTCGACCCGGGCTCGCCCTTCCTCGAAATCGCCCCCCTCGCCGCCGAAGGCATGTACGACGACGCGGCGCCCGCCGCGGGCATGGTCTGTGGCATCGGTCGGGTGATGGGCCAGGAAGTGGTGGTCGTCGCCAACGACGCCACGGTCAAGGGCGGCACCTACTTCCCTATGACGGTGAAGAAGCACCTGCGCGCGCAGGAAGTCGCCCGCGAGAACAAACTCCCCTGCGTCTACCTGGTCGACTCCGGCGGCGCCTTCCTGCCGCTGCAGGACGAGGTCTTCCCCGACCGCGAGCACTTCGGCCGCATCTTCTACAACCAGGCGCGGCTGAGCGCGGAAAACATCCCGCAGGTCGCCGTGGTCATGGGCTCATGCACCGCGGGTGGCGCCTACGTGCCGGCCATGTGCGACGAAAGCATCATCGTCAAGGAACAGGGCACGATCTTCCTCGGCGGCCCGCCGCTGGTGAAGGCGGCAACGGGTGAAGTGGTCGATGCCGAAGCGCTCGGCGGCGCGGACGTCCACACCTCCGTGTCCGGCGTCGCCGACCATTTCGCCGAAGACGACCGCCATGCGTTGCAGATCGCGCGCGACATCGTCGGCACGTTCAACCGCACCAAGGCCCTGCCCGTCGCCGTGCAGGCATCGCGCCAACCGCTGTATCCGGCCGAAGAGCTGTACGGCATCGTGCCGAAGGACACGCGCCGCCCGTTCGACATCCGCGAAGTGATCGCGCGCGTGGTCGACGGCAGCGAGTTCCAGGAATTCAAGGCGCGCTATGGCAAGACGCTGGTGACCGGCTTCGCCCACCTGCACGGCTACCCGGTCGGCATCGTCGCCAACAACGGCATCCTGTTCGCCGAGAGCGCGCTCAAGGGCGCTCACTTCATCGAACTGTGCAACCAGCGCGGCATCCCGCTGGTGTTCCTGCAGAACATCACCGGCTTCATGGTCGGCAGGAAGTACGAAAACGCCGGCATCGCGAAGGACGGCGCCAAGATGGTCACCGCCGTCGCCTGCTCGCACGTGCCGAAATTCACCGTGGTGATCGGCGGCAGCTTCGGTGCCGGCAATTACGCAATGTGCGGACGCGCCTACGGTGCACGCTTCCTGTGGATGTGGCCGAACGCGCGCATCAGCGTGATGGGTGGCGAACAGGCCGCATCGGTGCTGGCGACGGTCAAGCGCGACGGTATCGAAGCCGCCGGCAAGATCTGGACGGCGGAAGAGGAAGACGCGTTCAAGGCGCCGATCCGCGACCAGTACGAATCGCAGGGCAATCCCTACTACGCCACGGCGCGGTTGTGGGACGACGGCATCATCGACCCGGCCGACACGCGTCGCGTGCTCGGGCTGGGCTTGTCGGCCAGCCTCAACGCGCCGATCGAGGACCGCACGCGGTTCGGCGTGTTCCGCATGTAGGTCGGGGCTTGACCCGCCACCATCGTCGCGAAGTGAAAGATCGGAAAACCTGTTTGGTGTACGCGCATGAGAAGCGGCGGGTCCAGGCCCGCCCTACGCACCAACGCAATCAGTGGAACCTGCAGCAACCATGATCGTCGGCATCGACCTCGGCACCACCCACTCGCTCATCGGAATCCACGGCCCGGATGGCCCGCAGCTGATACCCAACGCCCTCGGCGAATTGCTGACGCCATCGGCCGTCAGCGTCGACGCCGAAGGCCACCTGCTGGTCGGACGCGCCGCCCGCGAGCGCCTGGTCACGCATCCGGACAGCAGCGTCGCTGCGTTCAAGCGCTGGATGGGCACCAGCCGCGAAACCCGCCTCGGCAGCCGCAGCTACCGCCCGGAAGAGCTCTCCGCGCTGGTGCTGCGCTCGCTGCTGGACGACGCGCGCGCACACCTGGGCGAAGACATCCGTGAAGCCGTCATCAGCGTACCCGCTTATTTCGGCGACGCGCAGCGCAAGGCCACGCGCGCGGCGGGCGAGCTGGCGGGCATCCGCGTCGAACGCCTGATCAACGAACCCACCGCCGCCGCCCTCGCCTACGGGCTGCAGGAGCGCATCGACGGCTCCACCTTCATCGTCCTCGACCTGGGCGGCGGCACCTTCGACGTGTCGATCCTCGAGATCTTCGACGGCGTCATGCAGGTCCACGCCAGCGCCGGCGACAACCACCTGGGCGGCGAGGATTTCCTGCAACTGCTGGTCAACGCCTGCTGCGCCGACCACGACCTCGATCCGCGCAAGCTGCCCGGCAACGAACTCGCCCAGCTGCAGTCGCGGCTGGAAACCGTGAAGCAGCAACTCAGCCGCGATGAACGCGCCGGCGCATCGTTCACGGTCGGCGGCAAGTCATTCGATTGGGAAATCGACGAACACCGCTACGGCCAGCTCGCCGATCCGCTGCTGCAGCGCCTGCGCACACCCATCGAACGCGCCCTGCGCGATGCGCGGCTGACGCCCGCGCAACTGGCCGAAGTGGTGATGGTCGGCGGCGCCTCGCGCATGCCGGTGTTCACCCGACTGGTAGCGAAGATGCTCGGTCGCCTGCCCCTGCGCCACGTCAACCCGGACCAGGCGATCGCGCTGGGTGCCTGTGTTGCCGCCGGCATGAAGGCGCGCGACCAGTCGCTGGAGGAAATGGTCCTGACCGACGTGTGTCCGTACACGCTCGGCGTCGCCATCAGTCGCCGCGACGAGTCCGACCGCATCACCCACGGCCACTTCTCGCCGATCATCGAACGCAACGCCACCGTGCCGGTGAGTCGCGTCGAGCAGTACGCGCCCATGCACGACGACCAGAAGGAAATCGAACTGGAGGTCTACCAGGGCGAAAGTCCGCGGGTGGCCAACAACGTCCTTCTCGGCAAGATCCACATCCCGCTGCCGCGGAAGCGCCGCCGCGACGAGAACACCTTCGACGTGCGTTTCACCTATGACGTCAACGGCGTACTGCAGGTCGAGGCCAAGGTCCATGCCACCGGCAGCAGCCACGAGCTGATCCTGGAAGGCAACCCGGGTCTGCTCAGCAAGGAGGAAATCCGCCGGCGCCTCGCCGACCTTGAGCGGATCAAGATCCATCCGCGCGAGGACCAGGCCAACCTCGCCGTGATCGCCCGCATCGAGCGCCTCTACGAAGAATCGCTTGAGAACCGCACGATGCTGCAGGAGTGGCTGGGGCGCTTCATGGGTGTACTGGAATCGCAGGATCCGCAACGCATCGAGCGTCATCGCATCGAGCTGTCGCGTGCGCTGGACCAGGTCGAGGACGTGGTTTCACCGTGAGCCGCGCCAAGGCCCGCGTCGACCTCGACGTTCTTGCATTCGTTGATGCGCATCCCCCGGTCGCGGCAACCCGCGCACGCAATCGCCCACGCCTGACGCCATGAATCCATTCGCCTGCCTTGGCGTTCCCGGTGACGCCGACGAGACCACGATCAAGCGCGCCTATGCCCGGCTGTTGAAGCAGCATCGTCCCGACGAGGATCCACAGGGATTCCAGCGCCTGCACGAGGCCTACACGCAGTGCCTCGCCTGGGCGCGGCATCGGGCTTCGTTCGAGGACGACTTCGACGAATACGAAGATGGCGAAGCCGAAGCCGAAGCCGGCACCGGCGCACGACCAATGTCCAGCGGCCATCTCCCCGCCCCGGACGACAATGCGGCCGGGCCGAAGCAGTTCCCCGGCGACGCAGGCGAACCACGAGACGCCCACGAGCAGGCGCATTCCACCACCGGCGACGATCCGCCCGACAGGGTCGAGCGCGAGCTGATGCAGCTTGCCAACGCGCATTCGGCGCCTGCTTCCGCCACGCCTTTCGTGATCGACACGTTCGTGGACGAACTGCTGCAACGCGTGCGCGAACCCGCGCCGCGCGCGCTCTCCGACTGGCTGCATGGCCACGAAGCGCTGTATTCGCTGCAGCTCAAGCAGACGCTCCGCGAGCCCGTCGCCCAGGCGCTCGCGCAGGCGCGCCCGCTGCCAGGCGCGAAACAGATCCACGTGGCCATGGAGTTTTTCGGGCTGGAAGGCGTCACCCGGGCCGATGGGCACGTCGCCTACGTCGTGCAGCAGCTGTTCCAGCGCATCGAGGATGCCGCCGCCTTCGATCGGATCGTCGCCCACTACCAGTCGCCGCAGGTCAAGCCGGTCGACCGGATGCTGTTGCGGGAACTCACCACGCGACGCAACTGGTTCCGGTTCCTCCTCATCCTCCTGTGCCCGCTCCTGCCCACGCGCACGCGCAGCCTGCTGCTGGCGCTCGAGGAACAGGGTCGCGATGCCACCGAGGAACGCCTGAACCACCAGGCAGCCAACTTCTGGCGGCGTGCCGCCGACGCCGACCGCCTGGACTGGCGCCGGGTGCTGGTCGCTTTGACGCGCATCCCGCTGGTCACGTTTCCGCTGGTGGCGCTCGTGGATCTCGGCGACACCAATGAAGTCGTGGCCGCCTCCTACGTGGTGACGTTCCTGAACGGGTGCGTGACCTGGCTGCTCTACGCCGGCAGCAGCGTCGGCTGGCGTTGGTTCAAACGGCTGAACGAGAGGACGTTGCGCTGGGATCTGCCACTGGCTTTCAGCCTGGGGGCGCTGGGCACCTGCGTGCCGCTGGTGTTCGCCCTGCCCGGTTGGACGATCGCCATCACCATTCTCGTCACGGTGTTCTGGAACGCGCGTCGGTCCGGCGGGACGCTCTACTGCGCATTCATCTCCGCCGTACTCGGCGCTGCCGCCGTGGCCAGCCTGTGCGCCCCGTTGGTTTCCTCCGCGGACTGGGGTTTGACGATGCTGGCCGGCAGCGCGTTGTATGGCGCCGGCAGCACTGTTGCAGTGGACGTGCTCAATGCGCGCAAGGGCGGCACGACGATCAGCGAGGCCCGTGACCAGTTGGTGGGATGGCATGGATGGGCGTGCCTGGGGCACGCGATCGCGCTGCTCGTCATCCTGGTGGTGCGCAGTCAGCTGACGTGAGCGTGCTGGCGTCGACCTGCTGACGTCGATTTGCTGATGTGGACCTGAAGTGAACCGGTGTCGAGTGCTTCGCCTTTTTGCCGGGCGTGTCACAGCGCCGTGGTTGGACATGCGTGGTAGGCTCGGAAAATAGCTTCCGCCTCGTTCTGTCCCCCCAACGAAGGAGCCTGCGCCATGGCGATTTTCAACCAGCCATCTGCCCCCAAGCGCGACAACATTCCCGCACCGCCGGAACCACCCAAGCCCGTCGCTGAGCCCGCATTCCAGCGCGCGCCCGATGCAGTCGTCGACCACGGTTTCAACGCCGCCCCGCAATCCACGCGCGCCGCGCCAGTGGAGCGCAACGAGGGCAAGGAGTCGCTGATCGCTTCCGACCTCACCATCGAAGGCAAGATCGAAGGCGCTGGCCACATCCGCATCGCCGGTCGTTTCAAGGGCGACGTACACGTTCAGGGCGACCTCACCATCGAAGTCGGCGCGCGCCTGAACGGCGGCGTGCGTGCACGCAAGGTCGTCATTGCCGGTGAGCTCGAAGGCAACATCGAATCGGCGCAGCGCGTCGAACTGCTGGAAAGCGGCGTGATGATCGGCGACCTCAAGGCCGAAACACTGATCGTCTCCGCCGGTTCGCGGATGAAGGGTCAGGTCGAGTTCGGTGCGGGTGACAAGGGCACGTCGTCCAAGTCCTCCAACGGCAACGGAGACGCCGGCGCCTCGTCATGAGCAACCCGCGCCCGGGCATGCCGGGTGCGACGCGCACCTGTCCGCATTGCAAGACCACGATCCTGGAAAGCGCCAGCGTCTGCCCGGCGTGCCGGCACCACCTGCGTTTCGATGAAAACGCGATCGCAGGGGCGAAGACGAAGATCTCGCCCCTGCATGTCGAAGGCACGATCTCACCGCCACCCGGCGAAGCCGCGTGGGAGTACTCGATGGTGCTGTCGATCAAGAACGAACGTGGCGAGGAAGTCGCGCGCCAGGTCATTGGCGTGGGTGCGCTATACGACAACGAGCAGCGCACGTTCACGCTCGCGGTGGAGATGACTGAAGCGACGGGCGCGAAGGCACGTCGCAGACATTGACGTAGGGCGGGTCTTGACCCGCCAGACGAGTCGCAGTCATCGCGGCGGGTCAAGACCCGCCCTACGCGCTTCGCTCGGGATGACGGACGAACTGGCTTGTCATCCTCAGTCAATCAATGGCTCAAGCCGTCGTGGCATGGCGGCTCGCAGGCCCGGTAACCGCTGCGGCTTCCTACTTCGGGTCGCAGCTGTGGCAACCACCGCAACTGCCCTCGCCGGCACGCGGCATCGGCGCCAGCCAGCGACCAAGGCGCTGCAGCCACGGCGCCCGCCCTTCGCGTACCAGCGGCAGCGCGCAGGCGATGCGCAGGCGCCGAACGCCGGCGGGGAACTGCTTGTTCGCGACGTACGCCGCACTGACCACCACCGCCAGCGCGATCACGACGTACTGCGCAAGCAGCCCGATGCCCATCACCCCGCTCCCATCGCCACGGCGACCTGGTAAGTCAGCATGGACGCCAGGTAGGCCAGCGCGAACAGATAGCCGGCGCTGATCGCCACCTGCTTCCACGATTGCGTTTCGCGCTTGATCGTCGCGAGCGTGGAGATGCATTGCGGCGCGTAGATGTACCAGACCAGCAGCGACAACGCCGTCGCCAGTGACCAGCCATCCGCGATCAACGGCGACAACGCCTGCGCGGCGGCGGCGTCATCCGTCGCCGATAGCGCATATACGGTGGCGAGCGACGACACGGCGACTTCACGCGCGGCCAGGCCCGGAATCAGTGCGATACAGATCTGCCAGTTGAAACCGACCGGGGCGAACAGCGTCGTCATCGCGTGGCCGATGCGGCCGGCGAAGCTGTAGTCGATCGCCGGGCCAACAGCATCCGCCGGTGCGCCGGGGAACGTCAGCAGCACCCACAGCAGGATCGTCAGCGCCAGGATGATGCCGCCGACGCGCTTGAGGAAGATCGCCGCACGCTCCCACAGGCCCAGCGCAAGGTCGCGCGGATGCGGCAGGCGGTACGAAGGCAGTTCCAGCAGCAGCGCATGCTCGCTCTTGTCGCGACGCCACTTCTTCATCACCCACGACACCATCAGCGCGCTCAGGATGCCCGCCGCGTACAGTGCGAACAGCACCAGTCCCTGCAGGTTGAACCACCCGACCTTCTGCTGCGGGATGAAGGCGCTGATCAGCAGCGCATACACCGGCAGTCGCGCCGAGCAGGTCATCAACGGCGCAACGATGATCGTGGCCAGACGATCGCGCGGATCCTGGATCGAACGCGTGGCCATGATGCCGGGGATCGCGCAGGCAAAGCTCGACAGCAGTGGAATGAACGAACGGCCCGACAGTCCCGCCGACGCCATCATCTTGTCGAGCAGGAAGGCCGCCCGCGGCAGGTAGCCGCTTTCTTCCAGCGCGAGGATGAAGGCGAACAGGATCAGGATCTGCGGCAGGAATACGATCACGCCGCCGACGCCCGCAATGATTCCTTTGACGATCAGGCTGCTGAGCGGCCCTTGCGGCAGCACCGATCCGGCCCAGGCGCCCAGCGCCGCGGTGCCGGCGTCGATGAGGTCCATCAGCGGCGTCGCCCAGGCATACACGGCCTGGAAGATCAGGAACATCACCACCGCCAGCGAAAGCAACCCGATGACAGGATGCAGCAACCAGCGATCGAGCGCATCGTCGATCTCCGCGGTTCGGCGCGGCATCGTCACCGCGAGCGAAAGCAGCCGGCGCGTCTCCGAATGCAGCGCTTCGGTATCCAGCCTGGCGCCGTCGCCCAGGTGGACGCGCGGTTCGTGCAGGGTGTCGGCGATCGTGTCGAGTTTGGCTACGAGCGCGCGCGCACCGTCGTGACGCACGGCAACGGTCGGCACCACCGGTACGCCCAGCTCGCGTTCCAGCGCGGCGAGGTCGACCTCGATGCCCCGTCGCTTCGCGGCATCCATCATGTTTACCGCCAGCACCATCGGCTTGCCCAACTCGCGCACTTCCAGCGCGAAACGCAGGTGCAGGCGCAGGTTGGTGGCATCGACCACGCAGACGATCACGTCGGGCGCGGGCTCCCCCGGGTAGAAGCCGCGGCACAGGTCGCGGGTGATGGCTTCGTCCAGGCTCGCGGCGTGCAGGCTGTAGGCGCCCGGGAGATCGAGCAGCGCGTAGTGGCGGCCCGACGGCGCGTGGAAGCGGCCTTCCTTGCGCTCGACGGTCACGCCGGCGTAGTTCGCGACCTTCTGCCGGCTGCCGGTCAGCAGGTTGAACAGCGCGGTCTTGCCGCAGTTCGGGTTGCCGACCAGCGCGAGACGCAAAGAGGGGGCGACGGCTGCGGCGCTCACGCGGACACCTCGGCGTCGCCAGCGATGACGCGCACGCGGGCGGCCTCGCTGCGACGCAGCGCGAAGCGGGTGAAACCGACCTGCACCAGCAGCGGCTCGGCGGCGATCGGGCCGGCCGCCATCACTTCCACGCGTTCGCCGTTGACGAAGCCCAGCTCCCGCAGGCGACGCGCGATGGCGTCGTTCGGCGACTGGTCTTCCACCGACTCGACGACGGCGGCAATTCGGCGCGGCAATTCGGACAGCTTCAAGGCTCACCCGGAGGCCGTCTGGCCACAAATGGGAATTGTTCTCATTCTATCAGGGCGCCGCGCCGCTGGCTTGACCATACGCTGGCGAAACTTCGCGCCCGCCGTGATCGCTATCATTCAGCTTCCGCGACACGGACTTCCCATGAACCATCCCCTGCTCAGCCTGCGCGAGGGCCCCGTCGCCCGCCTGCGCCTGAATCGTCCCGAGCTGCACAACGCCTTCGACGCCGTCCTGATCGCCGCCCTCACCGGGGCGCTGGAATCGGTCGCCCACGACGACGAGGTACGCGTGGTGGTGCTGGAAGGCGAAGGCGCCTCGTTCTCCGCCGGCGCAGACCTCAACTGGATGCGCGGCATGGCCGCCGCCAGCGAAGCCTCCAACCGCGACGATGCCCTCGCCCTCGCCCGTCTCATGCGCGCGCTGGACGAGCTGCCCAAGCCGACGATTGCGCGGGTGCACGGCGCGGCCTTCGGTGGCGGCGTCGGGCTGGTGGCCTGCTGCGACATCGCCATCGGCGCGCCGGAAGCGAAATTCGGCCTGACCGAAAGCAAGCTCGGCCTGTTGCCGGCCGTGATATCGCCCTATGTGATCGAAGCCATCGGCGCACGCCAGGCGCGGCGCTGGTTCGCTACCGCTGAGATCTTCGACGCCGCCGAAGCCAAGCGCATCGGACTGCTGCACGACGTCGTGGCTGCCGACGCGCTCGACGCCGCCGTGCAGCGCCAGGTGGACCTGCTGGTGAAGGCCGGCCCGATCGCCGCGGCATCCGCGAAGACGCTGGTGCGCCGCGTCGCCGCCGAAACCCATCGCGACACGCTCGACAGCGACAACGCCGCGCTGATCGCGAAACTGCGTGTTTCCCCCGAAGGACAGGAGGGCCTCGGCGCTTTCCTCGACAAGCGCAAGCCCAACTGGATCCAAGGCTGATGTCCCGCAAACTCTTCGACAAGATCCTGATTGCGAACCGCGGCGAAATCGCCTGCCGCGTCATCCGCACGGCGCGCCGCCTCGGCATCCGCACCGTCGCCGTCTATTCGGAAGCCGACGCCAACGCCCAGCACGTGCGCCAGGCCGACGAGGCCTACTGCATCGGCGGCCCGCGCCCGCAGGAGTCCTACCTGCGCGGCGACGCGATCATCGAAGTGGCCAAGCAGTCCGGCGCGCAGGCGATCCATCCCGGCTACGGCTTCCTCAGCGAGAACGCGGACTTCGCCGACGCCGTCGCGGCCGCGGGGATCGCGTTCATCGGTCCGTCCGGCACCTCGATGCGCAAGATGGGCAGCAAGGCCGGCGCGAAGGACCTCATGCACGCCGCCAACGTGCCGGTCGTGCCCGGTTACACCGGCGATGACCAGTCGCCCGACGTCCTGCAGCGCGAAGCCGACGCGATCGGCTATCCGCTGATGATCAAGGCCGCGCATGGCGGCGGCGGCAAAGGCATGCGCATCGTGCGTGCTTCCGGCGAATTCGCCGCGAACCTGGAGAGCTGCCAGCGCGAAGCACGCAACGCCTTCGGTCGCGACCGCGTGCTGCTGGAACGTTACGTCGAGAAGCCGCGCCACATCGAAATCCAGGTCTTCGCCGATACCCACGGCAACACGCTGCACCTCAATGAACGCGAATGCTCGGCGCAGCGCCGCTACCAGAAGGTGCTGGAAGAGTCGCCCTCGTCGTTCCTGACACCGGAACTGCGCGAGGCGATGGGCGCGGCCGCGGTCGCCGCCGCGCGCGCGATCGACTACGTCAACGCCGGCACCGTCGAGTTCATTGTTGGCCAGGACGGCGGCTTCTACTTCATGGAGATCAACACGCGACTGCAGGTGGAGCACCCCGTCACCGAGTACGTGACCGGCCTCGACCTGGTCGAGTGGCAGCTGCGCGCCGCCGCGGGCGAAGCGCTGCCACTGCGCCAGGAAGACATTCGCCAGAACGGCCATGCGATCGAAGTGCGCCTGTACGCGGAGGATCCGGAAGCCGGCTTCCTGCCGGGTTCGGGCAAGCTGGAGCGCCTGCGCCTGCCCGCGGCCGACGCGCACACGCGACTGGATTCGGGCGTGGTCGAAGGCGACACGGTGACGATCTTCTACGACCCGATGATCGCCAAGCTGATCGTCTGGGATCGCGATCGCCCGCGCGCCCTCGCCCGCCTGCGCGATGCGCTGGCGCAATGCGACATCGCCGGCCCGAAGTCGAACATCGAGTTCCTCGAACGACTGGCGCGTCACAAGGCCGTGGTCGAAGGCACGATCGATACCGGATATCTCGACCGGCACCTGGACGAATTCGTCCCGCCGCCGGGCGGCGTCGACACCGCGCCGGAAACCGACCTGCTGCTCGCCGCCGCGGTCACCCGCCTGCTGGGGCAGGAGCGCCAGACCCGTCACGCCGCGCAGCAATCCGCCGATCCCACCTCCCCCTGGGCCATCGCCGACGGCTGGCGCCTGGGCCACGGCGGCCACCGCAGCCTGGCCTTCATGCACCGCGGCCAGCGTCTGGAGCTGCACACGCACGGCAGCGGCGGCGACTACCGCATCGAAACCGGCGCTGGCACGGATGCGCACACGCACACCCACACCATCGCCGGCGCCCGCATCGACGGCGATGTGCTGAGCCTGCGCATCGACAATCGCATTGGCAATCGCGCACGCCGCTTCACCATCCTCGAACAGGGCCGCCAGCTGGTCGTGCACGACGGCGAACAGCGCCTGGCCCTTGAGCCGGTCGCGATGTTCCACCACGAAAGCACCGCCAGCGGCGCCGGCGCCGACCGCGTCACCGCGCCGATGCCGGGCCGTGTGGTCGTCGTGCGTGCCAGCGCCGGCGACACCGTGGAAGCCGGACAGGAAGTCATGGTGATCGAGGCGATGAAGATGGAGCTGAGCCTGAAGGCACCGCGCGCAGGCAAAGTGGGCGAAGTCCGCGCCACGGCGGGCGATTTCGTGGAAGCTGACGCAGTGCTGGTGACGCTGGATCTGCTGAAATCCGCTTGAGATAACGGTTCGACAGCGGCGGTTCGACACCGGCCGTACCGGAGCCGCTTCGACGTTGGCCCAAAGCATGGGCGCGCAGAAATCCGCGCGCCCACTCACCCTCGAGGATCGAGCCATGCCCAAGGCGCTGCTGGGATTCCTCCCGCCCGCACTGCTGATGCTGGCGACGACGGGATGCTCGACCACCCTGTTCGAGACGTTCCCGCAGGGCCAGGTCACCACCTGCGACAGCGCTTGGCCCGGACGCTGGCATCCGGATGGCAAGGCCGACGAAACGCTGGCGATCAACGACGGCTGCACGTCGACCACGTTCACCAAGCCCGGCGAAGCGCCTGAACAGAAATCGGTGACGCTGACGCTGGTCAGCACAGCGCACGGCCAGTACCTGCACCTGCGCTCCGAAGGCGACGCAACTGAATGCTTCGACAAGGCGCACTGCGGCAAGACGCTCCACCGCTACGTCCGGCAAGGTAATGAGATCCGCATCTTCGAACCCGACCACGTCTGGGTCGCCGCCGCGATCAAAAAGCACAAGCTGCCCGGCTTCAGCGAAAAAGAAAGCACACCCGTGCGGTTGCTGGCACCGCCCCAGGCATCCTCCGGGGGCGCAGCCGACGGGACGCCCAAACCCGACGACGCCCCCATCGCTCCCGGACCGACCTACGGGAACCTGGTAACAGGAACGCCGGAACAGATTGCCGCTATGCTGGACCGCAACCCGAAGATGTTCAGCACGGAACCCTTCCTGATATTGCGGCGCGATGCCGAACCGGCCGCAACCACACCGACTCCATGACTCCTTCCGTACGCATCGTAGAAGTCGGCCCGCGCGACGGGCTGCAGAATGAAAAGACGATCATCGCGACGGCCGACAAGATCGCGCTGATCGACCGTCTCTCCGCCACCGGCTTGCGCAGCATCGAAGCCACCAGCTTCGTCAGCCCCAAGTGGGTGCCGCAGCTCGCCGACGCGGCGGAGGTCTACACCGGCATCGCCCGGCAACCGGGAATCGCCTACCCGGTACTCGTCCCCAACGAACAGGGTTACGAACGCGCCCGCGCCGTCGGCGTGACCGAAATCGCGGTGTTCACCGCGGCGTCGGAAGCGTTCAACCAGAAGAACATCAACGCCAGCATCGACGAATCGCTCGCGCGCTTCGCGCCGGTGATGCAGCGCGCCCAGACCGACGGCGTGAAGGTGCGCGGCTACGTCTCCACCGTGCTGGGCTGCCCCTACCAGGGTGAAGTTCCCGTAGTCGACGTGGTGCGCGTCGCAAAGGCGCTGCACGCGATGGGCTGCTACGAGATCTCGCTGGGCGACACCATCGGCGTCGGCACGCCGGGCAAGGCACGCGCGATGCTCAAGGCCGTCGCCGCCGAAGTGCCGATGCCCGCGCTGGCCGTGCACTTCCATGACACCTACGGCCAGGCGCTGTCCAACATCCTCGCGTGCCTGGAGGAAGGCGTCGGCGTGGTCGATTCGGCGGTCTCCGGCGCGGGTGGCTGTCCGTACGCCAAGGGAGCGAGCGGCAACGTCGCCAGCGAGGACGTGGTCTACATGCTGCACGGACTGGGCGTGGAAACCGGCATCGACCTGGACAGGCTCGCCGACACCGGACGCTGGCTCGCCGCACTGCTCAACAGGGAAACCGGCAGCAAGGTCGGGAAGGCACTGGGCGCGAAATGACCCCGAAGACGCCGCTGCAGGTCGTCCCGTCACCCGCCCCGGCGAGTGATGGTCCGGCCACGCTGGCGGCGCTGGAACACGCCTGCAACGACCCCAATCTCCCCGCGCACATCCGCACGCTGCTGCAGCAGGCACGCGACGCATTGCGCGATGCCGAAACCGCAGCCGTCGCCGAACGGAACCGCTACCGCGCCGTGTTCGACGCCGTGCCCGACCCGGTGAGCATCCTCGACTGGGACGGCACCGTGCTCGACGTCAACAAGGCGGGGATGGCCGCCTACCAGCGTCCGCTGGAGGAGATCGTCAACAAGCCGATCGAGTTCCTCAACCCCGACCTGCCACGCGACCACCTGCGGCCGGTGTGGGACACGCTCAACCGCGGCGAAACCTTCGTCATCGAAGTCACCAACATGCGCGCCGACGGCACGCGCTTCCCGGTGGAAGTGCATTCGGCCGGCTTCGAGGACGACGGCAAGAAGCGGATCGTCGCCGTTGCGCGCGACCTCAGCGGCCGGCATGCCGCCGAGCTGCTGTATCGCGAACTGATGGAGGCGATCGACAAGGGCATCATCGTCCGCAACGCCGACGGCCACATCGTCCACGTCAATCCGGCGGCGATGCGCATCCTCGACCTGGACGCTGGACGCACGCTCGAGGACGACCTGCAGGCGGAAAACTGGCAGACCTTCGACCAGCACGGCCACGAGGTCGCACAGGACGAACAGCCGGCCACCTACGCGCTGCGCACCGGCAAGATCGTCGAGAGCACCGTGCTCGGTTTCTACAACCGCCGCCGGCGCCAGCTGAAATGGCTGTCGGTGACCTGCGTACCGCAGTTCGCCCCCGGCAGCACCCGCCCGGACCAGGTGATTTCGCTGTTCTCCGACGTCACCGGACTCAAGCGCGACAGCGCGCTGTTCGATCGCGCCCAGGCGCTGGCCCACATCGGCGGCTGGGAGTGGGACACCGGCCGCGACTCGCTCTACCTCACCCACGAAGCACACCACATCCTCGGCCAGTCGCACCCGCCCGAGCGCATGGACGAACTGCTCGCCTGCCTGCGCGAGCCCGACCGCCGTCGCCTGCGCACCGCGCTGGACCACGCGGTCGAACACGGCCGCAGCCTCAACCTGGACCTGCAGGGCTGGCAGGCGAACGGCCGCCTGTTCTGGATCCGCGTGATCGGCGAAGCCGAAATCGCCGACCCGACCGGCACGCACCTCGTCGGCACGCTGCAGGACATCACCGAGCGCAAGCAGGCCGAGGAAACATTGCGCGTGCAGGCGCGCACCGACCCGCTCACCGGCCTGTTCAACCGCGACGCGGTACTGGAAGAACTGGAGGCGCGACTGGCGGAAGCGTCGATGGCGAAGGTCGCCGTGCTCTACATCGACCTGGACCGCTTCAAGATCGTCAACGACGTCCTCGGTCATTCGGCCGGCGACCGCCTGCTGACCGCCGCGGCCCGTCGCATCCAGCGCGCCATCGGCAGCGAGGGACTGATCGCACGGTTTGGCGGCGACGAATTCCTCGTCGTGTGTTCCACCGGCGACGAACCCACCCGCCCCGAGCGCCTCGCCGACGCGATCCTGCAGGCGTTCGGCGAGAGCTTCCGCATGGACGGCGAGGAATTCAACATCACCGCCAGCATCGGCATCGCGCAGGCGCCCATCGACGGCCGCCGCGCGCAGCAGCTGATCCAGAACGCCGACGTCGCCATGTACGACAGCAAGCGCCGCGGCCGCAACGACTGGCAGACCTTCACCGCGGAACTGGCGGAGCGACAGCTGCAGCGCCTGCAACTGGAAACCCACCTGCGCCGCGCCGTCACCAACGACGAATTCACCCTGGTCTACCAGCCGCTGGTCGACATCGCGACCGGCAAAGTCGTCGCGGCCGAAGCGCTGATCCGCTGGAGCAACCGCATGCTCGGCGAGATGCGCCCGGACCACTTCATCAGCCACGCCGAAACCACCGGCGATATCGTCGGCATCGGCGGCTGGGTGCTGCGCGAAGCCTGCCGGCAGATGCGCCGCTGGCGCGATCGCGGACTGGAGCTGGAACGCATCGCCGTCAACGTGTCATACCGCCAGTTCCTCGGCGAGGACCTGGCCGAACACGTACGCACTGCCCTGGCTGAATCCGGCCTGCCCGGCCACGCACTGGAACTGGAATTCACCGAGCGCGTGCTGATCGAGGACGCGCCCGACACCGTGCGCACCTTCGCCGCGCTGCGCGACATGGGCGTGGTGCTGACCATTGACGATTTCGGCGAAGGCTACAGCGCGCTCAACTACCTGCGTCGCCTGCCGATCCACGGCCTCAAGATCAGCCAGCTGTTCGTACAGGGCGTGCCTGATCGCAAGTCGGACGTCGCCGTATGCCAGGCCGTCCACGGCATCGCCCGCAGCCTCGGACTGGGGCTGGTGGCCGAGGGCATCGAAACCGAACGCCAGCGCGCCTTCCTCATCGAGATGGGTGTCACCATCGGCCAGGGCTTCCTGTTCTCGCCGGGCATCGCCGGGGACGACATGCAGGCGCAATTCACACCCCACGAGGAGAAAGCGTGACACCCGTGCAGCACTGGAAGATCCGTCCCATCGAAGCCCGTGACGACGGCGAGATCGCCGGCATCATCCGCAGCGTGATGCCAGAATTCGGCGCCGTCGGCAGCGGCTTCGCGATCAACGATCCCGAAGTGGACTGGATGCAGCGCGCCTATTCGCAACCGCGCTGCGCGTACTTCGTCGTCGAGGTCGACAAGCGGGTGATGGGCGGCGGCGGCATCGCCCCGCTGGAGGGCGGTGATCCGGACACCTGTGAAATGCGCAAGATGTACTTCCTGCCGCAACTGCGCGGCCAGGGGGCAGGTACCGGGCTGATGGTGCACTGCCTGGACGCCGCGCGGCGACTGGGTTTCAAGCGCTGCTACCTGGAAACCATGCGCGGCATGGGCGATGCCATCCGTCTCTATGAGCGCTCGGGCTTCCACCGCATCGACGCCCCGATGGGCCGCACCGGGCATGGCGGCTGCAACACCTTCTATCTGTACGAATTCCACGCGCCCGTGGAGTCCCACGCCGGGGTCCTGCAACGGATCCTGGCGCGACAGGCCGATGCGTCCAACTCCGATCCGGACGACGCCTGATCACGACGTAGGGCAGGCCTTGGCCCGCCATTCGCCCGTCCGCCAAATCTCCGACAGCTAGCTCCCCCAAGCCGGATCGCATCAACCCATCCAGGCCGAAACATCCTGCACGCGACGGCGGCGGGCCAAGGCCCGCCCTACGCTAAAATCCCCGCTTTCGCCCACCAGGACTTCCCCATGCAGCTCAACACCGTCCGCGCCGTCATCACCGGCGGCGTTTCCGGCCTCGGCTTCGCCGTCGCCCAGCACCTGGTCGCCAACGGTGCCAAGGTCGCCCTGTTCGACGTCAACGACGACAAGGGCGCGGCCGCCGTCGCCGAGCTCGGCGCGGGCAACGCGCACTATTTCAAGACCGACGTCAGCAACGAAGACGGCGTCGCCACCAACATCGCCGCCGCGAAGGAATTCCTCGGCGGCCTGAACGCCGCGATCAATTGCGCGGGCATCCTGGGTGCCGGCCGCGTGCTGGGCAAGGACGGCCCGATGGCGCTGTCGCAGTTCCAGACCACCGTGATGGTCAACCTGGTCGGCAGCTTCAACGTCGCCAAGGCCGCCGCCGCGCTGATGCAGAACAACGACGCCGGCACCGACGGCGAGCGCGGCGTGATCATCCACACCGCATCGGTCGCCGCCTATGAGGGCCAGATCGGCCAGGCCGCGTATTCCGCATCGAAGGGCGGCGTGGTCGGCATGACCCTGCCGATGGCACGCGAACTCGCCCGCTTCGGCATCCGCGTGATGACCGTCGCCCCGGGCATCTTCTGGACGCCGATGGTCGATGGCATGCCCGAAGCCGTGCAGCAGTCGCTGGCCGCATCGATTCCGTTCCCGTCGCGCCTGGGCAAGCCGGAGGAGTTCGCCGACCTCGTCGCGTACATCCTGCGCAACACCTACCTCAATGGCGAAACCATCCGCCTGGATGGCGCGACGCGACTGGCGCCGAAGTGACCAATAACAGCGACCACGGCAGCTACGCAACCAGCTGGATCGCGCGCCGTTGGCCCGCGATCCGTGCCCGCGGCCCGCTGCGCTTCCTGCTGGTGCAGGGGCTGCTCCGGTGGGGCGGTCTCATGTTCCTGGGATCGCTGGCGATGGTCTGGATCACGTTCGGACCCGCGCATCCCCGGTTCGGGCTGCTACTCGGCGTCGCCGCCGTGCTGTGCGCGGTTGGCAGCCTGTTCTGGGCGGCGCTGACCTGGCTCATCAACGAACGCATCTACCGCACCCTCGAAAACAAACGGCAATCACCATGAAGGCTTACGACATCAAGAAAGGCAACGTTGTCGAACACAACAACGGCGTCTACCAGGTCCGCGACATCGAACGCAGTTCGCCGCAGGGCCGCGGCGGCAACGTGAAGTACCGTTTCACCATGTACAGCGTGCCCGGTGGCGTGAAGCTCGACGTGAGCATGGGCGCCGAGGACGAGCTCAAGGAAGTCGAGCTCAGCCGCCGCCAGGCGACGTATTCGTACAAGGACGGCGACGCGTTCGTGTTCCTCGACGACGAGGACTACACGCCGTACACGCTCGACGCCGACGTGGTGGGCGATGCCGCCGGCTACATCGTCGACGACCTCAGCGGCTGCTATGTGCAGATCATCGACGACCAGCCCGTCGCCCTGCAGCTGCCGCAGAGCGTGGCGATCGAAGTGATCGAAACGCCGCCGGAGCTCAAGGGTGGCACCGCGACCAAGCGTCCGAAGCCGGCCAAGCTGTCCACCGGCATCGAGATCATGGTTCCCGAGTACATCGGCAGCGGCGAGAAAGTGCTGGTGAACACGACGACGGGCGAGTTCGCCGGTCGCGCGGATTGACGTAGATCCGTCTGCATCCACCGTTCCGCTCGCGGGCGGTGGATGGACTTGCAGTAAAAGGGGCCTTCAGGGCCCCTTCTGCTTTCCTGTAGTGCCGAGCCCGGCTCGCAACCCTTCCAGAAGCCTTCGCAACCCTTCCAGAAGCCTTCGCAACCCTTCCAGAAGCCTTCGCAACCCTTCCAGAAGCCTTCGCAACCCTTCCAGAAGCCTTCGCGACCTTTCCGGAATCCCGCGCGAGCCTATAGATGATGACGATCGCTCAGGAGCGCGACGCTCCGGCGCCGCCTAGTCGAACACCTTTCCCGGATTCATGATCCCGTTGGGATCCAGCACGCGCTTCACGCCGCGCATCACCGCGACTTCCTCCGCGCTGCGCGTACCCAGCAGGTAGGGCTTCTTCACCAGCCCGATGCCGTGCTCGGCCGATATGCTGCCGCCGTGCTGCGCCAGCACCTGCGAGAGCAGCTTGGTCACGCGCTCGCACTGACGGACGAATTCGCCATCGTCCATGCCCTGCGGCCCGAGCACGTTGATATGCAGGTTGCCGTCGCCGATGTGGCCAAACCACACGACGTCGAATTCCGGGTATTCGCGCGACAGCAGCTCCTGCGTCTGCGCCAGGAACGCCGGCATCGCGGAGATGCGCACGGACACGTCGTTCTTGTACGGTTTGCGCGGCGCCAGGCTCTCGGTGATGCCTTCGCGCAGGCGCCATAGCTGCGCGGCCTGCGCATCGCTCTGGCTGATCACGCCGTCGCTCACCCAACCCTGCGCCACGCAATGTTCGAACGCGCCCAGCGCCGTGGCCTGCTGCGCGTCGTCGCCAATGGCGAACTCGGTGACCACGTAGTACGGATGCACGTCGTCGAACGGATTCTGTCCGCCGTGCGCCAGCACGTGGTGCAGCGCGCGGTCGGTGAAGAACTCGAAAGCCTCCAGCACCAGCCGCTCGCGGAACGCCGCGAACACCTGCATCAACACGTCGAACGATGGCAACGCCAGCAGCATGACGTTGGTCGGCGGCGGCGGGTCCGTGAGCCGCAGCGTCGCTTCCACCACCAGCCCCAGCGTGCCTTCCGCGCCGATGAAGAGCTGGCGCAGGTCGTAGCCGCTGGAGTTCTTGATCAGGCCGCGGTTGAGCTCCAGCACGTCGCCGGCGCCGGTGACCACCTTCAGGCCGGCGATCCACTCGCGGGTGTTGCCATAGCGGATCACGCGGATGCCGCCGGCATTGGTCGCGATGTTGCCGCCGATCGAACACGAGCCCCGCGCGGCGAAATCCACCGGATAGGCCAGGCCGTGCTCGCGTGCGGCGTTCTGGGCGGCCTCCAGCGGGATGCCGGCCTGCACGACCAGGGTGCGGTCGATGGTGTCGAAGCCGATCACGCGGTTCATGCGCTCCAGGCTGACGACCAGTTCGCCCTGGGCCGCCACGGCGCCACCCGACAGGCCGGTGCGACCACCCGATGGCACGATCGCCACGCCCTCCTCGTTCGCCCAGATCACGATGCCCTGCACTTCCTCGACGCTCGCGGGCAATGCGATGGCCAGCGGTGCCGGCATCCAGCGCCGGGTCCAGTCGCGGCCGTAGTGCTCCAGGTCGGCGGATTCGGTCATCAGCCGCAGGGCGGGCAGACGCTCAAGCAGGCGGGAAAGGCGGGCATCGGTCATGCCGCCAGCCTGCCAGCCACAGCCGCGTGGCGCTAGTGGTGCGATGCAGCACAAACGCGTCCGATCCTGTCATAGTCAGCCGCCCCGTACTTGTGCGCACTGCCCGTGACCCAGAAGACCTCCTACCCCAAGAGCGACATCCGCGTCCTGCTGCTGGAAGGCCTGAGCCAGACCGCCGTGGACAGCTTCCGCGCCGCGGGGTATTCGCAGATCGAGACCCACGACAAATCCCTGCCGGAAGCCGAACTCAAGCGTCGCATCGCCGAGGCGCACATCATCGGCATCCGCTCGCGCAGCCACCTCACTGCCGAGGTACTGGCCGAAGCGCGTCGCCTGATCGCGATCGGCTGCTTCTGCATCGGCACCAACCAGGTCGACCTGGACGCCGCTGAACTCGCCGGCATTCCGGTCTTCAACGCGCCCTACTCCAACACCCGCAGCGTCGCCGAACTCGTCGTCGCCGAAGCCATCATGCTGATGCGCGGCATCCCGCAGAAAAACGCGGAATGCCACCGCGGCGGCTGGTCGAAATCCGCTGCCGGCAGCCACGAAGTACGTGGCAAGACGATCGGGATTGTGGGCTACGGACACATCGGCACCCAGGTCGGCGTCATTGCCGAAGCGCTGGGCATGAACGTGATCTTCCACGACATCGAAGCCAAGCTCTCGCTGGGCAACGCGCGCACCAGCGCGGGCCTGGACAACCTGCTGGCCAACAGCGACATCGTCACCCTGCACGTGCCGGAAACGCCGGCCACGCGGATGATGATCGGCGCGAAGCAGATCGCGAAGATGCGTCGTGGCGCACACCTGATCAATGCATCGCGCGGCACGGTGGTCGACATCGACGCGCTGGCTGAGGCACTCAAGTCCGGGCAGATCGGTGGTGCCGCGGTGGACGTGTTCCCCGCCGAACCCAAGGGCAACGACGACGCCTTCGTCTCGCCGCTGGCCGGCGTGGACAACGTGCTGCTGACCCCGCACATCGGCGGCAGCACGCTGGAGGCGCAGGACAACATCGGCACCGAGGTCGCGGCCAAGCTGATCCGCTACAGCGACAATGGCTCGACTCTCTCCGCGGTGAATTTCCCGGAAGTCACCCTGCCCGAACACACCGGCAGCACGCGCTTCCTGCACATCCATCGCAACGTGCCGGGCATGCTGTCACAGGTGAACGACCTGTTCTCGCGCGCCGGCGTCAACATCGATGGTCAGTTCCTGCGCACGCATGCGCAGGTCGGCTACGTGGTGATCGATGTCAGCGCGACGGACGAACAGGCCGACGCGCTGCGCGAGGCACTGGCGGCGATTCCGGGGACGCTGCGTACGCGCATCCTGTATTGAGTCGATCCGGTCGACGCATCAACCCTTCCACCCGCTCGTCCTAGCGTAGCGAAGCGGAGTCGAAGGACGCTGGCTGGATTTCCGGCGTCGCAGTGGGCCCTTCGACAACGCGCCCAGGGCGTAGCGGTGACGGGATGTCGCTCAACTTTCCACTCCGGAAACCCGCCCGCCGCGGCCGAGCCATTTGTGGGCCATGCGCCGCAGTGACGGATCCAGCGTCTCGTCGTCGGCAATGTCATTGATGTCGCGCCAGGCGAGGTCATGGGACTCCTCGCTGACCACGAACGCGTCGCTCTCGCCTGCATGCACGACGAAACGGGCGTCGTAGTGCCAGTGCCCCGGCACGTCGCCGCGTTCGGGAATCCAGTGGCGGTCCAGGTCGAGGATCTCCGGCTCGACGGTCAATCCGGTCAAGCCGGATTCCTCTTCGGCCTCGCGCAGCGCCACGCGGGCGAGGTCGCGATCACCATCGGCGTGGCCGCCGAGCTGAAGCCAGCGGTCCAGCTTGCGGTGATGGGTGAGAAGGACGCGCTGGCCCGCACGATCCAGCAACCAGGACGAGGCGGTGAAATGCCCCGCCAGCCGGTCGCGCGTGAACGGGTCCGCCGCGCCGTCGATATCCGCTTCAGCGAGCAACCCGCCAAACATGTCTGCCGTTTCCGCCTCCCGCGGCCATCGCTGGGCGTAGTGCGCGAGCGCATGATGCAGTGCATCAATTCCAGGCCGGATGTTGGAAGGGGCGGAAATGTCGTTCATCAGGCTCGGAAATTCGGATGGCGATTGAGTGCGGGCGGCAATTATCGCCCCACTGAGTTCCACCTTGTGCCCTTGCGCTGCCGCAGGGTATGGTTCGGCGGCTCACGTACCGCCCCTTTGCGGAATCCGTGTGTCTGGTCAAACCGCTTTTGGGGAGAACGCAATGCTGTTCCAACGCAGGAAACCGCTGGACCTTATTCTTGAAACCGCCGGCAAGCGCGCACTGACGCGCCAGCTCGGCGCTTTCGACCTGACGATGCTCGGCATCGGCGCGGTCATCGGCACGGGCATCTTCGTGCTGACCGCGGTGGCGGCCAACAAGGCCGGCCCAGGCATGTTGTACTCGTTCATCATCGCCGGCATCGTCTGCGCGCTGACCGCGCTGATCTACTCCGAGATCGCCGCGATGGTGCCGGTCTCCGGCTCCGCCTATACCTATTCCTATGCCGTGCTGGGTGAACTGATCGCCTGGATGGTCGGCTGGGCCTTGATTCTCGAGTACGCGGTCGCGGCCGGTGCGGTGTCGGTGGGTTGGTCCGGCTACGCCAACGGCTTCCTCGCGGCCCACAACATGGGCTTGCCCGCAGCGTTGACCGCAGGTCCGTTCGACACGATCACGCTGGCTGACGGCACTACCGCCACGGGCAGCTTCAACCTGATCGCCTTCCTGCTGGCACTGCTGGTGACCTGGCTGCTGGTGATCGGCACCTCCAAGTCGGCCAAGGTCACGGCCGTACTGGTGATGATCAAGATCGCTGCGCTGACTGCCTTCGTCATGCTGGCGTTCCCGGCGGTCGATGCGGCCAACTTCAAGCCGATGCTGCCCAACGGCTGGGGCACTCCGCTGTCGGGCGTGGGCGTGCTGGGCGCCGCGGCGTCGATCTTCTTCGCTTACGTCGGTTTCGACGCGGTCTCTACCGCAGCGGAAGAAACCAAGAACCCGAATCGCAACATCCCGATCGGCCTGATCGGTTCGCTGGCCATCTGCACCGTGTTCTATCTGCTCGTCGCGTACACCGCGGTGGGTTCGATGGGTGCCCAGCCGGGCGGCCCGCTGTCGCAGAGCAAGGAACCGCTGGCGTTCGTGCTGCGCACGATCGGCTGGCCGCGGGTCGGTGACCTGGTCGCAGGCGCTGCCATCATCGCCCTGCCGTCGGTGGTGCTGATGATGATGTTCGGCCAGACCCGCATCCTGTTCACCATGTCCCGTGACGGCCTGATGCCCGAAGCGCTGTCGCGCGTGCACCCGAAGTTCCACACCCCGCACGTGGTGACGTGGATCACCGGCGTCTTCGTGGCGTTCTTCGCTGCACTGTTCCCGGTTGGCGCGCTGGCCGACATCTCCAACGCCGGCACGCTGTTCGCGTTCTTCATGGTCGCGGCAGGCGTGATGGTGCTGCGCAAGACCGAGCCGAACCGCCCGCGTCCGTTCCGCACCCCGCTGGTGTGGATCGTCGGTCCGCTGGCGATGGCGGGCTGCATCCTGCTGTTCTTCAGCCTCGGCTGGAATCCGACCATCAAGTTCTTCTGCGTATGGGCCGTGATCGGCCTGGTGGTGTACTTCCTGTTCGCCCGTCGTCGCAGCCACCTGGCACCGGGCAACGAACACCTGCTCCACGGCTTCGGCGAGAAGCTGCCGCCCGATCCGCTGGTGCATGAAGGCCCCAGCACCGGTCCGTAAGGGATTCGGCGACTGCCTCGAAAAGCCCGGCTCCGGCCGGGCTTTTTCGTTGCCGGGTCGTTGCCGGGTATTCGCCTTCATCACAAAGGCGGGATTGCTACACTTCCGGCCATGACTTCCCCCCTGCCCTACGACCCGAACCACCTGGCGCAATGCGCCATGGAGATCATCGTCAGCGTCCGCGAGCTCTCCGCCCGCGGCTGGACGCCGGCGACCAGCAGCAACTTCTCGCGCCGCATCGACGGCCAGCACGTCGCGATCACCGTTTCCGGGCGCGACAAGGGCAAGCTCAACGAGTCGGACATCATGGTCGTGGACCTCGACGGCAAGCCCGTCGCCACCGACCTGAAATCCTCGGCGGAGACGCTGCTGCACACGCAGCTGTACAAACGCTTCCCGGACATCGGCTGCGTACTGCACACCCATTCGCACAGCCAGACCGTGGCCTCGCGCCTGTACGCCGGCATGGGCCACGTGCACCTGGAAGGCTACGAGCTGCTCAAGGCGTTCTCCGGCACGACCACGCACGACGTCGAGATCGACGTACCGGTGTTCCCCAACACCCAGGACATGCACACGCTGGCCGCGCAGGTCGATGCCCTGCTCGACCAGCAGCCGCTGTGGGGCTACCTGATCGACGGCCATGGTTTGTACGCCTGGGGTCGCGACATGGCCGAAGCGCGCCGACACCTGGAGGCGTTCGAGTTCCTGCTGGGGTGCGAGCTGGACCTGCGACGGCTGCGGTCGTAAGGCTGCGCTTGATCGCAGGCTGGCAAGGCACCACGTAGGGCGGGTCTTGACCCGCCACCAGGTCGCGTCGAACCCCACGCGGCGGGTCAAGACCCGCCCTCACTCTTTTTTGGCTGGGCCTCGGCCCGCCCACGGACAACCACCATGAGCCGCCTGAGAATCTTCGCCGAGGACAACCCGGTCACCCCGCAGCTGACGACCAGCGACCAGGCGCAGATGGCGCAGGAACTGGCGGAGATCGGCGTCGGCTTCGAGCAATGGACCGCGACAAAGCCGGTCGTCCCGGGCGACTCGTCCGACGACATCATGGCCGCCTACCGTGAGGACATCGATCGCCTGATCGAGGAACGCGGCTTCCGCTCCGTCGACGTGGTCAGCATCGCGCCGGACAACCCGAACAAGGACGCGATGCGCGCCAAGTTCCTCGACGAGCACTACCACAAGGAAGACGAAGTCCGCTTCTTCGTCGCGGGCTCCGGTCTGTTCACGCTGCATGTCGACGGCCGCGTCTTCGAGGTGAAGTGTGAGCAGGGCGACCTGGTCTCGGTACCCGACAGCACGCTGCACTGGTTCGACATGGGCCCGGAACCGAGCTTCGTCGCGATCCGCTTCTTCACCGAGCCGGATGGCTGGGTCGGTTATTTCACCGGCAACGACATCGCGCAGCAGTTCCCGCGTTACGAACCCGGCGCGGCAGGCTGACGATGTCGACCAGTTCCAACAGCTTCGATCCGTCGACCACGACGATTGCACAAGCGCAGGGCGACATGCGCTTCGCGTATTACGGCGGCGCGCCTGGCGTCCTCACGTCCGCCACCGTCTGGCTGGTAGCCGCGCTGGTGTCCCTGCAGGTCTCGCCGGAACGCGCGATCTGGACGCTGTTCGTGGGCGGCATGCTGATCCATCCGGTCGCAGTGCTGCTGACCAAGGCAATCGGGCGGCCCGGCAACCATCGCCGCGGCAATCCGCTGGGTTCGCTCGCCCTGGCAAGCACCTTCTGGCTGGTGATGTCGCTGCCGCTGGCGTACGTCGTGTCGCGCTTCCGCATCGACTGGTTCTTCCCGGCGATGCTGCTGGTGATCGGCGGCCGCTACCTGACGTTCTCGACGATGTTCGGCACGCGCCTCTACTGGGCCTGTGGCGGCGCGCTCGCGCTGGCCGGCTACTGGCTGGCGCGGACGAGCGCGACCCCGACGATGGGCGCCTTCACCGGTGCGGCCATCGAAGCGTTTTTCGCCATCATGATCTTCGTCGCCGCGCGCCGTGAGGCCGCAGCCTGACGTCCTCCGTGATCGCTGCTGCATGGCGATCCAATCCACTCCTTGCGATGTGCCCAGCCGGCACGTCGCGTGACGCAAGAGTCGCCGACATGCCCATCCGCGCCATCCTCACCGACATCGAAGGCACCACCAGCAGCATCTCGTTCGTGAAGGACGTGCTGTTTCCGTATGCACGTCGCGCGCTGCCGGAATTCGTCGCCACGCGCGGCGATGAACCGGGCGTGCGCCACTGGCTCGACGTAGTCGCCACCGAGAACGGCGGCATGTGCGACGACGCGATGATTGTCGAAGTGCTGCAGGGCTGGATCGACGAGGACCGCAAGCACACCGCGCTCAAGGCGCTGCAGGGCATGATCTGGGCCGACGGCTACCGCAGTGTGGATTTCACCGCGCACATCTATCCGGATGCCGCACCCGCGCTGCAGGCGTGGTACGACGCCGACCTGCCGCTGTACGTGTATTCCTCCGGGAGCGTGCCGGCGCAGCGGCTGTTCTTCGGACACAGCGATGCGGGCGACCTGACGCCGATGTTCAAGGGCTGGTTCGACACCGAAATCGGTGGCAAGCGCGAAGCCGACAGCTACCGCCGCATTGCGGACGCCATCGACATTGCGCCGTCGGACATCCTCTTCCTGTCCGACGTGGTCGAGGAGCTGGACGCCGCGCGCGAAGCCGGCCTTGCCACGGTCCTGATCGATCGTCGCGAAGACTACCCGCAACCCCGCACCGGCGAGGCCGCGCATGGCCATGCGCGTGTGGAGTCGTTCGCGGACGTCGCGCTCGCGCCCTGAATCCAGGGAGCAAGTGCGCCGCATCAGCGCGGCGCGGACCTGACGACTACGGCTGTGCGTCCACCAGCCGGTAGGAAGTCGTCGCTTCGTTGTCCTCGCCGCGACCCTGCAGGTCGGCGGCGCGTACGGTCACGTGGTGTTCGCCAATGGTGAGGTCGGTAGGCAGCGCGCCGCGCCACAGGTGTTGGGACGGCAGCGCTTCCGGCGCGCGATCGTAGGCGCGCAGGGCGTCGGCGGCATCGTCGCGCAGGTTCTCGGCCAGCAGCGCCGGATCGGGTTGGACCACGCGCTGCATCGGCTTCCATGGACCGTCGTCGATCCGGTATTCCACGCGGGTGTCGACGCGCCCCATGAACACGTTCGCATACACCGCCTGCCCCGGCCATGCGCCATGGCGCAACACGCGCGGCGCATGCAGTGTCATCTTGCGGTCGGGATCGCGCGCAGGATGCCAGGCCAGCCGATAGCGGCCTGCATAGCCGACTTCCAGTACGGCAAAACCGTTCGGGGTGCCGTCGCTCATCGTCGCATCGGGAATGCCCGCCGCGTCCTTCACGCCCGACCAGAACGCGCCGCACGCCGCTCCGACGTTGTATTCGTGCAGCGGCTGGACACCTGTCCAGCCCGTGGCGGCCGTGTGATCGAAATGTCGCTGGTTGTGGCTGTGACCACTCAGCAGAAGCACGTGCGGAAACGCCTTCAACAAGCCGAACAGCCGCTCGCGGTCGGTCGCACGGAACGTTTCGACTTTGGGGTCGGCCGAGGTGTTGAAGAAAGGAATATGCACGCCGACGACCAGCAGTCGATCCGTCGGCACGGTCGGCAGGTAAGCCTCTAGAAACTGGAATTGCTCTTCGCGCAGACCGCCGACATAGGCCGGCGACGCACCGGGTCGATAAACCACGTCGTCCAGCCCAACGAAGACCGCCTGCGCCTCCTCCCATGCGAACGTGTCGGGGCCGTAGGTGTTGCGCCAGGTCAGCAGCGAGTCCTCGTCGCGCGACGCATCGAAATCGAGGTCGTGATTGCCCGGCACATGCAGCCACGGGGCGCCGATTCCGGCAGTGGCGCGGTTGAGCAACGGATACAGCGACAGGTCGTCGTTGACGATGTCGCCCAGCGTGAGTCCAAGATCGACCGGCGTGCGTTTCTGGTAGTCCAGGACCGAAGCCACGACATCGCGATCGTAATAACCCACGTCCACGGCCGACTTGGGCTGAGGGTCCGTCATCAACACCACGTGCAGTTCGCGTCGCACACGCTGCCGGACCGCGGGCAGCAACGCGAAATCACGACACTTGCGCGCTCCATCGACGATGCCACCGTATTTAAGTGCTGGACCTTTTTCGGCGGCGAGGTGGAGCCAGGTGTCCGGAAGTCCGTTCGTCCTGCTCGCCGCGCGATAACCGGCAGGCTTGATCACGAAGATGCTGCGGCCTGCAATGAGCGGTAGCGAATAGCGACCGTGGGCATCAGTGGTGACCAGTCGCACGCCATCGGACACTTTGACGCCTGCGACGCCCGACTCGCTTGCGTCGCGAACGAGGTTCCCGTTCCCGTCCAGGAACACGATGCCGCTGCATTGCAACGGCGCGGCCAATGCAGGCGCGGCAAGAATCGACAACACCAGTGCGGCGATAACGGGGCGCATGCAATCCATCCTCCGGCGGCACCGCGATCATGCGGGCGTCCGGATGACGCTGGCAACCGCCCTAGCCTGCTGCGTGGCGCTCCTGCAACACGGCTACAGCATCTGCAAGCGAAAGCCCGCGGGTGCGCAGCAATACGACCAGGTGATACAGCAGGTCGGCCGCTTCGCCCTTGAGCTCGTCGTCGTCCTGCGCAACCGCGGCGAGCGCGACTTCGACCCCCTCCTCGCCGACTTTCTGCGCGACCTTGCGGGCACCGGCTTCGAACAGGCGCGTGGTGTAGCTTCCGGCCGGTCGCTCGCGCTCGCGCCGGGCTACCAGCGCGGTGAGTTCAGCCAGGAAATCCGCCGGGGCATCCGGAAAGCAACTCGCACGCCCCAGGTGGCAGGTGTCGCCCTGGGGCCGTGCCAGCACCAGCAATGTGTCGTTGTCGCAATCGGACTGGAGGCTGACAAGATCAAGGAAGTGGCCGGAACTCTCGCCCTTGGTCCACAGGCGTCCCTTGCTGCGGCTGAAGAAGGTGACGCGGCGCGAGTCCAGCGTCGCCTGCAGCGCATCCCGGTCCATGTAGCCGAGCATCAATACGCGTAGCGTATCGGCGTCCTGCACGATAGCGGGCAGCAGTCCGCCCTGCTTCTCCCAGTCGAGCGCGGCGATCTGCTCAGGCGACATGACTGACTCCCGCCGTGGCTGTATTGCGTTCGCGCGGCACGTCGACGATGCGAACATCCACGCCCTCGTTGCGCAGGAACTGCTTCAGCAGTGGAATTTCGATCTCTCCGGAGTGGAAAACACTGGCCGCCAGCGCGCCGTCCACGTCCGCCAGCTTGAATACCTGCACGAAGTGTTCGACCGACCCGGCGCCGCCCGACGCCACCAACGGCACGTCGCACACCGAACGGACCTGCTGCAGTTGCAGCAGGTCGTAACCGTCGCGCACACCGTCGCTGTTCATGCAGTTGAGCACGATCTCCCCGGCGCCCAGGCGCTGTGCCTCGGCCACCCAGTCGAGCGTGCGGGCCGGCAGCGCCCGCGTCAGCGACGGATCGCCGGTGTAGGCACGCACGCGCCACTCCCCGTCTGCGTCGCGCTGGCTGTCGATACCGACCACCACGCATTGCACGCCGAAGGCATCGGCCAGTTCGCCGATCAACGCGGGGCGTTCCAGCGCGGGCGTGTTGACGGAAATCTTGTCGGCGCCGGCGTGCAGGACGCGGCGCGCATCTTCGACGCTGCGGATCCCGCCGGCAACGCAGAAGGGAATGTCGATCACGCACGCAACGCGCTCCACCCAGCTGCGATCGACACTGCGCCCCTGTGGGCTGGCGGTGATGTCATAGAACACGAGTTCGTCAGCGCCGCTGTCGCGATAGCGGACCGCAAGCTCGACGATGTCGCCCATGTCCACGTGGTCGCGAAAACGCACGCCTTTGACCACGCGGCCGCCGCTGACATCCAGGCAGGGAATGATGCGACGACTCAGCATGGCGCGGCCTCGTTCAATGCGTCCGCCAGATCGAAGCGGCCTTCGAGCAGCGCCTTGCCGAGGACGGCGCCGGCACATCCCGCTTCGCGTGCGGCGCTGATGTCGTCGAGGCCCGCGACGCCACCGGACGCCTGCAATTGAGCCTGCGGCGCCAACGTGCGCAGACGACGGTAAAGCGCGATGTTCGGTCCGGCGAGCATGCCATCGCGGCCGATGTCGGTGCACAACAGGTGGCGGAGTCCGGCTTCGGCATAGCGCGCGAGAAGCTCATCGAGGCCGATCTCCGCGTCCTGGGTCCAGCCGCTGACGGGAAGCCTCCAGCGACCGTCGGAGTCTTCACGGGTGTCCAGCGCGATGGTGATGCGGTCGACGCCGAACTCGCGCAGCCATTCCATCACCTGCAACGGCTCGCGCACCGCCAGGGAGCCGATCACAACGCGTGATGCGCCGGCCTCCAGCAGCGTTTCGACATCGCGCCGCGTTCGCACGCCACCGCCGGTCTGCACTTGCAGCAACGTGTCCTGCCGGATCTGGCGCAGCAAGGGCGCCAGCGTGTAGCCACCCTCTCGCGCGGCGTCCAGATCGACCAAGTGCAGCCAACGCGCACCGGCTTGTGCGTATTGCCTTGCGAGCGCAAGCGGCTCGGGGGCGTAGCGCGTTTCCTGCGCATAGTCGCCCTGGCGCAGTCGCACCACGCGACCGTCGCGAACGTCGATGGCGGGATACAGGGTGAAGGCGTTGCCGGAGGCGCTCATGCCAATCCCCCCGAGAGAAAATTCTCTAGCAGTCGCGATCCCGCGGCAGCCGAACGTTCCGGGTGGAACTGGGCACCCCAGCGATTTCCGCGGCGCACGACCGCCGAGAACGCGTCACCGTGCGTTGCACTGGCGAGCGTGTCCCCGGTCACCGGTGCCGCATAGCTGTGCACGAAGTACACCTGCGTGTCGTCATCGATGCCATCCAGCAGCGGGTCGCTCTTGATCCGGGTGAGCGCGTTCCAACCCATGTGGGGCACGCGAATACCTTTTGCCGCGGTCAACTTGCGCACGCGGCCTGGCAACAACCCCAGGCACGGCGTGTCGCTTTCTTCCGATGATTCGAACAACAGCTGCATGCCGAGGCAGATGCCGATCAGGGGCTGCTGCAACCCGCGCACGACGTCGACCAGACCGAGCTCTCGCAGACGCGCCATTCCCGCCGGCGCCGCGCCGACACCCGGCAGGATCACGCGATCGGCTTGGGCAATCGTCGCGGGGTCGGCGCTCAGGCGCGCATCCACGCCCAGGCGCCCCAGCGCGTAACGCACCGAACCGATGTTGGCCCCGCCCGAATCGATGAGCACGA
Organism: Lysobacter fragariae; assembly: GCF_054779775.1. Classification (NCBI taxonomy): domain Bacteria; kingdom Pseudomonadati; phylum Pseudomonadota; class Gammaproteobacteria; order Lysobacterales; family Lysobacteraceae; genus Lysobacter; species Lysobacter fragariae. The sequence continues at coordinate 209,802 of NZ_BAAGXP010000006.1, read as the reverse complement.
CGTCCATCACAACAGTCCCTTGGTGCTGGGCAGTTCAGTGCCCTCGCGCGCGATCGCCTGGCGCAGTGCGCGCGCGACGACCTTGAAGCAGGCCTCGACCTTATGGTGGTCGTTGTCGCCATTCACGGTCAGGTGCAGGTTGATGCCAGCGGTTTCGCAAAGCGAGCGGAAAAAGTGCGGCACCAGCTCCGTTGGAAGCTCGCCCACGCGCTCGCGGCGAAATTCGCCATTGAAGACGAAATACGGACGCCCGGAGAGATCCAGCGCCGCTGTCGCAATGGCTTCGTCCATCGGCAGCGTGAAGCCGTAGCGTGCGATGCCGCGCTTGTCGCCCAATGCCTGGCGCAACGCTTGCCCCAGCGCCAACGCGCAGTCCTCGACGGTGTGGTGCTCGTCGATGTGCAGGTCGCCTTCGCAGCGCAGGTCCAGGGCAAAACCGGCGTGTTTGCCAATCTGTTCCAGCATGTGATCGAAGAAGCCAATGCCGGTCACCGCACGCGCTTCCGCGCTGCGATCCAGATCCACGTCGACGCTGATGCGGGTCTCGCGCGTGTTGCGCGTCACCTGCGCGCGACGGGGCGCATCAACCAGCTCGCGTGCGATCGCAGCCCAATCCCATTCGCCACCAAACCCGTCCGTGCGCAACTTGAACGCGCGGACACCCAGGTTGTCGGCAAACGCCACATCGGTATCGCGGTCACCCACCATGGCGCAACGCTTCCAGTCGATGGATCTGTCGCGCAGGTAGGCCTGCATCAAACCGAGCCCCGGCTTGCGCGTAGGCGCCTTGTCGGCAGGCAAGCTGCTGTCGATCAGCACGTCGGAAAACGCGATGCCCTGGCTGGCGAACACGCCCATCATCAGTTCATGCGGCCCATCGAACTCGGCCTGCGGGAAGGCCGGTGTGCCCAGACCGTCCTGGTTGGTCACCATGACGAACTCGTAGCCGGCATCGCGCAGTCGCAACATGGCGGGGATCACGCCTTCGACGAAGCGGAGCTTCTCGTAACGGTCGATCTGGAAGTCGGAGGGCTCCTCGATCAACGTACCGTCGCGGTCGACGAACACAATGGCACGGGCGGATGCGTTCATGCCGCCACCCCACAATCCACGGTGCGGCGCAGGACGGTGAGGACGCGGTCGTTCTCATTCGGCGTGCCGATGCTGATGCGCAATGCGTCCTCCAGCCCAGACACGGCGCGAAGGTCGCGGACGACGATACCTTCCGCTAGCAGCGCGTCGAACACGATCTGCGCCTGTGTGCACCTGAGCAACAGGAAATTCGCGCTGGAGGGATACACGAAACGCACGCCAGCGAGTTCCGGCAGCGCCTGGCACATGCGTTCGCGCTCGCTGATCGCCACGGCGACGCGGGCATTGGTCTGCTCAAGCGATTGCGATGACAGCGCGGCAATCGCGGCGTCCACGCTGGCCTGCGGCAACGGATACGGCGCCTGGCAGCGACGCAGCACGGAGATCAGCTCCGGAGCGGCAATCACGCTACCGATCCGGGCAGCCGCCAGCGCGTGGGTCTTCGACAAGGTGCGCAGCACGGCGACATTGGGATGCGTCGCCAACAGCGCCACGGCAGAGGCGGATTTCGCGAATTCGATGTAGGCCTCGTCCACCACCACAAGCGCAGTACCGCGCAGGCGCGACGCCAACGCAGCGATGTCCTCAAGCGCAAGCAGGTTGCCACCGGGATTGCCGGGCGAACACAGGAAGACGATCTTCGCGCCTCCGCGTCGTGCAGCTTGGGCGACGGCATCGAAGTCGCAGGCGTAGCCATCCGCGCGATCCAGCAGCGGCACATCGATCACACGGGTGCCATGCAGGCGGGCACTGACGGCGTACATGCCGAAGGTGGGTGTCGTCACGACAATCGCGTCGCCGCCGGGCACGCACAGCGCGCGCACCAGCAGGTCGATGCCTTCGTCGCTGCCCCGGCCCATCAGCAGTTGCGTGGGATCGCAGCCATACACTGCCGCCAGCGCTTCGCGCAGCGCGGCCGGTTGTGGATCCGGATAGCGGCGCAGGCGACCTTCGGGATCGGCACGGTTCGCCCACGGCGATTCGTTGGCGTTGAGCCAGATCGAACCATCCAGCGAGTCGCTGCGTGCCGAGCGGTAGCCGCCGAAGTCGCGAAGATCCTCGCGCACCAGATCGAGCACGTTCATGCGGCAAGCGCCTCCAGCCGCAGGCTCACGGCGCGGCTGTGCGCGTCCAGTCCTTCCGCATTCGCCAGCTCCACCGCACACGGACCGATCGCCGCGAGGCCATCACGTCGCACTTCCTGCACGGTGATGGCGACCTGGAAACTCGCCACGGACACACCGCTGCACCAGCGTGCCGCGCCGCTGGTGGGCAGGACGTGGTTGGTGCCGCTGCAATAGTCGCCCAGCGCTTCCGGTGCCCAGTCGCCGAGGAATACCGAGCCGGCGCTGCGCACGCTGCCCAGCCAACTGCGCGCATCGCGCAAGGCCAGGATCAGGTGTTCCGGTGCGTACTGGTTGCTGATGGCGAAGGCATCGTCCAGTGCACCGACGCGGATCATCGACGACGACTGCAACGCGGTTCGGGCGATGGCGGCACGCGGCAGCGTCGCCAGCTGTTGCTCCAGCTGAACAGCCACCGCGTCCAACATGGCGTCATCGGTGGCGATCAACACCACTTGCGAATCCGGGCCGTGTTCGGCCTGCGACAACAGGTCGGCGGCGACGAAGGCAGGATTGGCGCCCGCATCGGCGATCACCAGCACTTCCGAGGGACCGGCCGGCATGTCGATCGCCGCGCCGCCTTCCATCATCGACACCTGCCGCTTGGCCTCGGTGACGTAAGCGTTGCCCGGCCCGAACAGCTTGTCGCACCGCGACACGCTGCGCGTGCCCAACGCCATCGCGGCGATGGCCTGCGCGCCACCGAGCTTGAACACGTGGTTGATGCCGCACACGCGCGCCGCAAAGAGCACGGCGGGGTCGGCACTGCCATCGCGACGCGGCGGCGTGCACAGCGTGACTTCTTCGCAACCGGCCAATTGCGCGGGAATACCCAGCATCAGCGCGGTGGACGGCAACGGCGCGGAGCCGGCCGGAACATACAGGCCGACGCGCGGAATCGGGCGCAGCACGCGTTCGCAGCGCACACCGGGCGCAGTGTCGATGGCGTATTCCTTCGCCATGCCGGCCTCGTGGAAGCGGCGGATGCGCGAAGCGGCGTCGAGAATCGCGCCGCGCAACTGCGGCGAGAGCAAGGCTTCGGCGGCATCGAATTCCTGCGATGTCGCGCGGAAGTCGTCCAGCGCGACACCATCGAAGCGCAGGCACAGCTCGCGCAATGCGGCATCGCCGTCATCGCGCACGCGAGCGATCAGCTGTGCCACCGCCGCGCTGGTTTCAGCTGCGGTGACCTGCGCGGGACGACGCAGCACGGCGTCGCGCTGCGCGGCGTCGAGTGCATTCCACTCCACGCGCCTCATGCCAGCATGCCTTCGACCGGCAGCACCATCAGGCCGCGCGCACCGGCGCGGCGCAGGTCTTCCAGTCGCTGCCACGTGAGCGCGCCGTGGCACAGCGCCTGCAGTGCCAGGCGGTCTTCGCCATCGATCTGCATCACGGTGGGCGCGTCGGCATCGGGCAGCAGCGGCAGCAGCGTCGGCAGCAGCTGGCGCGTCGCCTGGAACATCAGCAACTTGCTGTTGCGGATGCGCGTGGCGCCGTCGAGGCGGCGCAGCAGCAGTTCGGTGAGTTCGGCGCGGACGTCGTCGAATGCCTTGGCGGGACCGGCCAGCACCGCTTCGCTTTCAAGCAGTGTGAGTACGGGCTTGAGCTGGTTTGCCGCGAGCGTGGCGCCGCTGGACACCAGGTCGCAGATGGCGTCCGCCTGCCCCAGTCGCGGCGCGATCTCCACCGAACCTGACAGCAGCACAACCTGCGCATCAATGCCCTGCTCCGCGAACCAGCGCGCCAGCAAGCGCGGATAGCTGGTCGCGACGCGCTTGCCCTGCAGCTGTGAGGGATCGCGCCAGCTCCAGCTTTCCGGCACCGCCAACGCCAGTCGGCAGCCACCGAAACCCAGCGGGCGGAACTCGCGCAGCCGCGCGCCCTGTCCGGACGCCTGTCCTTCCAGATCCGTTTCAACCAGCACGTTGCGGCCGACGATGCCCAGGTCGCACACGCCGTCGGCAATCAGGCCTGGGATGTCGTCGTCGCGGACCAGCAGCAGGTCGATGGGCAGGGTCTCGCCGTAGCAGAACAGCCGGTCGCGGCTTTCGCGCCAGCTGAGCCCGCAGGACGCGAGGACCGCGCGGGCGGGCTCGGCCAGGCGGCCCGACTTCTGGATGGCGATGCGCAGACGGTCGCGCGGAGCGGTGTTGGCGGGGGTTGCGGGGCTCATGAGTTCTGTTCACTGGTCGGCGCGGTGCCGCCCTGTTGTTCGATGGCGGCGGCATAGCCACCCGCGCCCCGGTCCAGGGTGCGGGCGACACGGCCGATGGTGGTGACGCTGACCAGGGTGCGGTCGTGGATTTCGCGGTACGGCACGCCCTGCTGGATCAGGGGGACCACGCGCCAGCGGTCGGACATGGCTTCCAGCTCGGCCGGCGTGCACAGGTCGTCCAGGAAGGCCCGGACCTGCGCCGGATCGGACAGGCCAGCGAAGGCCGCGGCCAGGTCGTCGATCGGGTCGCGGGTGCCGGGGGTGTCTTCGTGGGGACGTCGTTTCATTGCGTCTTCCGTCGTGAATGTATTAACGCGTTAATACATTAAACCATCGGATTGCCAGCCGTCAACGCGAAGGGGGCCCCGGGATGACGGCGGCAGGGCTTGCGCGCGCACAACCGGGCGTGCCGGGGCCGAGGCCCTTGCCGACCGACTTCGGGAGCCCCTTGGGGCCCGTTCACGCTCTTGGATCAGGTCAGGGCGACCGATCCCGCCCGGGACGGGAACTGCCACTTTCGAGCTGCCGAGCAGCCTGAGAGCCCACGTGGTCCGGACAGTGAATGGGGCGGACCGAAATCTCCATGGCTCCCTTCGCACCAACGAGGGAGCCGAAAGTCAGAAGCTACCCGTCCGCTCACGCGGTCAGCGCAGCCTGCGACGGAACCTGCGACGACAGATGGGGCGCGAAAGCCATGGCCTCGCTTACCCGCCTCGACACGCCGCGCAGGTGGCAGGCCAGCTCCCCGACGCGGTCGTTGATGAAGAAATGATCGCCATCGAACTCGGTGAACGCGAAGTCGCCGGTAGTCATCGCCGACCAGTCGTGCATGTCATGGCCGGGCGCGAGTGCGTCACGACGACCGGCACAGGCATCCACCGGAACGCCAATCGGTCGGTTGCCAAGTCGGCCGAAGCTTTCGCCCAGACGGAAGTCGGAGCGCAGGCGCGGCAGCAGACCAGCCATCACTTCGGCATTGCCGAGAACATCCGCCGACATGCCGTTGAAGTCCGCCAGGAACCGGATCAGCGCGTCGTCATCGAGCGAATCCACCAGCGGCACATTGCTGGCCAGCGTGGGCGCGCGACGCGCAGCGACGACCAGGTGCTTCACCGCGTCGTTGCCCTCGCGGTCGAGCTGGCGAATGAGCTCATGCGCGATCAACGCACCATTGCTGTAGCCGAAGAACACCGTGGGGCGATCCAGCAGCGGCCGGATCTGCGGCAGGAGTTCGTCGACGAGGGCCGCGATGCATTCGATCGACGGCTCATGACTGCGCGCAGCGCGACCCGGCAGCTGCAGCGCAAAGGCGTCGATGCCCTCGCCCAGCTGCGCGCCCAATCCACGGAACGCCTGCGCAGCCGCGCCGGAATACGGGAACGCGAACAGACGCACCGGCGCGTCCGGGTTGGACGCGATGTGCAGGAACCACGGGTTTCGAGCGTTGACGTGCATTGCCGTTGCCACTCCATGCTTGCGTTGAGGTGCGCGGACACGCTGCCGAAACGGCCGCGTGTCCTTTCGATGCCCTCCTTGGCTGCGACTTGCGCACGCATCAACACCGGCCCCGCGCCGGAACGGCACAGGGCGAAGGCGTGGCGGGAGAAGGCGTTGTGGCTGTGGCCCCGCCCCCCCTAAGGGTGACGGGCAGCACACTTTTGCCGGCGCGGATGATACGCAGGTCTGATTGCGGTTGCACGACAAGGCCCCGGGCTGACGCAGCCCAGGGCTCTCCGATCAGGCGGCTACCCCTCTGGAGGGCAAGGACAAGCGGCGCCTTCGAGCTTGGAGGGGAATGAGGGGCGCGAACACGCGCCCCCCGAAGGATCTGCCGGAGCCAGCCGGGTTGGCTGGCTTCAGGTGCGCCGGCTCAGGCTCAGTCTTGTCCACGCGACGCCGAAAGCACGACGCCATCCTTCACCAACCGGACCATCGTGGCGACTTCACCGTCCAGCGCGCGGTCCACATCAAGGAACGCGATGTGCTCGCGGATGGCGGCATGGGCACGAGCCACGGCCCCACCCGGATGGAACGCCTCCGAACGGGCGAGCTCCGTACGCAGCCCTTCGACCTCGGCCAGGAAGCCCTCGCGGTCGCCGGAATCGGGAAGCGGGCTGCCCTGCACCTTCGCCGCCAGGCCTTCCGCGTCGGTACGCACGGCAAGCGAACGCGCCGCGTTGATCATGTCGCGACGCAGGTCCAGCGCCTGCGCGGCGGTGTACAGCTCCAGTGCGAGTACCTTGCCCAGGTCGCCGGCCATTGCCAGCACGTGGCGGGCTTCGTTCGCACCCATGGACACGTGGTCCTCGGCGTTCGCGCTGGTCGGGATCGAATAGACCGACGCCGGCATCGCGCGGCTGGTCAGGTCGTTGACGATCGCCGCAGCGGTGTACTGCACGATCATGTGGCCCGACTCGGTGCCGTCCTCGTTGCCGATCAGGAAGCCCGGCAGGCCGTCGTTGGTCGCGGCATCCACCAGCTTGTTGAGGCGGCGCTCGGAAATGCTCGCCAGCACCGGAATGGCGGCCTTCACGTAGCTCATCGCCAGTGCCAGCGGCATGCCGTGGAAGTGGCCGGCGGAAATCACCTGCTGTTCGACGAATTCCGCCTTCGCATCCGGGAACACGATCGGATTGTCGGTGAGCGCGTTGAGCTCGATCTCAAGCACGCGCGCGGCCTGCGCCAGCGCGTCGCGCACGGCGCCGTGCACCTGCGGGACGCACCGCAGCGAATAACTGTCCTGCGGCTGGTGCTTCTTGCCGCCGCGGAACGGGCGGAAGCGGTCATAGAACTTCTCGCGGCCATGGCGCTGGGAGAACGGCACCCAGTCCCAACCGATGTCGAAACGAAGGCCCTGCGATTCCTGTGTATCCCAGCTCCCGGGCTGCCACGGACGAAAACGCGGCACCAGGTGGTAGGCGATGTCGCAGAGGGTCGAACCTTCCAGCAGGCGGCGCAGGTTGGTGGCGGTGGCGACCTGACCCGGATGCGGGCGCAGCGCGTGGACTTCCTCGGCAAACGCGCCCAGGCGACCGGCGAATGCATCGAGCGTCATCGCCGCGGCAAGGTCGGCGGTTTCCACCAGCGCTTCCAGCTGCGCCAGCGCCAGCACGCCGGTGGCGAGCATCTGCGCGGTGCCGTTGTTCAGCGCCAGACCTTCCTTGTACGACAGCACCACCGGCGACAGGCCGGCGCGCTTGAGGGCTTCGCCGCCGGGGAGGCGCTCGCCCTGGTAGAACGCTTCGCCGCCGCCCAGCAGCACGATGGCCAGGTGCGACAGCGGCGCCAGGTCACCCGACGCCCCCACCGAACCCAGCTGCGGCACCACCGGCACCACGTTCGCGTTGAGCATCGCGGTGAGCGCCTGCAGGATTTCCACGCGGATGCCGGAATGCCCGCGCAGCAGCGTGTTGATGCGGATGCACAGCATCGCGCGGACGACTTCCGGCGCGAAGGGATCGCCCACGCACACGGCATGGGTGACGATCAGGTTGCGCTGCAGTTCCTCGTGCAGCGACTCGTTCGACTTCGCCACGCCCGGCAGCTGCTCGCGCGAACGATGCGCGCCCAGCAGCTTGTCGGCGTTGCTGCCGAAGCCGGTGTTGACGCCGTAGATCGGTTCCTCGCGGCGCGCCTGCTCGGCGAGGAAATCGGCCGCGCGCTTCACTGCCGGCAATTGCTCCGCAGCCAGTTCGACCATTGCGCCGTGAGCCACGGCAACCAGCTGCGCGCGCGTCAGCGAGCGGCCATCCAGACGAATCGACTTCATGCATTCACACCCTGCAGGATTTCACCCTGCGCAATTTCCACACGGAGCCGGCGCGTCAGTTCCGCGCGCGGCACTTCGAATTGATCCCCGCGCAGCAGGTCCTTGACGGTGACCGCGTCCTTCGCGATCTCGTCCTCGCCCAGCACCACCACGAAGCGGATGCCGACGCGATCGGCGTACTTGAACTGCTTCGCCAGCTTGCCGGCTTCCATCACTACTTCGGTGTTGAAGCCGTGGCGACGCAGCTCGCTGGCGACCGCCAGGCAGTGCGGCAGGTGCGCGGCGTCCATCTGCGTGACCAGCGCCTGCACGGTGCTGCCGGTGGACGCGCCGAGCAGGCCGGCCTCGCGCAGCTGCCAGAACAGGCGCGTCAGGCCGATGGAAATGCCCACGCCCGGCAGCTTCGACTTGGTGTAGTGGCTGGCGAGGTTCTCGTAGCGACCGCCCGAACAGATCGAGCCGATCTGCGGAAAGTCGTTGAGCGTGGTTTCGTACACGGTGCCGGTGTAGTAATCCAGGCCGCGCGCAATGGAGAAGTTCACCGCGTAGTGCGATTCCGGCACGCCCAGGGCGCGCACGAGTTCCAGCACTTCGCGCAGTTCGGCGACGCCTTCGCGCAGCGCCTCGTTGCCTTCGCCCAACGCGGCCAGCTGCGCCAGCGCGTCGTCGTGCGAGGTCGAACGCACCTTGACGAAGGCCATGATGCGATCGATGGCTTCTGCGGACAGCTCGAAGCCCTCGCCCGCCAGCGTCTGGCGCACGTGGTCCTCACCGCGCTTGTCGAGCTTGTCGACCTCGCGCAGCACCAGCGCCTGCAGCTCGCCATCGGCGATGCCCTGCGCTTCGAAGAACCCGCGCATCAGCTTGCGGTTGTTCATCTGGATGGTGAACGCACCGATGTTCAGCTCGGAGAACACCGCATGGATGACCGCGGGAATCTCGGCGTCGAAGCGCACGCTCAGCGCGTCCTTGCCGATGACGTCGATGTCGCACTGGTAGAACTCGCGGAAACGGCCGCGCTGGGCGCGCTCGCCGCGATAGACGCGCTGCATCTGGTAACGACGGAACGGGAACGCCAGATCGTGTTCGTGTTCGGCCACATAGCGGGCCAGTGGCACGGTCAGGTCGAAGCGCAAAGCCAGCTCCGGGACACGCTTGACCAGCGGTCCGATTGGATCGCCAGCCCTTAGTGGAATGCCGTGCGACTCCGCTGCTGCCGTGGAGGCTTGCTCCAGCGCGCCGGTGGACTGGACGAAATAGACCTGGCGTTCGGTCTCGCCGCCGGACTTGGTCAGCAGCACCTCCGACAGCTCCATCACCGGCGTTTCCACCGGCAGGAAGCCGAAACGCTCGTAGTTGCGGCGGATCACGTCCAGCATGCGCTGGAAGGCGATCTGGTCAGGAGGCAAAAGCTCCATGACCCCGGGCGGGGTACGCGGCTTGATCAAGCGGATGCTCCAGTATTTGGCGATTCCGAATCTGTAGGCCCGGATCGGTAGGCCCGGATCCGGCATGCCCGGCGCAGGCGCGCGGCATCACAGTTTAACTGGCGTCTCCGCTCCGACACCGTTTTGCGTGCCCGTCCGCTCATGCCTCTTGCTCATGGTGGGGACCATCGTTAGAATGCCGGGCTCAGCTGTCGGGGTGTAGCTCAGTCTGGTAGAGCGCTACGTTCGGGACGTAGAGGTCGCAGGTTCGAATCCTGTCTCCCCGACCAATCTGCTGAAATTGAAAAGGCCTTGGAAACATTAGTTTCCAGGGCCTTTTTGTTTGCGTTGCATTCTGGCGGCGCCTGGCAGGGTCGCCTGCTGTGGCAAAGTGCCAGGCACGCAACCTTTCTGACGCACGATGCCGCCCGGATCCCTGACGCTCGGCACCAACCTCGCCTACGCCAAAGGCGCCTATACCGTAGCCCTCGAATTCGGCAGCCAGCGCGATCGCGTCAATCTGCTGCTGGACACCGGCAGCAGTTCGCTGGTCGTGCTTCCCGAGGCATTCGATGCCACGCGCGACCAGCACCTGAAACCCACCCAGCTGGCGCAGCAGGTCAAGTACGGACAAGGCGCCTGGGCCGGGCCGATCCTGACTACGCAGGTCGGACTGGGCGAAGGCATCCACGCGCGACAGCTGGCCGGCGCGCAGTTCGCGCTGGTGCAGGCGGACAAGGTGAATTTCAGCAATTACGACGGGCTGTTCGGGCTGGCCTTCGGTGGCCTGGACAAGGCCCACGACATGAGCACCGTGCTTGCTGATCGCGGCGTTTCCCCCACCCTGACCTGGCCTTGGCCGTTCCCGGTCGACGCGGCCGGGCTGGAGGATTTCCGCAACCTGCTGCGCGAACAGCCGGCTGTGACGCTGACACCCCTGTTCTCCGCCGCCGAGGAGAACGGCGTGGTGGTGGACAAATTCGCCATGCTGATCCTGCGCTCGCTGGTCCACGTGCTGGACGACGAAGCCACCGCACAGGAACTCGCCAACGATCCGCTCAATCGCGGCGTGCTGGTGCTGGGCGGCGGCGAAGAGCAGCAGGACCTGTACGAAGGCGGCTTCCAGGACGTGGCGATCGTCCACGAGCTCTACTACAACGCGAACCTGATCGCCGTGCAGGTCGGATCGCAGCCCCGCGTCGATGCCCCGCCCCTCGACCCGGACGACGTCGCCCGTTCGGCCAGCAACGCGATCTTCGATACGGGGGCAAGTTTCCTCGTGCTGGAATCGACGCTGTACGACGCGCTCCTGGCCGGCTTTGCCGCCTACGACGAGCGCTTTTCCTCGCTGATCGAACGCTTCGGGAACGCTTTCGGCAAGGGCGCCGGATTGCCGAACAACACCATCGATCATCGCGACTGGCCCGACGTCCACTTCTACCTGGAATCGGAGGGCGGCGGCGAAGTGAAGCTCACCTGCACGCCGGGCGATTACTGGCAGCGCAACGCCTTGTGGGCAGGACAAACCTGCTTCCTCTTCATGCGCCAACTGCCGCACTGGCCGCGACAGTCCATCCTGGGACTCCCGCTGCTGAGCGGCTACTACTGCATTTTCGACAGGCGCGGCACCGGCGTGCTCAAGGTCGCCAAAGCCCAGGACATCTGAGGCGAAGCTGCGGGAAACTTCGGTAAGCTGCGACGCGCATTTGCCAACCAAGGGAAGGACGAAATGGAAATGAATGGCAGCCTGGTCTGCGTCGGGCTCGGCATGACGCTCGGCGCGCACATCAGTCCGCGCTCGCGCACGTACATCGAACAATCCGACGTCGTGTTCGCGGCGGTTTCCGATCCGATCGTGGAGCTGTGGCTGCAGCAGATGCACGGCGGCGTACGCAGCCTGCAGCCGTACTACGGCGACGACAAATCACGCCAGGACACCTATCGCGAAATGGTCGAAGCGATATTGACCGAGGTCCGCGCCGGACGACGCGTCTGCGGCGCCTTCTATGGCCACCCGGGCGTCTTCGCGCTGGCGCCGCATCGCGCCATCGAAAAGGCCCGGCTGGAGGGCTTCACCGCGCACATGGAACCCGGCATCTCGGCCGAGGACTGCCTGTACGCCGACCTGGGCATCGACCCCGGACGATTTGGCTGCCAGCACTACGAGGCCAGCCAGTTCATGTTCTACAAGCGCCGCATCGATCCTTCCGCCTATCTGATCCTCTGGCAGATCGGCATCGCGGGCGACCGCTCCCTCAAGCGTTTCGCCACGGGAGGCGAATACCGGCGGGTATTGATCGACCTGCTCGCACAGGACTATCCGCCCACGCATGAAGTGATCGTCTACGAGGCAGCCACCCTGCCGATATCGACTCCGCGAATGGAGCGCATGCCGCTGTCGGCGCTCGCCGACGCCACCTTGCACCTGCACTCCACGCTCGTTGTTCCACCCGCTGTACCCATGCAGGAAAACCAGGCGGTACTTGAGCAGCTCATGCGACTGGACGAGTGCGCCGCCTGAATCGTTGTTTCAACCATCTCTAAAGGAAGAGCAGATGTCGAACGTGATCCAGTTCCTCGAAACCATGGGCAAGAACGCTGCCCTGTCTCCGATCCAGTACGCCACCGCCGTGGCAGGTCTGGATATCGATGCTGACCAGCGCCGCGCGCTGCTCGACCGCAACCACCAGGCACTCAGCAACACGCTGGGCGGCCGCAGCAAGATGATGTGCCTGATCCTTCCGCCGGACGAAGAGCCGGCACCGGTGAACTACGAACGTCAGTAACGTCAGTAGCAATGCTGTCCGCATGGGTCGGTACGTCGGCCCATGCCTGCCAGGCGCGCCTTGAAGCGCAGGGGTTGGGCCTCGGCCCGATGACTCACGGGCGCCGCCGGCATCGGTGATTCTTCCGGATCGATCTCTACAGAACGCGCCCTACCGAACGTGCATCAGCACGACAACCCGGAGACTGAATGCGCACGCTGGAATCCTCTCGTCTGCTGCTTCGTCCCCTGGATGAGACAGACGAAGCATTGTACGGCGCCATCTATACCGATGCGGACCTGATGCGCCATGTGGGTCCGCCCTTGGATATCGGTTCCCTCCAGCGCAGTTTCGCTGCCGCCTGCCGCGGGATGTCACAAGTGCCGGTCCGCGCACTGTTCTGGGTAATGCGGGAAAGGGCGACGGATGCCGACATAGGCCTTGTCGCCCTCATGTGGCGCGAGGCCGGCAAGGCCGCGGAAATCGGCGCCATGGTGCTGGCTAAAGCGCATCGCCTGGGGTACGCCCAGGAAGCAATGTCCACGGTGATCGACCACGCCTTCAACCACTTGGAGGTGTCGAGCCTGTGGGGACACCATCCATCTGCCAACACCGCCTCGATCGGATTGATGGACGGACTCGGGTTTGTCCGAACTCCCGCCACCCACCCCAATCTCGACTATCGATGGGAGCTGCCCCGAAGCCGCTGGGCGGAACTCCGGCGCGAGTAATTTGCCCAATCTGGCGGCATTTCGGATAGGGTGGACGCCTGCCTCTGGGGGGAGCGCATTGGAATGGGTAGGGTTGGTCACCTGATCCGCAATGGCTTGCGAGAATCCACCCTCGGTCCATCGGTCCACAGGACCATTCGTGCCTGCGGGGATATCGACCTGCGCAGCCCGGCGGCCACTGGAGCGCTCGGACTCAAGCACCTTCAATCCCCCTCTACGTGATATTTCCGACGAAACCGGTCCCGGCAACCGATCGCCCGGCCCACGCCGCAGTCTGTCCATCACAACAAGGAGTCGATGATGTCGAACGTTGTCCAGTTTCTTGAAACTCTCGGCAGGAACCCTGCCCTGAACTACTCCGCCGCCGTCGCTGCCCTGGATGTCGAAGATGCCGAAAGGCGGGCACTGCTCGCACGCGACCAAGCCGCGCTCAACGACCTATTGGGTGGGCGGAAGAAGGTGCTGTGCGCGCTGTTCCCGGCGGAAGGCGACGAGCCCAAGCAGGACGAGCAGCCCGATGACGGCGAAGCGCCGGATGGCGAGGCATCGATCCGGAATTGAGTCTTGAGATGAACGTGTACGCGCACAGGTTCGCTGGCTGGCTGATCGCCGCGGTGCTCTTGTGCGCGCTACCCGGAGCCGTAGCAGCGAGCGCAGGTGAGACCGCGACCCCTGCCACCTTCTCCGAACTCCTGGCCGAGGCGGACAAAGTCCGCAGCGCCAAGCCGCAGCAGTTTCGACAGCTGCTTGCCGAACTCGACAAACGCCGGGCAGAAGCCGCCCCAAGCCAGCGCGATCAGCTCGCCGTCCTCCATGCCTACGCCTGGGCCTACGACGGCAAATACGAACGCGCCGTCGAAGACGCCACCGCCATCTTCGACACGGCCAAGGACGTCAACGTCAAGTTCCGCGCGGGGTTGCTGATTGCCAATAGCTTTGCGATCAACCGGAATTTTGATGAAGGGCTGCGCGCACTCAACCAGACCCTTCCCCTGCGCAGCCGTGTCACCGATCCGGCGCTTCGTCAGGACGGCCTGAGCGTTGGCGCAGTGCTCTACAACCAGCTCGGTCAGTACGAGCTGGGACTGACTTACGCCGAAGAGATCCTCAGCGGCTCGCCCAGCCCGCGTGGCCGTTGCTTCGCCGGGCAACTCCGGCTCGAGGCGCTGTACAACCTCGGCAAGCTTCCACCCAAGGACGACGCGCTCAATCGCGTGATCGACGCGTGTTCGCAACAGGGCGAGCTGGTGGTCACCAACCTGGCCCGCAACTACCTGGCGCGCAAATGGGCCGCCGAAGGCCGGGTCCACGATGCGATCGCCCTGCTCGATCAACACCTGCCGCAGGTGCAGTCCACCCACTACCCGCGACTGATCGGTGAGACGCACGCGCTGCTGGCCGAATATCGCTTCACCACAGGCGACTTGGCCGGCGCCGAGCACCATGCCCATGCCGCCATCGACAGCTCGGGCCTCGACTACTCGCTGCCGCTCGCCAACGCTTACAAGACGCTGTACGACGTCGACGTGAAACGTAACGACCTGCAAGCCGCCCTGACCCACTACCGCTCCTATGCGGAGGCCGACCGGGCCTATCTCGACGTGGTCAAGGCCCGCGAACTGGCATTCCAGCTGGCGCGCCACGAAACACAACAGAAGACCCAGAAGATCGAGCTGCTCAACAAGCGCAACCAGGTGTTGCAGCTGCAGCAACGCGTCTCCCGCCAGGCCACGCAGAACACGCAGCTGATCGCCGTGCTGCTGGCGGTGCTGCTCGCCACCATCGGCTACTGGGCCTACAAGACCAAGCGCATGCAGATGTCGTTCCGCCGCCTGGCGGAGACCGATACGCTCACCGGCGTCAGCAACCGCCACCACTTCACGCGACAGGCCGAAGAAGCCCTCGCCTATTGCGAGCGGACCGGCCAGGACTCCGGCCTGATCATGTTCGACCTGGACCTCTTCAAGTCCATCAACGATCGCTTCGGCCACGCCACCGGCGATCACGTGCTGAAACTCGTCGCCCGGGAAAGCCAGCGCCACTGCCGCAAGAACGACCGCTTCGGACGCATCGGTGGCGAGGAGTTCGCGATCCTGCTGATCGGCTGCGACCTGGACGCCACGCTGCGCATGGCCAAGGTGCTGTGTACGCACATCGCCGGGATCGACACTGGCGAGAGCGGGCACCGGTTCCCGGTGAGCGCCAGCTTTGGCGTGACCACCGCGTCCCGGACCGGCTACGACCTGACCCGCATGATGTGCCACGCCGACGAGGCCATGTACCAGGCCAAGCGCGAGGGCCGCGGCACGGTCTGCCAGTTCTCCCAGGAGTCCCGGGAACAACGGCACGCTGACGCACAGATCGCGTGACCTGTGGCGCGGCCGCAATGGCCGGATCGCGACCGATCAATGCAGCTCTAAATCAGCGCTGCTCTAGATCAGCGCAGCTCCAAATCAACGCAGGTCGAAACTGTCCCCGTCGAGCATCGCGGGGAAGCGTTCACGGTGTTCCAGCAGCGGCACGGCCTGCAGCAGCATGGTGGAGACGAGTTCCTCGTCCGTGGCCTCGGTGAGCGGGTGGCCCAGGAAGTCGATCACCGCGCTGTCGCCGGAGTAATGCAGGCCGTTGCCGTCGGTACCGACGCGGTTGACGCCGGCGACGAAGCACAGGTTCTCGATGGCGCGGGCGCGCAGCAGCGTCTTCCACGGATAGCTGCGGGCCGAGGGCCAGTTGGCCACGTAGATCAGCAGGTCGTAATCGAGCAGCCCTTCGCGTTCGACGTTGAAGCGGTTGCGCGAGAACACCGGGAAGCGCAGGTCGTAGCAGACCAGCGGACAGATGCGCCAACCCTTCCACTCCACCGTCACGCGGTCGCGGCCGGCGGCATAGCGCTCGTGCTCCTTGCCGTAGCGGAACAGGTGGCGCTTGTCGTAGGTCTGCACGTCGCCGTCGGGTTTGACGAAGAACATGCGGTTGAACACGCCGCCACTGTCGCGAATCTGCACGCTGCCGCAGATGGCGGCATCGATGCTGGCGGCCCGTTCACGCAGCCAGTCGACCGTGGGGCCCTGCATGGTTTCGGCATTGGCAACGGCGTCGTTGCTGAATCCGCTGGTGAAGGTCTCCGGCAGGATCACCAGGTCCGTCGTGTTGTGCAGCGGCTCGATCAGGCGGCCGTAGTAGTCGCGATTTCCCGTCGGGTCGTGCCAGCGGGTGTTGCCTTGGATCAGGGAGACGCGGAGGTTTTTCATGGCCGGATTGTCCGCCGATCAAGGTGACGCGCACAACTTCGCACGCGTCGGCGCCGGATCAGGCGATGGTCGGTATGCGCGCCGCGATCCCCCGTTGACCGGTGGCCGCACCTTCCGCCGGTACTCCAGCCATGGGGCCGAGGAACTGCGGCGGCGAGACCTTCTGTTCCCGCTCGATCCATGGCGGCATTCCGCCCGCCGGCTGAGGCTTCGGTGCCGCGTCCGGCCGGGCAAAGGCATTGCCCCCGGAGTAATTGCCCAGTGTCCCCTGGAAAAACATGGCGGCCATCGGTGGCGCACTGAGGATCAACGCGCTCAGTATCACTCCCAGCCCGCCCTGCTGCATCGCCACGCTAGTCAGGCCATCGGAATAGTCAGGGCCCATGAGCTTGTCGGCCAAGCTGCCCGCCCAGAACGCAGGCGCCACTCGAAGCATCAACTCCAGGGAAATCGAGATCATCGCGCTCAGCACGGACATCGAGAACATTGTTCCCAGACCGTAGTAGAGCCACCGACCGAAAAGTGGCTTGGTCTGCTCGAACAGCAGCGAGAGGATGAAAATCGGGCCCAAGCCTATGAAGAGCGCCATGGCGACTTCATACATCAGTAGCGTGATGCCCGCGACTATCGCGGGCCCGCCCGCGCCGATTCCCGCGAACCACATGGCCCGCGTCTTGGCGGAATCAAGGTTCGGATCACTGGCCACATCGACGACATCGATGGCCGACAGCGCCACCTGCATCCATGCGAGGTTCTGGTCGATCCTGGTTTCGGGCAACTCGTCGTGCCCGGTAACCACGTAGTTGATCTCCTGCCTCAAGTCGTCGGTAAGGTAAGTTTTGAGCTGGGTCCCATAGACCCCCATCGTGGCGGCCACGCCGATGATGAACGTCGCCCGCAGGGACTGGGTGACCAGGGCCATCATCGATTCCCGGGACTGCCCCGTAACGATGCGGTAGCCCTGGATCAGTATCCACAACCACATCACCGTGAACGCGACACCGCCTGCCCACTTCATCGCGCGCGCCATCATCTGGAATCCGAAGTCCTGGATCTCCACGCGCAGGTAATCGAAGATCAACTGGAAGAACAGAAAATCCCCGAGTGAGCCTTCCTGCCCCTGAAAGCCCATCCAGTCCTTCCAGTCACCACCGTTTAACCATTCGACCACGACGTTGCCCCTTGCATCCTTGGCGTCCGCAGTAGCGGACGAGATCAACTCATTCCCTCGCGCTGGCAAGCAACCCCATCAGGGGCAGCTGTGCATCTTGCTTCCCGCACTGCTGGAGCACAGTGTCGTCACCAGCACCGCCGTCTTCACCAGGTCCTTGATCGGGTTCTTCTTTCCCTGAAGCGCCGTTCCGGCCAGGATCTTCTGGTTCTCCTCCATTGCCTGGATATAGGCATCGGCTGCCTGGACGTTCGCCTGCCAGGCCTGGAACTTCTGGTCGAACTCCGCCGCGACGCGCGTCGCGTCCTCGATGGCGGCGCTCACGGTGCCTTCTTCGTTGTTCGCGTTGCGGCGATCACCCAACTGCTCGACCGTGTTCTGCATCTTCGGAATCACCGAACTCATGAACTCAACCGTGTAATTGAGCTTGCTGTTCTTGGCCTGCTGGATCGCCGAACAGATCTTTCGCTGCTGATCCAGGTAATCGCCGCTGAAATCGAGCGTGAACGATTTCAGGATGCTGTCCATATTGAACCTCTCGCCACCGTTGCACCGCTCCGGCACCAGGTAGAAGGGATTCACCGGCTCCAGCTTCGCGCCTTTGGGCATGTTGTATTGGGTCATCAAACCGCCGACCTTGACTACCTGCTGCTGCCAGTGGTCGAGCGTGGACTTCCAGCGCACGATGTTTTCGCCGTATTCGGAGTAGTCCTGGATCTGCTGCGTCAGGGTGTTCATCTGATTCATTGACGACTGCATCAGATTGACACCGATCTCCACCACCGGAACCCCGATCACAGCTGACGCGCTTCCGGTGGTTAATGCCCCGCACAGCACCATGCCTGCAAGCAACGGTCTCTTCCCCGCACGCAGGCTTGTCGCGATTCCATTCTTCAACATGGCGTTACTCCTTTTGTTGGCTTCCTCGTGACTCATTGCATCGCCCCGGCTGTCTCCCGGGCATGGCCCGGCCTGGCAGTCATCGAACCGCCCTTGCCTGAACCCTTGCGCCGCTCATAGAAGCGTTGCAGCCAGTGCTCCGGGCGAAGTTCGTCGACGTCGATGCCCAGCCTGGCACCCGACTCGGCCAGGACGTGATGCATGATTTCGATGTTGTCTGTCGACGCCGAAATGACCGCCAGTGCATCGTCCATGCCGCGCAGGTTGAGCTGGCAGACGGTTGCGTTGTGACCCTGCTTGACCAGGAAGCAGCGGGAACGCTCGTCGAGGCTCTTCACCACCTGGAATTCCGCATCGGTCAGCTTCAACCCGTCGACATAGTCCTCGCGGTTGGCGTTCGGATTCGGCAGCAGGATCAACGTCGCGGTCTGCTCGATCAGCGCCGCTGAGATGTCGCTGGCCAGGGCGTCTTCCGGGCTCTGGGTCGCGAAAATCCCCAATCCGTTCTGCTTGCGGATGGTCTTCTGCTTGTTCTTGGCGAACTCCTTGAGGGCGCCGCCACCGTCCAGGATCTTCCAGAACTCGTCCATGACGTAGATCAGCGGACGCCCGTCGATCAGCGCCTCAAGCCGGTGTAGCAGGTAGTTGATCACCGGCACGCGGACTTCGGGATTGTCGATCACGTCGGTGTAGTCAAAGCCGATGATATTCGCCCGCTGCAGGTCGATCGTATCGACGGGGTTGTCGAATACCCAGCCCAGCGAGTTTCCAACGGTCCACTTGCGCAGTCGCGCGAAGAGGCCGTCGTCACCCATGTTGGGCAGGCTCTTCTGGAAATTCGTCATGCTGCGCAGGTGCAGCGGCGTGTCGAGCATGCTCTCGACAGCACGGAAAATATCTTCTTCCTCGCGCGCGCTGTACTGGGATTTCGCCGCCAGTACCTTGATCAGGTCGGCAAGGAACTGGACATTGGCTTCGTTCCTGTCGCACTGGAACGGGTTGAATCCGGTGGGCTGTCCGTTTTCCAATGCCAGGTAGTTGCCGCCGCAGGCGCGGACGAAAATTTCGGCGCCACGATCCTTGTCGAAGAAGAAAATCGTGGGTGACGGTTGGTATTTCTGTACCTGGCTGAGCAGGAAGTTGATCAGCGCCGTTTTGCCTGTACCGGACTTACCGATCACCATCGTGTTGGCGATCGCCTTCTCGCCGAGGGAATTTTCCGCGGGATGGGTGGCGTGGAAGTTGAAATAGTACGGCTGACCATTGGTCGTCTGGAGCGTCGTGACACACTCGCCCCAGGGATTGTTTTCCTTCTTCCCGGAAGAAAAATTGTGCAGCGGCGACAGGCCGAGGAAGTTCAGCGAACTGACGTTCGCCAGCCGGGTCCGATACTTCCAGTTACCGGGGAACTGCGAATAGAACGACGACGTCACGGCCAGGTCTTCCTTCGCGGAGACGAAGCCGGCATTGGACAGCTCCGCGCGAGCCGTGGCGATGTTCTGGGCCAGTTTCTCCTGGCTCTGTGCGTACAGCGCCATGATGAAATGGTATTCGCCCAGGACGAAGTTGCCTGAGGCCAACTGATCCATGGCGTAGTCGAGCTCCGCGATCTGGCTTACCGCCTTGTCGCCCGACGAGATCATCATTCCCTTGGTGCGGTCCAGGACCTTGAGCGCGTCCTGCCGACCCATGGGGCTGAAGGAATGAGTGATGACGTACTCGAAGTCCAGATACTTCAAGCCGTTAAGGATTCCTGGATAAGTCGCGTCGGTGTATTCCTTGATGTTGAGGATGGCACCGTAGTGGTTCACGCCGCCCGGCGCATTGATCGCGAAGTCGCCGGTCTTGTTGGAGAACATCAGCCGGCTGACCGGGAGGTAGTCGTACACCGGGGCCTGCAATACCGGGACGGGTTCGTCGATCCGGTTCAGGACGTAACCAAAGAACTCCAGCGTCTCCGAGAAAACGACGCCGTTGCCAGCTTCGTACATCCCGAGTCGATACGGCGCGTAGTCCTTGAGCACCGCCTCCACGTTGCCGGCCAGCTCCAGGACCTTGGCTATCGCCTGGTCCTGTTCGGCCTGGAGCTGCTTGATATCCGCCGATTTCTCGACAAAGCGCTTACCTGAAACGATGGGGCGATACATCATCGTCAGGTACAGCTCGTTCTGCATGATCTTCTGGCTGGACAGCGCTTCGAAGTAGCCGTCCGAAAGGTCCTGGTTGAACGCCTGTGCGAAGCGCGTGCCACCCTTGATCCGACGTCGCCGCCGCACGTCATGTACCCAGAACGCAACGTTCACGTAATCCGGTGCCCTCAGCGTCTGCAGCATCCGGTTGAACGTGTTGTGGCGATGCTCGAGATCCCCCTCCTCCCGGCCAACGAACGGCAACCCGCCAAGGTTCCAGACCATGAGGTAGTCACCGCCGGTCGTCTTCAGGACCGTCGGGGCGACATGGGTGGAGATCGGGAAGAACTCGCTGATGGGCGTATCGGGAGAGATCATGGGTTCGTCTGGTCGACTCAAGCACGGACGGCGCCGGAGTCTTTATGGATTCAGCGAACTGCGGGTCCAGGCTGCCCTGGACCCGCGAGGTCACCTTGTGGTGTTGCGGGACGATGGATCCCGGTAGCGGTTCGGTGAGAACACCCACATCCCCGAGTGGTGCTGCAGGTTCCGCATCCTGAGCCGCACCTGCCAGCGCAGGCCCAGCAGGCGGAAGATCATCTCGTCGCGACGAGCCATCTGGCGCATCACGAAGATCACCACGGGCATCGCCAGGATCCAGAACATGTTCAGGTAGAACGCCAGCAGCATGCATCCACCCGCACCGAATGCGAACGGGACGTAGGGCACGCCCATGAACATCGGGGGGCGAGTGCAGCCGCGGAACAGGACGTTCTTATGCATGCGCCCTTGCTGCCGCCACAACCACGATGCCTGCCGTGTCCGACATGCTGCCGTCGGCGACGTCTTCCGGAATCACCATGTGGGCAAGCTGGGCCGCAGCACCGATCAGGAAGCCACCGATGAGGATCGGGGCGACATCGGAGATGCGCTTGTGGGCGAAGGCGATCTGGTAGCCGGCAAAGATCACGGCAATCGTCACTACCGCGATCGACGCGATGTTCAGCAACTTGTTGATCTTTCCGAGGAAGCCGCTGACCCTGCCCACGGTGCCGTCGTCCGTTCCCGCCGCAAGGGCGACGTCTGGCAACACAAGCATGCCCACGAACAGTGCGGCCATGGCGATGGCGGAGAAAACATTCTTTGACTGCGCGATATTCATTACCAGTTCCCTCTGTTGATGTTGACGATCTTTACTGCATGGATGCACGTCCGCGAGCGCTGGCCCGCGACCGCGCTAGAAAACGAATGCCTGATCTCCGCCTCGACTTGGTGATCCGGTCACGGCAACACCTTGGCGATCGACTGGAACCATCGGGGCGACAATCACCGGACGCGAATCGTCCGACGCTGCAATCTGCGGCGTATCAGCAGCGGCGCCAATTTGCACGATGGGCTGCGACACATCGGATTGCGCCGCTGGGACAGCGCGCGGCACATCATTGGCAACGTCGGCGGTCACCGGCTGGGTACGCCGTGGCGCCTCGTAAAGGGGATAGCGACTGACAGCGACCGATCGCCGCGACGGCTTGCTGACGACATCGATGGAATGCTGCAGGACGGGATCCTTGCGCATCGATGCGTATACCTTCTGCACATAGCCCTGCCGGAAGCCGGTCACGAAGTTGCCGGCGTAGTAGCAGCTGAAGGACTTGCCCCAGTTGCCTCCGGAACGACCGTGGCAATCGGCGAGAATGCGCGAGCCGGCCTGCAGGTTCGGACAAGCCTGGAAGGCCTTTTCGTAGGAACCCAGCCCGTACTTGTCCAGGTTGTAGCGATTGACCTGTGCGAGTCCGACCGAGAAGTTGTAGCCGCGGCCCTCGAGCATGCGTACCGTCGCCAGCGCTTCCGACAGGTTTCGCGGTTGACGCGCAAGACGTCCGCCCACCACACCGATGGCGAAGGGATTGTTGGACGATTCCACGCGCACGACATGGCGCATGACATCTTGGGGAACCGCCAGGCTCGGGCAGTTCATCAGCTCCATGCCAGGTAACACTCCTACCCCCTGTTCTTCCCCGGCACTGCTGGCCGCGGATCAAATCCGTTTAATGCGAACTACGATCTCCTGATCGTCGTCACATGTTCAAAGCTGGACAGACCGATGTCAATGGTGCTCGCCATCGACAAGACGCCCCGGATCGAAGTCGATCCCCGTGATGTAACGCTGCCCCGCATGAGCCTTGATATGAACCACGATATCGATCGTCATCATCAACAATCGCTTGATCACGGCGAATTCCAGTCCAGCGCCCTCAGCCGATGCCTTTACCATGAGCGCCAGCTGATCCCAGGTCTGTGTCGTGCTGCCCGCATGGCAACTGGTTATCGAGCCCGGGTGACCTGAGGCACAGTTGCGGATGAAGTAGAAGGATTCGTCGCCGCGCAGCTCGGCCAGGATGATGCGATCCGGCTTCATGCGCAGGCAGGCCTCCATGCAGCTCTTTGCAGTGACGTTGCTGCTGCTCTGCCCGCCCTTCGAGTACAGCAAGTGGACGACGTTGGGCTGGCCGATGAACAGCTCTCGCGCGTCTTCGATCGTTACCAGGCGCTCGTCATCGGGAATGTGGTTGACCAATGACTTCATGAAGGTCGTCTTGCCGCTGCCGGTAGCCCCGGCGACGACGATGTTCTTCTTGTACTGGACGGCCTGCTTGAAGAACTCGGAGTAGTTGCGCTGGGCACGAAGGTCGATCAATTCGCGATCGTGCTCGCTCAAGGCGTGCGACTGCTCGAGGATCTGCTCGAAAAACCCGTCCTCCCGGTACTGCTCCAACGTCTTGCTGTGCTTGGACGGCAACCTGATTGTTATGGAGACCTTGCCGGCGTCGCAGGCCGGCGGGATGACGAACTGGGCGCGCTGTCCTGTCGGAAAGGTCAGGGACACGACCGGGTCGGCATCGGTAATGCGCTGTCCGGTGTTGCTCTCGTTGACGACGGCCGTGCAGAACTGGCGGGCACGGTCGAAGGTCAGGCTCGGCACTTCCAGGCGCTGCCAGCCCGCCCGGGTTTCAAGGTAGAGCTCGCCCGGGCGGTTGATGCATATCTCAGTGACGTCCGGGGAACCCATATGGTCCAGGATGCCGAGCACCTGGTACTGGTAGTCCAGGAACTCGCTGGAAACACGTGCGACGGGGGAGTTGTCAGTATCCATACCGATCCGCGATAGCCATCAACTACCTCAGCACGCCGGAAAAGCTGACATCCCGGGCGACGTAGATGTTCACCACGCTGCCCTGGTTGATGGTCACGGTCGCGGGACGATTGGCGCTGCGCTCGATCGCCTGGTTCGCGAGGCGCTCCATTGCCCGCGCGGTATTGCTCTCGTAGGGCATGACGACTTCGCTTCCGGAATTGGTGACGACGGTGCCTTCCGGCCCGTTTTTGGCCGCCGCGTACTTGAAGCCATCGCTGATCAGGCTGATCAGCAGCGCCGACGTTATGCGGCTGGCCCAATGGGCGTCGTACTGTCCCGGGTGACCGGCGCCGCCCAGATTGTCCACGCCTGGGCTGGCCATGTTGATGTCGATGCCGTTGGGCGTAGTGATCCGGTCCCACACCACCGCGACGCGCGGACCGTTGACGGTCGAACCCTGGTAGCGGCCGGAAGCCTTCGAGCCCTTCGGCAACAACAGCCGACGACCGTTGATCGAATACACCGGCTCGGTCACCACGCACGAGGTAAAACCGGAGATGTCGGTGACGATGCGCGTCTCCATCACGCAACGGATATAGGTGCCGCGCACCAGCAGTGTGTCGGGATTGAAGATCGGCGCTGCGCTGGCGACTTTCGGCAACGCATCCGCCTGGTCTTGCGCGATGCCATTCCCGCCTGCCTGCTGGGTCGCTAGCGCCATCATGGCCTGCGTCTGCGCCACGGCCTGCTGTGCGGCATCCGGACGACTTCCTCCGAACGGGCCAGAACCACCGGCATCATTGGACATGCGACGCTCGAGCAGCGATGGCCCCTGCGGCTCCATCGATACGCTCTGCGACGCCGAAGCCTGGGGCGACGCGGGTGACATCGGCTGGAGCGCGATCGGTGGAACTTCCGTTTCCGGCAGCGGTGGCAACGCGTCCGAATCTGCAGGTGGAAGCGGCGGCGCTTCCTCGACGATGGCCTTGGGGGCTTCAGGCACGACCAGCGCCTTCCTCTCCGCAGGCTTCTTGTCGTCCGAGCCCGCGCTGCTGAACATCATGTATGCGACAACCAGCAACAGCACGGCGATGCCCGCGAGGAACACCAGCGCCTTGCGATTGAGTTTCTGCACTTCGTCCGAACGCAGCACGGGCGCGCCGGCATCCAGGTCCGTCTGCGCCGACTGCTGGGCGTAATACGGATTCTGGCTTGCGTGGTAGCCCTGTCCGGCTTCCGGCGGCGCGGAGGCGTATGCGTCGGCCTGGCCATCCGGATGGCTCGATGTGTTCTGGCTCATTTCTGCAGCTTCCTGCGCAGGCCGACCACGTTCCTGCCGTGACGGATGATCAAGTAGGGATAGGTGCCGTGAACTACGATGGTGTTGTCCTCTACCGTCGTGTTGACCACGAAGTCCTCGCCGCCTTCGCGTTCGCGAGCGAAGACCGCAGGAAAATTACCCGTCGGCAGGCTCTTGAGGTCGGACATCTTCACGTAGGTGAACTGTCCGTCGTCATAGACCGTCGTCGGAATGAGCCAGGCCAGCCGTGTTCGCGTCGCGTACTGGTAATCGAAGTTGTAGCTGCGGGACTTGTCGAGCCGGGTGTCCAGCTCCGGGACCGCTTCCACCTTTTCCGATACCGCGGTGAACTGGGTGCCACTGGGGTAGACGAAGTTCACCTTGTACTGGACGCCTGCCTGCTTGGCCTGGTCGAGCGCGCGCCAGTCGGTGGCAACGACCTTGAGTTCGAAGATGTACGAGTGCGTGGCCGTGCGCACCATCATGTTGGTATCGACGTCGACGTTCTTCGGCTTCAGGTAGAAGACGTTGTCGCGCCGGCTGAGCTCCCAGCCGCTGCTGAATCCGGTGCTGTAGTCGAGGATCTCCTCGCTGGCACTCAGCTCGATCTGGGTGGTGATGCCAAGCCCGGTCCGCACCTGGTAGATGCGGTTGGGCTCGTATTCGTATTCCTGGATGACCTGCGCGGCCGACGGCATTGATACGACTGAGGTCGTCAGGAACAAAGCCGCCAGGTGGTTAAGCGACAACTTCATCGTGGGTTGACTCCATTTGCACCGCCAGTCGCTGCGGGCACGGTGGTTTCGGCGGGGGCCATGGCCTGTACCGGATTGGCCGGCGCGGAATTGGCCTGCACAGGACTGGCCTGCGCCGGCGCTGCCGGATCTACGGCGGGCACGTTGGGCGCAGCGACCCGCGGTTGCACGGGAAACTCGCCTTCAACGGCCGGCGCCTCGGCGTAATCGTTGTCGACGCGATAGTCCGTGACCTGGAAACCGAGCGGGTTCAGGACCCGGGTGAACTCGTCCATTTCCAGATCCGGGTTGTACCGGTATTCGACGGTGGCGATCTTGCTGTCGAGCGGAAGTACCACCCCGCTATCCTTCGTATAGACGCTGCGCTGGAAACGCACGACCGCGGTCTTCGCCCGCTTGCCGGTGCCCTGCGCTCCCTGCAACTGGATGCTGAGGATCCTGACGCGCACGGCTTTGTTCCTTCCGAACATGCGGACCGGGCCGGCAGGATTGTCGTTCTTGTAGAGATTTGCGTACGCCGGAGCGACCTTGTCGGTCGCCATCGCGTGGACGATGTTCCAGTTGCGGTCGCCGATCTGCGAGTAGTCGTAGGACTCGCGGGCCATGATGAAGTGCACCAGGTTGCTCTTGTTGAGCGCCTCGCTGGTGGAGATGGACTGGTTGTCGAATTCGCCGGTGAGACGCGCGACCGTGCTGGTGCCGGTGTAGGCATCGGCCATGACCAGATAGGGCACCTTTTCCTTGAGCGGCAGGAAATAGAAGTAGCCACCGGCCAGGATCAGCGACATCACGATCGCCGACCACGCGACACGCCATGCACGACGCTCGCTGCGACGCGCCATGTCGGCGACCGTGACCTCGTAGTTGACTGCCCTGGCGACTGCGGCTTCCACCTGGGGCGTTACCGGTTTCTTTCCGAACATCTACTGGACACTCGCGAAATGGTTGAAGGCGTGGCAGCGAAGCGCTTTGCCCGCCGGGGCACAGACTGTTGCCGAATCAGGCGACGCTGGCTGTGTCACGGTTGCGCCGGCGCACTGGATGCAGCAGGCGCAGCGGCGCGCACGACAATCTGATTGCCTTCCACAGCAACCGATACGCCCTGCGCTGCGTAGGCCGTCGTCAGCTGCGTGGCGGCATCGGTCACGTTGCCGGTGTGGATGGACGCGACAGCTGAGTGCAGCGTGAAATCCGACGGATGCAGGTAGGACAACATCATCTTCGAGTCCTTCGCCCAGCGCACCAGCATGTTCCTGAGCGTGCCATCCATGGGCGATGGGTAGAACGTGTACGCCTGGTACAGCGGAATTTCCCGCGGCTGCTCCGCGTAACGGTTGACTTCCTTCCAGCGTCCGCCGAAGTCCGGCGCCGGACGCGTCGCGCATGCGGAAAGAAGGGCGACGCACAGGAGCAGCAGGAAGCTGGCGAGTGGTTTCGTGATGCTGGTCTGGATGCCCGTTGAATGCGAGCAGATGGCAGTGGTTTCGTTCACGCTTTCCCCGGATGCATTGATCGACGCACAGTGCCCGGGCGAAGGCTCGCGCGGAAATCGCGCCATCAGCCTTCGCCACGTCGGTCAGAACGAGGTACGGGGACAATCGCAGGCGCCGTGAAATCACGGTCCTGGGAAACGAAAAGGTATGGAGTTGCTGCCATCCTGGCACCGCGTCGCACACCCGCATGTCCGGCGGGGCCATGGCGACTGGCGGCTATCGTTCTGTCCCTGAACTCTCCTCCAACGTAGGCACTTCAAACGGGCACATGAGACGCCCGTCACCAAAGACTAGACCGAACATGGCGATGGCGACAAGAGGTTGATCGATACATCGCATCGAGATTTGGTCAGTTGCAATCAGGCGCGTTGCTTCATTTGCATTTAGCTATGAGGTGCGTGCTGCGTTTGGCGAAACCAGAGCACAATACCGATCGCTCTGTTGGCGAGAGCTCATTCAAACCACCTTTCCGACGAGATTGGTACTTGCGCGAAATGCGTTGCGAATCAACCCGGATTTATCGCTCATCCTGAGCGGAAGCGCCCTTCGACTTCGTGCCTGCGGCGCTACGCTCAGGGTGAGCGGTGTCGAGGGGTTACCGGTCACTCCGCATTCCCGCTCATCCTTTCCGACGAGATTGGTACTTGCGTGAAACGCGCTGCGAATCAACCCGGATTTATCGCTCACCTGAGCGGAAGCGCCCTTCGACTTCGCGCCTGCGGCGCTACGCTCAGGGTGAGCGGTGTCGAGGGGTTGCGGATCAATCTCTGGTCGTAGACTCAGATCCTTGGGCCGGGCTTTAGCCCGTCGTACGGCCGTAGTCATTTCGTGTTCGCGCTGCATAGACACAAGTAGAAAGCGTCGATCATCGCTGCGACGTAGCGTCACTTCATCGCCGCTGAAGCATCAAAAAAGAAACCCCGCTTTCGCGGGGTTTTCTTTTTGCAGCGATGACCAAAAATCAGAGCTTCTGCAACCGCTCAATCGCCGCATCCAACGTAGCCTCGTTCTTGGCGAAACACAGACGCGCGATGCGCTGCCCCGCCGGCGGCGTTTCGTAGAACGGCGACAGCGGAATCGCGGTCACGCCCTTCTCGATGGTGAGCCAGCGGCAGAAGGCGACGTCGTCCAGGTCGCTCACTTCGGAATAGTCCACCAGCTGGAAGTAACCACCGGGCACGGCGAGCGGCTTGAGCTTTGTCGTCAGCAGCTGTTCGCGGAAGCGGTCGCGCTTGGCTTCGTAGAAGGCGCCCAGTTCCTCGTAGTGCGCGGGCTCGGCTTCGATCATTTCGGCGAACGCCCATTGCGCCGGGGCGAAGGTGCAGAAGGTGTTGTACTGGTGGACCTTGCGGAACTCGGCCGACAGCGCGGGCGGCGCGATGCAGTAGCCGACCTTCCAGCCGGTGCAGTGGTAGGTCTTGCCGAAGCTGGAGATGACGAAGGCGCGGTCGCGCAGCTGCGGGTAGCGCAGGACGGATTCGTGGAGGGCGCCGTCGAAGACGATGTGCTCGTAGACCTCGTCCGAGAGCAGGTAGATGTGGGTGCCGTCGACCAGGTCGAACAGTTGCGCCATGTCGTCGGCAGTGAGCATCGCGCCGGACGGGTTGTGCGGCGAGTTGATCATCAGCATGCGCGTCCTGGGGGTGACAGCGGCACGGATGAGGTCCCAGTCGGGCGCGAAGGTGTGCGGGTCCAGCGGGACGTGCACGGCGCGGGCACCGGCCAGGTCGATGGCGGGTTCGTAGCAGTCGTAGCAGGGGTCCAGGACGATGACTTCGTCGCCCGGGCGGACGACGGCGAGGACGGCGTCGAAGATGGCCTCGCTGGCGCCGGAGGTCACGGTGATATCGGTGTCGACGTTGGGCCGGTAGCCGTAGCAGCGCTCGGTCTTGGCGGCGATGGCCTGGCGCAGGGCCGGGATGCCGGTCATCGGGGCGTACTGGTTCTTGCCGTCGCGCATGGCGCGGTCGAGGGCTTCGACCAGGCGGTCGGGGACGTTGAAGTCCGGGAAGCCCTGGCCCAGGTTGACGGCGCCGTGCTCCATCGCGAGCTGCGACATGACGGTGAAGATGGTCGTGCCGACCTTTGGGAGCTTGGTTTCCGGGGTCATGGGCTGGGTGGCGTCTGGGTGAAAGTCCCGAGTTTAAGGAATCCTCCCGATCAGGCCTAATGGCCGCTGGTTAGCGCTGTCATCGTCGTCGGGGAGACTGGCTGCCATGCGCGAGTTGCGGATCGTCAATGCCATGGAACTGGCCGCCGCCTACGCGGCCGCGGACTATGCGGTGGTGATGGACGGCGATGCCCTGCACCTGCGCGTGGGCGAGCAGGCGCTGGACCTGGAGGCGTATTGGCCGGCGCGGCGCTATGCCTTCATCACGGCGTGGAATCCGGCGTCGGTGCCGCATTCGGAAGCCTCCAATGACGCGGCGAATACCGCACTGATGGCGCGGCTGGACGCCGCCGGGCTGACACGGCAGCCGGCGCAGGCCTTCGATCTGGAAGGGGAATGGCGCGAAGCCGGCTGGCTGGTGTTCGATGCCAGCGAGCACCTGCTGGAGCAGCTGGCGCAGGAGTTCGGCCAGGCTGGCGTGCTGTTCTGGGAAGCGGGCGAACCGGTGCGGCTGCGGATGATGTTTCCGGCGCCGCCGCGTGCGGTGGAAATGGCGCATGTCGACTGGCTGGAGAATCGGCCGGTGCGCGATGGGGAGCCGGCTTAGGGCCTTTTGCCGGGACGCCCGTCCTGGGCGCCGCGGAGCGAAGTCGCCGGACGCATATAAAATGCCGGGTCGCGGCCGCTGGCTGCACCGGGCCGTTGGCCCGGCCCGAATGCTCCCTGGCTGCCCATGACCCCATCCCCGCCCCCGCTGCTGCAGGCCCGTGGCCTGCGCTTCACGCGCAACGACGATCCGGTGTTCGGGCCTCTCGATTTCGCGGTCGATGGCGGTGAGGCGCTGCTGGTGCAGGGCGACAACGGCGCCGGCAAGACCACGCTGCTGCGCGTGTTGGCCGGGCTGCTGCGATCGGACGAGGGCGAGATCCTGATCCACGGCAAGCCGGCCGATGCGTTCGAGCGTTCGCACGCCATCGCGTATCTCGGCCACCTGGCTGCGCTGAAGGCGGACCTGGGTGCGCTGGAGAATCTGGAATTCCTGTGCGGTCTGCACGGCCGCCGGGGTTCGATCACGCCGGAGCAGGCGATGGCGCTGGTGGGACTGGCCGGGTTCGAGGACGCCCTCGCCCGCCAGCTCTCCGCCGGGCAGAAGAAGCGGCTGTCGCTGGCACGGCTGTGGCTGGCGCCAGCGCCGCTGTGGCTGATGGATGAGCCCTACGCGAATCTCGACCTGGACGGCATCGAGCTGGTGAACCGGATGGTCGAAGCGCACCTGCGCGACGGCGGGGCGACGCTGGTCACCACCCATGGCGCTTATGCCGCGCCGCCGGTGCGGACGCGGATGCTGGTGCTGCGCCGGGAAGCGGTGGCATGAGCATGACCTCTGGAAGCACGATTGCTGCGAGCACGGCGCCCGGACTGATCGCCTCCGCCCGCGCCCTGATGCTGCGCGACCTGCGCCTGCTGTGGCGGCGTCGCGGCGATGCCCTGCAGCCGGCGCTGTTCGCGCTGCTGGTGGTGACGCTGTTCGCGCTGGCGCTGGGTGGGGAACGCGAGGCGCTGGCGCGCTCCGCTGGTGCGGTGCTGTGGCTTGCCGTGCTGCTGGCGGGACTGCTGGCGCTGGACACGCTGTTCCGTGGCGATGCCGAAGACGGTTCGCTGGAGCAATGGATGCTGGCGCCGGTGCCGCTGGCGTGGCTGGTCGCGGTGCGCACGTTCATGCACTGGGCGACCACCGCCCTGCCCCTGCTGATCGCGACGCCCTTGCTGGGCGAATTGCTCCACCTGCCGCGCGCACACCTGCCAGTGCTGATGGCGTCGCTGGCACTAGGCACGCCTTTGCTGAGTCTGCTGGGTGCGGTGGTGGCCGCGCTGACGGTCGGAATGAGGCGCTCCGGTATACTTGTCGCGTTGCTGGCGCTGCCGTTGTACGTGCCGGTGCTGGTGTTCGGCGCGGGCAGCGTCGCCGCGGCGGCGCAGGGACTGGACGTGACCGGCGCGATGCTGATGCTGGGTGCCGGACTGGCGCTGGCGCTGGTGCTGGCGCCGCTGGCGGCGGCCGCTGCGATCAGGATCGCGTTGAACTGATGTGCTGAACCAAGTGTGCGGCCGCGACTCCAAGCCCTCGCGCCTGCGGCGCTCGTTCCCCCACCCCAACCCTCCCCCGCAGCGCGAGGGAGGGAGTGAAATGCAATGAATCCGATCGTCCGCTGGTTCCACCAACTCGGCTCGCCCCCCTACTTCGACCGGTTTGCCGCCCGCTGGGCCCCCTGGGCTTACGGCTCGGGCCTGCTGGTGATGGCGCTTGGCATCTGGTGGGGGCTGTTCTTCGCGCCGGCCGACTACCAGCAGGGCGACAGCTTCCGGATCATCTACATCCACGTGCCCAGCGCGTGGATGAGCATGGCGGTATTCGCGCTCATGGCGGTGTACGCGGCCATCGCCCAGATCTGGCGGATCAAGTTGTGCGAGATCCTCGCGATGGCCTGCGCGCCGATCGGCGCCGCCTTCACCCTGATCACGCTGGTCACCGGTTCGATCTGGGGCAAGCCGATGTGGGGCACGTGGTGGGACTGGGATCCGCGCCTGACCACCGAATTGATCCTGCTGTTCATGTACCTGGGCGTGATCGGCCTCTACAACGCCATCGACGACCGCCGCGCCGCCGCGCGCGCCGCAGGCTTCCTCGCCATCGTCGGCGTGGCCCTGCTGCCGGTGATCCGCTATTCGGTGGTGTGGTGGAACTCGCTGCACCAGGGGCAGACGATCCGCCTGCTCGGCAAGTCGAGCATCGACGAACGCATGCTGTGGCCGCTGCTGGTGATGATCGTCGGCACCAAGCTGTGGTTCATCGGTGCATTGCTGGCACGCGCGCGTGCCGACAACCTGCGCCGCGAATCCGGCAAGGCGTGGGTGGCCGCGCTGGCGAGCGGTGACGCGAACGGCAACGTCGCCAAGGGCACGCGCACATGAACTACCTCAACTACATCGTGGCCGCGTATGCGGTCTTCGTGATCGTGCTGGGCTGGGACTTCGTCGCCACGCGCGTGCAGATCCGCCGCGAGCTGCTCCGTGCCCGACTCAAGGCCGCACGCGAAGCCGCACGCCCCGCTTCCAGCGAACTGATCCGATGAACATGCTTCCATGAACCCGACCCGTCGCAACCGCCTGTTGTGGATCCTGGCGCTGGTCTTCGCTGCCGGCATCGCCGCCGCGCTGGTGACCTTCGCGATCCAGCGCAACATCACCTACCTCTACACGCCCAGCGAAATCCTGCACGGCGATGCGGGCAAGCACGCGCGCTTCCGCCTGGGTGGGATGGTTGCAGCCGATTCGTTCCAGCGCGCGCCCGGTTCGCTGGAAGCGCACTTCCGCGTCACCGACGGCGATGCGCAGATGCCGGTCGTCTACACCGGCATCCTTCCGGACCTGTTCCGCGAGAAGCAGGCGGTGATCGCCACCGGTCGCATGGATGGCGACCATTTCGTCGCCGAGCAGGTGCTGGCCAAGCACGACGAGACGTACATGCCGAAGGAAGTAGCGGACAAGATGGGCATGGCGCACAGGAAGCACGATGTGAAGGCGCCGGATGTAACAGCGCCCGGAGCTACGCAGTGACGCTCTTCCCGATGACCTTGCTCGACCTGCGCGGGAAGAAGTAACCCGATGCTCCCCGAACTCGGCCAATTCGCCCTCATCCTCGCGCTGCTGGTCGCCGCGCTGCAGGCCGTCCTGCCGCTGATCGGCGCGCAGCGTGGCATCGCGTCGTGGATGGCGGTGGCGCGCCCCGCCGCCTACGCCCAACTGTTCCTGGTCGGCACGGCGTTCGCGATCCTGACGCGCGGCTTCGTCACCCAGGACTTCTCACTGGAATACGTCGCCACCAACAGCAACTCGCTGCTGCCGGTGATCTACCGTTACACCGCCGTGTGGGGCGCGCATGAAGGATCGCTGCTGTTGTGGGCGCTGATCCTGTCGCTGTGGACGGCAGCGGTCGCGCGTTTCTCGCAGCGATTGCCGGCAGTAGTGATTTCGCGCGTGCTCGGCGTGATGGGCCTGGTGGCACTGGGTTTCCTCGCCTTCCTGATCTTCACCAGCAATCCGTTCGAACGCCTGCTGCCGGCAGTGCCCGAAGGCCGCGACCTGAATCCGCTGCTGCAGGATCCCGGCATGATCATCCACCCGCCCATGCTGTACCTGGGCTACGTGGGGTTCTCCGTGCCGTTCGCGTTCGCCATCGCGGCGCTGCTGGACGGAAAGATCGACGCGCGCTGGCTGCGCTGGACGCGCCCGTGGACCAATGTCGCCTGGGCGTTCCTGACGCTCGGCATCGCGCTGGGTTCGTGGTGGGCCTATTACGAGCTGGGTTGGGGCGGCTGGTGGTTCTGGGATCCGGTCGAGAACGCCTCGTTCATGCCGTGGCTCGCCGGTGCGGCGCTGCTGCATTCGCAGGCGGTGACGGAAAAGCGCGGCAGCTTCCGCGGCTGGACGCTGCTGCTGGCAATCGCGACGTTCTCGCTGTCGTTGCTGGGTACGTTTCTGGTGCGTTCGGGCGTGCTGACGTCCGTGCACGCGTTCGCGTCCGATCCGACGCGCGGGCTGTTCGTGCTGGTGTTCCTCGGGACGATCGTCGGCGGTTCGCTGCTGCTGTACGCGCTGCGTGCGCCCTCCGACGACAGCGGTGCGCCCTTCGCCGCGGCTTCGCGCGAGACGCTGCTGCTGGCCAATAACCTGCTGCTCACCACCGCCTGCGCGATGGTGTTGCTGGGCACGCTGTATCCGCTGCTCGCCGACGCGCTGGAGCTGGGCAAGATCTCCGTCGGCCCGCCTTACTTCGCCATGATGTTCCTGGTGTTGATGACGCCGCTGGTGCTGCTGCTGCCGTTCGGCCCGGTCACGCGCTGGCAGCGCGAGCAGACGTCGCGTCCCATTGCCATGCTGGTGCCGTGGGCAGGACTCGCGCTCGGTGCTGGCATCGCCGTGTACTTCTTCTCGACGCAGCAGTCGCCATTGAAGGTGGCTGCGGGTGTGTTGGGTGCACTGTGGGTGTCGGTGGGCACGCTGCGCTTCGTCTGGTCGCGATTCGAGCAGAGCGGCCGCCAGTTCACCGCCGAGATGCTGGGCATGTCGCTGGCGCACTTCGGCATCGCGGTGTTCCTGATCGGCGCACTGTTGACCGAGGGCCTGAGCCAGCAGCGCGAAGTCGCCGTTGCCCCCGGACAGAGCGTCGAACTGGGCGGCCACGCCTTCCGCTTCGACAGCGTCGAACGCTACAACGGCCCGAACTACGTCGGCGACCGCGGCACGATCACGGTGTTCAACGGCAGCGCACCCATCGGCGAAATGCATCCGGAAAAGCGCGCCTACGCCAGCGGCGGCCAGGTGATGACCGAAGCCGCCATCGATCCCGGTTTCACCCGCGATCTCTACGTCGCATTGGGCGAACCGCTCGGCAACGGTTCATGGGCCCTGCGCGTGCACGTGAAGCCGTTCGTGCGCTGGATCTGGGCGGGCGCCCTGCTGATGATGCTGGGCGGCCTGGTGACGGCGACCGATCGCCGTTTCCGGCACGCACCGCGGGCTGAACAACACGCTGAGTCGGAACGCTCTGAGTTGGAATCGCTAACTGACCCGAACCCGCTCGCTGATCTGAACCCGACGGAGACCACCGCGTGAGCGAACGCAAACCGATCATGCGCTGGATTCCGCTGCTCGCTGTCGCTGCGCTGGGCGTGCTGCTCGCCGCCGGCGTCTGGATGAGCCGTAATCCGAATCGCGAAGCCCTGCCTTCACCGCTGATCGGCAAGACCGCTCCCGCGTTCAACCTGCCGGTCCTGCACGAAGCCGGGCGGCTGTTCGGCACCCAGGACCTGCGCGGCGCGCCTTACGTCCTCAATGTGTGGGGCAGCTGGTGTCCCGCCTGCCGCGACGAACATCCGGTACTGACGCGCTTCGCCGAGACCAAGCGCGTACGCGTGGTCGGCTTCAACTGGAACGACGAGCACGCCGATGCCCTGCGCTGGCTGGAGGAATTCGGCAATCCCTACTGGATGGTCGTGACCGATTACGAAGGCAAGGCCGCGATCGACTGGGGCATCTACGGCGCGCCGGAGACTTTCCTGGTGGACGCCAGCGGCGTGGTGCGCTGGAAATTCGTCGGTCCGCTGACGGACGACGTGATCGCCAACCAGTTGCTGCCGAATCTTGCGGCCATCGAGAAGGCGCGATGAAAGCACTTCGCGGTCGCGCACGATCGGGAGCAGTCGCCGCAGGACGGCGTGGCCTTCGCCTCGCCTTCGCTTCGGCATTCCTTGCGATCGCCTGTGCATTCGCGTCCGCTTCGGCGCTGGCGCAACCGGGCAAGCCCGAAGCCCCGCCGCAATTCACCGACACCGCCGAGGAGCATCGCTTCCAGCACCTCGTCGCGGAGCTGCGTTGCGTGATGTGCCAGAACCAGTCACTAGCCGATTCCAACGCCCAGATCGCCCGCAACCTGCGCCACGAAGTGCTGGAGCTGATGCGACAGGGCAAGTCGGACGGCGAGATCAAGCAGTTCCTGGTCGCGCGTTACGGCGAGTTCGTCCTGTACCGCCCGCAGGTGGAATCGAAGACCTGGCTGCTGTGGTTCGGACCGGCGCTGCTGCTGTTGGCGGGCGGCGTGCTGGTAGGTCGCATCGTGCGCGCCCGATCGGCGAGTGCCGCGACCAGCACTATCAACGACGACGACCAGGAGTGGTGAGATGACGCTGTTCGTGGTCTGCGCCGCGTTGCTGGCGGTACTGGTGTTGGGTTTCGTGCTGCGGCCGCTGCTGGTGGGCAGTCGCGTCGTCGGCGTGACGCTGGTCGGCGCACTGGTCGTCATCGCCGCTTCGCTGTACGCGTTGCTCGGCACGCCGCGTGCGTTCGACAGCACGCAGCTTCGCGCCCCCGAAACGTTGGGCGACGCCGTCACGCAACTGGAAGCACAGCTGCAGCGCGAACCGAACCAGCCCGAAGGCTGGCGCCTGCTCGCCCGCGCCTACGCTTCGCAAGGCGAAACGAACAAGGCGCGCGACGCCTTCGAACGCGCCGTGAAGCTGGCGCCGGACGAGCCCGACCTGCTGGCCGAAGCCGCCGAAGCGCGCGCGCTCGCCAACGAACACCGCTTCGATGAAGCAGCCATCGCCCTGCTCAGGCACGCACTGGAAAAGCAGCCGATGCACCAGCGTGCGCGGTGGTTCCTCGGTATTTCCCAGCGTCAGTCGGGACAACCTGCGGAAGCCGCTAAGACGTGGGAGCCGCTACTGGCCATCGTCGATGACGGCACCGCCAGCGGCCTGCTGGAACAGATCAACCTTGCCCGCAAGGAAGCCGGGCTGGCCGCGCTGCCCCCGCGCACGCCAGTCAACGCCGCGTCCTCCGGCCTGCGCGTGAAAGTCAGCGTTTCGCCAGCGCTGGCGTCGAAGCTGCCTGCCAATGCGACGCTGTTCGTGCTGGCCAGGCAACCCGATGGTCCGCCGATGCCGGTCGCGGTCGAGAAAATCGCTGTCGAGAAGCCCGCCGCCGCGGGTTTCCCGCTTGAGGTGACGCTGGACGATGGTGACAGCCCGATGCCGACAATGAAGCTTTCGCAGATCGAACAGGTGGTCGTCAGCGCCCGCATCTCCGCGAGCGGCGACGCCATCGGCAAGGCCGGCGACTTCGAGGCCACCGCGAAAACCATGAACCACCAGGGAACGGTCGAACTCGTGATCGACCATGTGCGCCCATAGGACGATCGCATGACCGAATTCATTCCCACCGGAACCCTGTTCCACGCCCTGCCCTCGCCCTTCGCGATGAAGCGCGGCGGCGAACTGCACGGCGCACGCGTCGCCTACGAAACCTGGGGCACGCTCAACGCCGCGCGCGACAACGCGGTCCTGATCGTCACCGGCCTGTCGCCTGATGCACACGCCGCGGCGAATCCCGGCAATCCGGAGCAGGGTTGGTGGGAACCCATGATCGGTCCGGGCAAGCCGATCGATACGGATCGCTGGTTCGTCATCTGCGTCAACTCGCTGGGCAGCTGCAAGGGTTCAACCGGGCCGGCCTCGATCAATCCGGCGACCGGCGACACGTATCGCCTCGACTTCCCCGACCTGTCGGTGGAAGACGGTGCGCAATCCGCCGCCAGCGTCGTGCGCGGCCTGGGCATCGAACAACTGGCGTGCGTGATCGGCAATTCGATGGGCGGCATGACCGCGCTGGCACTGCTGCTGCTCAACCCGGGGATTGCCCGGTCGCACATCAACATCTCCGGCGCACCGCGCGCGCTGCCGTTCTCGATCGCGATCCGCTCGCTGCAGCGCGAGGCGATCCGGCTGGATCCGAACTGGAACCACGGCGGCTACGACGACACGACCTACCCGGAATCGGGCATGCGCATGGCGCGCAAGCTCGGCGTGATCACCTATCGCTCGGCGCTGGAGTGGGACGGCCGCTTCGGTCGCGTCCGCCTGGAGTCCGATCGTCCCGAGGAGGAGCCCTTCGGCCTGGAATTCCAGGTGGAGAGTTACCTGGAAGGCCATGCGCGCCGCTTCGTGCGTCGTTTCGATCCGAACTGCTATCTCTATCTCAGCCGCTCGATGGACTGGTTCGACCTGGGCGAATATGCCAATGGCGACGTGATGGCCGGGCTGGCGAAGGTGCGCGTCGACAAGGCGCTGGCGATAGGCGTGCACACCGACATCCTGTTCCCGCTGCAGCAGCAACAGGACGTCGCCGACGGCCTGCGTGCCGGGGGCGCGGACGCACAATTTCTGCCACTGGAATCGCCGCAGGGGCATGACGCGTTCCTGGTGGATATCGGCCGCTTCGGACCGGCCGTGGGCGACTTCCTCGCGACCCTGTAGGGCGGGTTTTAACCCGCCGCCAGGGGCTACCGGCGCCCATGACGAGGGCGGCGGGTCAGACCGCCTTACGGCAATCGCCACGCCCAGTCGACTCCCAGCCGCCAACTCCCGCGGCCCGTTCACACAGGCGCCCCCGACTCACCCGAGCTAGAATCCGTTATATGGACATAACCACGAATCATCAGCCCGAGCCCTGCCCGGATTTC
This sequence comes from Lysobacter fragariae, assembly GCF_054779775.1. Classification (NCBI taxonomy): domain Bacteria; kingdom Pseudomonadati; phylum Pseudomonadota; class Gammaproteobacteria; order Lysobacterales; family Lysobacteraceae; genus Lysobacter; species Lysobacter fragariae. The sequence goes on along the minus strand of NZ_BAAGXP010000006.1, from coordinate 171,352 downwards.
GACTTCCCTGGCCACGACAAGCTCGTCGCCGCGATCGATTCGGCCGTAGTCGCCGGCAACGAGCACGAAGTCACCGCCGCGCTGCGCAACGCGCTGTGCCGGATGATCCGCGACCGCGACGTGCAGCTGCCGTCTTGCGTGCATGACCCGATCGAAGACCACTACGCCCGCCGCGAGCTCTACCGCAGCCCGGAACACGGCTACAGCGTCGTGGCCATGACCTGGGGCCCCGGCCAAGGCACCCCCGTCCATGACCATTCCGGCCTGTGGTGCGTGGAAGGCGTGTGGGACGGCGAGCTGGAGATCGTCCAGTACGAACTGCTGGAACAGCAGGACGAGCGCTTCCACTTCCGCGCCGCCGGCGGCATGCATGCCGGCCCCGGCAGCGCCGGCAGCCTGATCCCGCCGCACGAGTACCACACGATCCGCAACGCCAGCGACAGCAACGTCGCCATCTCGCTGCACATCTACAAGGCGCCGATGGAGTGCTGCTCGATGTTCGTCCCCGACGAAGGCGAGTGGTTCAAGCGCAAGGACAAGACGATGTGCACGGACGAGGTCTGCGAGAACTGATCGCACGCGCGGGGTCGACGCCCAGGATCGACTCGCAGGTCGACTCGTGTTCCGGTACCGCGGCGTCGCGCTTCCGGAACGCACAAACGGCACCCCGTCACCCATCGAGCGCATGGCTTGGGCTAATGTCCGGCAACTCCGGACGAAGGACCGCCATGCTGACCGACCTGCTGCTCGCCTCTGCCCACCATCTGCTGGCCTTCGCGATCGTCGCGATGCTGGCGACACAGGCCGCGTTATTGCGCGGCCCCATCGACCACACCGTCATCCGCCGCCTTTCTGGTGTCGACCTGGGATACGGACTGAGCGCGATGTCGCTGATCGTCATCGGCGTGCTGCGCATCTTCCAGGGCGTTAAGGGTTACGACTTCTACCAGCACAACCCCTGGTTCCACGCCAAGATCAGTGCGTTCCTGCTGGTGGGCGTACTGTCGATCTGGCCCACCCTGGCGTTCGGGCGTTGGCGCAAGGCGCTGCGGCAGGATTCCGGCTTCCTTCCCGAACCCCACCAGGTCACCCGACTCTCCCGCATCGTCCGCTTCGAGCTGATCCTGATCGCCGCGGTGCTGGTGTTCGCCGCGATGATGGCGCGGTTTGGCGGGTTCTGATCCCAAGCTTCACCGAAGCTGGGCGGCGCAGCAGAAAGTCCAAAACCATGGGTGATTGACCCGCACCCCTGGGCTCTCGGCTATACTGCGCGGCCGCGCCGGAATGGCGGAATCGGTAGACGCAGCGGACTCAAAATCCGCCGCCCTTAAAAGCGTGTGGGTTCGAGTCCCACTTCCGGCACCACAGATCAAGGCCGCGCACCCGCGCGGCCTTTTTCGTTGCCCGTATCGGGCTTGCACAGTCCGCCTTCGGGCAACGAAACCAGCCTGAAAATGAGAAGGCCCAGTCGTCGAGGTTTGAACCCTCGAATGGCTGAGCCTTCCGTTTGCCGGAGCTATTGCAACAGGTGTTTTTCAAATTCCCGTTACTGGTTCTCCGACGCCTGTGACGCTACGCCCGTGGCTGTTATCGGGAAGTAAAGGCGACCTGTTGAACTTGTTGTGGCGATGCCACGGCGCCACGCTCGCTCGCGCCCCTATTCACGTTCACGTCCACGGCCACCAGCCCGCGCCCGTCTGCGCGTAGCGGTCGGCCGCTCGCTCGAAGCGGTTGCGCACGCTCACGCCCCCGCACGCGAAGTACAGCAGCAGGAACAACGGCCCCAGCGCCATGTACTGGAAGACGTGCGCGCGTTCGTGGTCGGCGAGCATGATCGGCGCTTCATCGCGATGGCCGGCGCGATGCGCGTAGGTGACGCAGGTCGAATCCAGCGTGTCACCGGTGTGCAGGATCACGTTGCCCAGCGTAAGCGCACCGCCAGGGCCCCACGGCCATTTGTGGAACACCAGCGCGAAGTCGCGACGACTCCAATGCATGTGCGCGCCAAAGGCCAGACCGACCAACCCGGCGAGCAATCCCATCAGCGTATTGGGCAAGGCCCACGCGGCCCCAAGGGCGATTGCCAGGTAGCGCATCGAACGATTCGCCCAGGCCGGATTCAATCGCCCTCTTCCGGCATCAGCAGCCAGAGGATCAGGTAGACCAGTATCCCGGGAAACGCCGCCGACGCGATCGAGAGGAGCACGTAAAGCACGCGCACCATGGTCGACCCCCAGCCGAAGCGCTGGGCGATGCCGCCGCAGACGCCAGCCAGCACGCGGTCACCGCGGGAACGCGAGAGTGATCGCTGAGCGTTCATGTTTCCCCTCCCTCCTGAGACGAATCGAGTCTAGCGCCCGTCAGCGCGACGCGGGAGTACGCCGCCGCAGTTCAGCGAGCCGCGCCCGCAACCAGGACGCGGAAGGCTCCACGGGCCGCCCCGGGCAACGCACCTGGTAGGCGCGCCCGCTCATGCTGCTCCGGGTCCCGGCGCTGTCGATGAATTCTTCGGCGCCATGGATCATGTCGCGCTCGCGCAGCCAGTCGTACTTGCGCCGCAGGTGATCCCCGGCCTTCGTCGCCGGGTACCAGTGGCCGTTGCGTTGGAACTCGCAGCCGGATTCGCCCAACGCCGTGATCAGCTGCTCGATCTCACGCGTTGCCTGCGGTGGCGGCGCAGCCCCCGCCGTGCCAGCGAGCAGCAAGCAGCAAAGCAGGAAGACACGATGCAGTCCCATCCGGATTCCCGTTGATTTGCCCGGCACGAGTCTAGCCATTCGCGCTGGAATGCAGGGTGTTTTCCCTCCCTTCACGGTGAGGGTTTTTCCGGATGTCCGACATCGGGGCAACACCGACACTTGGCACGCCGTCCGCCAGAGCGTCATTCCATGCAGCGCCGTAGCCGTCACCTCTTCACCACGCTGACCGCCACCTTGCTGGCGGTGGTTGCCATTCCCGTGGTGTCCGCACTCGATCTGGGCACGCTGACGCTGGATGCGCCGCAGGTGACGCCCTCGCCTTCCGTGTCGAGCTACCTGCATGACGTGTCGCAACCGATCCCCGGCGTCAGCTGGATGACCAGCATCACCGAGCACCATCGCATCACCGTGGCCGACGGCGTCGAACTCGACGCGTGGATCGTGCGCCCCGACATCGCCGCGCAGGTGCCGCTGGTACTGGAACTCACGCCCTACTACGGCGGTGGCGACCCCACCGTGACCAAGCCGGTCAGCAATGCCGCCAGCTATCCCTACAACATCGCCATCGCCGGGCCGTTCCAGGAGCTGATCAAGCGTGGCTACGCGTTCGGAATCCTCTCGATGCGTGGCACCGGCGCTTCCGGCGGCTGCTTCGGCATCGGTGGGCCGCAGGAAGCCAGGGACATGGCAACCGCGATCGAATATTTCGCCGCGCAATCCTGGTCCAACCAGAACGTGGGCGCGATGGGCGTGAGCTATGACGGCACCGCGCCGCAGGATCTGTGGGTCGAAGCGCCGCCGCACCTGAAGACCATCGTGCCGATCAGCGGCATCTCCGACATGTACAAGTACAACTACGTCAACGGCGTACCGATCGACGACACCGTCGGCTTCAACACCTACTACTGGCTGCTCACCGGTCTTGGCCCGGCTGGCCTGGAAGGCGGGAGCCAGCTGCTCGACCCGGTCACCGCGCCTGATGCCGTTACGGGCGAGGTCTGCCAGGAGCGCGTCGAGGTCACGGCCGAAACGTTCACCTCCTTCGTCAGCGGCAACAAGACGCCGTACTGGCAGGCACGCGATCACCTGGCCGAACTCAATGTCGATCCGGCGAAGAAGCGCGCCAGCGTCTTCTACATCCACGGTCTGCAGGACTGGAACGTCAAGCCGCACAACATGGAAGGCTGGATCGAAGCCCTGCAGCGCAGCAACGTGCCGTTCAAGGCCTGGCTGGGCCAGTGGGACCACGCGTGGCCGGATCGTGATGACTGGATCACGGTGATGACGGCGTGGTTCGACCAGTTCCTGAAGAACCGCAACACCGGCATCCTCGACGCACCCAGGGTGCAGGTGAAGGACGACGCCGGCCAGTGGCGCAACGAGCCCAAGTGGCCCGCGCAGAGCAAGAAGGTGACGCTCTATCCGCAGGTGACGGGGCTGCTTGGCACCAGCGCAGGCACGGGCTTCGCCGACTACAACGACTATGCCGGCCAGGACGTCAACGAAACCACGCCGCTACCCGATGACCGCGTCGCGTTCACCACCGTCCCCTTGAGCCAGGACCTGCATCTGTCCGGCATGCCGCGGTTCGAAGGGATCGTCGCCGCCACCGGCGCGCGCGCCAACCTGATGCTGACCATGGCCGAACAGCTGCCGGACGGTTCACTGCGGCCGTTCAATTTCGCCTCGCTCAGCCTCAACCACGCGAAGAACCTGCAGCAGGGCAAGCCGAGCGTGGCTGCCGAGCCGCAATACGTCGGCGTCAACTTCTATCCGCAGGAGGACGTGGTGCACGCGGGGAACCGGCTGGTGCTGCTGGCCGCCGGTGACCTGGTGTTCTACGGCCAGCCGGGGCCGAACATGAAGCCGGTGGCGACGGGTTCGTCGATCATCCTCGACCTGGCCAGCAGCAAGCTGATGCTGCCGAACGACACGACGTTGAGCTACGAGTCGCCCTGACGCACTGTTTTACTGATGGGGTACGTGCCGCTGACTGACCGAATGGCGGGCGGCCGTACCCCATCCCTTCCTGCCCGCAGAGGCGGGAATGGTCCGACGATCACGGGACCTGGATCACCGGACCTTGCATCACCGCGCGTCGAACACTCACGTGTCGATCAGCGCGCTTGGATCAAGCCCGCATCACTCAACGCGAACGCTGCTCCAGCCAGTCGTGAATCGCAGTGGGAACCTCGCGCTGCGCGCGGCTGCTGACATAGATGCCGATGTGCCCGCCGCGGAAGGACAGCTCGCTGTAATCGTCGGTACCGACCAGGCCCTTGAGCGCCTTCGACGCCGACGGCGGCACCAGGTGGTCCTGCTCGGCGAAGATGTTCAGCACCGGCATGTCGACGTATCCCAGGTCCACCGGACGATTGCCGATCACGATCCCGCCATTGACGAAGCCGTTGCCCTGGTAGAACTGGCGCGCGAACTGGCGGAACGCTTCGCCGGCCTGGTCGGGAGAATCGAAGATCCACTTCTCCATGCGCAGGAAATCCTCCAGCGCCTGCTTGTTGTCCAGGATGTCGACCATGCCGACGTACTTCTGCACGAACAGGCGCCACGGCTTGAGCGTCAGGTAGGTCCAGTTCATCAGGTCCGCGGGCACGTTACCCATCGTGTCGACGAGGGCATCTACGTCCAGGCCGCGCACCCAGTTGGCCAGCATGTTGTCGTCGCCGTGGAAATCCACCGGCGTGACCATGGTGATGAGATTGCGGACCTTCTTCGGGTTGAGCGCGCTGTAGCACAGCGAGAATGCGCCGCCCTGGCAGATGCCCAGCAGGTTGACCGAATCCATCCGGTACGCGCGGCGCAGGTGGTCCACCGCGCCACCGAGGTAGCGCTGGATGTAGTCCTCCAGTTCCAGGTAACGATCGGAACGGTCCGGATAACCCCAGTCGAGCACGTACACGTCCTCGCCGCGTTCCAGCAGGCCACGGACGATGGACTTGTCGTCCTGCAGGTCGACCATGTACGGACGATTGACCAGCGCGTAGGCGATCAGCAGCGGGACTTTCGCCGTCGGTGCCTTGTCGCCCTTGAAGCGATACAGCACGACCTTGCCGTCGCGCCAGACTTCCTCGCGCGCGGTCGCGCCATAGGTGACGTCGTCGACGTCATGCAACGTGTCGAGGCCGGCACGCAGTTTGTTCTGCACCTGCATGGCTTCCTGCGCGAGCGACTCCGCGGTGAAGCTGAAGGGGCTGTGGATGTCGTGGTTCATCGACGCGCTCCCTTGGCCTTCGTGGTGGAAGCAGGCGGCTTCTTCGCAGCGGCGGGCTTGGCGGTTTTGGCTGGCTGCTTCGCCTCGGCTTCGGTCTTCGCAGCCGGCTTGGACCCGGGAGACGCCGCTGCAGGTGCCGCACGACGCTCGGTGGGAACGGGTTCGCCACGCTCCACGCTGTCGCGCAGGCGCCGCAGCTCGCGCTCGAGTTGCACGATCTTGCGATGCGCGGAATCGATCTCGGTACGGGTCGGGATGCCCAGCTGGCCGCAGTACTGTTCCACTTCGCGCTGCAGGCCGGCACGCACGCGCATCTGCGCATTGATGAAGTTGCCGTAGGTCTCGCGGAAGCGCGGCGACAGCGCGATCTCCGCGTAGGCGTCCTCGGCCGCGTCGATCCACAGGTCGAACAACGCGCGCACCGAACCGAGCTGGCGACCGGGTTCGCCGCGCTGCGCCAACTTGTCTTCGAAATACTTGAACGCCTGTTGCGCCGCTTCGCCCATCAGCGCGTTGTACGCGTTGCTCTTTTCCTGATAGTCCATCTGCGCCTGCGCCAGCGCCTGCCAGCGCTCCTGGTGCTCGCGCGCGAAGCCAAACGCCGGCAATCCCAGCCAGCTGCGGCCGTCGCGCTGCATCGACTGCAGCATCGGCGCCATCTGTTCCATCCACTGCTCGATGCCATGCTGGCCCGGGCCCTGCATGCTCTTGAACAGGTCGGCGAAGGGATTCGCGTTGAGGTTGCCGCCGCCGAGCATCTGCTTCCACGCATTGGCGATGTCCGCCGGCTGTGCATTCCTGCCGGCGAACTGCGCCGCCAGCTGCTGCATCTGCCCGAACCACTGCCGCGCCTGCCCGTTGAAACGATCCAGCGCATCATCGAACGGTCCGCCCTGCGGCGCGTTGGCGGCCTTGGCCATCTGCGACCACCAGCCCATGGCGTCGTTCCAGCCCGGCATCGCCGCGGGGGCGGGTTGCGCACCGCGCATCGCTTCGCCCCATGCGCCCCAATACTGGCGCGCGAGGTTCTCAAAGTCGTTCAATCCGCTGGCCATCGGCTTCCTCCGTCAAGACGGAAGATGATAACGCCGCGATTGTTGCAGGAGCCGGGGTAGGCGTAGGGCGGGCCTTGGCCCGCCGCGGACCCCGCATCGAAACCCACCGGTAAACGCGAGGCAGCCATGCTGCATGCCAACGTCTCGACGGCGGGTCGAGACCCGCCCTACGGCTTGGGAATGCGCAGCGTCTTGCTGATCATCAGCGAACCCGACAGCGCGAACATCAGCACCAGCGGATGGAACTGCCATGGGCCCAGCTTCACCATGCCCAGCCACAGGCTGTCGCCGATGGCGCCGCGCGCAGCCGCCACGGCCAGCACGATCACCAGCGCCAGGCTGGTCGGGATCGGCGTGCCCTCGAAGTACTTGACCTTGTCGCCACCACCGGACAGCGCTTCCGCGGTCACGTTGTAGCGCGCCAGCCGGCTCACGCCGCAACCGACGAAATAGCTCAGCACGGCCCAGTCCCAACCACCCTGCAGCCCGCAGGCGTAGGCCAGTGCCGCCGGTGCGACACCGAAGGAAATCACGTCGGCCAGCGAGTCCAGTTCGCGCCCCAATGTGGAAGACGACTGGCGCCAGCGCGCCACGCGGCCGTCCAGGGCATCGAAGACGAACGCCGCGGGGATCAGCGCCATGCCGATCAGCAGGTCGCGCACCACCCCGTCCTGCAGGAAGCGCATCGCCGCGAAGATCGCTCCGGTGCCGCAGAACGCATTGGCCAGGGTGAACCAGTCGGCCAGGTGGAAGCCGCGGATCATGGAGAAGTGGCGGCGTTCGCGGGGAGCGTTGGTCATGGAGGGATCGTGCCAAGCGCGGCCGTCAGTCGCAAGCAGCGCGTGATCGCCCGATTCGTGACACGGTCATCACGCGATTACAACCGCGTGCGGATACGGTAAACCCGTTGGCGGCGTTTCTGTGACTTGAGGCACGCCGGCCAAAAGGAGGCGGCCCTAGCCTTCAAAGATCCGGGATGAAGGTTTGAACAGCATGGATACCCTGTCCGCAGCCCAGCGCGCCCAGGTGCGCGAATTCCTGCAGAAGCGTTATGGGGGCATGAAGCGACGCCCCAGGACGACCACGACGTGGGCGTCAGCCCCGGCGGTGGCTGCATCTGCAACAACCGCCGGGAGCACTGCAGCGGCAAAGAGCTTCACGCTACCGACGGGCGGCCCGACGCCGGCCGACTGGATCACCCTGCCCCTCGCCCCGCTCGCCGTGCGCGTGCTGGGCCACCTCAGCTATGGCGCGACGCTCACCACGCTCAACGAATTCACGGCGCTGGGCAGCACCGACGACCAGCGCATCGCCAACTACGTCGAATGGCAGCTCGACTGGAGCGCGATCGACGACAGCGCGCTCGACGCCCGCCTTGCGAACGCGGGCTACACCACGCTGGGCAAGAGCCTGCCGCAACTGTGGACCGACCACGTCCTGAATGATCCGCCGTGGGACGTGCGCATGCGTCCCGCGTGGGAAGTGCAGCGCGCCGCCTTCGCGCGCGCGGTGTTCTCGCGTCGGCAGCTGCGCGAGGTCGTCGTCAACTTCTGGCACGACCATTTCAACGTCACCGCCACCGAAGGTTCAGCCGGGCCCGTCTACGCCCACTACGATCGCGACGTGCTGCGCCAGCACGCGTTCGGCAATTTCCGCCAGATGCTGGAAGGCGTCGCCACCAGCACGGCGATGCTCTATTACCTGGACAACATCGACAACACCCGCGCCGGACCGAACGAGAACTTCGCGCGCGAGCTGCTGGAACTGCACACCTTCGGCGCGGAGCACTACCTGGGCTTCACCGATCCTTTCGACATACCGCCCTGCCCCGAAGACCCCAGCTACCCGTCCGGCTACTGCGACATCGACGTGTACGAAACCGCGTCCGCCTTCACCGGCTGGACCGCGAAGAACGGGCACTGGGAATTCCCGAGCGACGACGACGGCACCTTCGTCTATCGCCAGTCGTGGCACGACGCGGGTCCGAAGTTCGTGCTCGGCAGGCTGCTCAATCCCGAGCAGCCGGCGATGAAGGACGGTCGCGACATCCTGGACCGCCTGGCCAGCCATCCCTACGTCGCGAAATTCATCTGCAGCAAGCTGGTGCGGCGTTTCGTCAGCGACACGCCCGACCCCACGCTGGTTGCCAGCGCTGCCGTGGTCTTCCGCCAGAACTGGCAGGCACCGGACCAGATCGAGAAGGTGCTGCGCCACATCCTGCTCTCGCCGAAATTGCAGTCGAGCTGGGGCAACAAGCAGCGACGCCCCTTCGAAGCCATGGTGGCCGCGATGCGTACGCTGGGTGGCAACTGGACACTGCGCGTCGACGACGACAAGAGCGACGAATTCATGTGGCGCATGGGCTACACCGGGCACCTGCCGTACGAATGGCCAGCGCCCAACGGCTATCCGGACATCGCGCAGGCCTGGTCGGGCTCCAACAGCTACGCGATGACGTGGAAGATGCTGAACTGGTTCACCGAGAGCATGGACACCGCCGGCACCACGCCGCTGGCCGCGATCCTGGCGATCTCACGAAACTCCGTCGCGTCGTGGACCGCAAACAACCTGGTGACGCACTGGTGCCAGCGCCTGCTCGGCTACCAGCCCGCGGCCGCGCGCAAGCAGGCGTTCGTGCACTTCCTGGCGCAGAACGGCGATCCCGCTACTTATGTGATCGCCGATACCGACAGCTGGTCCGGCAACGACCTCAAGCAGCACTACAACCAGCAACGCCTGCGCAGCATGGTGTCGCTGATCCTGCTGTCGCCCGAATTCCTGAGCCGCTGAGGACACGCCATGACCTTCAATCGTCGCGAGTTCCTCAAGGGTTGCTGCGCCAGCACGCTGATCGGCGCGGGGGGCAATCCACTGATGATGTTTTCCAGCGATGGCGGCGGCGGTGCGGGCGCCAACGCCTACGACACCATCGTGCATGTGTTCCTGCGCGGTGGCATGGATGGCCTGAACCTGGTCGTCCCCATTGCGGGCAACGACCGCAACTTCTACGAGCAAGCCCGGCCCAACCTCTCCATCGATGCCACCGGCACCTACGGCGCGCTGCCGCTGACGCTGGCCAGCGGCGCGGCGACCGGCTTTGGCCTGCATCCTTCCGCCACGGGCCTGCGCGACCTGTGGAACAGCCAGCACATGGCGATCGTCCATGCGTGCGGACTGCCGCAGGCCACGCGCAGCCACTTCGACGCCCAGCTCTACATCGACCTGGGCACGCCCGGCGCCAAGGGCACCGGCAGTGGCTGGATGACGCGCGCCTGGAACACCCAACCGGGCGCCACCGGCAGCGAGAACATGCCCGCGTTGGGCGTAGGCAGCCGCCAATCGGCGGGAATGCTGGGTTCGACCAGCGCGCTGGTGATGGCCGACCCGGATGATTTCGCGCTGGAGGCCGGCGCGTGGGCGTGGCAGAAGACGCGCCCGGATTCGCCGGCGGGATTGGTCGGATTGAACGACACCCTGGCGTCGCTGTGGAGCGGCCGCAGCGCACCGGAACAGTCGGGCAAGCACGCCGACGACTCCCTGCGCGTCATCGCGACGCAGGCATATTCGCCGCTGCCTACCGGCTGGCCGACATCGACCTTCGCGCAGCAGCTGTGGACGATCGCGCAATCGATCCAGTTCAACCTCGGCCTGCGCTACGCCACGCTCGACCTGGGCGGCTGGGACACGCACGACGGCCAGGGCACCGCCGGCGCCGGCTGGAACTACTACCAGAACAAGATCGACGAACTCTCCTCCGCGCTGACCGCGTTCTTCAACACGCTCAACACCAGCGGCAACATGGGACGCGTCACCGTGGTGGTGCAGTCCGAATTCGGGCGTCGCGTGCGCGAGAACGCGGCCGGCGGCACCGACCACGGTTACGGCGGCCCGATGCTGGTGCTCGGTGGTCCGGTGAACGGCCGTCGCTTCTACGGCGCCTGGGCCGGACTCGACCCGGAAATCCTGTCGCCCTACTACGGCGACGTGCCCGTGGGCACCGACTACCGCCGCGTCCTGTCGGAGCTGCTGATCCGGCGGATGGGCAATCCGAACCTGGGAACCGTGTTCCCCGGCTACAGCGGGTATTCGCCGATGGGGATCGTGCAGGGAACGGACCTGGCGCCGAAGTATTTCGCGGCGAGTGCACCGGTTACGGGTACATCGCCTGCCGGGTCGCGCATCGTTCGGCCCATGCTGCGACCCACACTGCCACCGGATCTGATGACGCAGCTGTGGCGGTATGTGGAGAAGCTGTTGCGATAAGGGTCAGCGGCAGGACGAAGCGACGCCAGGCGATCAGCACTGCAACCGTCAATAAGAAGCCCGCGGAGTCCGCGGGCTTTTTTTCGTCATGCGGCGGGTCAAGACCCGCCCTACGATTTCTTTCTTGCCTTCTACATTCATAAGGCGGGTCTTGACCCGCCCGCACGGTCGTCACGCACCAACGCGCGCAAACACCTCATGAGGGTTTTTCCCCACCTGCCCTAGGGGTTCCGCCGGATATGCCGTACTGCCATGAGCAACGGATCGTGCGGTAACGCCACCGTCCGGATGGCCCACACGGAGAGTCCGCCATGCAACACCGACGTCGCAACGTCCTGAAACTGTCCGCCCTCGCCGTCGGCATGCTCGCCAGCGGCCTGGCGTTTGCCGATGCCCACCTGGGCGATGCACTCAACCAGGCACTGGCCAGCGCCGCGAGCAATCAGCCGCTCGAAGTGGTGATCACCTACAACCAGGAAGGCCCACTGCGCAGCACCCAATTGGCCAGCCTGCAACTGCTGGGCATCACGCGCGGCATCAGCATGCGCGCGCTACCGATCGCCGGCGCACTGGCCACGCCGGCACAGATCCATGCACTCGCGCAGCGCGGCGACGTGGTGTCGATCCAGCTCAACAAAGCCCTGACCTACTACAACCAGGAAGCGCGCGAGCTCTCCGGCGTCAACCGCCTGCAGGCCGATCCGTCGCTCGGGTTCACCGGTCGCGGCGCGGCGGTGATGATCAACGATTCCGGCATCGACGCCACCCACGCCGACCTCAAGTACGGCGTGCGCGTGGTGCAGAACGTACAGGCGCTGACCAACCTGTCGTCGGTGTTCACCTTCCTGCCGGCGACGTATCTCGAAGGGCAGCTCAACACCGACATCAGTTCCGGCCATGGCACCCATTGCGCCGGCACGGTCGGAGGCAGCGGCGCGCAGTCGGGCGGTCTGTATCGCGGCGTGGCCACCGGTTCGCCGCTGATCGGTTATGGCTCGGGCGCGGTGATCTCGATCCTGGACGCCGTCGGCGGCTTCGATTACGCCATCGCCAAGAAGAACAGCTTCAGCGCGCCGATCAAGGTGATCAGCAATTCCTGGGGCACCACGGGCGCGTTCGACCCCGCCGATCCGGTCAACGTGGCCTCCTACGCAGCCTACAAGAACGGCATCGTCAGCGTGTTCGCCGCCGGCAACGACGGCCCGGCCGAGAACACCCACAACCCGTACGCACAGGCCCCGTGGGTGATCTCGGTGGCCGCCGGCAACAAGGACGGCACCCTGGCCGACTTCTCCTCGCGCGGCAATCGTGGCGAGAGCGGCAGTTTCACCATGCCCGACGGCGTGAGCTGGACCTACGTCAACGAACCGACCCTCGTTGCGACCGGCGTCGACATCGTGTCCACGCGCGCCCTCACCGGCGCACTGCCGGTGCTCGCCGCATCGCAGGATCTGTCACTGGGTGCGAACGCCGCGTTCTACACCCACATGAGTGGCACATCGATGGCGACACCACACGTCGCCGGGATCGTGGCACTGCTGTTCGAGGCCAAGCCCTCGCTCACGCCGATCGAAGTGAAGGAGATCCTCAGCGCCACCGCCAACCCGATGGCGGGCCGCCAGCGGTTCGAGGTAGGCAGTGGCCATGTCGATGCGTACGAGGCGGCGGGCGTGGCGAAGAGCTATTGATTGACCGTCGACTGTCCCGGGCTTGCATCGATTGGGACGGGTCAATGGGATCGCCAACAAGAAGCCCGCGCAGTGCGCGGGCTTTTTGTTTCGTGCAGCGGGTCAAGACCCGCCCTACGTTCTGTTCGCGGACTCTCGCCCCGCGTGACATGATGCGGGCATCAATTCCACGAGCAGGCCACGCCCATGGCAATGTCCGAATCCGATATCCAGAAGGGCTGGATCTATCGCACCAGCAACAACCAGGAGCGGCTGGTGCTGGGCTGGGATCGCGACGGCCGTGTCGTCTATTCCTCCAAGGGCCGCAACGAGGCCGCGCCGTTCCACAACTGCCACGTCCGGATCACCACCAAGCGGTTTGCGCAGCGTGCGATCGGCAAGCTGCGCTTCGTCGAAGACGTTCAGCCGTATGTGATCGCAAACAAGGCGACGACTGTCGTAGTGCGATGACGACAGGCGGGGAAACCAAGTAGGACGGGGCAACCCGATCGCCAACAAAACGCCCGCGCAATGCGCGGGCGTTTTACTTCATGGCGGCGGGTCAAGACCCGCCCTACGAGGCCTATCAATTCATAGGGCGGGTTTTAACCCGCCGTACGGCCGTCAACTCGGAGTCCTGCTCGACGCGGATGACGCGGTCGAGCCCGTCGTACGCCATGCGCGTGCCCTGCGTGAGCGTGGCGTAGTCGTATATCTCCGCAACCAAGAATCAGAGCTTTCTGAAAAGGTACTCTGGATTGGCCCGCCTCCCATAGACACCTGAGAATGGGGACAACCCCGGAGGTGTTGGATGGCAAGGCAGGAATTTACTGCGGAGTTCAAGCGCGAGGCGGTTCGGCTGTTGGAGCGCGGCGACAAGCCGGTCACGCAGTTGGCCCTCGAACTGGGCGTTCCACGCAATCGGCTCTACAAATGGCGCGACACGCTGCGTGCGCAGGGCGAGCACGCGTTTCCGGGACCCGGTCGTCGCTCGCTGGAGCAGCTCGAGCTGACGCGGTTGCGCCGTGAACTGGCGCGCGTGCAGGAAGAGAACACGATCCTAAAAAAAGCCACGGCGTACTTCGCCAGCGCGTCCAAGCGCGGTACGCCTGGATCGAAGGACAGCGAATGAACCATCGTCTGGCTGACCTATGCCGGGCGCTGCAGGTGTCGGCGGGCGGCTACCATGCATGGAGGACCCGTGCGCCGAGCGCACGAGCCGCCTCGGACGTCGGACTAGCGGCCGTGATAGCCGCGACCCATCACGAGTTCTCCGAGCGCTACGGCAGTCGCCGCTTGTGGCGCGAGCTACGCAACCGCGGCATCGCATGTGGCCGCCACCGCATGGACCGGCTGCGTCGTGAGCACGACCTGTGGACGAAGCGCAGGCGTCGTTTTGTGCGAGCCCGCGCGGCCTACCAGCGCACGCCCGCAGCACCGCGGCTTTGCACGTGGCCGTTCGTGACCCGCGCGCCAGATCGGCTATGGGTCGGCGACATGACCGTGCTGCCGACACGCGAAGGCCCGCTGTACTTCGCCGCACTCGTCGATGCCTGCAGCCGACGTGTTGTCGGCTGGGCCATGGACAGCCACCAGCGCCTGGACCTGACCGAGCGCGCGCTCGACATGGCTCTGCAACACCGTCGGCCAAAGCCCGGACTGATCCTTCACCATGACCGCGGCAGCCAGTACACCGGGGCACGCTACCGGGCGAAAGCGGAGGCAGCGAGAATCCAGCTGAGCATGAGCCGGCCGGGCATCCCATACGACAACGCGATGGCCGAGAGTTTCTTCGCCACGCTCAAGTTGGAACTGATCGACGACAAACCGTTCTCTAGCCGCGAAGCCGCACGCATGGCGGTGTTCGAGTATGTCGAACTGTTCTATAACCGCATCCGCATGCATTCGGCGCTGGGCTACCAATCGCCGATACAGGCGGAGCGGGAATATCAACCGGTCAGGTCTGTATCCTGACTACCTGTCTGTGGAATGCGGGGCAGTCCACTCTGACCCCTGTTTTCGTTTACCCATTTTGCTTCATGCGGCGGGTCAAGACCCGCCCTACGAGTTCTCAGGGGGCAATCATATTGACCTCGGTTCGGCGATTCTGCTGCCTACCTTCTTCGGTTTCATTGCCATAGATTGCCATCTCACTGCCACGACCTTCAGGCTCATTTAGCCTTTCCTTGGGAATCCCATGGCTGATGAACCAGTCGTAGACACTTTTTGCCCGACGCAGGGACAGCTCATAGCATTCCTGCCCAGAGCATTCTTGATCATCAGTAAACCCAACGATCTCCACGCGGACGCCAGGAATCGTCCTCAGACCATCGGCATCAATTTCCAATCTCTTTTCTTGGGCTGCAGTCGCCGCGTCCAAAAAAGACTCCCCGACAGAAGGATGCCCTAGCTTGAACTTAACCCCCAAGAACTCAGCAGATGCAAGCGCCGGCTCGGCGCGCACTTCACTTGCAGGCGCCTTTGGCTTCACCGTGCCTGAGCAACCAAGTAACACCGCACACAGCAAAAGCGACAACGCTAGGCGATAAAGGTCCATAAAGACGTTCATTGGCCGCAGCTCCCAGTCGCGGTTTGTCCGCAAGATATTTTGATGGAGTTTTCTGCCTGCCTATCGATATTTTCAGGGCTAAATCCGCCAAGCGGCGTCCAACCATCACGCGATGAAGTAGCGAAATTCTCTGCCTTCTGGAAATAGGCCTGCGCCGTGTAAGCATTTATTTCCGTTTGCTTCCGCTCAGCCCGAGTTTCAATTGATCGCTTACGTTCCTGGTCATCCACTCCATGAGTTCCCTCATGAACAATGTCCCTGCCATGCTCTTGAAGTGTTTTTCCTGCAACAAGTGTTACGTCCTCTCCCCCGTCTTTTCTCAAGGTCGCGGTTCCTTGGACAAGTCCGCTATCGCGGAAGGAAACGCTAACGCTGGCATCTCCCTTCTTTCCGTAGAAATCCACAACCTTTCGCATGGCATCTCTTTCTGCTGACGAGAGCTTTAGATTCACGGC
Source organism: Lysobacter fragariae (assembly GCF_054779775.1). Lineage (NCBI taxonomy): Bacteria > Pseudomonadati > Pseudomonadota > Gammaproteobacteria > Lysobacterales > Lysobacteraceae > Lysobacter > Lysobacter fragariae. The sequence goes on along the minus strand of NZ_BAAGXP010000006.1, from coordinate 155,415 downwards.
TGCACTCCTGACCAGTGCCAGTCCCTTCTCGAAGTTGCCGCAGTTGCCGTCACTTCCTTTGCAAACATAACGCCCATCAGGATCCTTGAACTTGTAAGGGTTGTCATTGGCGTACCAATACCGATTGAAGTTCGCGCCAGTCCCACCATCCGCCGTCACCGGATCAACCGACAAGAACCGTCCAATCCCCGGATCGTAATACCGCTGCTGCATATAACTAAGCCCAGTCGCCTTATCACTGACGTGCCCCGCATACCCCGGCCCGTCATGCAGCGGCCGGTTCAGCAGTTGCCCATACGGCTCAAACTCACTCCTCTCGATCACATTGCGCCCGGCATCGGTCACCGCCACCGGACTGCCCAGCGCATCGGTGTGCTGGTACTTGACCGTCACCGCACCGCCAGCCACCAGCTTCTCGCGGATCGCCACCAGGCTGCCGCCCAGGCTCAGGAACGCCAGGTATTTCCCCTGTCGCTGGTCGTACTGGTACATCAACTGCCCGCCCTGGCTGTACTGCGACAGGATGTTGCCCAGCCCCTGCACCGAGTACGCCAGCACGCGCCGGCCCAGTCCGTCGTAGCGGTAGGTCTCCAGGCTGGTGGCCGCGCGCAGGCGGTTGCCGTAATCGAAGTTGAAGCCCTGCCCGTTCTTGTTGGCCAGGTTGCCCTGCACGTCGTAGCCCAGGCCGATCACGCTCGCGCCACTGCAGCTGCCGGTCTTGACGTTGGTCAGGCGCCACGTGGCTCCGGTGCCGATGCTGTCGTAGCAGTAGTACTGGTCACGGGCCGCGGTGCCGCCCACGGTGACCCGCGTCAGGTTGTCCAGCACGTCGTAGCTGTAGCTCGCCCCGGTAGTGCCGAACATCGGCGACACCGCGGTCTTCAAGCGATCCAGACCGTCGTAGGTCATGGTGCGGTTGCCACGCTGCGCGATGCCCACGCCGTCGCTGATCGCCGCGACGTTGCCGTTTTGGTCGAAGTCGTAGCTGTCGTTGAGTACGGCGGCCGATCCGCACGCACCAAAGGCGTCGCAGCTCTTCTCCGGCAGGCCCCGCATGTTCTGGGTCAGCGTGTGGACGATGCCGTTGCCGTAGGTGAACTGGGCAATGGCGCCATTGGGGTGGTAGCTCACGCCCGTGGCGAACGTCCCCACCTGCGTGGGCTGGCCCAACGCGTTGGGCTGGTAGTCCACCGTGAGATTGTCGGGGTACGTGTGGACGGCCAGGTTGCCGCTGGTGGTGTAACCGTAGCCGATGCCCCACGTGTACCAGCCGGTCTGGCTGACCGACTCGCCCTGCCCATCAAGCATGCGCCGGTGGTTGTAGTGATAGGCGTTGATGACGGGCTGCGTCTGGTTGGAGCCGTTGTAGGTGGTGATCTGCGCGGGCAAGCCATCCGGGGTGTAGGTCCAGGACTGGTCGCCGCGGCCGTCGGGGAAGACCAGCGAGGTCACCCGGTTGCGGGCGTCGAAGGTGCGGGTGGCCTTGCGCGCCAGGATCTCCGCGGTGTTGCCGTCGGGGTCGTACGCGGCGCCCGCCGGCAGGCCCGCGGCGCTCCAGGCGGGATTGCCCGCGGTGTCGTAGCCGGTGAAGGTGGTGCCGGTTTCCGGTTCGACGGTGCGGTACAGGCGCTGGTACGCGTCGTAGCCGTAGCTGCGCGTCAGCGCGATCGTGTTGTCGATGTTGTGCCGCTTCAGCGCGGTGGGCTTGCCCAGCAGATCGCGGGCGATGTCGGTGTAGGCGCCTTCCGGATGCGTGATCGCCACCGGCCAGTCGGTCGAGGGCTGGTCGTACGCCTGATACGTGGTGGTGGTCGCGAAGCCGCGCGGATTGGTGACGCGGGTCTGGAAGCCGGGCAGGTACTCGGTGCGGGTCACCAGCGGCGTGCTGCTCAGTTCGGAGTCCTGCTCGACGCGGATGACGCGGTCGAGCCCGTCGTACGCCATGCGCGTGCCCTGCGTGAGCGTGGCGTAGTCGAATATCTCCGCAACCAAGAGTCAGAGCTTTCTGAAAAGGTACTCTGACCCCTGTTTTCGATCCGCTTCACCGCGGCCACGGGGACGCCCGTGGCCTGCCAAATAAATGAACCTGACTCCTTTACCGCTTTAGTTTCGTCCCCGGACTTCCGTGAAGAACCTTTAGTTCTTGACCCCTTTAGTTCTCTCTTCAAGGCTCTCTAGTTTCGACCCACGGGCCGGTAGATCGACACTGAAAAGCAACCCTATCGATCTCTTTGGCTAGAAGAGCAGTACTGCGTTGAAGGTCAGCAAGATCGGTGCGCGAAGCGGGGAATTGCGCGTTGAGATAGAGCCTCCCGGCTTGAAGAGACCCACCGCAGGACAATTGTGGCTTTCCTAACACCAAGCCAACTTTGCACTGACCAACCGCGGGTTGCGAGTCGTACGGCGGCCCCTTCTCTATCGTCGACCAAATCACAAGTCGCGTGGCGCCGGCCGAATTCTCAAATTTCCCTGACTGAATAACGATTGCATCTGATGCTCCGCTCGGGCCGCCTGATCCGTAGATCGGTCCTTCAATCAGGCTCCTCTGTATGTCCACGCTGCCAACATCCACCAAAGGGATACGCGAGCATTCCGGATGATTCTGGCGAACACATGCACTACCCGCAAGCAACAGTGGGAGAAGCAATGCGGACTTCATTTGGCACCTTGATTCATAAAGTAGTTGTGCTTATACCAATCCGCTGCTCTTTCAGTGTCCAGTCCCTGAGGGGTCGGATACAGCCTGAACTGCGCAGGAGTCAAGTACGGCCCAACGTTCAATGGATCCGTCATCTGGAAATGCCCGGCCACAGGACTCTTCCCCATCTGAGCCTGCCAAACGTGTGAAATTTCATGAACAAACAAGGCTAGGTAGCTCCCGCCATAGCAAGTTGTAAAATCAGAACACGGCCCGTTGGGAAATAACGCTTTCGAGAAATATATTGTTTGCCCTGGCGTAATGGCCCCTGGACCAAAAGGCGCATATCCAACTCGAGCGGTGCTTGTATCCAGCGTTCGGTGCACCCCCTTGCCAACTCGCGCCTCGTTATCGGTCAGTTTGCGGCCGGCCCATAGCGCGCGGTCTGCATCCAGCGCCCCACTTACCACTTCGGAGTAGTTTCTCGGCTCCATCCACTGGGTCGGACGCGTCGAGCGCGATGGCTGCGCTTCTTGTTTTTCTGCAATTTCCCGCCGCTCGACCTCGGAACGCATACAAAACGTCCCCGACTGAGTACACGCTTGACGACCATCAGGGTCAGTGAACTTGTACGGATTGTTGTTGGCATACCAATACCGATTGAAGTTCGCGCCAGTCCCACCATCCACCGTCACCGGATCCACCGACAAAAACCGCCCAATCCCCGGATCGTAATACCGCTGCTGCATATAACTAAGCCCCGTCGCCTTATCACTGACGTGCCCCGTATACCCCGGCCCATCATGCAGCGGCCGGTTCAGCAGCTGCCCATACGGCTCAAACTCACTCCGCTCGATCACATTGCGCCCGGCATCGGTCACCGCCACCGGACTGCCCAGCGCATCGGTGTGCTGGTACTTGACCGTCACCGCACCGCCAGCGACCAGCTTCTCGCGAATCGCCACAAGGCTGCCGCCCAGGCTCAGGAACGCCAGGTATTTCCCCTGTCGCTGGTCGTACTGGTACATCAACTGGCCGCCCTGGCTGTACTGCGACAGGATGTTGCCCAGCCCCTGCACCGAGTACGCCAGCACGCGCCGGCCCAGCCCGTCGTAGCGGTAGGTCTCCAGGCTGGTGGCCGCGCGCAGGCGGTTGCCGTAGTCGAAGTTGAAGCCCTGCCCGTTCTTGTTGGCCAGATTGCCCTGCACGTCGTAGCCCAGGCCGATCACGCTCGCGCCGCTGCAGCTGCCGGTCTTGACGTTGGTCAAGCGCCAAGTGGCACCGGTGCCGATGCTGTCGTAGCAGTAGTACTGGTCACGCGCCGCGGTGCCGCCCACGGTGACCCGCGTCAGGTTGTCCAGCACGTCGTAGCTGTAGCTCGCCCCGGTGGCGCCGAACATCGGCGACACCGCCGTCTTCAGCCGGTCCAGACCGTCGTAGGTCATGGTGCGGTTGCCACGCTGCGTGATGCCCACGCCGTCGCTGATCGCCGCCACGTTGCCGTTGGCATCAAAGTCGTAGCTGTCGTTGAGCACGGCGGCCGATCCGCACGCACCAAAGGCGTCGCAACTCTTCTCCGGCAGGCCCCGCGTGTTCTGGGTCAGCGTGTGGACGATGCCGTTGCCGTAGGTGAACTGGGCAATGGCGCCATTGGGGTGGTAGCTCACGCCCGTGGCGAACGTCCCCACCTGCGTGGGCTGGCCCAACGCGTTGGGCTGGTAGTCCACCGTGAGATTGTCGGGGTAGGTGTGGACGGCCAGGTTGCCACTGGTGGTGTAGCCGTAGCCGATGCCCCACGTGTACCAGCCGGTCTGGCTGACCGACTCGCCCTGGCCATCGAGCATGCGCCGGTGGTTGTAGTGATAGGCGTTGATGACGGGCTGCGTCTGGTTGGCGCCGTTGTAGGTGGTGATCTGCCCGGGCAAGCCATCCGGGGTATAGGTCCAGGCCTGGTCGCCGCGGCCGTCGGGAAAGACCAGCGAGGTCACCCGGTTGCGGGCGTCGAAGGTGCGGCTGGCCTTGCGCGCCAGGATCTCCGCGGTGTTGCCGTCGGACAGGAACCAATTCCTGGCTCGCACCGTGTCAAAGCTTCAATGTACGAATGTTAGGTGCCATGAAATGAACCGTCCAGCGAGCGGCGGCCGCGGAAGAGCCGCGCAAGCTTCTCCGCGTGCCGGCAACTGCCCGGTTCCCGGAAAAGGAGGGTTCTTGAATCCCTCGCAGTCGTTTCCGAATCGACTGCGAGGGATTCCCGAACCCTCCCGAGGCATGCACCGATAGGTCGCAGTCGTTTCCGGAACGACTGCGAGGGTTCCGGAACCGACTGCGAGGGTTTCCGGAACCCTCCCGAGGTATGCCGCGATAGGTCGCGAGGGTTTCCGGATCCCTCGCGAGGGTTGCGGAATCGACTGCGAGGGAATCGGAAAGGGTCGCGGGGGCGCCGCGGACGGGCTAGCTACCCGAAGCCGCTGCCCCCCACTGAAGCGGGATGCGACCTGTAAGCTCCGCTCGCCCGCCAGGAGGCGGTGCATGGAATCCATCCAGACACGGAGTTATGGACATGAGTCAAAACCTTGCTTCAAACCATTTCGACGACGCCCAGTGGGCGCAGGTCGACCAGGGACTGGACGTCCTTGAAACGGCGATCGAGCCCATGCTCGTGGCGTTGAACGGACCGGGCGTCCGTCGCCGCCTGGTGAAGATGGGCGACGGATCGGAGGCGTTCTGCCGCAAGACCCACGACGCCATGAACACCAACCGGCACCTGTTGCCGTCCACGTTCGATCTCGAGGAAATGGCGCGCGACATCAAAAGCCATGACGCCCTGGGCATCCGGCTGGCGCGCATGGCGCAGCTGATGGAGAAGATGCGCGACACCGACATGGCGCTGGGCAGCGATGTCATGGTCATCGCCCTCGCCGGCTACCAGTTGCTCAAGATCGCCGGAAAGGGCGAAGGTCTCGATGCCGTCAGCCGCGACATGGGCAAGCGCTTCGAGGGCAACGGCACCCGCAGCAACCCGCAAGCACCGCAAGCCTGACGCGGCGCGCGATGCAACACAGGAAACCCCGCGCAAGCGGGGTTTTCTTTTTTTGTCATTCGGCCCGGCGGGATGAGAACGTTGCGCACCGCGCCGTACCCGGCCGCCATCAAGCCCGTCGACGGCTAGACTTCCCCGGTGTCCCTGCCGCCCCGCAAGATCGTCCACATCGACATGGATGCGTTCTACGCATCGGTGGAGCAGCGCGACGACCCTTCCCTGCGCGGACAACCCGTCGTCGTCGCCTGGCGCGGTGCACGCTCGGTGGTGTGCGCGGCGAGTTACGAGGCCCGCACGTTCGGCGTGCGCTCGGCGATGCCGGCGGTGCGTGCGGAGCGGCTGTGCCCGCAGGCGGTGTTCGTGCCGCCGGACTTCATCCGTTACAAGGCGGTGTCGCGGCAGGTGCGCGAGATCTTCGCGCGGCATACCGACCTGATCGAGCCGCTCTCGCTGGACGAGGCTTACCTCGATGTCACCACCACCAAGACCGCCCTGCCCTCCGCCACCGCCACCGCCGAAGCCATCCGCGCCGCGATCCGCGAGGAAACCCAGCTGACCGCATCGGCAGGCGTCGCGCCGAACAAGTTCCTCGCGAAGATCGCCAGCGACTGGCGCAAGCCCGACGGCCTGTTCGTCATCCGTCCGCACCAGGTGATGGAGTTCCTGGAGCCGCTGCCGGTGGGCCGCCTGCCCGGCGTCGGCAAGGTCACCGAAGGCCGCCTGCAGCAACTCGGGATCGCGACGGTCGGCGACCTGCGCGTGCTGCCGCCGGAAACACTGGAGCAGCACTTCGTCCGCTGGGGCCGGCGCTTGCACGAGCTCTCGTTCGGGATCGACGACAACCCCGTGCAGAGCGAGCGTCCGACGATGCAGATCTCCGCCGAGGACACCTTCGCGAGCGACCTGCCGTTGGATGAGCTGGAGCCGCACATCCGTCGGTTGGCGGAAAAAACCTGGGCGGGCTACGAGCGCGAACGCGCCGCACACAACGGCCGCATCGCGCGGACAGTGGTGTTGAAGTTGAAGACGTCAGACTTCCGCACGCTCACGCGCAGCCTGACGCCGTCGACGTGGCCGGCCACGTGCCAGGACGTCGCGGACATCGCCTGCGAGTTACGTGCGCGCGTGGATCTGCCGGGCCAGACGCGTTACCGGCTGGTCGGCGTGGGGCTGTCCGGTTTTGTCGATGGCGACAGTGCGGTCGCGCAGAGCGATCTGTTTTCTGGTTGAGCGTTCGCGGAAAAAGTGCCCGCAATCGAGGGACTGCGGGCACTTTCCAGGTTGATCAATGCGCCAGCGCGGGGCCGCGGATTGAACGCTTCAGGCGCTACTCAACGACGCCTTCGACCTGACGCAAGACATCATCGAACGGCGTTCAGCGACCCGCGCTGCTGATATCCAGGAAGATGTCGCGCGCCGCGACACCCAGGTCCGGCTGGTCGATGAAGAAGCCCTGCACGCCCAGTCCGTAGAGCTGCACGGCTTCGGCGATGACCGACTGGTTGATGCCCGTCGGTGTCTGCGTCAAGTAATTCTCTTCCGCGCGCAGCGTGTACGGATGCACGACGAGCCCCGCCTTCAGCGCATGGGCAAGGAAGGGATGCACCAGCCCGAGGTTGCGCGTGGCCAGCTCCGCCTTGCCGTCGTGGTTGGCGTCGGCCTTCGCCACCAGCGCTTCACGCGGCAGGATGTTCACCTTCCACGGGCCGATGCCGCTGGCGTAGTTCGCCTTCATCCATTGCAGTGCGGATTCCGTTGCCAGCGCCTGGTATTGCGTGCTGGCGTCGATGCCGCCGATCGTGCCGGCCAGTCCGCCGTAGATCGCGGTGAGGTCGGCGCCATGCGCGGTGTTCCAGCGGAAGTCGTACGGCCCGGTGGAGAAGATGTCGTCGAACAGCTGCACCAGCGGGAAATCGACACCGGCCGACGGCATGATCGACTTCTTCAGCTCGATCAGGTTGGCGACTTCGAAACTCTGGATGTAGACGCGATGCGGATCGGTGAAGCCTTCGGCGACCAGGGTCTCCACGAGTTTGCGTCCGAGCGATATTCCGATCGGGGTGCCATCGAGGTGGCGGCCTTCGCTGGCGAAATACGTCGGATGCTTGGTTTCCGGATAGACGCCGATGACGTGGCCGGCGCTGCTTTCGGATTTCGCCAGGCGCACGACTTCGGCGAAGGTCGGGATCTGGAACATGCCGTCATAGCGCGTGTTCGCCGGACGTACGCCGGGAATGCGTTCCTTCGCGCGCAGCGTCTTCAGTTCGGCGAGGGTGAAGTCCTCCGTGAACCAACCGGTGAGGTTTTGGCCATCGACCTGCTTGGTGGCGCGGCGGTTGGCGAATTCAGGATGGTTGGCGACATCGGTCGTGCCGGAGATTTCGTTTTCATGGCGGGCGACCAGCACCCCGTCCTTCGTCGCGACGAGGTCGGGCTCGATGAAGTCCGCGCCCTGGCGGATCGCAAGGCGGTACGACTCCAGCGTGTGTTCGGGCCGGTAACCACTGGCGCCGCGATGGCCGATCACGATGAGCCCGTGGTGGCCGGGGTGACTGGCACGCTGGACGGGGGTCACGGCGTTGGGATCCTTGGCATGGACGGACGGCGCCATTACCAGCGTGGCGACGATCGCCATCGCGGCTAGCAGCTTGCTGGGCATGATGAACCTCTTGGTCGGTGTGGGGGACGCCGTCCCCCTGGCCGGCCAGTGCATCGTGGTGAGTGCAGGTTTCCGGACGCTTACGCGGTGATGGCAGGTGCGCCATCGCGGTGAACAACTGTGAGCCGTTCCCCGTCATCCCCGCGAAGGCGGGGACCCTGCGACTTCAAACCAGACACCGGATCCCCGCCTTCGGGGGATGACGGCAACCGATTTCAGAGCTTCCTAGCGACGCTCGGCGTAACCGCCGCGGACGCCGCGCGTCGAGAACACGATCTGCCACAGCTGCAGGCGCCGCGCGCGGAAGCTGGCCATCGCGCCGGCGAGGTAGAACCGCCACATGCGGCGGAAGCGTTCGTCGTATCTGGGTGGCAGGGAATCCCACGCGGCTTCGATGTTGTCGCGCCAGGCTTGCAGCGTGAGGTCGTAGTCGGTTCCGAAACCGTGCCAGTCCTCGATCACGAACAGCCCCTCGGCGGCGCGCGCGATCTGCGCGGCGGACGGCAGCATCGAGTTGGGGAAGATGTAACGCGCGATCCATGGATCGGTGTGGCGCTCGGACACGTTGTTGCCGATGGTGTGCAGCAGGAACAGGCCGTTGTCGCGCAGGCAGTGGCGGGCGACTTCGAAGTAGCGGCGGTAGTTCTTCACGCCGACGTGTTCGAACATGCCCACTGAGAACACACGGTCGAACGGTGCATCGCGCCGCGACGTCGGATCGGTTGATGTCGCGTCCGTGGGCCGGCCAATGACTGGCGTGCGCTCGTCATCTGCGCGTACGGCGCTTTCCAGCTCACGGTAGTCGTGCACGCGGATCGCGATGGGCAGCCCCGCGCACAAGTCCGCCGCGTAGGCCGCCTGCTCCTGCGAGATGGTGACCCCCAGTCCACCCACGCCGTGGCGATGCGCCGCGAAGCGCAGGGCCTCGCCCCAGCCGCAACCGATATCCAGCACGCGCATTCCCGGCCGCAGGCTGAGTTTCCTGCACACCAGGTCGAGCTTGGCTTCCTGCGCGTCGTCCAGGTTGCCGGCGTTACGCCAGTAGCCGCAGCTGTAGACCATGCGTTTTCCGAGCATGGCGCGGTAGAGCTCATTGCCCAGGTCGTAGTGCTGTTCGCCCACGATGTGGCTGCGGCGCCGCGATTGCAGGTTGAACAGCCGCGCACGCGCGCCATCGAACGCATTTGCCGCACCATGCACGCGTTCGTCGACGCGCGCATCCAGCAGGCGGAACAGCAGGCCGTCGAGCGACTGCGTGTCCCAGCCGCCGTCCATGTAGGTTTCGCCCAGCCCGAGCGAACCCTGCGCCAGGATGCGCGCCGGAACGTGGGTGTCGTGCAGTTGCATGTCCCAGGGACGTTCGCCATCGATGCGGACGTCGGCGGCTTCGAGCAGCCGCTCGAGGCGATCGCGCAGCGGGTGGAAGCCGGTCGCGGTGTCACGGGGTCGCGCGGCGCTCATCGCTACAACACCGGCTGCCGCGATCGCATATCAACCGCCCTGGAACAATCCCCGGTAGGCGGGCGCGATATGTGGCAACAGCGCCGCAGCGGGGACCTGCACGGTCTGGACGCCGTCGGAATACGGCCCCACCTGGTACGGGGCAAACACGAAACGCAGTGCGACCAGCTTGCCATCGGCGCCGACTACCGGTTCGAACTGGCTGAAGTGTTCCGGATCGGGTGTTGTGCCGTCGTCAATGAGCTTGTTGGCGTCCTTGAGCACTTCCGTGCGCTCCGACGGGGGCAATTCGTCTGCGTCGACGCGCTGGGACAACGCGGTGTGGAGCTGCTCGCGCACCATGTCGGAGATGGCTTCCCACCCCGCGGCGTTGGCCACGAGGTCCTGCGCGGTCAGCAGGCGATTGGCCTGCGGCAGCCACACCCAGCGCGCGATCAATGGGGCGCTATGCGCGCCACCGGTGAAAACACTGCCATCCACGCCCACTGCCACCAGGGTCGGCGAAGCATGCAGCTGCGTGAACGGCAGCGAGAGTTCGTAGAGCGATGCGCCCTCGCCCTTCTGGCGGCCCTGCACGGCCTGCATCAGTTCGTTGCGCGCGTCATCGGCATAGCGCTTCAGCGCCGCGGCCAGCGGCGGGTATTTGCTGGCGATGGGCGGATAGCTGACGCCGATGATGTAGTCGGACGTGCTTTCGACGACGTCTTTCAGGTCGGTCGTGGCCGGAGCCGTCGCGATCGGCACGGGGTTGGCGGCAGCCGGTGCATTCGTCGCTGCGGGCTGCTGTTCGCGCCGGCAGGCGGCCAGCGCGAGCAGGAGCATCGAACAAGTCATCGAACAAACCAACGTGCGCTGGATTGAGCGGCGCATGGTGCACATTCCCTTATGTTCGCGGGACAGTATCCGTCCCGGTTGTGATGTCCGTATTCACGTTGAATGGCACTGGCCACGGCCAGTCGCCATTCACCATTGCGTTCGTTGCGGCAGCAGCCCTTGCAGCTCGGCGTCGGTGAGATTGCGCCATTGCCCGACCTTGAGGTGGGCCAGCTTGACGTTGCCGATGCGCACGCGCATCAGCTGTTTCACGCGGAAGCCGAAATGCGCGGCCATCAGGCGGATCTGCCGGTTGAGCCCCTGCACCAGCACGATGCGGAAGCCGAATTTCCCGAGCTTGCCGGTCTTGCACGGCAACGTGGCCTGGCCATGGATCGGCACGCCGCGGCTCATGGCGCGCACGAACTCGTCGGTGACCGCATGGTTCACCGCGACCAGGTATTCCTTCTCCAGCTTGTTCTCGGCGCGCAGGATCTCGTTGACGATGTCGCCGTTGCTGGTCAGCAGGATCAGGCCTTCGGAATCCTTGTCGAGGCGACCGATCGGAAAGATGCGCTTCTCGTGGCCGACGAAGTCCACGATGTTGTCCTTGACCCCGGATTCGGTCGTGCAGACGATGCCGACCGGCTTGTTCAGCGCGATGTAGACGTGCTTGCGCTGGCCCTTGGCGACGGTGCGGACCTGCAGCTTCTGGCCATCGACCAGGACTTCGTCGTCCTCGCCCACCTCCGAACCGACACGCCCGCGCAGCCCGTTGACCGAGACGCGGCCTTCGGCGATGAGGCGATCGGCCTCGCGGCGGGAACAGAAACCGGTGTCGCTGATGTGCTTGTTGAGGCGCATGGGGTCGAAGCGCGGGGGCGCCGGGCATCCACAGGACAAATGGGGGGCCGAATGCTGTCACATCCGGGGCGGGCGTGCAGCGTCCGGGGGTCGGGGCCCGGATGCAGGCTACGCCAGCAGGTCCGCGTACTGCGCGTGGCGCTGCACCCAGGTAGCAGCATAGGAGCACGCCGGCCGGACCTTCTTGCCGGTGCCGCGGGCGAACTCGAACACCGCCCGGACCAGCGCCGAGGCGATGCCGCGCCCCTCGACCGGCCGGGGCACGCCGGTGTGGTGGATCACCAGGACGTCGGCGTCGTAGTGGTAGTCCACCTCGGCCTCCACGCCGTCAACGACTGTCGTGAAGCGGCGGCCGACCGGATCGTGATGGATATCGAAGGGGTCGATGCCGGACGTGGGCATGGCAGGGCTGGGCCTCAAAAGGAAGCGGACGACCCAGTGTCGCGCCAGCCGGGCCGCACGTCATCCGGGCCCGTGGCACCGCCATCAGGCCCCGCGCCGCCGACCATACCCCGGGCGATACCGATCGCCGCCCGAAACGCCCCGTGGACTGCCCTGAAGGTGACCGACCGCGTCACCTCGCTGCGTTGGCTCCTTTGCAGGTGACCGCGAAGGTCACCCGACTGCGGCGTTTTCCGGGGCAAGCCGCTGGCACGAAAACTGCGACACCCATCACGTGTTTCTGAAAACCCGTATTTTTGAAAACCCGCGTTTTTGAAAACCCGCGTTTTTGAAAACCCGTGTTCCTGAAAACCCGTGTTCCTGAAAAATCCTGGGGAGGAGAACACCATGACCCTGATGCCGATCGGCGCACTGGATCAGTGCAGCGACGAAATGCTGATGACCCAGCTCTACGAGCTCTCCAGCCACGCCGACGAGTACGCGGCCGAGCTGGCCGCCGTCGAAGCCGCGATACAGGCGCGCATGTTCGCGACCTACGGCAAGCCCGAAAAAGGCTCGCCGCGAGTACGCATCTCCTCCTGATCCACGTTCCAACACCGTGTGGGCGCCGCCGGGAGACACCCGTCGGGGCAACCCGCGATGCAACCTTCGTCCATCCCGATGGCTGCATCACGGCAGCGGCCAGCGCAAGCGGCAAGATCGCGCCGCTTGCGCTGCCAGGGCAGTTCCGATTCTGTGCCCGCCGGTGAACACCCCCAGCGTCAGCACGCTCAGCCGCAGGCGAACCGCCCGGCCTCGCCGCACCAGCGCTCAGATCACTGGGCACGCGTAGTCCGAAGCAGCGCTGTCCGAACCGGCGTCATCCGAACGACGGATGCGTCAACGCCTGCAGGAAATGCGGCAGCACGTCCGGATCCATCAACAGCATGAACATCACGCCATAAGCGCCGCCCGTAAGGTGCGCGCTGTGATTGATGTTGTCGCCGCCGTGCTTGTCCTTCCAGAAGGAATAGGCGACGTAGCCGATCGCATACAGGAACGCCGGCACCGGGACGGGAATGAAGATCAGCGCCCACGGGTTGATCAGGATGAAGGCGAACAACACCGCCGACACCGCGCCCGATGCACCCAGGCTGTGATAACGCGCGTCCTTGCGATGCTGGGTGTAGCTCGGCAGGATCGCCACGACTATCGCCGACAGGTAGAACAGCACGTAGCCGAAAGGACCGATCGAACTGGTCAGCACGCGTTCGATCGGGCCGCCGAAGAAGAACAGCGTCAGCATGTTGAACAGCAGGTGCGACCAGTCGGCATGGATGAAGCCATGCGTCAGCAGCCGGTCGTACTGCCGGTTCCGGCTGATCGCCGGCGGCCACAGGATCAACCGCTGCAGCAACGGCGGCCGTTCGAAGGCCATCCACGAAATCGCCACGGTCATGCCGATCAGGAACCAGGTCAGCATCATTCAATAATCCTCAAGAAAGCCCATTCGCGCGCCATTTCACGCGGAGCGGTAGTGATCCTGCATCGGATAGCGCCGCGCATAAAGAGCGAACGCCAGCGCCGCCAGCAGCGCGAATCCGGCAAAGAAGAACATCAGGAACGCCGTCTGGCTGAAGCCCGTACTTGCGATCTGCGCGGTCACCGCATCGTTGCGCACGGCGGCATTGCTCAACAGCACCCACAGGTTGCCGACCGTCACCGACAGCATCCAGAAGCTCATGATGGTGCCCTTCATCGACTGCGGTGCCTGGCTGTAGGCGAATTCCAGGCCGGTCGCTGACACCAGCACCTCGCCGAAGGTCAGCAGCGCATACGGCAGGACCTGCCACATGATCGAAACCGGGTCGCCGCCATCGATCGCCAGCTGCAGGCTGCCGGCGACGATCCACGCCACCCCCGAGAACGCGATGCCGGTGCCCATGCGACGCAGCGGGGTGGGCTCGATACCGAACCGGCGCAGCATCGGATAGAGCACGAGGTTGTTGAACGGGATGATCAGCATCACCAGCGCCGGGTTCAGCGCCTGCATCTGCGACGACTGGAACCACGCCGGCTTGGTCATCGCGTCGCCCTGCAGCACCCAGGTCGAGGCCTTCTGGTCGAACAGCGACCAGAACGGCGTCACCAGCGCGAACACGATGAGGATGCGCAACACCGCGCGCACGCCGTCGACGGCTTCGTCCGGATGCGCGCCGCGTGCACGTTCCAGTTGCATCGCCGCGCCCACGCCGCCAAACGCCAGCACCAGGACCAGCGCCAGGCAGAACGCGGGGACGAATTCCATCGACCCGGCCAGCCATGCACCCAACGCACCCACTGCCAGCACTGCACCCACGAGCGCGACGTAGTAGCCACCGCGTCCCTGCCCCGGTCGCTGCGCCATCAAGGCGGTGCGCACGACGTTGAGGAATGAATGCGGATTGGATGCGGCCGCCGGCACGTGCACGTAGCGCTTGCGTCCCGCCCAGAAGATCGCCAGCGCCACGAACATCAGCGCGCCGGGAATGCCAAACGCCACGGCCGGTCCATAACCGCGCAGGAATATCGGCATCAGCAGCGAAGCGAAGAAGCTGCCGAAGTTGATCGTCCAGTAGAACGCGTCGTAGACGACCTTGGCCCTGCCCTTGTTGCTCTGGTCGAACTGGTCGCCCACGAAGGAGGACACCAGCGGCTTGATGCCGCCCGAGCCCAACGCGATCAGGAACATGCCTGCATAGAACCCGGTGCGGTTGCCGGTGGAGAACGACAGCAACACGAAGCCCAGCGCGTACACCAGCGACAGCCAGAAGATGGTGTTGTATTTGCCGAAGAACCGGTCCGAGATCCAGCCGCCCAGCAGCGGGAAGAAGTACACGCCGATCACGAAACTGTGGAACACGTCCTTCGACGCGCCCGCACGTTCGGCCTCGGGCAGGTACAGCAGCAGGGTCCCCACCAGGAACTGGGTGAGGATGTTGCGCATCCCGTAGAAGCCGAAACGTTCGCAGGCTTCGTTGCCGATGATGTAGGGAATCTGCCGCGGCAGCTTGCCCTGCCCTTGCGGGGATGCGGTGGGGTTGTCGGTCATCGGGCCATGCCTGTGCGAGTACTGCCGGTACGTGGAATGGGCGCGGATCCTTCCGCCGTGCAGGCCTCGCGACCTGCGTTTCGCAGATCCCGAGGCGCTGTAGGGTCGACATGCGATCGGGCAGGCGTGGTTACGAGCGTACCAAGCCGGCGGCCACCGACGTTCACTGGGCGGGTGCGGCGTTGCCGGCTTCCACCGTCAGCTCGTAGCGGAAGTTCTGCAGCAATTCCTTGCCGCCATCGCGATACGCCGCGCTGATCGCCAGCGTGTGGGAACCCGCCGGCAACGGCGACAGCATCAGCCAGTAGCCGGCCGTCGCGCCCGCGGGTTTCCCCGCAGACGGCGTGAAGCAGCCACCGCTGGACAGCCGCATCTGCTTGTAATCGCCTATCTGACGACCGTCGAGGATCACCAGGGCGGTGATGATGTGGTCGGCAAAGCGCGAAGCCTCCACCTGGTTGGCCTCGCAGGAGCCCTGCGCGGCGAACCAGTTGATCATCGGCACGAACAGGTGTTTGCCCGCGGGAATCGTGCAGGAGCGAGCGGTCTCGAATTGGCCATCCGTTCCCGCGAGGAACCACACCGGGCCGTCCGCTTCCTGGAACTGCGCGCAGCGGCGTCCATCGGGGTCACGATAGGGCACGTCGTTGATGCTGGGGAACCGGCCCACCCACTGCCACCATCGTTGCGTCCACTCGGACTGGGTGACGCCACCGACATCGTTGCCTGCGGCGATCCAGCGGTCGGCCAGGGTCGGCGGCGGCGGTGGAGGCGGCGGCGACGCCGGCTGTTCGATCCAGCCCATTTCCTCACCGATGTCGCGGACCCCATCGCAGCCCGACAGCATCGGCACCAGTGCCAACATGGTCGCGATCGCGACGGTGCGCGCGCGCAGGATCATTCCACCCGACTTCGTCATGCCCATTCGGTCAGCCCCTCGCGTTCGTAGAGCGTGCGGAACGACGGACGCGCCTTCATCCGCTGCGCCAGCGCCGCCAGGTGCGGCCACGTCGTCGCCGGCTGCGGCATGTTGCGCGACCAGCGCATCAGCATGGCGAGGTAGAAATCGGCCACGCTCACGTGTTCGCCCAGCAGGTACGGGCCGTGCGCGCCCAGGTGCGCGTCGAGGCGATCCCACGCGGCTTCGATGCGCGGGCGGACATGCTCGCGGGCGATGACCTCGTTGTCCTTGCCGGCGACTTCGTGCGGATACCACCAGATGCGGAACAGCGGCTGCACCGCATTGGCCAGGTGGAACATCCATTGCAGGTACTGCGGGCGACGGGCTTGGTCCAATGCGGGCGCCAGTCCGGCCTGCGGGTAGCGGTCGGCCAGCAACATCGACAGCGCGGCGCATTCGAAACGCGGCACGCCATCATCGATCAGGGTCGGCACTACGCCATTGGGATTGAGCGCCAGGTAGGCGGGCGACTTCTGCTGCCCGGCCTGGGTGTCCACGAGATGCAGCTCGTGCGGCGCATCCAGTTCGATCAGGAGCCAATGCACCACCATGCTGGCGGCACCTGGTGCGTAGTAGAGGCTGTACACGTGCGGATTCCCCTTCGGCCCACGGGCAGGATGCGCCACACGATAATCGACCGGCCTGCCGTTCGGCCATGCGGTATCCGCGGGGTGCGCCTTTCTGCGATCGCCACCCCACCCCGCGGCATGCATGCGTTGTCGTCTTGCCACCACGGTGGCAGCAGGCATGACCAAAGTCATGCCGTCTTCGCGGGGGGCGTGGGTACGATCGCCCCTTTCCCGTGAACGATACCTGCCCCATGCCCCGCAATTTCCGCCTGCTGGCCCTCGCCTGTGCCCTTACCGCCTGCTCCCTGCCCGCGCTTGCCGGCGATGCCGACACCAGCGCCCGCGAGCTGACGACCGTTTCCGAGCGCAGCGGCTTCGTGAAAACCGGCCGATACGAAGAAGTCATCGCGCTGTGCGAAGCCTTCCAGCAACGCTACCCACGCCAGGTGCGCTGCTTCGACTTCGGCACCACGCCCGAAGGCCGGCCGATGAAGGCGCTGGCCGTGTCCAACACCGGGATGCTGCAACCGCAGGCCGCGCGCGATGCGGGCCTGCCGGTGCTGCTGGCGCAGGGCGGCATCCATGCGGGCGAAATCGATGGCAAGGACGCGGTTTTCCTGCTGATCCGCGAGTTGCTGGAGGGCAAAGCCGGCAAGGCGTCGAAAGACGGGCTTTCGAAAGACGGGCTTTCGAAAGACGTGCTGTCGAAGTCCGTGCTGCTGTTCGTCCCGGTGTTCAACGTCGACGGCCATGAGCGCTTCAAGGCCTGGAATCGCCCCAACCAGCGCGGCCCGGAAGAGATGGGCTGGCGCACCACCGCGCAGAACCTGAACCTCAACCGCGACTACATGAAGGCCGATGCGCCGGAAATGCAGGCGATGCTGCGCCTGATCAACGAGTGGGACCCGACCGCGATGATGGATCTGCACGTCACCGACGGCGCCAAGTTCGAACACGACGTGTCGCTGATCGTCGAACCGCTGGATGGCAACGACGAAGGCCTGCGCAAGGCCGGCCGACAGTGGCGCGATGGCGTGATCGCGCGCCTGGAGAAGCAGGGATCGCTGCCGGTGCCGTTCTATCCGTCGTTCGTGGAGAACGACAATCCGGCGTCGGGCTTCGAGCACAACGTGGCGCCGCCGCGCTTCTCGCAATCGTATTTCGCCGAGCGCAACCGCCTGGCGATGCTGGTGGAAACCCACTCGTGGCGGAACTACGCGCACCGCGTCCGCGTCACCCGCAACACCGTGCTGGCGACGCTGGAAATGCTCGCGCAGTACGGCAGCCAGTGGCGGCAGGACGAAGCCGCCGCCGACGCGCGCGCGACCACGCTCGCGGGCAAGGCGGTGCCGCTGGACTACAAGGCAACCGACAAGGTCCGCACGATTGCCTTCCGTGGCTACGCCTATACGCGCACGCCTTCGGAGATTTCCGGCGCGTTGATGACGCGCTATGACGAGTCGAAGCCGCAGGTGTGGAACATCCCGCTGAAAGACGAGGTCGTACCCGCCACCGTGGTCAACGCGCCGGGCGCCGGCTACATCGTGCCGGCCGCCCACGCGGCGTGGATGGCGGCGAAGCTGCAACTGCACGGCGTCGCGTTCCGCCGCCTCGACAGCGCGCTTGCCGGTGCGCAGGTCGCTTCGTTCAGCGCGGACAAGGCCGAGTTTTCGCCGACTTCCTTCGAGGGCCGCCAGGCGGTCAAGCTGACCGGTGCCTGGAAGCCGGAAACGCGCGACATCGCCGCCGGTGCGTTGTTCGTGCCGATCGCGCAGCCCAAGGCGCGACTGGTGATGGCGCTGCTGGAGCCGCAATCGCAGGATTCGCTGGTGGCGTGGGGCAGCTTCAACACCGCATTCGAGCGCAAGGAATACATGGAGGACTACGTCGCCGAAGAAGTCGCGCGCGACATGCTGGCGAAGGACCCCGCGCTGAAGGCCCGCTTCGAGCAGAAACTGAAGGACGACGCGGAATTCGCGAAGACGCCGTCCGCGCGACTGGATTACTTCGCCCGCCTGCACACCTCGTGGGACCAGGCCTACAACCGCTATCCGGTGGTACGAGTGGACCGGGCTCCCTGAGTTTGATGCCAGGCCGGCACGATGTGTCGACGCGCTTCATCAACACGCCGGGCGAACCGCGAGGGCGCGAATGTTCCGTCCGGCTTCGCGCAATGTGATGCCGTGCACGACCCGCTCCGTCCCGACACGGGCGGAGCGGTGTAGCCTGCGCCGATCGCGTGTTTCCGGAATCGATCATGAGCAAGCCGAAGCGGCTGTCTGCATTCGTCGCAATCACCCTGGCGGCAGGGTTGTCAGGGTGCGAGCCGGACAGCCAGGCGCCCGCGCTCTCCGCATCCACTCCGGAAGCGACTGCGCCAACCGCATCCGCGACGCCTCCCGCGAAGAAGCCGGCATCCACGTCGAGTCATTGGCGTTGCGGTGACATGGACGCGATCACGCGCTTTGACGAAGCCTCGCTCGATGCGATGGTCCTCATCGTGGCCGGCCAGGAGCTGGTCCTGCACAGCGTCGAATCCAACGAGGGCGCACGCTTCACCGATGCCGCCGGCAATGCGTTTTCCAGCAGTCCCGGCAGAGTCAGCCTGACCGTGGCGGGCTCAGGCCCGACGACCTGCACGAAGCAGAAAGCCGCACCCTGAATCCACGCCCCGGCGCCATGAGTCAAATGTCATCCCAAGCGCAGCCGGGGATCTGCTGTTTCGCTGCGAAAAACAGATCCCTCGCCAAGCTCGGGATGACAGAGCGGGACTTCTTCAGAGAGTAGCCCACGCCTTACACCGGACGTCGGGTACGACGTAGCCACGTCTCAGCAGTTCTCGTACTTCCAGTTGCGCCGCTTGCCTTCCGCGAGCCACTCGAGCGTCTGCGCCAGGCGCTTGGCGCGGGTTTCCTCACGCTTGGCCTCGACGATCCATTCGACGTATTCGCGCTTGCAGCTGAGCGGAAACGCTTCGAACGTCGCGCGCGCCCTGGCGTGCTTCTTCAGCGCCAACGCTGCGGCAAGTTCGTCGGGGACTTCGGCGTCCGGCTTGGGGCTGCGAGGCTTGGCGGGCGTGCGCGGCGCGCCTTCCTCGATCAGCTTCATTGCCTGCTTGAGATAGCCGACCAGCTCGCGCTTGCTCGGCAGGTCCGACACACGGGTGAGGCGACCGAACTGGCCCATGCCGTCGTCGCTGCCTTCCACCACCACCGAACCCTGCCACAGCCCGAAACTGGCGTGCTGTTTGAACGCAGCCATGCCGCACAGGATCTTGCCGCGATAGGTAAAGCTGGGCGCGCTCCATTTCACCGTCTCCTCGCAGTCCGGGCACGCGGCGTGGACCACGTCGCGCAGGTGGCTGAGGATCGGCCGGGCGAATTCGGCCGCCTTGGCGATGTAGGCGTCGATGCGCGGGTCTCGCTTGCCCGTGCTTGGCTTGCCGGTGCTTGGCTGTCCCATGCGTGGTTTCCCTCGTGGCGGCAACGGCCTATTCTGCACCGGGAGTGCGTTGTCCCATTGAGGGGGAGCAGCCATGGTCGACCGGGAACGTAGACACGACGCAGCGCAGGCAATGGCTGCGCTTCGCAACCAGCTGAATGCGGACCAGCTCATGACGCTGCGCGACCTGGAGCGGTTTGGCTGGGAGCTGAAATTCGTCAGGCGGCCACCGTTCCAGGAGTCCGTGCCGGTGGTCATCGACGGCGACCGCAAGAACTACGCCGTGCTCAATCCCGACGGCAGCCTGGAAGACAACCCGGTGGACCTGAAAATCCGACCCTAGGATTTCCGCCGTTTTGCCGGGGCGGCTCGCCCACCTCATTGTCCAGTGTGTTGTCCGTCGCGCCAGGCCACTCCCGTTGGCAAGTACAAACGCACACGGAAAACGACGATGTCAGGCGATCGGCGAGCTCCTGCCAATGCGATCACGGTGCAGCGCCGCGGGGTGCTGACGATGGCGCAACAGCAGATGGTGTGCGAGTCGGAGCGGCTGGGCTGGTCGCTGCGTTTCGTGCGGGTCTCGCGCCAGGGACCCGTGCCAGTGCTGTTCGCGACCGAACGCGATTACCTGGTCCTGCGTACGGACGGCAGCGTGGTGCGGCAACCGGATATCACGCTGCGGAACTGACAGCGGAACGTCCGCTCGCATCTTTCCGTATCGAAAGCGCGCCTCTAAAAACCCGAAATTCTTGCCGCGAAGTCGGGAAACGACGAATGGTTCCCTAAAGCAACGACCAGCGTCCAAGCTGCTGGTAGACATTGCGGCTGCCCAGCTGACTGTCGATCAGGACGAATTCGCGCACCGGCCAATGGATCGGCGCGACGGCCTGCTCCACCAGCGGACCATTGGCATCGCGCAACACCGTGACGTGCGGAACGAAGCGCGATGCGCCTTCAACTTTCAGCTGCTCGCGCGCCAACGCAAGGCGCAATTGTTCCCACAGCTGCTGCAGACGGGGTTCGACTGTTGCGCTACCCAACCAGCCGACGCGGTTACGTGCAAAGCCGCCCGCGCGATCCAGCGTCAGCTCGAATGCGGATTCCCTCAGGCCATCGGCGGCCTTGCGCGCGCCGGCCACGATGTCCTCGCGCAGTGGATGGAAGGTGCCCAGGAAATGCAGCGTCATGTGGAAGCGACGCGGATTCAGCCAGCGGCCCTGCGCGGCGCCACGGGTGCGCAGGTCACCTGTCACGGCTTCCATCTGCCGGCACGTTGTCTCGTCCGGAACGAGCGCGAAGAACAGGTTGTGGGTATCGCGGGCGTTGTCGCCACGCTGTGTCGGGTCTGGGAACAGGTCGGTCTGCATTCGTGATGTCGTGAAGTTCGGTGCGGGCTCAACGTTTCGTCGCGGCGCGCAGATAGTCGGCCAATCCACCCAGCTGGATGCCCTGTACCTTGTCGACGACGGGCACGAATTTCGTCAGGTCGTCAGGGGTGTAGCCCCCGGCGCGATACCACAGCGTGATTCTCGTGCCTTCGTCGACCTTGGCCAGGCGGAACTCCATCGCGCCACTCAGCCCCATCCCCTGCAACGGGCCTAGCCCACCGGTCATGCGCAAGGTCTTGCCGGGATCGACGAAGGTCACCGTCATGTGCCAGGCCTGCTGCGCGCCGTTGATCTCGCACAAGCAGCCACCGGCGCGCGGCTGGATCGAAAGCTTCGACGCATCGCCCCACCAGGTGTGGTCCTTCGGCCACCAGCGACCGACGTCGTTGACCAGTGCGTTCCACGCCGTCATGGGATCGACGGGAACCACCTGTGTGTTCTCGATGGTGAAGCCGCCCGGCGACATGTCCTTGACTTCGGCTCGAGCCGGGGCGCATGCGTCGAAGAACAGCACAGTGGCAATCGCGGCCGCGACAAATGCGTTGTTTCGCATGCTCGTGCTCCCGGATGTTTGGGCGATTAACGCGCGGCGTCGGATCGGTTGCAAGTGCGCGGACGTGGCTGCGCACCGTCATCCAGCAAGGACATCAGGAACAGGGCAACGAATCGGGACATCGTGCACCCCGCCGCGGTCGTACCGCGACGGGATATCGAAAAACGACCCGCACTTCGCGGGGAATGCCGCGACTGGTCAGCCGTCCAGCTCGGCCCAGCGCGCGTAGGCCGTATCGAGCTCGCCCTGCGCCGACGCCAGCGCATCGTTGTCGCGCGTGATCAGGGTGATCTCGCGCTGGTAGAACCCGGGATCGTTCATCGCTGCGGTCAACGCGGCGACACGGGCTTCCAGCGTTTCGATACGCGCGGGCAACTGTTCCAGCTCGCGGGCATCCTTGTAGCTGAGCTTCTTCTTCGGCACCGCGACTGCCACGGACGGAGCCGGCGCCACCGACGAAGCGGGCTTCGCCGTCCCGGCAGATGCGACTGAACCCACCGGCCGCTGTCGCAGCCAGTCGCTGTATCCACCGACGTAGTCGCCGACGCGACCGTCGCCTTCCATCACCAGCGTGGAGGTCACCACGTTGTCCAGGAAGTCACGGTCGTGGCTGACCAGCAGCAGCGTGCCGGCGTACTCACCCAGCAGCTCTTCCAGCAGTTCCAGCGTTTCCACGTCCAGGTCGTTGGTGGGTTCGTCCATCACCAGCAGGTTGGACGACTGCGCGAACAGCTTGGCCAGCAGCAGGCGGTTGCGTTCGCCGCCCGACAGTCGCGTGATCGGTGCGCGCGCGCGTTCGGGGGTGAACAGGAAATCCTGCAGGTAGCCGATCACGTGCTTGTGCTTGCCGTTGATCTCGACCGACTCGCGGCCTTCGGCAACGTTCTCGATCGCGTTCCAGTCCTCGCGCAGCGTGGCGCGGTACTGGTCGAAGTACGCCACCTGCAGGTTGGTGCCGATCTTCACCTCGCCCGAGGTCGCCGCCAGTTCGCCCAGCAGGAGCTTCAGCAGCGTGGTCTTGCCGCTGCCGTTGGGACCGATCAAGCCGATGCGGTCGCCGCGCATGACCGTGGTCGACAGGCCGCTGATGATCGCGTTGGCGCCGTAGCCGAAGGACACGTCCTTCAGCTCGATCACCTTGCGACCGGATGCCTCGCCCTGCGCGACTTCCATCTTCACGTTGCCGGTCAGATCGCGGCGCTGCGCGCGTTCGTTGCGCATGGCCTTGAGCCGGCTCACGCGGCCTTCGTCGCGGACGCGGCGGGCCTTGATGCCCTGGCGGATCCAGACTTCCTCCTGGGCCAGGAGTTTGTCGAAGCGGGCGTTTTCCTGTGCCTGGGCGTTCAGGCGTTCCTCGCGACGGCGTTCGTAGTTGGCCCAGTCGCCCGGCCAGCTGGTGACCTGGCCACGGTCGATCTCGACGATGCGCGTCGCCAGCGCGCGCAGGAAGCGGCGATCGTGGGTAACGAAGACCAGCGCACCTGGCCAGGCCTTCAGGAACCCTTCCAGCCAGTCGATCGCGGCGATGTCGAGGTGGTTGGTGGGCTCGTCCAGCAGCAGCACGTCGGGCGCCGACACCAGTGCGCGGGCCAGCAGGACGCGGCGCTTCATGCCGCCGGAAAGCCCGGAGAACAGGGCATCGCCGTCCAGGTCCAGCCGCGTCAGCGTCTCGGTCACGCGCTGGTCCAGCGACCAGCCGTGCACGTCCTCGATCCTCTGCTGCACGTCCGCCAGCGCTTCGGTGTCGATGTGTTCGGCGTGGATGAGGTGGTGGTATTCGGCCAGCCAGGCGCCGAGTTCGCCCAGGCCGCCGGCCACGACATCCCACACGTCGCCATCGGCGCCAGCCGGGACTTCCTGCTCCAGCCGGGCGATACGGGCGCCACTTTCGACGCGCACCTCGCCGTCATCGGGCTTGATATCGCCCGCGACCAGCTTGAGCAGCGTGGATTTACCGGCGCCGTTGCGGCCGATCAGGGCGACGCGTTCGCCGGCTTCGAGGCTGAGGGCGACATTTTCCAGCAGCAGCGGGCCGCCGACGCCGTAGTCGACGTTTTGCAGTGTGATCAAGGGCATGCCTGCATTCTACCGGCCGCCACCCTTGCCGGCGCATACTTCCGCCATGCGCGACACGGTGTCGCCGCATCCAACCGCACGGGAGAACGCCATGTCCAAGGGGCTCGACAAGAAGAAGGAAACGAAGAAGAAGCCGGAAAAATCGCTGAAGGAAAAGCGCGCGGCGAAGCAGGAAAAGAAGTCTGGCAAGTAATTGACCGGGGCTTCGCGCTGCGCGTTGCCCAGGATGAGCGGGGCGTTGTCGCCTCGCTGAGCTGTTTTTCGGCGGACGGGCGTGCCGCCGATGCTTGGGCGTCGCCACGCTCGGATGGCGCTTGGAGTGATCCGTGCGCCACCGAGCCGGGCATTGCATCGCCCGTCCACTCGCCGCCCGGAGCTGCTACCGCAACCGCACCGGCAGCTCCCGCCCGGCAGTCGCGATATTCCCGCTGAAATCCTTCGCCGTGATGCGAAGCACGTAGTCACCCGCGGGCAAACCGTCGGGCCGCCAAGCTCCGGTCGCCAGGTTTCCGCCATGCACGGTATTGGTCACGACGTAGCGGAAGCGCGTGACGCTGCTGCCATGCACGGTGATGCCGCTGTCAGGGGCGTAGGCGATCTTCACCGCATCGTCGACCGGCAACAAATCGAAGGCGATGGAGGTGCGCGGCACCTCGAAGCCCGGCAGCGGCTGTCCGGCCGCGTCCAGCCATTGGTACCCGAGCGAATACAGTCCGAGACGACGGCGCGGCAGGTTGCGGTCCACCTGGTCCCACGCGTCCACCACGATCTGGACGCCCTGGCTGTCGCGCCCCAGCAGCAGTCGGCCCTGCTGCTTCTGCACCAGGGGTTGGTCCTGCATGTCGAGCAGCTCGATGCCTTCGATATGCGGCGGGTAGTGGTCGGAATAGCCGATGAAGCCGAGCGCGATCGCGTTGCGCTCGTAGCCGTTGGCGCCGACGATCAGGTGCACGTGGGCCATGGCATTGATGGTGCCTAGCGCATCGCCGGCCTTGAACCGGGTCCCGCGACGCACGCGGATGCGTTCGAGCTCGCCCGCCGCATCGGTGACGCGGGTGAATCGCGCCGGGTCGATGGGAGTGCCCGATGCGGTCCGCCCGATCCGCATGTGGATGTAACTGATGTCGTCCAGCGCCATGCCTTCGCCGAGCGAATCGGCGTGGCCCCAGGTCGCGGTTGGGCTGCTGACCTTGGCATCAGCGATGGCGAGGACCTCCTGGCCGACGTCGCCGCGGATGTCCAGCCCGTTGTGGAAATGGTCGCGGCTCTCGTGCTGGTAGTTGCCGCGTACCTCGCCGAGCGTGCCCACCACCTCATGCCAGCTGTCCTGCGGATGCAGCGGCCAGCGCCCCTGCGTGTCCGGCGGCGGATTGGCCGTCGACGGTCCGGAGACGGCCAGTTGGGGTGGCAGCGCGCTCTTCGACGCGGGCGCGATGCCGTGGATGCGGTAGCCGCTGGAGTCCGCGACAAAAAGGTCGTCATTGCGACCGATGGCGATGCCGGTCGGCCGCGACAGTCGCGCCGCGGGCCGCGCGTCGACGATGACCGCCGCTTTTCCATCGGGCGCGATCTGGAGCACGCGTCCGCGATACAGCTCGCCCACGTAGAGCACGTCGTCATGGGTGATCGCCAGGCTGACCGGCCAATGCAGGCCCAGCGCGTTCCCGGCCTCGGCAAGCGGCGTGGTGACGACACCCTGTCGCGTCACGCGCCGGATCGCGCTGTTGCGTGTGTCGGCCACCCACAGTTCGCCGCGGCGGTCGATCACCATCGCGCACGGCGTATCGAAGCGGGCTTCGGAACCTGCGCCGTCCACGTTGCCCGGGCCCTCGCCGCCCGCGAGCGTACCGACGCGGCCATCGGTGCGGATGACGCGGATGCGGTCGTTGTAGGTATCCGCCACGTACACCTGCCCGGCCGCATCCACCGCCACGCCGGTCGGACCATCGAACTGCGCCTGCGCGGCGGGACCATCGCGGAATCCGGGCTGGCCGGTACCGGCGAGCGTGACGACGTTGCCGTCCGGCGTGACCTTGCGGATGGCGTGGTTGCCGGTATCGGCCACGTACAGGTTGCCGGCGCGATCCAGCGCCATGCCCGACGGTGTGTTGAACGCGGCCGCGCTCCCCACGCCGTCGCGGAAACCTTCCACCGAACCGCTCCAGGTGGAGACGCGCCCATCCGTGCTGATCCTGCGAATCCGGTTGCTGTCGCCGCCATCGGAAACGAACAGGGTGCCGTCGCCGGCGCGGACGATGCCGTAGGGATCGCTGAACCTCGCCTGCAACGACGCGCCATCTCGCACTCCGCGCACGCCATCGCCTGCCAGCAATCGCAATTGCCCAGTCCACGCGATCGGCGTGCGCGCGACGACTGGCTTCGGCATCGGTCGTGCGGGCGTGAACACGAAAGTCGCTGCGAGCGCCGCGACCGTCGTTCCCGCCACCAGCCACAGCCATGCGCCTCGTGCCATGCCATTGCTCCTGCGGCGCCCGGCGCCTTCCCTGGGAGCCAGGATTCTAGGGCCTGTCGACGCCATCCGAGTACGTCAGGAACTGCACGAGAGCATCGAGCATCCCGCGCGCTCGCGCGCCCAATCGGGGCGTTTGCGTGCGAAATCCTCGCGACCAGGCTGTTCGTCGTAGGGCCGGCGCATGACGTCGAGCAGCTCATGCACGCCTGCGATATCGCCCTGTTCGGCGCGGTCGATCGCCTGCTGGGCCAGGTAATTGCGCAGCACGTATTTCGGATTCGCCGCCTGCATGCGTGCGCGGCGGGCGGGCGCATCGCGTGTGTCCTCACGCACTCGCGCCGCGTAGCGCGCAAGCCATGCATCGAAAAGCGAGATGGCGGCTTCGCGCTTGTCCTCGTCATAGAACGCGTGCGCCAGCGGCGCCAACGACGGCGCCGCGACATCGACATCGACATCGGCCAGCGCGCGGAAAAACAGCGTCATGTCGACCTCGGCCTGCGCCAGCAGTTCGTGCAGGTCGCGGATCAGTTCGACGTCCTCGTCGCGGCATCGCGCCAGCCCGAGCTTGCCGGCGATGTTGTCGCGGTCGGCTGCTGTGTAGACCTCGGCATAACGCTCCAGCCCTTCATTCAGCGCGTCGACGCCCTCGAACAGCGGCGAGATCGCATGCGCGAGCCGCATCAGGTTCCAGTGCGCGATCTTCGGCTGCCAGCCGAACCGGTAACGGCGGCCCTGCGCGTCGGTGGTGTTGGGGGTCCAGTCCGGATCGTAGTTGTCGATCCAGCCGTAGGGTCCGTAATCGATGGTGAGCCCGAGGATCGACATGTTGTCGGTGTTCATCACGCCGTGGACAAAACCCACCCGCATCCAGTGCGCCGTCATCACCGCGGTGCGCGCGCAGACCTCGCCGAACCAGCGCGCGTAAAGCGCCTCGCCTTCGCCCTCCAGCTCCGGGAAGTCGCGACGGATGCAGAACTCGACAAGCTGTCGCAGCAGGAACAGATCACTGCGCGAGTACGGCAGCTCGAAATTGCCGAAACGGATGAACGACGGCGCGATGCGACACACGATCGCACCGGGTTCCGGGCACGGATGTCCGTCGTAGAACATGTCGCGGACCACGTCCTCGCCCGTCGTCACCAGACTCAGGGCACGCGTGGTCGGCACACCGAGGTGGTGCATGGCTTCGCTGCAGAGGAACTCCCGGATCGACGAGCGCAGCACCGCACGGCCATCGGCGGTGCGCGAATACGGCGTCAGTCCCGCGCCCTTGAGCTGCAGTTCCCAGCGCTCGCCACCCGCGTTGATCGCCTCGCCCAGCGTGATCGCACGACCGTCGCCCAACTGCCCGGCCCAGTGACCGAACTGGTGGCCACCGTAGTTCGCCGCGTACGGATCCATGCCGGCAAGAAGCGCGTTGCCGCCGAAAACCTCGGCGAATTCCGGCGAAAGCACATCCGCTTCGGATAGCCCCAGCACCTGCGCCATTTCACGCGAATGCGCCAGTAGTCGCGGCGCCGCGACCGGTGTCGGTATGACGCGCGACCACAACGCGCCTTCCACCTGACGGATGCGCGGACCGGTTTCCGTATCCCCGGGGAGCTCACGCAGGAACGTGTTGTCGAATGTCAGATCCAGCATGACGCCATGGTACGGCGTCACCACAGGTTGAACCGCAGGCCCTCGCGTTCGTTGTCCCAGATCGTGCTCACCACCCACCAGCGATCCTGCTCGAAGCACAGCTGGATGCTGTTGGCGCCGCGTTTCAGCAGCACCGGGGAATCCGGCGCCGGCCGCGCCTCATACAGGCTCCAGACGTGGGCCACCTGGCCGAAGCGCTCGATGCGGTGCTCGATGTCGATCTCGTGGAAGTCGTTCTCCGCGAAGAACGGCTCGACATTGGCGATGTAGCTCTCCTGGGTGAATACGTCCGCCCGCGTCGAACCGTCGGGCAGAACCACCGTGCGCAGACTGAGCGCCTCGGGGCGGTGCAGGTAGCGGAACCGCTCCCAGTCGCGCGGCGCGCCGGCGGGCCCGGAAATGCAGGCGTAGATCGCCCGGATGAGGCGGGAAATGTCCTGCACGTCGTCGAGCCATTGCGGATCCATCGGGCAGCTCCTCGCTGGGGTCATCTGTCGGGATTTACGGGTTGAAAAGCAGGGTTGGAGCCCGTGCTCGGGCCCGGCCCGTTACACTATCGCCCCAGACCGGTCCCAGCGCCGGCGCATTCGAGGCCGCCATGAGCGCCCCAACCCCTCCTGAAAACTCCGCGGCGGACGCCCCGTCCGTCAAATTCACCGATCTCGCCCTGCCCGAGCCCCTGCTCAAGGCGCTGGCCGACGTCGGTTACGAATCCCCCTCGCCGATCCAGGCCGCGACCATCCCGCCGCTGCTGGCCGGCCGTGACGTGCTGGGCCAGGCCCAGACCGGCACCGGCAAGACCGCTGCGTTCGCACTGCCGATCCTCGCCCGCATCGATCCGGCCCAGCAGAAACCGCAGGCCCTGGTGCTGGCACCGACGCGCGAACTGGCGATCCAGGTCGCCGAAGCCTTCCAGAAGTACGCGCACCACCTGCCCGGCTTCCACGTGCTGCCGATCTACGGCGGCCAGAGCTACACCCCGCAGCTGGCGTCACTCAAGCGCGGCGTTCAGGTCGTCGTCGGTACGCCCGGCCGTGTGATCGACCACCTCAATCGCGGCTCGCTCGACCTCTCGCAGCTGCGCTGCCTGGTGCTGGACGAAGCCGACGAGATGCTGCGCATGGGCTTCATCGACGACGTCGAAGCCGTGCTGAAGAAGATTCCGGAGACGCGTCAGGTGGCGCTGTTCTCCGCGACGATGCCGCCGCAGATCAAGCGCATCGCCCAGACCTACCTGCGCGATCCCGTCGAAGTCGCGATCAAGACGACGACCACGACTGCCGCCAACATCCGCCAGCGCTATTGGGCAGTGAGCGGCGTGAACAAGCTCGACGCGCTCACCCGCATCCTGGAAGCCGAACCGTTCGACGCGATGATCGTGTTCTCGCGGACCAAGCTCGGTACGCAGGAACTGGCCGACAAGCTGTCCGCGCGCGGCATTTCCGCCGCCGCGATCAACGGCGACCTGGACCAGAAGGCGCGCGAGCGCACCATCCAGCAGCTCAAGGACCGCCGCATCGACGTGCTGGTCGCCACCGACGTGGCCGCGCGCGGCCTCGACGTGGAGCGCATCAGCCACGTCCTGAACTACGACATCCCCTACGACACCGAAAGCTACGTCCATCGCATCGGCCGCACCGGCCGTGCCGGCCGCAAGGGCGAGGCGATCCTGTTCGTCGCCCCGCGCGAACGCGGCATGCTGCGCGCGATCGAGCGGGCCACGCGCCAGCCGATCGAACCGATGGCGCTGCCCAGCGTGGAGACGGTGAACGAACAGCGCGTATCGAAGTTCCTCGGCCGCATCACCACCGCGCTGGAAAGCAGCGAGCTGTCGATGTTCCGCGACCTGATCGAACGCTACGAGCGCGAGCAGAACGTGCCCGCCGTGGAAATCGCCGCGGCGCTGGCCAAGCTGGTGCAGGGCGAGATGCCGCTGCTGCTGCAGGCCACCGCCCAGCAGCTGCGACCGCATCGCGAGGACGTTGGCTTTGAACGGCCGGGCTTTGATCGGCCGGGCTTCGAGGACAGGTACGGCTCTGATCGACCCAGCGCCGATCGCGGCCGATCCGGCGCCGACCGCAAGTCGTTCGACAAGCCGCGCCCGAAGTTCGAGCCCCGCGAAGACGCGCCGCCCCGAGCGACCGAAAGCTGGAGCGCGCCAGCGGATACGCAACCCGCCCGAGCTGGAAACGGCCACAACGAAGCCGAATCGTTCTTCGACGACGACGCTCCGCGTGCCCCGCGGCCGCCGCGTGAACCGCGTGCGGCACCCGAAGCCGGCATGGAGACCTTCCGTATCGAAGTGGGCCACCGTCACGGCGTAAAGCCCGGCAACATCGTCGGCGCCATCGCCAACGAAGCCGAGCTGGAAAGCCGCTACATCGGCCGCATCGACATCCGCGACGAGTTCAGCCTGATCGACCTGCCCGAAGGCATGCCGCGCGAGGTCATGGAACACCTCAAGCGCGTGCGCGTTGCCGGCCAGCCGCTGCGCATCAGCCGGGACGGTGGCGGTAGCGGCGACGGCGGTGGGCATGCGGGCCAGCGCCCGCACCACCGCGACGACGATTCACGACCGCCGCGCGGTCCGCGTCCGCCGCACGCCGGCGGTCCGCGCAAATCGTTCAAGCCACGTCCGCGCTGAGACGCGACGATACGAAAAAGGGGCGGAATTTCTGCCCCTTTTTCTTCGGATCGATCCCGCAAGCATCGACTCGCGCCTCGCACGACTGTGCTGATGCGTCCTTCGACTTCAGCGCTACGCGCTTACGCTCAGGACGAGCGGGCTCTTGCGGGATTGGATGCATCCTCGACTTCAGCGCTACGCGCTTTCGCTCAGGACAAGCGGGTTCCTACGGGATAGAAGTGGGCCGTACGAACGTTTGCAGACTACTTGAGGCTAACGCGTCGACGCCGTGTGTCGCAAAGGCCGCCCGTACCGCCGCAGGATCAGCATCTACTCCCGCTCGTCCTGAGCGTAGCGCCGCAGGCGCGAAGTCGAAGGTCGGTTTCCAGCACGCCAACACCCGCCCAGCCGGTCCAAACGACCTGCTGAATCCTCCGCTCAGAACGGCCAAGGCAACCCGAGACGCGGCGCGACCAGCCAATACAGGCCCAGGATCACCAGCGCCCACATCGCCAGCTTCAGCACGAAGCCCGCCACCTTGAATGCGAAGTACAGGCCGATGATCACCAATACGATGCCGAACCAGCTCATGCCGTGATTCCCGTTGGGTCGAAAGTGGGGCGCAGTTCGAGCTTAGGCCGACGCCGCGTCGCTGCCAACCAGTTGCTATGCCGGGACGGCCTCGTTGAACACCAGGCTGCAGCAGGTCGTGGCGCCTTCGGCCTTCTGCAACTCCGATACATCCACGCCCACCACTTCGATGCCGGCATCGACGAGTCGCGCGCGCGTGCGGGGGAAACAATCGGGCATCACCACGGTGTCGCCGATGCGCAGGAGATTGGCGGCGTGTTCCTCCGACGGGTCGACCTCGATCACGCGGAAGCCTGGGAACGATGTCGCATCCACCCATTCCGGCTGGATCAGCACGGTGTCGTCGCGCGGCGCGGTGACCGCGGACTTCAGGTGCAGGCAGCCGCGGATCGGCACCGCGCGCACCTGGTAACCGAATTGCGCGATCAGCTCGCCCAGTTGCGCGATGCCCTGCGCATTGCTGCGCCCGGACTGACCGACAAACACCGTGCGACCGATGCGCAGCACGTCGCCGCCATCGATCGTTCCCGGTGCCTGGATCGCGCGCAGCGGTCGATAGCGCTGCAGGAGCTCGGCGACGCTGGCACCCTCGTTCCGACGCGACTCCGCGCCCGGCCGCGTCATGACCGCGACTTCGTCCAGCACGACGGCGACATCCTCGACGAACACGGCATCGGGCATCGTGGGCTCGGCTTCCAACGCCAACACGCGGCACCCCAACGATGCCAGCACGTGCTTGTAGGCACGATGCTGCGCCTTGGCCTTGTCGACATCGATGGCCGTGCGATCGACGTGGGTGAGTTCGCAGTCGCCCAGGCTGGGGCTGACTTCACGGGTGATGGCAATGCGCATGGTTGTCCTGATTCGTGGGGGGATTCTGGTTCTGATGCTCTGGCGCGGGCCCTTTTCCGCGACGCCCGATCATTCCTCGCTTTGCAGCCACCGACGTTCAGTGGCGCGATGCGATCGCAAGAATCCGTTGGCCGGCACTTTCGCGCAATGGGCACACCTGTTCCCGCGCGCTGCGGCGCGTTGGTGTTGCCGCGAGGCTGACGGCTTCCCGCGGCGCGGCATAATGGCGCGCCCGCCCACAGCCCCGCCCATGCCCGAGCCCCTTCCACCGTGCACCCTGGCCATCATCGGCGGCGGCCCCGCCGGGCTGATGGCGGCGGAGATCGCACGCGCGGCAGGCATCGAAGTCGACCTGTTCGAAGGCAAGGGATCGGTCGGCCGCAAGTTCCTGATTGCCGGCAAGGGTGGACTTAACCTCACCCATGGCGAACCGCGCCCTGCCTTCGACGCACGTTACGCTGGACGCCAGGCGGAGGTCGCGCGCTGGCTGGATGTCTTCGACGCCGATGCGTTGCGCGAATGGGCCCGCGGTTTCGGTATCGACACCTACATCGGCACGTCCGGCCGCGTCTTCCCGACGGATCGCAAGGCGGCGCCATTGCTGCGTGGCTGGGTCCGGCGACTGCGCGATCAGGGCGTGCGTTTCCACGTGCAGCATCGCTGGACAGGATGGAGCGACGACGGCGCGCTGCGCTTCGACACGCCGCAGGGCGAACGCGAGGTCCATGCCACGGCCGTGGTGCTGGCGCTCGGCGGCGGCAGCTGGCCGGAACTGGGCTCCGATGGTGCGTGGGCGCCGTGGCTATCGCAGCACGGCGTCGATGTGGCACCACTGCAGCCGTCCAACTGTGGCTTCGACGTCGCATGGACACCGCATTTCTCGGAGCGTCACGCCGGCGCACCACTGAAGCCGGTGGTCGCACACTGGCGCGGACTCGACGGCAGCGAGAATTCACTGCAGGGCGAATGCGTCGTCACCGCCAACGGTATCGAAGGCAGCCTGGTCTACGCGCTGTCAGCGGCGCTGCGTGACGTCATCGCGCGCGACGGATCGGTCGAACTTGCACTCGACCTGGCACCCGGCCGCGACATCGAGCGCCTGCGCAGCGAGCTTTCGAAACCCCGCAACGGCCGCAGCCTGAGCGAGCACCTGCGCCGGCAGGCCGGCATCACCGGCGCAAAAGCAGCACTGCTGCACGAAACGCTGTCGAAGGAGGAATGCAACGACGCCGCCCTTCTCGCGCGCACGATCAAGCGGCTGCCGCTCACGCTGCTGCGCGCGCGGCCCATCGATGAAGCGATCAGCAGCGCAGGAGGCGTACGCATCGAAGCCCTGGACGACGCGTTGATGGTGAAGGCGCGACCGGGCCTGTTCTGCGCCGGCGAGATGCTCGACTGGGAAGCGCCAACAGGTGGCTACCTGCTGACGGCGTGCTTCGCCAGCGGGATGGTCGCGGGGCGTGGTGCAGTGGAGTGGTTGCGGCGCTGAGGCGTCGTTTTGCCGTCAGCGCTGCCCCGACACCACCGGCACATGCCACACCGCGTAGTAAGGCGGGGTTTCGATCGCATCGATGATCGTGTCGAAATCGGCGGCGACCTCCTCTATCGATCGGTTCGACGCTTCCGCGAGTACACCGGAATAACCGTCGCGCCACGCGCGCATGATCCCGCCGAACGTTGCCCGTGGCACGCGCAACGTATCGACAGTGACGAAGTCGAGCGCGACCCGCGCATACCCCGAACGTTCCAGCAATGCGGGTGAATGCCGGCCAATGCGGCCGTCGCAGCCGATGCCCTGCAGGTAGGCGATGGCGTTCTGGTTCCAGAAGCGATCTGGATCGAAACGGCCGTCGGCGCGTTCGATGACGGGCATGTGGAGCATGCCGTAGTCCTCGGACAGCAGGTGCAGCCAGCCGCCAGGCTTGAGCACGCGTGTGATCTCCGCGAGCACCGCCGGAAAATCCGGAACGGCCTGCGACATGTGGCGGCACACGACGAGGTCGAAGGAAGCGTCGGGAAAGCGCAGCGCGAACGCATCGCCGACTTCATAGCCGATGCGATCGCCGAAGGCCGCGCTGTCGCGCCGCGCCAGGGCGAGATTGCCTTCCAGGATGTCAACGCCAGTCAGATGCGCCTGCGGGTAGCGCTCGGCCAGGCGACGGGTGATCTCGCCGGTGCCGCAACCCAGGTCAAGGACGCGGATCGCGCCGGACAGGGCGTATCGATCGAACACACCCTGTTCCTGCGGCCAGATCGCCTGCGCCTGGTGCGCCAGATTGCGCGCCATGGATTCGTCGCCCATCTGTTCGGCTTGCGGATTGCGGTCCTGGCTCATGTCGCGTCCTCCGTTGTTTCCGCGCTCGGGAGCGAAGTGCTTCCACGCAGCCATCGCGCCGCCAATGCCAACCACGCGATGATCAGGGCGATCACCACTTTCTGGGTCAGGCCGCGTGGCACGTCGCGCCACAGCAGGTGTATCCACATCGCGACAAAGCAGGCGACTGCCAGCGCGAACGCGACAATGAAGCGGCTTCGCCATTGTGCGTCGCCACGCAGGCGCCAGGCCTGTAGCATCATCGCGGTGGTGACGCACAGGAAGGCGGCGCTCGCCGCCAGTCCATGCACGAAGGCTTCAAACGAATAGGTGCCGGGGACCGTGTCGGAATCCGCCAGTGCGGTGAGGTCCAGCGAGAGTCCCGCCGCCACGAACAAAAGCAACGGCGCTCCACTCCGCGCCGCCGCGACCAGCGCCCGGTAGTAACCCACGCCCAGCGCCATCAGCGATGCGCCCAGCAGGAAGTAAGCCGCTTTCACCACCCAGCCGGAATCGCCCAACAGGTAGAAACTCAACGGCGCCCGCATCCAGTCCAGATCGGCACGCCAGAACTGCGCAGCGATGGTGACGAGTGCGAACGCGACCACGCCCAGCAGCGCGACGCTGCCAAGGCGGCGCGTGTCCGCCATCGATCCAGCAGCGCGGCGGTCAGCGGTGCCGTCAGTCACACCATCAATTGGCATTGCCCGTCCTCACATCGGCAAATTCGTCGGCAGGTCCATCGGCGGACGGCATATCGACCAGAGGCTTCAGATCCGCGTCCAGCGCCACGCGTTCGTCGAACACGAAGCAGCGGCCGTCATAGCCGTAACCGCCCACTTGTTCGAAGTAACCCAGGATGCCGCCGTCGAGTTGCAGCACGTTGTCCATGCCTTCGGAATGCATCCATAGCGCCGCCTTCTCGCAACGGATGCCGCCGGTACAGAAACTCACGACCACCGCATCGGCCAATGTCGAACGATGCGGCGTGAGCGCTTCGGGAAGGTCGGTGAAATTATCGATCGGCAGTGTCATCGCGCCGGCGAAGGTGCCGTAGTCGATTTCCTCGCGATTGCGCGTGTCGAGCAGCACCAGCCTGCGGCCGGTGTCGTCGTGGCCTTGCGCGATCCAGCGAGCCAGCTCGTGCGGTGACACCGACGGCGCCCGTCCGGACAACGGCGACGAATCTTCGCGACGGAACGCGATGATCTCGCGCTTGAGCTTCACCTTCAGCCGCGCGAAGGGCTGCGTGTTGCTGCGGCTTTCCTTGACGACGATGTCGGCGAAGCGGGCATCTGTGCACAAGGTGTCGAGGAAGGCCTGGATGGCCGACGCGTCGCCCGCGAGGAACAAATTGATGCCCTCTTCGGCCACCAGCACGGTTCCGCGCAGGTCGCCGGCCTCCGCCAGCGCGCGCACGTGTGCGGCAACGTCGGTCGGATCGTCCAGGCGGGTGAAATGGTAGGCGGCGATGTTCAGGATCACCTGCGCATTTTAGCCGCGCAGGTGCGCCAGGCGGCGCGTTCCGGCTGAAGATGCGCCTCTTCGCGTCGGAACGCCCCCGATTCCGTCCTATCGGGCGCGCGCAGCGCGATCCAGCAGCAGGGCTCGCTCGCGTGCGTTGCGGGTGAGCTGCGCGGCGCGCTCGAACTCGACCCTCGCCTCGTCCAGTCGGCCCAGCTTCTGCAGCAGGTCGCCGCGCACGCTGGGCAGCAGGTGGTAACGCTCCAGTGCGGGTTCGTTCGTCAGGGCATCCACCAGCTCCAGCCCCGCCTGGGGACCGAACAGCATCGCCAGCGCCACGGCGCGGTTGAGTTCGACGATGGGCGATGGCGTGACCTGCCCCAGCTCGCCATACAACCCGACGATGCGCGCCCAGTCGGTGTCCTCCGGTCGTAGCGCACGTGCGTGGCAGGCCGCAATGGCGGCCTGCAACGCGTAGGGGCCGCGGATGCTGCGGACTTTCTCCGCGCGCTCCAGCGCGGCCAGGCCGCGTCCGATCAGCAGGCGATCCCAACGCGAACGATCCTGGTCCAGCAGCAGGATTGGTTCTCCGGAAGGCCCGATGCGGGCGCCCGCGCGCGAGGACTGGATTTCCATCAGCGCCACCAGGCCGTGCACTTCCGCTTCGCGCGGAAGCAGTTCGGCGAGGATGCGGCCCAGCCGCAATGCGTCTTCGCACAACGACGGCCTCAGCCAATCATCTCCCGCGGTAGCCGAATACCCCTCGTTATAAATGAGGTAGATCACCGACAGCACCGCGGAAAGCCGGCCAACCAGTTCCTCGCCGCGCGGCACTTCGAAGGGGATATCGGCATCGCCCAGCGTGCGCTTGGCGCGGACGATGCGCTGGGCGATGGTGGGCTCCGGCACCAGGAACGCGCGGGCGATTTCGTCGGTGGTCAGGCCGCCCAGCAGTCGCAGCGTCAGCGCGACGCGCGACTCCTGCGACAGCACCGGATGGCAGGCGGTGAAGACCAGCCGCAACAGGTCGTCGCCGATGGGATCGTCCAGGGCGTCGAGGATGTCTTCCTCGTGCAGTTCCTGCTGGAGTTCGACCTCAAAGCCCAGCTCTTCGTGCTTGCGCCGTTGCAGCTGGTGTCGGCGCAGGCGGTCGATGGCGCGATGCTTGGCGGTGGTCATCAGCCACGCGCCCGGATTGTCCGGAACGCCTGACTGCGGCCACTGTTCCAAAGCAGCGACCAGCGCATCCTGCGCGAGTTCTTCCGCCAGCCCGACGTCGCGCAGCATGCGCGCCAGTCCGGCGATCAGGCGCGCGGACTCCATGCGCCAGACGGCATCGATGGTGCGGCGGACCTGGGCCATGCCGCTTTCTTCAGGCGCGCCCTCGTTGGAGCCGCCCTCATGATTAGCGCGACGCTGGCGATCACGACCGGCGTCCACGCGTGCTTGTCCGTCGCCCGCCTTCATCAATCGATCACAGCACTCCGTGATGGCAGGCGCAAGGCGCGAAGATGTGCAGGTCGTGTTGATTCATCCCGCCACGCCCGCCATGCCGTCGAACACGCCCTCGACCATGCCTTCAAAATCGCCGCGTTCGTACAACGGCCGGATCTCCACCACCGCATCATCCATGGGATACGGATAGCCGGTCACCCACTCGATGGCCTGCGCGATGTCGCGCGCCTGGATCACCCAATAGCCGGCAACCAGTTCCTTGATCTCGGTGAAGGGACCGTCGATCACGGCGGGTCGGCCGCGCGAAAACTTCACACGCATGCCTTTCGCGCTGGATTGCAACCCTTCTCCACCCAGTAGTTCGCCGCTGGCCATG
Source organism: Lysobacter fragariae (assembly GCF_054779775.1). Taxonomy (NCBI): domain Bacteria; kingdom Pseudomonadati; phylum Pseudomonadota; class Gammaproteobacteria; order Lysobacterales; family Lysobacteraceae; genus Lysobacter; species Lysobacter fragariae. The sequence goes on along the minus strand of NZ_BAAGXP010000006.1, from coordinate 117,688 downwards.
CCCTGCTGGTTGCGGTGGGTCATCGCGTCCAGGCGCGGCTGCTCAGCGATCCTGTCCGCCTCCATCGCGGCGTCGGATTTGAGCAGGACGGCGTAGCGGATTTTCGCGAAGTCACGCATTTCCGTCGGCGCCTGCACTTCCTGCACACCGCCAGGGCAGCCGCTCTCGCGCAACTCGACCAGCGCCTCGCCGTTGGCGTCCTGCACCGGCCACCGCTTGATCCATTCGATCGCTTCCTGGCGCGACGCGACCTCGATCATGCCGAACGACGCCAGCAGCTGGTCGCCATCGAACGGACCGTTGACGATCCGTTGCGCGCCGTCGCCGAAGTGCACGCGTACGCCCTGCGAACTGGGCCGGAGGTCCGCATCGACGCGGAGCACGCCCGCCCGGCGCATCTCGTCGCGGTAACGGTTGATGGCTTGCAACTGCTCGGCGCTGGGCGGCCCGGCTTCGCTGCCGGCATCAGCCTTGCGCATGATCATGTATCGGAGCATCCGGATCCTCGTTCGATTCATCTATGTGCGTCGCGCAACGGTTGCGCAACCGGTCGTCGCCGCGCCAGGCGGCGACACATCCTTCCACGCCAGGACTCAGTGTTCCGTCGCGCAGTTGGCCATCCACGACACGCCGAAGCGGTCGCTGAACATCGCGAAGCGGCGCGCCCAGAAGGTTTCCTCCGGCGGCATGAGCACGCTGCCACCCTGACCGAGTTCGGTGAAGATCCGGTCGACCTCCTCCGGCTTCGAGACGTTGATCGCGACCGAACAACCCTTGACGCCTTCGTACTTGTCGTTGGGAGGGCAGTCCGATGCCATCAGCACCTGGCCATCGACGTCCAGTCGCGCATGGATGATCTTGTCGCGCCCATTCTCCGGCATCGACTCGCAGCCCGGCGCTTCTCCGTAACGTTGCAGCATCAACTGTCCACCCAGGACCTTCGCGTAGTGCTTGAACGCTTCCTCGCAATTGCCGTCGTACATCAGGTACGGATTAAGTTGCATGACTGGCTCCCTGGGAATGGATCGGACACTTGGCCGCGGGGCCGGCAATAGTGTTCCCCGCGACTTCGCCAGTACCCTCGACGATGGACTTGAGCGTGGCCAGGCCTTTCTCGAAATCCGTACCGACCATCTTGTCCATATTGAAGAACAGGCAGATCAGGCGGTTGATGAAGGGCGCCGGGCCGCTCATCGCCCAGCCGACATGGGTGACCGGCCCCTCATGATCGAAGGTGAACTCGGCGACGTTGCTGGCCTGGAAGGGCTTGAGGAATTCAAGCTGGATCCGGATCCGCGACGGCGAGGATTCCAGTATCCGCATGCTGCCCTGCCCTACGTCGTTGTTGCCTTCCCAGGCGTAGGTGGCGCCGTCTCCGACGGTGACGGCGCCGAACTCGCGCCGCATCGCCGGATCCTTCTTCTCGTACGGCGACCATTGGCCCCAACGACCGAAATCGTTGATCAACGGGTGGATATGCTGCGGTGATGCGTCGATGTCGATCGTGCGTGCCACGCGGAACGTGGTCGGCCGCGTGGCCGCGATGAGCAGCGGAATGGCGACGATCAGCGCAATTACAACAATGATGATTGAAGTCATGGTTGTCGTCCTCCTCAACGCGCCGCGATCTGTTCGCGCAGGCGCACACCCTGCTCGACCATCTCGACGGGCATCGCATCGCCGAAATCCTCCGCCTCGAAGACCGGACGAATCTCGATGATCGCCTCGCCTTCACCCGGATGCGGGTTCGGGCAACGCTTCGCCCATTCGATCGCCTCTTCCATCGAGTGCACCTGCCACAGCCAGAAACCGGCGATCAACTCCTTGGTTTCGCTGAAGGGGCCATCGATCACCGCTCGCCGCCCACCCGAGAACGCGATGCGTTTGCCGCGCGAGCTGGGCTGCAGGCCTTCGGCGGCGAGCAGCACACCCGCTTTCACCAGTTCCTCATTGAACTTGCCCATTTCGGTCAGCAGCTGCTCGGTGGGCATTGCGCCGGCTTCAGAGGCGGCACTGGCCTTCACGATCACAAGAACTCGCATGTTCGTCTCCTTTGACTTCGGGCCCGGCCGCCTGCGGATTCGCCGGCTTCAAGCGGGGCCTTGTCCATGCGTCGAACGGGGGCGATGTGATTCGACATCGGTTGGCAAAGTTTTTTTGCGGACGCCGACCGACGATGGGAAACTACTTGCAAATCAACGCCTTATGCTTGGCGACTACTCGGCAACGTACTCGACGACCGGTTTGAACCCGCCCCAGAACATCCGCATGCCGTCGAAGGGCAGGTTCTTGGGATCCGCCATGTCGGCCAGGCGCGGGTCGGCCATCACCTTCTTGTTGATCCGGTCGCGGTCGCGGCGCGTCTTGTAGACGATCCAGGAGAACATGACGACCTCGTCGTCCTTCAACTTCACCGCCTGCGGGAACGACGTGACCTTGCCGGGCTTGACGTCATCGGCGACGCACTCGCAGTAGTGCAGCGCGCCGTATTCGATCCAGATCTTGCCGGCCTTGCGGGCGAGTTTCTTGTAGGCGTCCAGTTGCGCGGCAGGAACCGGGAGCACGAATCCATCGACATAACTCATGGGGCAACCTCCAGTCAGTTGGGGGACACTGGTTGAAGCAACGGGTCAAACAACTTGTTGGCACAGTTGGGTGAAGCCGTCAGTTGAAGCAGTCGAGTCGAAGGTGAACCGGGCGGGAGCAGCGACGTCCTGCAGGTACGGCGGATATGCAGGTCGCCGACGCTCCCGACTTGCCCTTTACTTCTTCGCAGCGGACTTCTTCGTACCGGTCTTTGCTTCCTCAGGTAGAACGGCCTCCACCTGGATGCGCAAGGTCACGTTCATGTCGAAGCCCCAGTCCTTGCCCGCCGTGAGGCCAAATTCCTCACGATTGAACGTGGCGAGTGCGTCGGCGCCGCACCAGTCGCGCTTGTACATCGGGTGTGGCTTGCAGTTGAACGAATTGATCTTCAGCTCCATAGGACGCGTGACGCCGTGGAGCGTCAGTTCGCCGTTGACCTTGGTGGGGCGCCCGTCGACAAACCCGCCCAGCTCGCCCTTGTAGGTGGCTTTCGGGTTCTTCGCGGTATCGAAGAAGTCCTTGCCGCGCGCCCATTCGTCCAGCGCGTCCTGGCCGAAGTCGATGCTGTCCAGGTCGACGGTGATGTCGACCTTGCCCGTGCCCGCCTCGCGATCCAGCGTCACGCTGCCGCTGGACGTGTTCATCTTGCCGCGCCACAGCGACATGCCCATGTGGTCGGCTTCGAAGCTGGGATAGGTATGGCTGGGATCGATCTCGTAGGTGACGGCCTTCGCCGCGGCGGTTCCTGCGGGGGCCATGGCTGCAAGGGATATTGCTGCAAGCAACAGCGCCGAGCGGATCGTGGGGGAATGCGTGTGGGACATGCGGGCCTCCTTGTGATGTCCGGTGATGTTCCTTCGTGCAGGGTTTCATCGATGTGACGGGACTTGGCGGTTCACGGAAAAGTCCTGAACCATTCGTACTACAACGATGCCACCACCTGACTGCGTGTCACTGCTTGTGTGTCACCGCACGCCGCAGGTTGATCCTTGCCTGGCTGTCGAAGTTCGCATGCCCCCAGTCGCTGAGATAGATGCGTTCGCGACCCAGCAGCCCCTTCAGGAAGCGGCGCCGGTTGAGTTTGAACAGCCAAGCCGGCACGTGCCCGCGATACTCGGCGGCGATGCCGCGATCGTAGGCATCGAAGACCGCCGGCGACGCGGCCAGGATCGCCATATCGCAATCCAGGAACATCGCCGCTTCCCGGTCGACGTCGCCGGGCGTTAGCTGGCCGTGGCGCGCGGTGAGTTCGATCAGCTGCACGACGCGCTCGGCGTCGATGCCCAGTCCTGGCAACCAGCGCGCGATGTGCTCCACCGCCAACGCCGCCGAACGCGCTTCGTTGTCGCGTCGTCCAGCTTCGTAGATCGCATCGTGGTAGAGCACGGCCAGGCGCACTTCGGCCGGATGCTCCCAGCCGGGCCCGGCCGCGACCGCTTCGTAATGGCGCAGGACTTCCTCGACATGGTGGAAGTTGTGGTACGGCCGCGGCGGGGTCGCGTAGGCGGCTTCAAGCGCGGCCTGCTGTTCGGCGGGCAGGGTCGGTTGTGGAGTCGTTTGTGGATCCGATGCGCTCATCGACTGGGCCAAGACCTGCGGAATGCACCCAGCATAGCCAGCCTCCGGGGCGGGGCGAAGGCCGGCGCACCCCGCGAAACCCGGTGCCGGAGCCCAGCCCGTATCATGTCGCATGGCTGACCATCCCCTCGAATTCACCGACCTGCCGCTGAACCCGGCACTCTTCCAGGGCCTGGACGCCCTGGGCCACGTACAGATGACGCCGGTACAGGCGCAGAGCCTGCCCGCATTGATGGAAGGCCGCGACCTGATCGCACAGGCACCCACCGGCAGCGGCAAGACGGCCGCGTTCGGTCTGGCGCTGCTGCACCGGATCGACCCCGCGCAGATCCGCCTGCAGGCACTGGTGCTGTGCCCTACCCGCGAGCTCGCCGACCAGGTCAGCAAGCATGTGCGCAAGCTGGCGACCGGCATTCCCAACGTGAAGCTGCTGACGCTCACCGGCGGCGTCGCGCTGGCGCCGCAGCTGGCATCGCTGGCGCAGCACGCACCGCACGTGGTGGTCGGCACGCCCGGTCGCGTGCAGGAGCTGCTGCGGAAAAAGTCCCTGGACCTGCGCGACCTGCGCGTGCTGGTGCTGGACGAAGCCGATCGCATGCTCGACATGGGTTTCGAGGAATCCATCCGCGAGATCATCGGCAAGTCGCCCTCGAACCGGCAGACGCTACTGTTCTCGGCGACGTATCCGGATTCGATCCGCGCGATCGCCGGCAACGTGATGCGCAATCCGGTCGAAGTCACCGTGGAGGGCGCAGCGCAGCAGGCGACGATCGAGCAACGCTTCTTCGACGTCGATCCCGCGCAGAAGCCCGCCGCACTCGCCGGCCTGCTGCAGGAATACAAGCCGGAATCCACGGTGGTCTTCTGCAACATGCGTCGCGACACGGAGGAAGTCGTTTCCTCGCTCGCGCACCTGGGCTACTCGGCCCTGGCCCTGCATGGCGACATGGAGCAGCGCGACCGCGACGAAGTGTTGGTGCGTTTTTCCAATCGCAGCTGCAACGTGCTGGTCGCCAGCGACGTCGCCGCGCGCGGCCTGGACATCCATGACCTCGGCGCGGTGATCAACTACGACGTGCCCAATGACGCCGACACCTACGTCCACCGCATCGGCCGCACCGGCCGTGCCGGACGCAGCGGCGTGGCGTTGACCCTGTGCACGCCGCGCGAGCTGCCGCGTTCCACCGCACTGGTGCAGCAGATCGGCGCTTCCATCCGCTGGGAGCGACCGACGCTGGCCGAGCTGCGCCCGCGTTCAGCACCACCGGCGACCACGGTAACCCTGCGCATCGACGCCGGTCGTGGCGACAAGCTGCGACCGGGCGACATCGTCGGCGCGATCACCGGCGATGCCGGTGGCCTGCCAGCCGACGCCATCGGCAAGATTGACGTGTTCGCCACGCGCAGTTACGTCGCGATCCTGCGCAACCACGCCGACAAGGCGCTCAAGCGCCTGCAGGAAGGCAAGATCAAGGGTCGCAAGTTCCGCGTGCGACGGATATGAGCGACGCCGGAGCCGCGCAACCTGCCGGCCCGCAGATCTGGGTCGATGCCGATGCCTGCCCCGGCGTGATCAAGGACATCCTGTTCCGCGCCGCCGAGCGCGCGCAGATCGCAGTGACACTGGTAGCCAACCAGTGGCTGCGCACGCCGCCCTCGCGTTACATCCGCGCATTGCAGGTCACCGGAGGGTTCGACGTCGCCGACGACGAGATCGTCGAACGCGTGCAACACGGCGACCTGGTCGTTACCCAGGACATTCCGCTGGCGGCGCGCGTACTGGAGAAAGGCGCGATTGCGATCAATCCGCGCGGCGAGCGCTACACGCCCGACAACATGGCCGAACGCCTGTCGATGCGGAACTTCATGGAGGAGCTGCGCGGCGCCGGCGTGCAGACCGGCGGTCCCGCCGTATTCCATGCGCGCGACCGGCAGGCGTTTGCGAACCAGTTGGATCGCTGGATCGCGCAGCGGCGAATCCGAGGCGCGGTGCCGTATCAGCGCAGCTGACTATCCTTGCTGCCGTGGCGGTTGTAACCGCTGAAGGAAGATTGCTCGTCGTCGCGCGCCTGCTGGCAGGTGACGCACATGCGCACGCCCGGGATCGCCTTGCGTCGGGCCTCGGGAATCGGTGCATCGCATTCTTCGCAATGCGTCAGCCCGGGGCCTTGCGGCAGCTGGCTGCGGACGCGCTGGATGGCGTCCTTGATGGTGGCGTCGATCTGGTCCTGTACGGCGCCGTCGCCTGCCCAGCCAGTGGCCATGGGCGTCTCCGGAATTGCGGTTCGGGCGCCGAGCATACTCCCGTCGGCACCGGAAGCATGAAGGTGCGGCAACGCGGGGGTCGCACTCGCAAGTCCCGGGCATGAATCACGCCCGGGCACCGAAAAACCCGTCGCTCAGGCCACCTGCCGCTGTTCGATCCTGCCGGTGATGTAGCGCCCCGGCGCGACGACCCCATGCGGATCCAGAACACCCTTGATCCGGGCCAGCGTGACGCCATACGCGCTGTCGCTGTTGGCGTGGATCTCATCCATGAAGTCGATGCCGATGCGGTACGGCGGCATGCCCTGGCGGATGCCCTCGCGTACCAGCGCGCGATAGCACGCCTTGGCGCGCGCGGCGTGTTCTGCATCGTTCTTGCGGAACAGCAGCGGGATCGTGCCCGAATGCACGCGCGGCGAACGCGTCGTCACGGCGAGCAGCGGATCGAAGCCGTAGTCCTGCAGTACGCGCGACGTCCATTTGACGTAGCTCGCCAAACCGTCGGCGTGCATCGGCACCAGCGGCGCGAACCACAGGATCCCCTGCCCGTCCTTCGCCGGATGCCGTTCCGCCGACATCACCGGCCCGCTGCGATCCAGTGCGTATGCCATGCGCAGGAAGGCCACGATCGGACGGCCCTCGATGGTGCCCGCCGTGTTGACCAGCGCGCCGATGTTGCGGCGGATCGCCGGGAACCAGTTGGACGGCATCAGTTTGGCCAGCTGCGCGATGCGGCGGATCTGCGGAACGGAGAACGCCCACACACGCGCCATCGGCAGGCGGCGACGCAGGTCTTTCACCGCGCCGGAAACGAGCTTGCTCGATCCATACAGCGTGCCGACCGACGTCCATGCCGCTATCTGGCGTTCGCCTGCGAGCTGGGCCAGGTACCGCTCGCGCTCCTCGCCCTGGCGCGTGTCACCGAGAGGCGCATCCGCGTGCGTTGAGAGGATTCGCGGTGCGTTCATCGAGATGATGCCGCCGATGCCGGGAATTTCCTCGACCAGCCGCGAGAACTCCGCTTGGGCGGCAATGAAGTCCGCTTCGCTGCGCCATTCCATCACCAGCACGCGCGAGGCCTCCGGCGCACGCGCCAGTTGGATCGTCGCGCGCGTGACGATGCCCAGGTTGCCCTGGCGCAGCAGGCTCTGGAACGACGGCCCGAGTCCCGGCCGCCAGCCGCGCGCCATCGATTCACAGCCCATGTCCGCGAAACTGTGGCTGAAAGGCTCGCCATTGCCCCAAAGACCTTCGATGTCGGAGATCGCGTCGAAGTGATCCATGATCGGCGTCAGCCCGTAACCGCCATCGAGCGCATTGCCCAGCAGGCTGCCGTTCGGGCCCAGGCCCGTCGTCGGCACGAGGTACGGCAGGTTGTGTTCGTCCAGGAACGTCGCCAGGTCGCCCTGGGTGACGCCAGGCTCGATCGTGACCGAATGCGTTTCGGCACTGAAGCGGATGCCCTTCAACTGCGTCAGGTCCAGCACATGGCAATCGTGTTCGACCGGCAGCGACGTGCCGTAACCGAAATTGCGACCGCCGGAAATCGGCCACAACTTGAATCCCGAACGGTTGGCGCGTTGCACGATCGTCGCGACGGCATCCGCACGATTTACCAGGAAGGCACCTGCGAAGCGACGCGATGCCGCTCCGGTGTCGACGCCATAACGCATTGCCGCTTGCTCACGAGTCAACTCGACGAAACCAGCGTTGTCTTCCATGACGTACTCCTCAGAACTTGAAGGAGCGCGCATGTTATCGAGACATTGCTGCAATGCAACATACTTTCCGCGAATGAACTTACTACCCACGACATCTCGTATCAGTTCCGATGCACGACGGGATACAGTGCGCGCCTCGCTGCCCGCTCGAAGGAACGAACATGCCAACGCAAGCCGCATCGCAAACCGTCCTGCACTACATCTTTGATCCGTTCTGCGGCTGGTGTTATGCCGCCGCACCGCTGATCGAAGCCGCCGCCAGCATTCCTGGCATCACCGTCACGCTCCATGCCGGCGGCATGATGACCGGCGCCAATCGACGCAACGTCAGCCCGCAGTGGCGGGAATTCGTGTTGCCCCACGATCGACGGATCGCGCAGGCGAGCGGGCAGCCGTTTGGCGCCGCGTATTTCGACGGGTTGCTGCGGGATTCCAGCGTGCTGCTTGATTCCGAACCGCCGATCGCTGCGATCCTCGCGACGCAATCATTGGGTGGTCGTGGGCTGCAGATGCTGCATGCGATCCAGCATGCCCATTACGTCGACGGCCGCCACGTCGCGCGTGCGTCCGTCCTGCGTGAGCTGGCGATGGAAACCGGCATCGATGGCGATGCTTTCAGCGCGGCATTCGCCGGCGAATCGGGCGAGCGCGTGCATGCGCACATGACCACGTCGCGCCGGCTTCTGGCGGAAGTCGGCGGTCGCGGCTTCCCCACGATCGCCCTGCGCATGGGGTCACAACCACCGATGCTGGTGGATTCCAGCCCCTACCTGGGCGACGCGCAATCGTGGACGGAGCATCTCGCCAAGCGCGTTGCCAACGCAACGCCGCATCGGTCCGAGGCTGCCCAGATGGCCGTCTGCGGACCCGACACCTGCCAGGTCTGATAACAGAGTGTCGAGAAAAGACGGGATGGCGCCAACGACGCCATCCCGCGATGCGATCAGGGAACGCACACCTGGCCGGTGACCTGAGTATTGAACACGCCGTTAGCGGCGCGGCCACGCGAATACAGTTGCCCGGTCGCGCCGGCAAATTCGCCGGTACCGCCGACGATCTGCTGGTAGCCGGCAACGGCGCCACTCTGCGGTTGACCGGTGCCCACGTTGTACACGCCGGTCTCGCGCACCTTCAGCGTGCCCTTCGCGGTGGTGTATTCGAACGGCCCGGCGTAGCTGATGAAATCGGACGACGAGGCCGGACCCGCATTGGAGCCATCCAGCGCGAATTCGTTGACGCCGCTGAAGCCGTTACCCTTGAACTCGCCGATGAAGCACGTGCCGGCCAACGTGCAGCCATGGTCGGCATAGACCTCGACGACGTCGGCGTGGATGTTCCTGCATTCCTTGGCGTTGACGACCGGCGCGCAGGCGATGGCGACGACGGCGGCGATGATCCTTGTTGCATTCATGCTGGTGCTGCTCCCTGGTTGGATTTGGCGCGATCGCGCGCCGCGATGGCGTAACGATGCGACGCAACAGGAGCGAAGCAGCGATACGGTGAATTCCCGCTGCTGTCGCTGATCGCCGCCGGCGGGGCCGCGGAGTATGGACGCAAAAAATGTCGTCGTGACCATGTTGCGGCCGTGCATACAAAGCTCGCGACCATACTTCCCGAAGCCATTGTTTCTTCATCGAACTAAACAAATTGCGTGCCGAGTGGTTCTGCGTCCGGCTTGTTCATCCCGATGAGGTCGAGCACGCGGGATCGTTCCTTGCGGGCCGCGCGATGACCGACGCCAATACCGGCGCTACGTCGCGGCTCCGGAGAACGCGCCGACAAGGCGGATGGAACTCGGCCCCGTTACAATGCGCACCCCCACGCCACACCTGCCCCGCCATGTCATCCGCCTTCGGCACCGAGACCGTGCTGGATGTCCGTCACTGGACAGACGACTACTTCAGCTTCACCACCACGCGCGACGACGGCTTCCGTTTCGACAACGGGCAGTTCGTGATGATCGGGCTGCAGGTCCCTGCTGGTAACGGTGGGCAGGCCGACAGCGGCAGCAAGCCGCTGCTGCGCGCGTATTCCATCGCCAGCGCCAACTGGGAAGAACAGTTGGAGTTCTTCAGCATCAAGGTGCCCGACGGCCCGCTGACATCACGGCTGAAGGACATCAGGCCCGGCGATACCGTGCTGATCGGTCGCAAGCCCACAGGGACGCTGCTGATCTCCGACCTGCATGCCGGCCGCAACCTGTACCTGCTCGGTACCGGCACGGGCTTCGCACCATGGCTCGCCGTCATCAAGGATCCGGAAACCTACGAGCGCTTCGACAAGGTGATCGTGTGCCACGGCGTGCGCCACGCGCAGGACCTGGCCTATCGCGATTACATCGAGAACGAACTGCCGCGCCATGAATTCCTCGGCGAAGCGATTGCATCGAAGCTGCTCTACTACCCCGCCGTCACCCGGGAACCCTTCCTGCATCGCGGCCACGACCATCGCGGTCGCATGACCGACCTGATGGCGTCGGGGCAGATGATGGAACACCTCGGCATCGAACCGCTCGACGCTGCACATGACCGCGCGATGATCTGCGGCAGCCCGCAGATGCTGGCTGATTTCCGCATGCTGCTCGATGGCCGGGGCTTCACTGCTTCGCCGCGCATCGGTACGCCGGGGCAGTACGTGTTCGAGCGCGCTTTCGTCGAGAAGTGACCGCGCGGAGTCCTTCGACTCCGCTTCGCTACGCTCAGGATGAGCGGGAAGGGAGAAACACCGCTCATCCTGAGCGTAGTGGGCACAGCCCACGAAGTCGAAGGACGCTTCGCTCAAGATGAGCGGGAGAAGCACTTTCATCCATGCGGACACCAACTCATCCTGAGCGCTCGGGCACAGGCAGGCCTACGGCTCACCACCGCAGTAGGAATGCCAGAGGCGGACACCTCCGCCATGGGACGCGGCCGACCATGGCAATGGCGGGCCAAGGCCCGCCCTACGCCACCCGCCGCTCCGGCCGCAGCGCGTCGCGATACGTACGACTGCACGGGATCGACGTGCCATCGCGCATGGAGATCCGCGCATCGCCGGTATCCAGCGGGTCGATTTCGCCCACGCAATCCAGATTGACAATGTAGCTGCGGTGCACACGCACGAAGCGGGCGGGATCCAGCTGCGCCTCGATGGTCGCCATCGTCGTTCGCAGCGGGTAGTCGCGGCCGCGCACGTGCAGGTTGACGTAGTTGCCGGACGCCTGCAGCCATTCCACGTCGGCCGCGGCGATCAGGAATTCCTTGCCCAGCTTGCGCACCAGGAAGCGCTCGGGGCGTTCGATCGACTCGATCGGCGGCGCGTCATCCGGGGTGGCCAGCAGGCTGGCTTCGCCCTGCAGGCGGCGGATGAGCAGGCGATAGACCTCGATGAAGACGACCAGCCCGGCGTAGTGCCGGATGTCCTTCAGGTATTCATAGAAGAACACCGTCGGCCAATCATCGCCGCCGTAGTGGTCGCCCTGCATGGCATAAATGACCTTGCGCGCAGAAATCATCCCGACCACGTGCACCAGCGACCAGGCCACGCTGCCCAACGCCAGCATCGGGAGGTTGCGGCGCCAGGTGTCGAAGTGCAGCGAGTAGCGCCGGGTAAACCAGAGCGTCGCGGGGACCAGGGCCAGGGCGACCGTGTGGCTGGTCCACTCCCACACCACCGGCTCCCAGGCGGCGAAGTGCAGCCCGGTCCGACGGATGTCCATCAGGACGGTCACGCTGTTGGTGACCGCGCCAACCACATAGCTGACCAGCCAGAACCCCCACTCCACGGTGCGCCGCCACGGCTGGTAGCGATCCCAGAGGTTGGCGTCGGCGGCGTGGGGCTGGTCGATGCGGGGTTCCATCGGCGCATTGTCGCCCAGCGACACGACAGGGCGGGACCGGTTCGTCCCGTCGGCCCCACGCTTCGTCCCTGCACCCCGTCAATCAATCACTTGGCGATGGTCCATGCGATCCGCCAGGCGGAATTTCGCAGTCCAGCCCGCCACGGACCGCTGCCATGCAAGAACGCCGATACGACATAGACGCCCTGCGCGCCCTCGCCTTCGCCCTGCTGATCCTCTACCACTGGTGCATGTTGTACGTGGCCGGCGATGACTGGGGCTGGCACATCAAGAGCCCCCACCTGGCCGAATGGCTGCAGCTGCCGATGCTGGTGGTGAACCGCTGGCGGATGGACCTGATCTTCCTGATCTCGGGCCTGTCGGTGCATTTCCTGCTGCGCGGCGGCGATGGTTCGACCGGCCGTTTCATCGCCCAGCGCAGCTGGCGGCTCCTGCTGCCGCTGGTGTTCGGCTGCCTGGTGGTGGTGCCGATCCAGCCCTACGTGCAGGGCGTGTCGAACGGACTGGTGGAACCGGGCTACATCGACTTCCTGGTCCGCTACTTCGGCCACACGCAGCCATGGCCCGAAGGCGCCTTCGACGGCTGGGAACATGGCTTCACCTGGAACCATCTCTGGTACCTCATCTACCTGTGGTGCTACACGGTCGTCTTCGCCGTCGCGCTGCCGCTGCTGAAGCGGTTGCCCAATCCGTTGACGGGGCTTCGCGGCACCGCGCTCCTCACCGTGCCTGCGCTCCCGCTGCTGCTGTGGACGCTCACGCTGCAGCCGTTCTTCGAGGACACCGGCGACCTGATCCACGACTGGTACCGCCACGCGATCTATTTCACCGTGTTCCTTTACGGCTGGTGGCTGGGGACCGACGCGGGCGTGTGGGACGAGCTGGTGCGCCTGCGCCGCCGCGCTCTGTGCTCGGCACTGGTTCTGGTCACGATCTACCTGGCGATGGTGTTCGGCTTGGCGGACGACTCGCCCGAGTGGGTCATGCTGGTAGGTCGCACGGTGCGCAACTTCTACATCTGGATGGCGCTGTGCGCGATCCTCGGCTGGGGCAAGGCGCTGCTGAATCGCCGCTTCCGCTGGCTGCCGTGGGCGACGGAAGCGGTCTACCCGTGGTACGTGCTGCACCAGAGCCTGATCGTGGTGATCGCCTACTGGCTTCTGCCGCTGCGCCTGGGGGTGGTGGTCGAACCCGCACTGGTGCTGCTGGGCACCGTCGCCGGCTGCTGGCTGTTGTTCGAAGGCGTCCGCAGGGTGGACTGGCTGCGTCCCTGCTTCGGAATGAAGCGCAGGTCGCGCGTGGTGGTGGCTGGTGAACCTGAACCTGCGCCTGCACTGTCCTGACGGAACGTATCGCCGCCGCCTCTCTCTCTGACCTGGGGAGTGGCTGAATAATTTGCCGTCATCCCCGCGAAAGGCGGGAAGCGCTTCACAACAGCCGCAGGCTGGTCATCCAGCGACTTCAGGCCGTTGAAAGCTAAGACACTGGATCCCCGCCTTCGCGGGGATGACGAGCGGAGGCTCCCTGGCAGCGAGGGAGGCGGCGTTACTTCGCGGAGCCAGCGCGCTTCAATGCCGCCGCCGCACCCAGTCCACCGCGGGCCGGGCACGCGAGAACAGGAAGCCTTGCCCCAGCTCGCAGCCGATCTCGAGCAGCCACTGGCGCTGCTCCTCGGTCTCGATGCCCTCGGCGATGACTTCCATTCCCAACGTATTGGCCAGCGCCAGCACCGCGCGTACTACCGCGGTGCTGCCGCCGCGAGCATCGGGTTGCATCGCGCTGACGAAGGAACGATCGATCTTCAGCGAATGCAGCGGGAAGCGATGCAGGTAACTCAATGACGAATAGCCGGTGCCGAAGTCGTCCAGCGCCGCCAGCACGCCGCCGCAACGCAGGCGATCGAGCGTGTCGAAGACCTGGTCCGGATTCTCGACCAGCGCGTCCTCGGTGATCTCCACGCGCACGCATTCGGGCGCTATCCCGAACGAATCCAGCATGCCCAGCAGGTGCCCGGCCAGCGACGGCGAGCGGAAATGCCGCGGCGACACATTGATGGTCACGTATCCGCCGCCCACCTGCAGTGCCGGGATGTCGTGACAGGTGCTCTCGAACATCTGCCAGTCGATCTGCTCGACGCTGCCGCTGTCCTCGGCCACTTTCAGGAACTCGCCCGGCAGCAGCAGGCCGCGCCCCGGATGGCGCCAGCGCAGCAGCGCTTCGTAGCCGACCACGCTGCCATCGCGCAGGTTCACGATCGACTGGAAATGCGGCTCGAACTCCTCGCGCTGGATCGCGCGACGCAGGTCGCTCTCCAGGTCCAGCAGCTGCAATGCCTCCAGGTGCAGTCGCTCGTCGAAAATCTCGAAGCGGTGACGGCCGTGCGCCTTGGCGCGATACATGGCGACGTCGGCATCGCGCAGCAGTTCCTCAGGCTTGCGGTAACGCGCGTTGCCCAGCGCAATGCCGACGCTGGCCGAGGTGAACAATTCCTTGCCGGCGACGTGCATCGGCCTGCTCAGCGCTTCGATCGCACGCTGCGCGGTGTGACAGGCATCCTCCGGCACGCGGATGTCTTCCATCAGAAGCGCGAATTCGTCGCCACCCAGCCTGGCCACCACGTCGGAGGAACGCACGCATTCGGCCAATCGCTCGGCTGCCTGCTTGAGCACCTCGTCGCCGTACAGGTGGCCGACACTGTCGTTGATGACCTTGAAGCGATCAAGGTCGAGGAACAGCACCGCGAACCGGTGTTCCGGGTCGCGCTGCAGCCGCGACAACGCTCGTTCCAGTGCGCCATAGAGGTAAGTGCGGTTGGGCAAGCCAGTCAGCGAGTCGTGCAGCGTTTCGTGCACCAGCTGCTGCTCGGCACGCTCGCGCACGACGATCTGTTCGCGCAGTTCGTTGACGGCCGCGGCAAGTTCGTGGGTACGGTCCTTGACGCGGCTCTCAAGCTCCGTCTGCGCCTGCTTGCGTGCCAGCGCCGTCAGGATGTGCTGGGCGACATAGGCCAACAGCGCGCGATCCTCTTCGGAGTAGTGGACGGACGGATCGTAGCTCTGCACCACCACCACCCCGCGCACCACGCCTTCTGCCACCATCGGTACGCCGAGGAAGTCCTCCGCCGGCGTACCCAGTCCGATGCCACCGGGCACCGAGAGCACCGCTGCCACATCACGTGCGGGGCCCATTGCGGTGCGTCCATGCCGGATGAGCCCCAGCGTCAGGCTGTTGCGGAGTACTTCCGCGGGGATCTCTTCTTCCGGCTTGACCAGGCCGGAGTCCTTCTCGTCGGCATGGTAGGGAAACCGCAGCGTGTCAGTGTCGTTGTTATAGAGCGCGATGTAGAAGTTCTTCGCATACATCAGCTCATCGACAACGCCGTGGATGCGTTTAAGCATCTCGTACATCGCCAGCTCGCCACTGGCCAGGTCAGCAATGCTGTACAGCGCTGCCTGCAGCTTCTCGCCGCGCTTGCGCTCGCGCACTTCCTCGGTCAGTTCGCGCGTGCGTTCCTCCACGCGCAACTCCAGTTCGTTGTGCTCCTGCTTGCGCAGCAGCGCGGTGAGGATGTGCTGGGCGACGAAGGCAAGCAGGGTGCGGTCTTCCTCGGTGAAGCGCCCTGCCAGGTCGTAGCTCTGCACGACGATCGCGCCGCGCACCTGCCCTTCCGCGACCATCGGCACGCCCAGCCAATCTGCGCTGTCAGGGCCGTATTCGGCTTCATCGACCTGCTCCAGGCCGAACTCGTCACGCAGCCGCTGCGATGGCCCCATCGCGGAACGGCCCTGGCGGATCATCGCCAGCGTGAGGCTGTTGCGGATCTGCCCCGCGGGATATTCCTGGTCGGGATCGATCGGACGCGGATCCTTCTCGTCCGCGTAGTAGATGAAACGCACGCTGTCGTGCGCTGCGTTGTGCAGCGCGATGAAGAAGTTCCGCGCGTACATCAGCTCGTCAACGATCGCGTGGATGCGACGGAGCATGTCGGGCATGTCCAGATCGCCGCTGGCCAGGTCGGCGATGGCATACAAGGCGGACTGCAGCTTGGCCGTCTTCTCCAGGCGCTGGACCGCCAGGCGCTGTTCGATCAGTTCCACCACGCTGCTGAGGCGCGCGGCGGACAGCGCCATGAATTCGTGCCAGGCTGGCGGTTGCTGTTCGGGAATGCAAGCGCCATCCGGCCATTGCGCCACGAGCAGCACGCGATGCCCGGGATCCGGGCTACCGATGGATTGGGCGACCTTCTGCCAGCCGGGTTGTGAAGTCGACGCTTCCACGAGGCTCGCACCGCGTACGGATGCTTCGATCAACGCCCTTTCGACAGCCAGCGAACCGGTGTCAGGCCAGCTGCGCCAGGGAAACGGCGTGCCTTCCGCCGGACCCAGGCTCCAGACCAGGTGCGCGTCGCGGCCACCGAACTCCGATTCCACGCGCCCTGCGACCACAGCCGCGATTTCCTCGAGGCTGGCAGCGGAGAACAGCGCAGACACGAACCCGGCAGCCGATTCCGTCCTTGTCCCCGTCCCGGACGCATCACGCCGCTCCAGTTCCTGGGCGCGCGTGGCCATATTCAGCTTCAGTGTAGCGCCGCAGTACGCCGCCGTGTCCACGGTCGGGACCACCACCCATCGGGTGTACGTACCGTCTGGCCGGCACCAGCGAGGACACCGCCACGCTCGCCGGGACAGCCGACCGATGGGGTTTTCGATCCTGCCTGCGTTCGTCCGCCTAGCGCTCGCCCCAGCGAACCCACAGCTGCGCGGCGTGTTCGTCGTCGAACACCCGCGCGTCGAACCCGGCCTCACGCGCGTACAGCTCGCAGTACTCGATCTGCTGCAGCCCATGCGGTTTGACGTGGGCGATGCGGATGCTTTCCAGCCCCTGCCCAGCGACGGCTTCGACAAGTTTGAGCCATTGTTCGGCCGTCAGCGGTTCGCCCCGCAGTTCGTCTACCAGCACGATCGCGTCGGGAGCGTCACGGCGGACCTCGGCGACGATCGCCCGCCAGTACGACACCGTGTTTTCAAGGGTGCTGGCGCCGATCACATGCACGCGCAACAGCGACTGCTCCCGGGCGAACCGGATCAGGACAGGCGCTTCCTTCGCCGCGGGGGACATGCATTACCCCAATGCGGTTTCGATGTCGCCCGCGATCGATTCGGGCGAGTCGGTCGGCGCATAGCGCTTGATGACCTTGCCATCGCGGCCAATCAGGAATTTGCTGAAATTCCACTTGATCGCATCGATTCCGAGGAAGCCGCCCTTTTCCTCCTTCAGCCATTTCCACAGCGGATGCGCGTTGGCACCGTTGACGTCGATCTTGGCGAACATCGGGAAGGTCACGTCATAGTTGAGCGAGCAGAAGTTGCGGATCTCCGCTTCGTCGCCCGGCTCCTGGTGGCCGAACTGGTCGCATGGGAATCCCAACACCACCAGCCCACGCGATCCGAAATCGCGCCAGAGCTTTTCAAGGCCGGTGTACTGCGGCGTGAATCCGCACTTGGATGCGACGTTGACGACCAGCATCACCTTGCCGCTGAAGTCGGCAAGCGACTTGGCCTGGCCGTCGATGTCGGCGGCGGAGAAATCGTAGGCGGTGGACATGGCGCGCTCCGGGCGGTTGTCGTCGTTCCGTCCAGCATAACGCCGGGGGTCGCGGTTGGCATCGGCTTGCAGCGGTGGCTTGAAGGACTGAGGCGTGGGAACTGCTTCCAACACTCGGTCAAAAACAGAACCCACACCCGGCCCGGGATGCCAGCCAGCGACAGGCGACTGAACCCCGAAAAACAAAACGCCGGGACAAGCCCGGCGTTTCGTCAAGCAAGGTCGACTGCGTCAGAACGAGGCCTTGAACTCCACGCCCAGCGTACGCGGCTCGTTGATGAAGCCGGTCAGGTTGTTGAAGTCGATGCCGCCCACCACCTGCACCTGGTCGGTGATGTTGCGGCCGAACACGGCGACGTCGTACTTGCCGTAGCCCCAGTCGTAGCCCAGGCGCAGGCCGCCTTCGAGCAGCGACTTGCCGGTGAACTCCACCGAGTCGTACAGGAAGAAGTTCACTTCGCTGCGGTAGGACCAGTCGGTGAACACGTAGAACTCGGCGCCTTCGCCGGTCGGCATGCTCCAGCGTGCCGTCATGTTGTGTGACCACTTCGGGGCCTGCGGCAGCGGATTGCCGTCAATCAGCGCCCTGCCAGTGGCGTCGCGCGGATCGGTGACCGTGCACTGCGCGCATACCGACACCGCCAGGTCAGCGTCCTTGATCTCCGTGTCGTTGTAGCTGCTGCCCCAAGTGACCAGCAGGTTGTCGGTCAGGTAGGTCTGGAAGTCCAGCTCGAAGCCCTGGCCCGTCGATTTCTCGGCATTGAGCAGGATATTGGCGTTGGCCGAACCACCCACCGCGGTGAGTTGCTGGTCCTTCACCTCGTAATAGAAGAGACCAGCACTCAGGCGCGCGCGCTTGTCCCACAGGTCAGCCTTGATGCCGGCCTCGAACGACAGCGAGGTTTCCGGACCGGCGACGGACTTGGTGTTGAACGCGCCGGCGGCCTGGATGCTGCTGCCGCGGTAACCGGTGGCTACGCGGGCATACAGGTTCATGTCGTCATTGACCTTGTAGGTGGCCGACAGGTCCCAGCTCAGCTTCTTGTCTTCCGGATGCGCCGACAGATCGCCGTCGGGTTCCAGCGCCTGCAAGTCCGCCAGGGTGCAACGCAACGGACCCGCGCCAGGCAGGTTGAACGTGGGAGCAATGCAGGGCGCGAAACCATTGGCGTAGTACTCCTCCACCGCCAGGTCCTTCTTGTCGACCGTATAGCGCAGGCCGCCGCGCAGTTCGAACGCCGGTGTCACCTTCCACGTCGCCGCGGTGAACACCGCCCACGAGTCGTTGGTCTGGTTGATGCGCTCGTAGCCATCCTCGATGCCACCGTTGATGGAGTCGTAGCTGAAGCTCTCGACGTCGTAGTCTTCCTTGAACAGGAACAGGCCGGCCTGCCAGTTGAAGTTGCCGGTGGTGTCGCTCTCCAGGCGGAACTCCTGGGTCCACTGCGAATGCTGCGGGATGCCGTCGGCCGTTTCCGAGGGGAACGGAATGAAGCCCGGCTCACCCACGGTGCCCAGGAACGGGTTGTCGAATCCGTAACCGCCGTCGATGTCGCCGCGGCTATAGGTTTCCACCGACTCGTAGCCGGTGATGGAGTGCAGCGTGTAGTTGCCCACGTCCCAGCTCAGGCGCGCGTTGAAACCTTCGCTGTCGAGTTCGGAATGGTTGTAACCGTCGACCGACACTTCGTTTTCGTCGAAGCCGTCGACGAGGTCATTGGTGCCCGGCTTGATGATGTTGGCGCGGAACAGGCGCGCGGTGCCGTTGAGGTGGCGCGCATGGACGCCGAGCAGTGCCTCGAAGCCATCGCCCGAGTACAGCGCCTGCACGCGTGCCGCGGACTCGTCGTAGCCCTCGAACCCGTCGTTCGGGCCCGGATAGGTGTTCTTCACCCAGTCGTCGCGACGCTGGAACAGCACCGATGCGCGCGCGGACCAGTTGTCGCTGAGGCCACCGCCGACGGCGCCCTCGAAGTTCCACATGTCGTCGCTGCCGGCACCGAGCTTGGCGTAGCCGCCGAAATCCTGCGACGGGCGTACCGACTCGAACTTGACCACGCCGGCCGGGCTGTTGCGGCCGAACAGCGTGCCCTGCGGACCGCGCAGCACTTCGACCTGGTCGACGTCGAACACCGGGAAGCCCTTCAGGATCGGGTTTTCCTGCACCACGTCGTCATAGACCAGCGACACGGGCTGCGAGGTGTTGAGGCGGAAATCGGTATTGCCGTAACCGCGGATGTAGAAGCGCGGGAAGGCGCGGCCGAACGAGGATTCGATGTTGAGGCTCGGCACGCGGCCGGACAGGAAGCGGACGTCGGTACCGCCGGACGCCAGCGCGTCGAGCTTCTCGCCACTGACCGTGCTGACGGACACCGGCACGTCCAGGATGCTTTCCACGCGACGCTGCGCGGTGACCTGCACGGCGTCCAGCGTCTTGGCCTTGGTTTCCGTGGTATCGCTGGCAGCTTCCTGCGCGTTGGCGACGGTGGCGAACAGCGAAAGCGCGATGGACGCGGTCAGTGCGTGGCGACGGAAGGTGCGGTGGCGCATGTGTGGGCTCCGGACGGCGGCGGGCTGGTGAAGGAACCCGCGAATGTTATCCCACCGTTAAGCCCACCGTACGTGCCGGTACGCCGTTTGTCGTATTCCGGTCACATCCTTCGATTTCGGTGCTTCGCACCTACGCTCAGGATGAGCGGGGATGGTTGGGGGCCGGGTGCCCGGAGCCTGCTTTAGGCGTCTAGCGGGCTAGATCGAAGGCGCCAGAACCCCTGAGCGGACTGGCAGGCGCAGAGCCGCGTGGCGGTTACAGGCGGGGCCTGGCCAAGCAGCCCGGCCACTCCCGCTCACCCTGACCGCATGGCTACCCGCTCATCCTGAGCGTAGGTGCGAAGCACCGAAGTCGAAGGACCCGCAGGCACGGGGCTGTTAAGTCGGCGAAGCCCGAAGTGCAGTCAAAAGCCCTTCCCAGGAGCTCCCTCGCCCGCGTGGCGAGGGAATCCCGGGAAGGGACCCGGCGGCCTACTTGTTCGACGCGGCCTTCACCGCGGTCGCGAAGGGCTTGACCCCCAGCGCGTCGAAGATCTCGCTAGGGTAATAGGCGGTATCGCCCTTCATCACCAGCGCCACGTTGCGGATATCAGAGATGTTCGCCGTCGGATCGCCGTCGATAAGCACCAGATCCGACGCCTTGCCGGCCGTGACCGAGCCGCGGTCATCGAGCACCCGGGCGTACTTGGCGCCGTTCCAGGTAGCCACCTGCAACGCCTGCGCCGGAGTCAGGCCGGCGCGGACGTACCACTCCAGCTCGCTCTGCACGGTGAAACCCGGCAGTCCATCGGTACCCGCCACCAGCGGCACACCCGCCTTGTACATGCGACCAACGAACTCGACCATCTTCAGGTACGACTTGTTGTAACGCGCCGCAGTCGCGTCGTCCGGGATCTTCATCTCGGCGACCTTCAGGCCGCGCTGGATGTCCGGCGGCATGTGCGCGGCGATCGGCGCGTAGCTTTCGGCGACATCACCCGCGCGCTGGCGCAGGAATTCGAAGGTCGACAGCGTCGGATCGATGACGATCTTCTTCGCCGCCAGCATCGCGATGTAGTCCTGCACCTCCTTGCTGTCGAAATCCATGTCGGCAACCTTCTCCGCCGGCAGGTAGAAGCGCTGCAGCGTGCGGGTGTCGGTCTTGTCGTCGACCAGGAAGTTCAGCAGCACCTGGTTGATGTGCTGGATTTCGTCATAGCCCATGTCCACCACGTCGCGCGCGCGCAGGAACGCCGGCACGTGGCCGCTTACGCGCATGCCCTTGGAATGCGCGTAGGCGATGGTGTCGCGCAGGATGTCCTTCGGGAACGAGTTGTAGACCTTGATCTGCGGGTAGCCGTGCTCGGCGTACCAGTCGACGGCTTTCTTCGCTTCGTCGAGGTTCTTGATGACGAAGCCATTGCGCGCCGACATCGGGCTCTCGCCTTCGATGAAACCGGCGGGGACGACGTGCGTGGAGAGCAGCGTGTCCGCCTTCTCCTCCGCGATCAGCTGCTGCAGGGTGGCGTTGTCGTTGCCCATGTCGCGCACGGTGGTGACACCGGTGGCGATGTTCAGACCGCCATCCCAGCGCCCCAGGTGGCCGTGCATGTCGAACAGACCCGGCAGCAGCACCTTGCCGCCGGCGTCGATGACGTTATCCGCCTTGGCGTTGCCACCGGTGGCGGCGACCGAGACGATGCGACCGTCGCGCACCAGCACGTCCGAAGCCGCGCCCAGCGTGGCCTTCTCGCTGTCGAACACACGCGCATTGCGGATCAGCGTCGTGCCGGCCAGCTTGTGCGAGACATTGTCGTGCAGCTGCACCAGCGCTTCGCCTTCGGCCTGCTTCTGGCGGGTTTCCATCGCGGCGGCGTTGGCATCCCAACCTTCCTCGATCAACTGCAGGAAGCCGGGGAAGATGAAGGCGAACAGGCGCGGCTCCGCGTCGGTGGTCGCCCAGACGAACTGCGGGGTCAAGCCAATTCCGGTGATCGCCAGCAGCTGCACATTGCGGTGTTCGTTGCCGCGCACGACGTCCATTTGCGCCAGCTTGCGCATGCTCAGCGAACCGCCGGGGATCAGCGGCAGCTTGCCATCGGCCTGGCGCGAGAGCGCTGCAAGCGCCGGGGAGATATCGGCCGGCGTACCACCCAATGCGGAGTAGAACGCGGTGCCCTTGATGGTCATCTCGCCCTGGTCGGATGTGGACTTCCAGCTGACCTTGTCGCCGTCGCGCTTGAAGGATTCGTCGACCGGCGCGCCGAACGTGGTCGAGCCCGTCACCTTGTAGGTGGCGAAGGTGCCGTCGGGCGCCAGGGTGAATTCTTCCTTCAGCTCCGGACCGCGGCCGTTGTCCTTGAAGAGGTAGTCGACTCGGGTCACGCCATCGTCGCCCGTGGTGACGATCTGGTGGCCGGCCTGCTTGCCGCCATCGACCAGCGCGACATAGCGCAGTGTCTGCGCGGCGTAGGCAGGGCTGGCGAGGACCAGGGCCAGGGAGACAGCAAGAATGCAGCGCATCGATCTTTCCTTGTCGGGGACGGGCAGAACCCCCAGCATCACCCCGGCTGGACGCCAGCGCGTGGGCCAAAGGTTGGGGGCGGCGGGATTCACCAGCTGTCGGTACGGACCCAATCCCGACAGTTGCGACGTCTACCCGCGCTCCAGCACTCCCGCCGCGTCAGTGCTGAGCGGAAACTGAAAGTCCATCCAACCCGCGCTTGACCCTGACGTGACGTAAGGCCCGAACCTGCGCCCCGCATCAACCCACCCCTACCGCAGACGCAATGAAACAGCCCAGGCACCACACCGTCAGCCAGGTCGCCGCCCTCACCCACCTCACCGTGCGGGCGCTGCACCACTACGACGAGATCGGATTGCTCAAGCCTTCGCACCGCAGCGCCGCCGGCTATCGCCTCTACACCGACGATGACCTGCACCGCCTGCGCCGGGTGCTGCTGTTCCGCGAACTGGGCTTCGGCCTGGACGCCGTACGCGAGCTGGTCGACGCCCCGCCGGAGCGCCAGCACGCGGCATTGCTGGAACAGCGCGGCGTCGTCGAACAGCAGCGACGCCATGCCGACGCGGTACTGCGTGCGGTCGATGCGACCCTTCAATCCATGCAGGAGCGCACAACAATGACCACCGAAAAACTCTTCGACGGCTTCGAGCAGTTCGAGAACGCCGAGTACGCCAAGGAAGCCGAACAACGCTGGGGCCACACCGACGCCTGGAAGGAGTCGCGCCGCCGCACGGCCGGCTACCAGCGCGCCGACTTCGAACAGGCACAGGCCGAGCAGCTGGCCCTCATCCGCGAACTGCTCGAGATCCGCCACGCCGGCCACGCCGCCGACAGCGCACCTGCCATGGCCGTCGCCGAGCGCCACCGCGAGCAGATCGACCAGCGCTATTACCCGTGCAACTACGCGATGCACTGCGGACTGGCCGACATGTACGAAGCCGACGAACGCTTCCGCGATTTCTACGACCGCCACGGCGAGGGACTGGCCGTCTACTTGGCGGCCGCGATCCGGGCAAATTCGGCAAAGCACGCCTGACGACCGCACCGGCCCGGTCGGCGGAGCATTGCGGGGTTGGCCGATCGGCCCAAGCCCCGCAATATCTGCGCTTTTCCGCATTCAGGTTGTGCCGGATGCCGGCGTGCACACGGCGGCGCCCGTCAACAACAGAGCAGGCCCTGACCGAAGCCCGCGCCATACGCCCCCTGTGCCTTTCGTCAGGGGCCGCAGCCGGTGAGCTTCGGGTACCCTCCCGACTCCCCTCGCTGAGATTGTCGAAATGAAGCACCCGCTCGCGCTGGCCCTGGCCGCCGCACTCGCCGTCGCCTCCGCCCCGGCCCTCGCCCACGAATCCGCTCCCGCAGCCAAGACCACCGTGACCGAACACGTCAATCCGCTCTTCACGGCCAGCCCGCTGCCGTTCCAGTACCCGCAGTTCGACAAGATCCAGGACAGCGACTTCGCGCCGGCCTTCGATCGCGGCATGAAGGAAGAGCTGCAGGAAGTCGACGCGATCGCCAACTCGGACGCCGCGCCGACCTTCGACAACACCATCGTCGCCCTGGAGAAGTCCGGCCAGCTGCTGCGCCGCGGCCTGACCATCTTCGGCAACCTCAGCGGCGCCGACACCAACGACGCGCGCGACAAGATCGAGGCCGAGTACTCGCCCAAGCTCGCCGCGCACGCTGACGCGATCCGCCTGAATCCCAAGCTGTTCGCCCGCATCAAGGCCGTGTACGAAGGCCGCGACGCCGCCGGCCTGGACGCCGAGTCCAAGCGCCTGGTCGAGAAGTACTACACCGACTACATCCACGCCGGCGCCAGCCTGTCGGACGCCGACAAGGTCCGCCTGAAGGCGATGAACGCCGAACTGGCCTCGCTGGACACGCAGTTCAGCCAGAACGTGCTGAAGGAAGTGAACGCATCGGCCGTCATCGTCGACAGCAAGGCCCAGCTCGCCGGCCTGTCCGACGAACAGATCGCCGGCGCCGCCGAAGCCGCCAAGTCGCGCGGCCAGGAAGGCAAGTTCGCGATCGCCCTGCTCAACACCACCACCCAGCCGGCGCTGTCGCAGCTGCAGGATCGCGCCACGCGCGAACGCCTGTACAAGGCCTCCATCGCCCGCGGCAGCCGCGGCAACGAGTTCGACACCACGGCGCTGGTCGCCCGGGTGATCAAGCTGCGCACCGAACGCGCCAACCTGCTGGGCTACCCCACCCACGCCGCCTACACGCTGGAAGACGAGACCGCCAAGAACCCCGAAGCCGTCAACGCGATGCTGGGCAAGCTTGCCCCGGCCGCCGTCGCCAACGCCCGCAAGGAAGGCGCCGAACTGCAGAAGACGATCGACGAGGAACAGAAGGCCAAGGGCCAGCCCACCTTCGAACTGCAGCCGTGGGATTGGGCCTACTACAGCGAAAAGGTGCGCCAGGCCAAGTACAACTTCGACGAAGCCGAGCTCAAGCCCTACCTGGAAATGAAGAACGTGCTGGAGAACGGCGTGTTCTTCGCCGCCAACAAGCTCTACGGCCTGACCTTCAAGCAGCGCACCGACCTGCCGGTCTACCAGCCGGACGTGATGGTCTATGACGTCTTCGACAAGGACGGCAAGCAGCTGGCGATCTTCCTCGCCGACGAATACGCCCGCCCCTCCAAGCGCGGTGGCGCGTGGATGAACGAGTACGTCAGCCAGTCCGGCCTGATGGGCACGCATCCGGTGATCGCCAACCACCTCAATATCCCCAAGCCCACGGCCGGCCAGCCGACGCTGCTGACCTGGGACGAGGTCACCACGATGTTCCATGAGTTCGGCCATGCGCTGCACGGCATGTTCTCGAACGTGAAGTACCCGTACTTCGCGGGCACCAACGTGCCGCGCGACTTCGTCGAGTACCCGTCGCAGGTGAACGAGATGTGGTCGGACTGGCCGGAAGTGCTGGCCAACTACGCCAAGCACTACCAGACCGGCGAACCGATGCCGAAGGCCCTGCTGGACAAGGTGCTGGCCGCGTCGAAGTTCAACCAGGGCTTCACCACCACCGCCTACCTGGGCGCAGCCATGACCGACCAGGACCTGCACCAGGTCACCGCGGACAAGGTGCCGGACGCAGCGCACGTGATGGCCTTCGAAGCGGCATCGCTGAAGAAGAACGGCCTGGACTACGCCGCCGTCGCGCCGCGTTACCGCCTGCCGTACTTCAGCCACATCATGGGCGGCTACTCGGCCGGCTACTACGCCTACATCTGGTCGGAAGTGCTGGACGCCAACACGGTGGAGTGGATCAAGCAGCACGGCGGCCTGACCCGCGAGAACGGCGACCACTTCCGCGACACCCTGCTGTCGCGCGGCGGTAGCCAGGACGCGATGGTGCTGTTCGGCAACTTCGCCGGCCACGCCCCGCAGATCGAACCGCTGCTGGAGCGTCGCGGCCTGGTGTCGGAAGCACCGGCAACCGGCAGCGGCGACAAGGGGCACGCGAAGTAGTCGCGCATCCCAAGCCAAGGCAACACGGAACGCCCGGAGAGATCCGGGCGTTCTGCTTTTGGGGGCTCTGTCGAGCTGCAGCGCGGGTCCGTTGTCGGCGTTGATTCGAGTTCCCGTGGCTTCGCGGTGGCGCCATCGGGGGAAGCTCGTCAGCCGGCATCCCGGGCCGCCGGCGCGGCATCATTGAAACGAGTGCCGATTGCTCATGGTGGGCCGGCGCCGCCCTTTCTCTGCGATAATTCCGCCCCTTATGGCCCCGTAGCTCAGTTGGATAGAGCGGTCCCCTCCTAAGGGACAGGTCGCACGTTCGAATCGTGTCGGGGCCGCCAGCATCCACGGCACGCTTGCGTGCCACTGCGCCTTCAGGCGCACCCCGATTTCCTCTCTGGAGTTTCCCCCATGACGCACCCCGTCCTCTCCGCCCTCGGCCTGACCGACAACGAATCCGGCACCTACCTCGGCAGCGGCCAGTGGTCGGCCACGAACGACGCCGGCGTGATCGAGCCGGTCAACCCGACCACGGGTGAGGTACTGGGCCGCGTGATGGCCTCGTCGAAGGCCGACTACGACACCATCGTCGAGCGCGCCCAGGCCGCCTACAAGGTCTGGCGCACCACGCCGGCCCCGCGTCGCGGCGAAGCCATCCGCCTGTGCGCCGACGCCCTGCGCACGCACAAGGACGCGCTGGGTTCGCTGGTCGCGCTGGAAATGGGCAAGTCCAAGCCGGAAGGCGACGGCGAAGTGCAGGAAATGATCGACATCGGCGAATTCGCCGTCGGCCTGTCGCGCCAGCTGTACGGCCTGACCATGCACTCCGAGCGTCCGGGCCACCGCATGTACGAACAGTGGCACCCGATCGGCATCGTCGGCGTGATCTCGGCGTTCAACTTCCCGGTCGCCGTGTGGGCGTGGAACTCGTTCGTCGCCGCCATCTGCGGTGACATCACCGTGTGGAAGCCGTCGCCGAAGACCCCGCTCTCGGCCATCGCCTCGATGAAGATCTGCAACGAAGCGCTGAAGAAGGGCGGCTTCCCGGACATCTTCTTCCTGTTCAACGATGCCGGCGCCGACCTGGCGCAGCAGTTCGTCGACGACCGTCGCGTCGGGCTGATCAGCTTCACCGGTTCGACCAAGATCGGCCGCATGGTCGGTGAGCGCGTCGCCCACCGCATGGGTCGCTCGCTGCTGGAGCTCGGCGGCAACAACGCGATCATCGTCGACCAGACCGCCGACCTGAAGCTGGCGATCCCGGCGATCGTGTTCGGCGCCGTCGGCACCGCCGGCCAGCGCTGCACCACCACGCGCCGCCTGTTCGTGCACGAGTCGATGTACGACGAAGTGCTGGGCAAGCTGATCACCGCCTACAAGCAGGTCGAAGGCAAGATCGGCGATCCGACCGACCCGAAGAACCTGATGGGCCCGCTCAACAGCAAGGACGGCGTCGATGCGTACCTCGATGCGGTCAACAAGGCCAAGGCGTCCGGCGGCAAGATCGAGACCGGCGGTGCCGCGATCGAAGGCAAGGGCAACTTCGTCCTGCCGACGATCGTCACCGGCCTCACCAACGAAGCCGAGATCGTGCAGCACGAGACCTTCGCGCCGATCCTCTACGTCATGAAGTTCAAGACGATCGACGAAGCCATCGACATGCAGAACGCCGTGCCGCAGGGCCTGTCGTCGTCGATCTTCACCACCAACCTCAAGGCGGCCGAAGCGTTCCTCGCCGCGTCGGGTTCCGATTGCGGCATCGCCAACGTCAACATCGGCACTTCGGGCGCGGAAATCGGCGGCGCCTTCGGTGGTGAGAAGGAAACCGGCGGCGGTCGCGAATCGGGTTCGGATGCGTGGAAGGCCTACATGCGCCGCCAGACCAACACGATCAACTACTCCGACTCGCTGCCGCTCGCGCAGGGCATCAAGTTCGACCTGTAAGCATGTACGGACTCGCCCGCCCGTTCCTGTTTGGACTGGATGCCGAGAAGGCGCATGGCCTTGGTCTCAAGGCCATGGAAGCCGCGTACCGCACCGGGCTCAACCCGCTGCTGACGCGCAAGTCGGCGCCGTTGCCAACCAAGGCGTTCGGGCTGACCTTCCCCAACCCGGTGGGACTCGCCGCCGGGCTGGACAAGAACGGCGCGCACATCGACGCGCTGCTGTCGCTGGGTTTCGGTTTCGTCGAAGTCGGCACGGTCACGCCGCGCCCGCAGGCCGGCAATCCGAAGCCGCGCATGTTCCGCCTGCCGGAGCATGAGGCCGTCATCAACCGCCTGGGCTTCAACAACGACGGCATCGAGGCGATGGTGAAGAACGTCGAGCGCGCACAGCGCAAGGGCGGGCTGCTCGGCATCAACATCGGCAAGAACAAGGACACGCCCAACGACGCGGCCGAAGGCGATTACATGTACTGCCTGTCGCGCGTCTATCCGCTGGCGGACTACGTCACCGTCAACATCTCCTCACCCAACACTGCCGGCCTGCGTGAACTGCAGGAAGAACAGTCGCTGCGCCGCCTGGTCGGCACGCTGCGCGAGGAACAGGAGCGGCTGGGCGCGAAACACGGCAAGCGCGTGCCGATGCTGGTGAAGATCGCACCGGACCTGTCCGAGGACGACGTCGACGCCGCCGCTCGCGTGCTGGCAGACCTGGAAGTGGACGGCGTGATCGCCACCAACACCACGGTGTTGCGCACGATAGTAGAGGGCTCCGAGCACGCCAACGAAACCGGTGGCCTGTCAGGCCGCCCGCTGATGGGGTTGTCGACCACGATCCTGCGGATGCTGCGCACGCGCCTGCCCGAATCCATTCCGCTGATCGGCGTGGGCGGCATCGTCAGCGGCGCCGACGCGGTGACCAAGACGGCGGCCGGTGCGACGCTGGTGCAGTGCTACACCGGACTGGTCTATCGCGGTCCGGCGCTGGTGCACGAATGCGTGGAAGCCATGCGTCGCCGCAAGGAAGCCCCCAGCCGCGGCAACCTGCCCCCGGAGATCTGATCGACGCATGAGCGACGCCATCCACATCGCGCGCGACGCCTCGCTGCGTTCGCGCAATACCTTCGGTGTGGAAGCGCGTGCACCCGTGCTGGTGGAAGTCGCCGACGCCGCCGCATTGCCGGCGCTGTTCGCCGACCCGGATTTCGCCGATCGCCTTTCGCTGGTGCTCGGTGGCGGCAGCAACCTGCTGTTCGCCGGCAATCCGCAGGGCGCGGTGCTGGCGCTGACGGGACATCGCGTCACCTACGTGGACGCGCCGCAGGACGCGCCGGCCGCAGGCCGTGTCGTCGTCCGCGCCGACGCAGGCGTGGAGTGGCACGACTTCGTCATGCGCACGCTCAAGCACGGCCTGGCCGGGCTGGAGAACCTGGCGCTGATCCCCGGTACCGTCGGTGCCGCGCCGATCCAGAACATCGGCGCCTACGGCGTGGAAGTGCGCGAGTTCATCCACTGCGTGGAAGCCTTCGAACCCGCGACCGGGCAAGTACATCGCCTGGACGCCGACGCGTGCCGCTTCGCGTATCGCGACAGCCTGTTCAAGCAGCAGGTGGATCGCTACATCGTCACCGCGGTCGAGTTCGCGCTACCCCGCGTGCCGGACCTGAAGCTCGACTACGCCGGTATCCGCGAGGAACTGGCGACGATGGGCGTCATCAACCCGACGCCGCGCCACGTCGCCGATGCGGTGATCGCGATCCGCCGCCGCAAGCTGCCCGATCCGGCCGTGATCGGCAACGCGGGCAGCTTCTTCAAGAATCCGATCGTCCCCGTCGCACAGGCCGACGCGCTGAAAGCGCGGCACGATGCGCTGCCGGTGTTCCGCGGCAACAGCGATGCCACGCGCAAGCTCTCGGCTGCGTGGCTGATCGACCAGTGCGGCTGGAAGGGACATCGCGACGGCGATGCGGGCGTCGCCGAATCGCACGCGCTGGTGCTGGTGAATCACGGCAACGCGAGCGGCCTGCAGCTGCTCGACCTGGCACGTCGGATCGCGGCGTCTATTGGCGAACGTTTCGGCGTTGAACTGGAACCGGAACCACGGGTGATCGGCGCGACATGGTGAGCTGGTTGCTCCGCGCTCCGCCCTGCCCGCCTGCGCCCCACTTTCTGGGCCCGAAAGCAAAATCCCCAGCTGCATGAACGCCCACGCACGCGCCGCCGTACTGATGCTGGTCAGCACCGTGTTCTTCGCGCTGATGGCGGTGGTGATCCGGCTGGCGTCCTCGTCGCTGCACACGTTCGAGATCGCGTTCTTCCGCAACTTCTTCGGCGTGGTCGCGGCGTTGCCGCTGCTGGTGAAGCACGGCCCCGGCCTGCTGCGCACGACGCAGCTGCCGCGGTACTTCGTCCGTTGCATCGTCGGCGTGGTATCGATGTTCTGCGGCTTCTGGGCGATCGGTCACCTACCTCTCGCGCAGGCGGTGTCGCTGTCCTACTCGACGCCGATCTTCGTCACGATCGCTGCGGTGATCTTCCTGCACGAACACGTCCGCGCGCGTCGCTGGGCGGCGGTGGCGGTGGGCTTTCTCGGCGTCATGGTGATCGTGCGACCGGGTACCGTCGGTTTCAGCCACGGTACGCTGGTGGCGCTGTCGGCGGCGGTGCTCAGCGGCATCGTGTCGATCCAGATCAAGCAGCTCTCGCGCGTCGAACCGGCCGACCGCATCGTGCTGTGGACCACACTGCTGTGGGTGCCGCTGTCGCTCGGACCTGCGCTGTGGGTGTGGCAGTGGCCTCAGGGAATCACGTGGCTGTGGGTGGCGGCAGCCGGCGTGCTCGGTACGGGCGGCCACATGTTCTGGACGCGCGCGCTGAAGCTGGGCGACGTCTCGGCGCTGACCCCGATCAGCTTCATGCAGCTGCCGATCGTGGCAGTGTTCGGCTACCTGGTCTTCGATGAGAAGCTCGACCGCTGGACAGTGATCGGCGCCGGCATCATCTTCGCGGCCAACGCGTACATCGCCCATCGCGAGGCGCAACTCGCGCGGACGCACGAGACGAGTGCGCCGGTGGAAGCGGCCAAGCCGGGTGAGTAGGCAACGCCCGCGTTGCGGCATCCCACTCTCCGCAGTGGATCCGTCCAACTGAGCAGCCCTGACTGCGTGTCCCAGCCCGCCTGATGGCGGCGAACAAGATCGCTGCCATCGTCGCGCCGGTTGCGCCGCACGCCGACACCCGACTGGTGGGATCGCTGCACGCGTCCCGCACTCGCAATGAATGCGACAGCCATCGCCGGAGATCAGCGACAACCGCCCCACAAGGTCCGCGCACAAAAAAAGAGGCCCGGTGTTACCCGGGCCTCTCGTGTTACTCGATGGATACGCTCAGTTGGCGGTCATTACGATCGGAACCGCTGCGACCGGCGTGACCGGATCGTTGCTGCTCACGCATACGTTGGCGCGGTAGCTTCCCGCCGCCATGCCGCCGCTGTTCAGTCCCACCAACGTCAGTTGACTGGCTGCGGGCGCCAGCGCACCCGATGCCGGGACCGCCGCACCCAACCACGGTGCACCGCAGGCGACAGTTCCCTTGATCACCATCGACAGGCCGGAGAAGGCGGTATTCGACGCCCAGCTACCCACGTTCGACGTGGACACGGTGATCGACGCGAACGAGCCATTGCCAGTGTTCGAGCCGAAATGAGCCCAGCGGTTGGCAAACGTGCCGCGCGTGCTCACCACCAGCCAGTAGGTACCCGGGGGCAGCGCCACGTTCTGGCCGGCAGTCGCGAGGTTCAGCGTGATCGAGCTGCCACTGCCATTCGCCGACGTTCCGATCGACACGCCCGCGGCGGTCGGAGCTGCCGTGTACGACCAGACGGCCGCACCCGGATTCGACTGCGGATTGCCCGCGGGCACCCCGCCCGCATCCGGATAGAGGCTCCAGGTGATGTTCACGGCCGCCGCCGTCAGCGCTGCACCGCTGACGACGAAGCCCTCGGTCTTCAGCGACGAGATGTTCGTGGTCTCGGTGACAGTGAAGTCGTCACCCGAGAACTGCGCGTTGTTGCCGGCAGTCGCCGGGTCCGTGTAGATGATGCTGCGGAAACCCGAACTGACGCCCGTGCTGTCCGCGGTATACGGAGCCACGACACCGTTGCCGCTGTTGCTCACCACGTAGTTCAGCGTGGAGCCACCGATGTTGCCGATGTTGAAGCTCGCAGTGCCAGCGCCCGCGGTGGCGGTGGCATTCACCAGCGACGGCACCGAAACGATAGGTGCAGGCACGGAGACGGCGATAGGCAGGCGCAGCGCGGCGTAGTCATTCACCCGGCCACCGCTTTCGCGGTATTCCATGAGTACCTGGCCGAAGCTCCAGCTGCCGTCAGCGGGCAGGCCTGCGGCGTTGACCGTGAAGGTCACGCTGCGGGTCAGGCCCGGCAGGACCCACATCAGCGACGGGCTCACCGTACCCGGCACGCCGCTCATGCTGATCCGCCACAGGCCAATCGTGGTACCCGGGTTGCGGAAGGTACGAACGAACGTGCAGGTCGGGAAGCACTTGCCGTTGCCGAGGCTGGGCAGGTTGAGGGTGGTCGGGTTGCCGGCGCTGTCCGGATTGGCGGCCGTGAAGTTGGCCGTCGTTTCGTTGAGCACCAGACCAGCGCGGATCGCACGATCAACGCGGATGCGGCCTGCACCACGTGCGAACGGATTCGCCAGGGTGACCGAGTCTTCGGTGTAGACGGTCGGCGTCGCCGTCATCATCAGCGCCGACTTGATTTCCGGCATCGTCCAGGTCGGACGCGCTTCGCGGACCAGCGCTGCGGCACCGGCATGGTGAGGCGATGCCATCGAGGTACCGCTCATCAGGCCGATCAGGTTCTCCGAACCGGTGACCGTGGTACCGGCAATCACCGCCAGGACGTTCACGCCAGGCGCGGTGATATCCGGCTTGACCAGGTCGAACCGGCCCGCCGGGCCACGCGAGCTGAAGGAACCCAGCACGTCAGGCGTATTCGGCAATGCCACCGGCAGGCCGATGCTCGCCGTGGCAGTCGGGTTGGCGACCACGAAGTTGCGGATCGTATCGCCTTCGGACTGGAGGACGGAGAAGACCGGAACCGTCGTGCCCGGAACCGAGGGCAGGATGGCGCCAGCCGTATTGTTGGCGATGACCACCGCCACCGCGCCGGCGGCCGTTGCGTTGTTGGCCTTGACGGCGAACGTGCACCCACCGCGGCGGATCACCGCGATCGCCCCCGTGAACTCACCGGCCGCAAACGCGGCACAGCCGTCCGTCGTGGTGTCGATACCCGCGCTGACCTTGAGCGGTGTCGTGCCGGGCAGCGCCACCGTAATGTCGACGCCCCCCGTGCCGTTGGTCAGGATCAACGGCTGCAGTCCGGCCGGCACCGGCGCCGGGCCAGTGACGTTCAACAGGGAAGAGAAGCCACCACGGCCATGCTGGGCAGCCGCAGTGCTCGCCACCCAGGGTTCAAGGTGCCCGAGCGTATTGGGGCCCGGGCCGCTGTTACCTGCCGAAGCAGCGACATAGATGCCGGCATCGACTGCATTGAGGAACGCAAGGGACGTCGCGTCCGTCCAGGGCTCGTTGCCGCCGCTGATCGAGTAGTTGATGACGTCGACGATACCGTCGGCGATCGCCTGGTTGACCGCCGACACCGTCGCGGTGTTAGGGCAGGAGCCCTGGCCCGTGGAAATCGTGGTGTAGCAGACGTCGTAGGCAATGATGTTGGCGCGCGGCGCCACGCCCGAGATGCGGCGCATTGCGCTGGCGAACATGGCATCGCGATGGTTGCCCGCAGTCGTGGACGCCGTGTGGCTACCATGGCTGTTGGTGTCGCCGAAACCGGGTTCCTCACGCAGGCCCGCCGTGGTGCATGCATTGGTGGGCGCGCCGCAGACGTAGTCATAGCCGCCGATCAGTTTGCTGTTGCAGCGTCCATCGTCCACGCCGCCGGAGGCACAGGTGCCCAGGTAGGTGCCCGCCCCAAGCGGGTTGACGTGGACGTAGCCGTCGATCGGGTCAGTGGCAGCGAAAGACGGGCTGCCGAAATTGATGCCGGTATCGATGATGCCTACGACGACGCCCTCGCCCTGCACCGGGCTGGCCGAGTTGTAGTACTCGCCCACGCTGCCGGCCCAGGCCGTCGGAGCACCGATCAGCGCCGGACCGACATCGGTATCCACAGCGTATTCGCGGTACGGCTCGACCAGGCGGACATTGCCCAGCTCGGCCACGATCCGGGCTTCGGCCGGGGTCAGGTCCGCGATGATGCCGTTGATGGCGTGCTGCATGCGCGCGCGCACCGGCACGCGGTGCAGCACGGCCCTGGAGATCGCCTGCTCCATGCGGACCTGCACGCGTTGCAGGTAACCGACGTAGCGGCGCGCGTCCGCACTATGGGTGTCCAGCTTGTACTTGCCCGTGGCAACCGTCTTGCGGGATGGCGCCGCCAAGCCCGCGATGGTGCCCTGGTAAGTGGCCAGTGCGTCGTCGTTGTAGACGACGATGTAGGTACCCGGACGGTTGGGCGTCGCCGTGTCCGGCTTCTTCGCCGGCGTATTGACGCCGGTTCCCTGATTGAAGGTCGCCTCGTTGATGACCATTGCCATCAATGCGTTGACTGATTCCCGAGTGGCCGCTTGCTGGCCTCCCTGTACGGTCGCGACCTGCTGGTCGCTCGACCCGTAGGTCGCTGCCAATGCCGCCGCTACCAGGGCAGTCAGCGCCAAAGCGCCCGCCCACCTTGCGTGTTTCAACATGACTTTCCCCAAAGTGATGTGAAGTCCCCCAGATAGCAGACCAAGCCCCCGGCTCGGCGTCGTGCCCTGGATTTCATGGCGGGCTAGAACCCCCGGCTGTGCCGGGACGTCGCGCGCCGCTGCATGGTAACCAAAACTGGCGCGGGCCGTAGCCGCCACCGGAAATGGCCTCCCCGGTTCTCCGGGCCAGGGCTGAACAGGCCGGAGCAGAGCCCCGGCCCAGCATGGCGCCGCGCCTAGTTACCTTCGAGGTACGACTCGATGGCCGTCTCGTCGATCTGCTCGGGCCGCATAAACCGCTGCGCGTAGTCGCGGTACACGCCGGAGCGAAGGAACAGCTCGAACAGCTCCGGATCGATGTGCTGCTCGGCGCGCATCTTCGCCATGATCGACAACGCCTGCGACAACGTTTTGCCGGGCTTGTACGGACGGTCCGCGGCAGTCAGCGCTTCGAAGATGTCGGCAATCGCCATCATCCGCGCCACCGGGCTCATCTGTTCACGCGT
The DNA here is from genome assembly GCF_054779775.1 of Lysobacter fragariae. NCBI lineage: Bacteria > Pseudomonadati > Pseudomonadota > Gammaproteobacteria > Lysobacterales > Lysobacteraceae > Lysobacter > Lysobacter fragariae. The sequence goes on along the minus strand of NZ_BAAGXP010000006.1, from coordinate 82,333 downwards.
GAGCCGCTTCGGATAGCCTGTGCCATCCATCTTCTCGTGGTGGCCACCGGCGATTTCCGGCACGGCCCGCAGGTGTCGCGGGAACGGTAACTGGGTGAGCATCATGATGGTCTGGACCATGTGCTCGTTGATCTTGTAGCGCTCCTCCGCCGACAGCGTGCCGCGACTGACGGTGAGGTTGTGCAGCTCGCCGCGGTTGTAAAGCAGTTCGGGCACATCCATGCGGAAGCCCCACGGATTGTCCGGCGCGACGCCCTCGCCTTCGGGGCGCGCGATGCGGTGCTCGGGCTTGTCGGCCAGCAGTTTTTCCTCGGCAGGCAGCTTTGCCGGTTCGCCCGTGCGGCGCGCAAGTTCGTCGCGCGACAGTCCCAGGCGATCGTCCAGCGTGCGCTGCCAGCGGCGCTCGCCGATCGCGCGAAGACGCTGCTGCTGCTCCGGTGCGAGGTACTCACCGCCCACGTTGCTGCGGGCGACGAAGGCGAATTCCTCGTCCAACTGCTGCCACTGCGCATCCCGTTGCAGGCGCGACAGGGCTTCGTCGCCGCCGCCGGCGACACTTCGCCAGTACGCGATCTCCGCATCACGCTTGAGCACTTCAAAGCGCATGCGTACTTCGTGGATGCGGTCGTAGATCGTTTCCAGCTTGGTCGCCTTGTCGACGACGTACTCCGGCGTGGTGACCTTGCCGCAGTCGTGAAGCCACGCGGCGATATGCACCGCCTCCCACTCGTTGGCATCCAGCCTGAAGTCCGCGTACGGCCCCTGCGTCGCATCGCAGGCCGCGCGCGCCAGCATGAAGGTCAGCTCCGGCACGCGCTCGCAGTGGCCGCCGGTGTAAGGGCTCTGTGCGTCGATCGCACCGGCGAGCATGCGGATCATCGCTTCGAACAGGTCCTTCTGGCCCCGCACCAGTTCGCGCGTTTCCAGCGTCAACGCCGCGCTGGAGGACAACGCCGCGACGAAGCTCTGCCGCGTCTTCTCCAGTGCCTGTTCGCCAAACAGCAGGAGCGCGCCGACCAGGTGGTCGTGGCGGTTGAGCAGCGGCAGCACCAGCAGGTCGAGTTCCGCCAGCGCCACGTCCAGCCCGATGCGCGCCAGTTCGTCCGTAGACAGTCGTCCGGACGCCGGCCGCATCGAACCCACGGCTTGTGCGATCAACCCGGGGGCGCCAGCCAACGGGATTTCCGGCAGTACCGGTCGCGGCGTATCGGCATCGTCCACGCGCAACGCGCCGGCCACCAGCGCATCACCACGCGCATTGGCGAGATACAGCACGCCGCTGTGCGAATCGGCGGATGCCGCCATCTCCGCCAGCACGCGCGGCAGCAGTTGCTCGATGTCGTCCTCGCCGGCCAGCGCCAGGTTCAGGTCGAGGAAACGACGCACGGTGTCGCGCATCAGGTCGACGCTGTGCGCCAGCTGGTCGACTTCGCGCACGGTGGAACGGACCACTGGACGATCGCTGAAGTCGAAGCGGCGCACGGCCTCGGCCTCCTCCGCCAGGCGCGCCAGCGGACGCGCCAGCCGATGCGCCACGACAACCGCCAGCAACACCGCCACCGCGAGCAATGGCAGCAGCACGTGCAGGGTCGCGTACGCGTCACCCAGCCAATGCAGCGCGCCTCCCACCAGCAGCACCAGCAGGACCGACAGGAATGTGATGTGCAGGTACAACGGATAGGTCGGCCGCTGTAAGGCCATGTCGCGCACCGTCTGGATTCCCCCGATGCGGCGAGTGTATGCCGGCGCCGGCGCGAAGCTCACGCCGCGGTGCGGTCCGCCCGCGATCGCGACAGGCCGCGACCTGTCGTCCAGGGCAGCGCCCCATCGCGGAACACCAGCAGGAAGCTGGCCACCGCCCACGCCGCGCCCGCCGCCCAACCCGCGATCACGTCGGACGGGTAATGCACGCCCAGGTACAGCCGCGACATCCCCACCAGCAGCGTGAACGCCGCCATCGTCGCCACCAGCACCCAGCGCCAGCGCGTGCGCCACGCCAGCAGCCCAAGCACCCAGGTCAGCGTCATCGTCGCCATCGCGTGGCCGCTGGGGAACCCGAAGCCATCGCGATACGCCAGCGATGCCCACAACTCCGGCCGTGGACGTGCGAACAGATGACGCAACTCGATGTTGAGCCAGACCGAACCACCCAGGGCCAGCAGCACGAACGCGGCTTCGCGCCAGCGCCGCCGTACGGCAAGCGCGATGACGAAGACGATGTCGAACGGAATCACCCCGTAGGCGAAGCCCAGGCTGGCGATCCAGCCGAAGGCGCGATCGAGCCACGGCGCGGCGTCCGCATGGGCCAGCCGCAGCATCGGCACGTCGAAGGAAAACGGCACGTCCACGCGCATCAGGGATGCCAACGCGCCGAAGCACGCCAGCGACAACAGCAACCCGACCAGCAGCGGCACACGGTGCCGGTGATGGCGGGCGCGATCCCTTCGTCCTTCCATGACTGGCCGGTTATTGCGGCTGCGCACCGGGCCCGTAACGCCGCGCGACATAGCCGTCAATCAGGCCGACGAACTCCTGCGCGATGTTCTCGCCGCGCAGGGTCACTGTCTTCTCGCCATCCTCGAACACCGGCGCGGACGGCGCTTCGCCCGTACCCGGCAACGAGATGCCGATGTTGGCGTGGCGGGATTCGCCCGGACCGTTCACCACGCAGCCCATCACCGCGAGGGTCAGGTTCTCCGCGCCGGGATGGGTGATCTTCCATTCGGGCATCTTCGCGCGGACGTGTTCCTGCACGGTCTTGGCCAGTTCCTGGAAGAAGGTGCTGGTGGTGCGGCCGCAACCCGGGCACGCGGTGACCATCGGCGTGAAGGCGCGCAGCCCCAGCGTCTGCAGCAGTTCCTGCGCGACGATGACTTCGTTGGTGCGTGACTGGCCGGGTTCGGGCGTCAGCGAGATGCGGATGGTGTCGCCGATGCCTTCCTGCAGCAGCACGGCCAGCGCGGCGCTGGAAGCGACGATGCCCTTGCTGCCGATGCCGGCCTCGGTGAGGCCCAGGTGCAGGGCGAAATCGCTACGGCGGGCCATTTCACGGTAGACGGCGATCAGTTCCTGCACGCCACTGACCTTGGCGCTGAGCACGATCCGCTCGGCCGGCAGGCCCAGTTCCACCGCACGCGCGGCGGAATCCAGCGCCGAGCGGATCAGCGCCTCGCGCAGTACGTCGGCGGCGTCCTTGGGTTCGGCGAGCTTGTGGTTCTCGTCCATCAGCTGCGTGGCCAACGCCTGGTCCAGCGAGCCCCAGTTGGCGCCGATGCGCACCGGCTTGCCGTACTTGATCGCGAATTCGATCAGCTGCGCGAACTGCGTGTCCTTCTTCTTGCCGAAGCCGACGTTGCCCGGGTTGATGCGGTACTTCGCCAGGGCTTGCGCGCAGGCCGGTTCGTTCGTCAGCAGCTGGTGCCCGTTGTAGTGGAAGTCGCCGATGATCGGCACGCTGATGCCCATCATCGCCAGCTTGTCGACGATGCGCGGCACGGCGGCAGCGGCTTCGGCGGTGTTGACGGTGACGCGGACCAGCTCGGAACCCGCGCGCCACAGCTCGGCGACCTGCTTGGTGGTGGAAGCGACATCGGCGGTGTCGGTATTCGTCATCGACTGCACGACGACCGGCGCACTGCCTCCGACCTGTACACCGCCGACGGTGACGGCACGGGTATGGCGGCGCGGCAGCGGACCGAAGTCCATGTCCGCACAGGGCGGGCGAAGCGTTTCGAGCACTGAATTCATGGGCGAATTGTAGCCCTGTCGATGGTAGGGCGGGCCTTGGCCCGCCATTGCCATTTCCAGACGGCCGCGATCGCCCGGCATGGCGATGGCGGGTCGAGGCCCATTGCGTTGCGCCTTCGCAAATGGCGATGGCGGGCCAAACCCGCCCTACGCGTCCTGCGGTTGCCCGGGTATGGCGATGGCAAGCCGAGATCCATCGCGTTGCGGCGTCGTCGGGCATGGCAATGGCGGGTCAAGACCCGCCCTACTAGGATGTGCCGATGGAACCCGATGCAACCCACGTCCTCACACCATCCCAACTCAACACGCTGGCGCGCGACCTGCTGGAAGGCGCTTTCCCGCTGATCTGGGTCGAGGGCGAACTGGGCAACGTCTCGCGGCCGTCTTCCGGCCACCTGTACTTCGTGCTCAAGGACGAACGCGCGCAGGTGCGCTGCGCGATGTTCAAGCCCAAGAGCACGTGGCTGAAATTCATCCCGCGCGAAGGCGTGCGCGTGCTCGCGCGCGGCCGCCTGACCCTGTACGAGGCCCGCGGCGAATACCAGCTGGTGCTGGACCACATGGAGGAAGCCGGCGAAGGCGCATTGCGTCGGGCTTTCGAGGAACTGAAGGCGAAGCTCGCCGCCGAAGGCCTGTTCGACGCCGAACGCAAGCGACCCCTGCCCCACTTCGCGCGGCGGGTCGCGGTGATCACCTCGCCCAGCGGCGCGGCGGTGCGCGACGTGCTGAGCGTGCTCGCGCGGCGCTTCCCGCTGGTGGAAGCCGACGTGCTGCCGGTGCAGGTGCAAGGCGCGACGGCGGCGGCGCAGATCACCGCGATGCTGCAACGCGCGGCGGCATCGGGCCGCTACGACGTGATCCTGCTCACGCGCGGCGGCGGTTCGCTCGAAGACCTGTGGTCGTTCAACGACGAGCGACTGGCGCGTGCGATCGCGGCGTCGCCCGTGCCCGTCGTATCGGCCGTGGGCCATGAGACCGACTTCAGCCTCTCGGACTTCGCCGCCGACCTGCGCGCGCCGACGCCATCGGTCGCGGCGGAACTGCTGGTTCCCAGCCGCGATGACCTGGTGCGTCGCCTGCGGGCGCTGGAGGCGCGCCTGCTCAACCTGCAGGCGCAACACCTGCGCACGGCCATGCAGCGCGCGGACCGCGCGGCATTGCGCCTGAGCGCGTTGCAGCCGCGTGCGCGCCTGGAGGCGCTGCATCGCCGTCAGGCCGAGGCCCTGCGCCGACTCCAGTCCGCGTGGCAGCGCCGCATCGATCGCGAACTCGCCCGCGTGCGCCATGCCAATGCCGTCCTGCGTGCCGCGCATCCACGACGTCGCATCGCGCGACTGCACGAACGCCTCGCCGCGATTGGCGTGCGACCGCAGGCAGCCATCGCCCGCCGCCTCGCGCGCGACGCGCTGCACCTGCGCGGCCTGGCGCGGTCGCTGGAAGCGGTCAGCCCGCTTGCGACGGTCGCGCGTGGTTACGCGATCCTGCAGCACCCGGATGGTCGCGTGGTGCGCGGCGTGCTGGATGCGGCACCGGGCGATCGCCTCGATGCACGGTTGGCGGACGGCACCCTGCCCGTCCGGGTCCTTGACCCGTAGTTTTTGCTGTCATCCCCGCGAAGGCGGGAAGCGCTTTACAACAGCCGAAGGCTGGTCATCCAGCGACTCCAAGCCGTTGGGCGCCTTCACAGGAATACGAACGCAATCGCATTCTTGACGGCCCTACAGTCCCTCGGGTCTCCTCGCCCTAGCTCTCTGGCGCACAGACGGCACGGCGATACCGGGCACCGCCTTCGTTACAGGACATGAGACAACATCATCCACACGGGCCATGATCTAGGCTCCCGGAACAAGGAGGGTTCCCATGCTCGCCAAGCGCTACCCGTACTACCTCGCCAACCGACCGGTGCAGGCCAACGCCGATCTCGAGGTGCACGACAAATTCACCGGCAAGGTCGCCACGCGCGTTGCCATGGCCGATGCCACCACCGTGCGCAAGGCAATCGCCGCCGCCTACAAGGCACGCGAGGCCATGGCCGCTTTCCCGCCGGACGCCCGCCGCGACGTGCTGGAACATTGCGTGCGCCGCTTCAGCGAGCGCAGCGAGGAGCTCGCCCTGGCGCTGTGCATCGAAGCCGGCAAGCCGATCCGTGACGCGCGCGGCGAGGTCACCCGCCTGATCGACACCTTCCGCATCGCCGCCGGTGAAGCCACGCGCATCGGCGGTGAAATCCTCGAGTTGCAGGTGTCCCCGCGCGCCCGTGGCTATCGCGGCATGGTCAAGCGCGTCCCGATCGGCGCGTGCAGCTTCATCACCCCTTTCAACTTCCCGCTCAACCTGGTCGCGCACAAGGTGGCGCCTGCCCTCGCCGCCGGTTGCCCGTTCGTGCTCAAGCCGGCGGACAAGACGCCGGTCGGCGCGCTGATCATCGCGGAGATCCTTGCCGAGACCGACCTGCCGAAAGGTGCGTTCTCCGTGCTGGCCTGTTCGATCGAGGACGCCACGGCGCTGGTCGAAGACGAACGCATCGCGCTGCTGAGCTTCACCGGCGGACTGGTCGGCTGGGACCTCAAGGCCCGCGCCGGACGCAAGAAGGTCACGCTCGAACTGGGCGGCAACGCGGCCTGTATCGTCGATGCCGACCCGGGCGCTTCGCTGGACCACGTCGTCGAACGACTGGTCTTCGGCGCCTACTACCAGAGCGGCCAGAGCTGCATCAGCGTGCAGCGCATCTGCGCGCACGCCGATGTCCATGACGCGCTGCGCCGCAAGCTGAAGGCGGCCGTGGCGAAGCTGCCGGTGGGCAATCCGCGCGACGAGAAAACCTTCATCGGCCCCATGGTGAACGAGGAATCCGCACAGCGGGTGGAAGGCTGGATCGCCGCCGCGCGCAAGGGCGGCGCGAAGCTCCTCGCCGGCGGACCGCGCCAGCGCAACATGCTGCCCGCCGCGCTGCTGGAGAACGTCCCGCACGACTGCGACCTGTATCGCAAGGAAGCCTTCGGTCCGGTGGCGATGATCGAACCGTTCGATGATTTCGACGACGCCATCGCGCGCGTCAACGACAGCGACTTCGGACTGCAGGCGGGCGTATTCACCGGCAACCTTGCCCACGCGATGCGCGCGTGGGACCGCATCGAGGCCGGTGGCGTCATCGTGGGCGACGTCCCCAGCATCCGCGTCGACAACATGCCCTACGGCGGCGTGAAACACTCCGGACTGGGTCGCGAAGGCGTGCGCTACGCGATCGAGGACATGACGGAACAGCGCCTCCTGGTGATCAAGGGTTGAATCGCTGAACAACTCTTGCCCTGTCATCCTGAGCGCAGCGAGGGATCGGCCCTCGACCCAACCAAAGCAACCGAACCATCAGTGCCGCGCCGGCGGCCAGTGAAGCAAGGCCATGGTCTTTTTGCCGTCATCCCGAGAGCAGCGAGAGATCGGCTTCTCCTGACCCACCCCCGCCCAGAAATTTTCTTCACCCCCAAACCCCATTCCCCCAAACCACGCGTTTCCAACGACGACCCAGTCGCGGAGACGCACCATGCAACGCACGACCCGTACCCACCTGAGCATCGCCCTGGGCCTGGCCCTCGGCCTGGCGGCATGCAGCACCACGCGCAACGACGTGGCCGCCACACCCGCGGCGGACGAAGAAACAAAGCGGGAGCAGTCCGAGCTTGACGTCCTTCGCGCCGTCACCGCCACCGAAGCCGCGGCGGATGCCGGCGCCGTCGCCACCGCACCGATCAACCAACCCATGCAGGAACCGCTTGCGCGCCGCAGCCGGGCGGACAAGGCCAAGGCCAACGACATGCGCGTCCCGGTCGCACCGCCCGCGCCCGCCGAGGTCTACGGCTACAACACCCCGCCCCCATCGCTGGATGCCGTCGCGGTCACCGGCAGCCGCATCGCAGCGGGCACGATGTCGATGCCGTCCGCAAACCTGGCCAAGCAGCTGCAACCCGCCAACACCGAGAAATACGCGCACAAGGACGACAACCCCGTCCACCGCACCAGCGACGAGGCCGTATCCACGTTCTCGATCGACGTCGACACCGGCAGCTACAGCAACGTGCGCCGGATGATCGCGCAAGGCGTGCGTCCGCCGTCCGATTCGGTGCGCGCCGAGGAGTTCATCAACTACTTCGACTACGGCCACCCTGCACCCACATCGCGCGAGACGCCTTTCCGTGTCACCACCGAGCTCGCCACCGCGCCGTGGAACAGCGGGCGCCAGCTGCTGATGATCGGCATCAAGGGCTACGACGTGCCCAAGGCGACGCTGCCGCCGGCGAACCTGGTGTTCCTCATCGATACCTCCGGCTCGATGCAGGACGAGAACAAGCTTCCGCTGGTGAAGGATTCACTGCGCCAGCTGGTCAAACAGCTGCGTCCGCAGGACCGCGTCTCGATGGTGGTGTACGCCGGCTCGGCGGGGCTGGTGCTGCCGCCCACGTCGGGCGAGGACAAGACCGCCATCCTCGACGCGCTGGATCGTCTTGAAGCAGGCGGCAGCACCAACGGCGGCGATGGCATCCGCCTGGCCTACGCGATGGCGAAGCAGTCCTTCGCCCAGGGCGGCGTCAACCGCGTGATCCTGGCGACCGACGGCGACTTCAACGTCGGCACCGTCGACCAGAACGCGCTGGAAACGCTGGTCGCGGACCAGCGCAAGAGCGGCATCGCGCTGACCACGCTCGGCTTCGGCGAAGGCAACTACAACGATGCGCTGGCCGAACGCCTCGCCGACGTCGGCGACGGCAACCATGCCTACATCGACACCCTGCAGGAAGCACGCAAGGTGCTGGTGGAGGAGATGGGTTCGACGCTGCTGACCATCGCCAAGGACGTGAAGATCCAGATCGAGTTCAACCCGGCCGTGGTGGCCGAATACCGGCTCATCGGCTACGAGAACCGCGTGCTGAACAACGAGGACTTCAACAACGACAAGGTCGATGCCGGCGACATCGGTGCCGGCCACCAGGTCACTGCGCTGTACGAGATCACCCTGGTGGGATCGACCGCGGCGCGCCTGCCGATGCTGCACTACGGCGCGAAGGCAACCGCGAAGGGCGCTGAAAACACGAAGGAAATCGCGCACCTGAGCCTGCGCTACAAGCGGCCCGGCACCGACACCAGCCGCCTGATCGAAACACCGATACTGCGCTCGCAGCTGTCGGCCACGCCCAGCGAGTCGCTGCGCTTCGCCAGCGCGGTCGCCGCCTTTGCCGACGCGCTGCGCGGTGGCAAGCAGATCGGGCAATGGCGCTGGAACGACATCGCCGCCGCGGCGAAGCATGCGATCGGCAGCGACCGCTGGGGCCAGCGCGCGGAACTGGTCGGCCTGGTCGAGCGCGCACGCCAGCTGACCGAGGGTGAAGGCGTGGCGACGGCGGAAATCAGCGACTGACGCCGGAAGCCGCCAGCGCGAGGTGATGGGCAGGCGACCCCACGCACGGGGTCGCCGATGCCATGGATGGGGTCCGCGACTCCGCGTTTGGGGTCGGCCAGGCCATGTGATGGGGCCAACGACCCCGCGCTTGGGGTCTGCCAGGCCATGTGATGGGGTCAACGACCCCACGTTTGGGGTCTGCCAGGCCATGTGATGGGGTCAACGACCCTGCGCTTGGGGTCAGCCAAGCCATGCGATGGGGTCCATGACCCCGCGCTCGGGGTCTGCCAGGCCATGCGATGACGTCAGTGACCCCACGACTGGTCTCTGCCAGGCGAAAACCGCCCGTGAAACGCTCGTTCGCGAAAACCCAGGATTGAGTAGTCCGATCAATGCTCGGCGCGGCAGGCCCACTGCCTGCCCTACCTCAACGCAACGGCCCCAACGGCATCAGCTGCGGCTGCGGTCGGCCGAACAGGAAACCCTGTCCGTGCTGGCAACCCAGGTCGCGCAGGATCACGCGCTGCGGTTCGGTCTCGATGCCTTCGCCGATGGTGTGGATGCCGAGCGAGCCCGCCAGCGCCTGGATCGCGCGCACCACCGCCAGGCTTTCCGGCCGCGTATCGCCCACCAGCCCGGCGACGAAGCTCTGGTCGATCTTCAGGCATTCCAGCGGGAAGCGATGCAGGTAGCTGAGGGCGGAGAACCCGGTACCGAAGTCGTCCAGCTGCGCCAGCACGCCGTTGCTGCGCAGCGTGCGGAGCATGCGCAGCGCTCGCGCGGTGTCGTCGAGCAGCGCGCCTTCGGTGATCTCGATGCGCAGGCGATGCGGATCGGCGCCGGCGCTTTCCAGCAGGCGCAGCAGCCGGTCGGCGAAGTCGGCCGACAGGAAATGCCGCGGCGAGACATTGATCGAGATGTACCCGCTCGACTCGCGCGCCAGGCGCTGCGCGACCTGTGCGTACATCAGCCAGTCGACTTCCTCGATCAGGCCGCTGTCTTCGCCCAGCCCGATGAATTCATTCGGCGTCAGCAGGCCACGGCGCTCGTGCTTCCAGCGCAGCAGCGCTTCGTGGCCGATCACGCGGTGGTCGCTCAGGCGCACGATCGGCTGGTAGTAGGCGACGAAGCCATCGCTGTTGATCGCGCGGCGCAGGTCGCCTTCCAGGTCGAGGATGCGCACGGCTTCCTCGCGCATGGCCTCGTCGAATACCGCACAGCTGTTGCGGCCGCTGGCCTTGGCGCGGTACATCGCGGCGTCGGCGTCGCGCAGCATCTCGACGCCGTTGCTGTAACGCGGGTGCCACGCGGCGATGCCGACGCTGGCCGAGGGGAACACCTCGCGCCCGGCCACCCAGAAGGGTTCGCCCAATGCGACCAGCACGCGCCGCGCCAGGTCCTCGGCGACCTGCAGGGTGTCGATGTCGGTGATGAGGATGGCGAACTCGTCGCCACCCAGGCGGGACACGGTATCGCGACCACGCACCGTGTTGACGATGCGGCGGCCGGCTTCGACCAGCAGTTCGTCGCCCGCGGAATGGCCGACGCTGTCGTTGACCAGCTTGAAGCGGTCCAGGTCCAGGAACAGCACCGCGAACTGCGCCGTGCGGCCCTGCGCGGATTCCGCCCGCGCCTTGTCGATCGCGGCCGCGAGGCGTTCGAGCAGCTGCGTGCGGTTGGGCAATCCGGTCAGCGCGTCATGGCGCGCCTGGTAGGTGAGCTGTTGTTCGGCGCGCAGGCGCTCGCCGATCTGCGACAGCAGTTCGGCGTTGGCTTCCGCCAGTTCGTGGGTGCGCGAGGTCACGCGCTGTTCCAGTTCGCCGTGCGCGACCAGCAGCCGGTCCTGCGCCTGCTTGCGCGCCAGGCCGATGCCGATGTGGTGGGCAACGAAGGTCAGCAGCTCCTGGTCGCGCGCGGTGAAGCTGATCGCGGCGGAATAGCTCTGCACGGCGATCACGCCGACGACGGTTTCCTCGCGGAACAACGGCACGCCCAGCCAGCAGTGCGACAGCGTGCCCAGGGTGCGAACCTTGCCTTCGACTTCCAGCTGCTGGATCAGCGGACGGTCCACCAGCAGAGCATGGCCTTCGCGGATCACGTATTCAGTGAGGCCGCCGGCGAACTGGCGCGTCTGGCGCACGGCGTCGCGTTCGTCGATCGAGTACGGGAACTCGATCATGGCGCCGTCTTCGGAGACCTGCGCGATGTAGAAATTGCGTGCGTAGAGCAGCTCGCCAACGACGTCGTGCACCTGGGCGTAGAAGCGCTCCATGGTTTCCGAGGTGATCGACAGCTCGGCGATGCGGAACAGGGCGCGCTGCAGGCGTTCGGCACGCTGGCGCTCGACGATCTCCGCCTGCAGGTCGCGGTTGGAGAGCTGCAGCGCGCGGGTGCGCTCCTCCACGCGGCGTTCCAGTTCGTCGCGGGCCTGGCGGCGATCCAGCGCGGTGAGGATGTGCTGGGCGACGTAGCTGAGCAGCGCGCGTTCCTCGTCGCGGTACACGTCGGGACGGTCGTAGCTCTGCACGACGATGGCGCCGCAGACGCGGTCGTCGCGCCGCATCGGCACGCCCAGCCAGTCCTCGCTGTCCGGGCCGTGCTGGGCATCCCGGCCTACGCCGAACTGCGCGCGCAGGACGTCGGACGGGCCGCGCAGGGGCTCGCCCTGGCGCAGCAGCGCCACGGTGAGGCTGTTGGGCATGTCGACGGCGAGCGTTTCCTGGGTCGCGTCGGCCACGTAGGGATCGCGGGAGTCGGCGAAGTAGAGGAAGCGCACCGCGTCGCGGACATCGTCGTACAGCACGATGTAGAAATTCTCGGCATACATCAGGCTGGCGACGGTGGCGTGCACGCGCCTGAGCATGTCGGGCATTTCAAGATCGGAGCCGGCGAGGTCGGCGATCTCGTACAACGCCTGCTGCAGGCGCTCTGATTTCTCCAGTCGCTCGACGCGGGCCTGGGCTTCGACCGCGACCAGGTGCATCCCCACCAGCCGCTGCGCCATCGACTGCCAGCCGCGCAGCGCGCCGATGCTGAGGGCTGTGCTGGTCTGCGCAACGACGGCGACGCGGGTGTCGGGGCGGTGTTCCCACACCCAGGAGAGCAGGTCCGGGGCATCGGTCTGGGCTTCACCGGATACGAGCCCGTCCGCGATGCGGTGCAGGTGCTGCTGGGCGTTGGGGCACACCGCCTGGCCGGCGATGCCGTCGGGGCCTTGCCAGCGCACCACGACCTTTGAACCGAGCGGGAGTCCTTCCAGCAATGCCGAAGCGAGGGCGTCACCGTCCTGACTGGTCGGTACCCGTGGCACTACGGCCATCTGCGCCCTTGATCTGTTCGACACCCCGTCCCTCTGTATCCGGGTTCATACCGCTGGAGCATAACGCGCACCGGGGCCCGTGGCCGACCAACCCCATCCGGTCCGGGCAGCCGTTGGTCTGATCATGGAACATGCAATCGCCCTTCCCCTTCCGGACCGGGCGCCACACCCCCAGGCGGAACCACGCGAAGCAGCGCCCCACGGATTCATGCGCGCGCCGGCCCCGGCATATTCCGCCGGGCACACCGCCGGAAGACCGGCAGCTTCAGAACTTGCCGCTTCAGAACCGGCCGCTTCAAGGTCGGCAGCTTCAAGGTCGGCAGCTTCAAGATCGGCGGCTTCCTGTACCCTGCCGCCGATGAATCCGGGCGCGGACGCCAATGACGACTTGCTGATGCTGGCCTGGGTGGGCGGCGACGCGGCGGCGTTCGAGATGCTCTACGCCCGCCATCGCGGACCGCTATACCGCTTCCTGCTGCGACAGGTGCGCAACCAGGCGTTGGCGGACGAGTTCTTCCAGGATGTCTGGCAACGCGTGATCGCCGCCCGCGCGGGCTGGAAGCCGGACGCCGCCTTCGCCACGTGGCTGTTCCGGATCGCCCACAATCGGCTGAACGACCATTGGCGCGCGGCCAAGCATCGCCCTGCCGCGCCGGAAGACGCCGACGAACGCGCCGCGAAGGTGCCCGACCCGACCACGCCCGAGCGCGAGCTGTCGGAGTTCGAGCAACGCCGACGACTGCAGCTGGCGATCGAGGAACTGCCCGAGGAACAGCGCGAGGTCGTGCTGCTCCGGCTGGAACAGGAACTGAGCCTGGAGGAAATCGCCGACATCACCGGTGTCGGCCGTGAAACCGTCAAGTCGCGGCTGCGCTACGCGATGGACAAGCTGCGCGCGAGATTGAACGAATGACCACCGATCCCCGCCACCACGAACCGTTGGACGCCGACGAACGCGACCTGGCCGCACGGCTGGGCCGCATCGGTCCGTTCGATGGTCCTTCGCCGGCGCTGGACGCGAAGATCCTCGCCGCCGCGCATGCTGCATCGGTCACCAAACTCAGGTCGTCGCGCCGGCGCTGGCTGGCCTGGGTCGGCGTGCCACCGGCACTGATCACCGGCGTGGGCGTGGCTGCAGCCGCCGTGCTGGCGCTCGGACTGGTGTGGCAGATGCGCCCGCGCCAGACCCTGCTCAGCGCAAGCGAGAGTGCAGCCGCGGACGAAGAAGTATTCGTCATGGCACCGCCGATGACCGCCACGCGCCCGCCGGTGGTCAATCCGCCGCCATTCCCGCAGGCGATCCCACAGGCAATCCCGACGGCACCACGGGAGCCCGCGGAGGCCCGCGAGCAGGTCGCGAGGGCCGCAGACGCCGTGGCAATGGCCGCACCTGCAGCTGCACCGCCCGCGGCGCCATCGCCGCCGGTCGCCGAACCTGCTCCGTCGCCGGCCGTTCGACAGGAAGCCATGAAGTCCGTCGCCGCGGCCGAAGCCGATGACGTCGGCACGCTGGATCGCTGCGCCGGCGCCGGCGCCCGCGCCAACGCCGCGACCGCTGGCTACACAGCACCCGTCGACGAGCGCGCCGCTGGCGTATCGGTCGCTGCGCAGGAACGCGCCGAGGACAAGGCAGCCCAACCTTCCGCGATGGCCGACGCCGCTGGTGCGATTGCAGCCAGCACCACGCGACGTGACCGCGCAGCCGCTCCTGCAGCCGCACCGGCGCCTGGATCGCCGCAGGGATTCGTCAGGAACGCGCCCGCACCACCGCTCGCCAAGGCGAAACAGGAGGAATGCGGCCCACAGCTTGCGTCTGCCGATTCGACCGAACTCGATCGCGTCGTCGTCACCGGCAGCCGGATTTCGTTTGCAGACATTCCCGCACGCCAGGACGCAAAACTCGGCCGCGACGCCTGGCTGCAACGCATCCACGAACGCCGCGAAGCAGGCGACCTGCGCGGCGCGAAGGAAAGCCTGCGCCTGTTCCGTCGCCAGTATCCGCACGTACGCATCCCGTCGAATCTGATGGACCTGCAGGCCGCACCCCGGCAATGACCGACACGCTGGCCGCGCGCGCGGCGCACGTGCTGGAGGTCAAGCACAGCCGCTTCATCGTCAATGCCGCGCCGGTGACGTCACCCGACGCAGCGCTGGCATTCCTCGGCGAGATCGGCGATCCGGCAGCGACGCACAACTGCTGGGCCTACCGCATCGGCGCGCAATACCGCTTCAGCGATGACGGTGAACCCGCCGGCACCGCGGGACGCCCGATTCTGGCGGCCATCGACGGCCAGGGCTACGACCAGGTGGTCGCGGTGGTGACGCGCTGGTACGGCGGCATCAAGCTCGGCGCCGGCGGATTGGTGCGTGCCTACGGCGGATCGGCGGCCGAATGCCTGCGGATCGCGCCACGCCAGCCGCTGATCGCCATGGCGGAACTGACCCTGGCCTACCCGTTCGACGCAACAGGCGCCGTCCACGCTGCGATGGCACAGCTGGGCGCGCTGAAGCTGGACGAGTCGTTTGTCGCCGATGGCGCCACCGCGCGGCTGAAATTGCCCGCGGATCGGGTCGACGCCTTGAAAATCCAGCTGCGCGACGCCACCCGGAATCGGGTGCGTTGGCTGGAGCCGTAGCTCCGGTTGCGCGACATCACCCATGATGGGTTGCGCCGCACTCGCGACCCCTCCCGTGCAGCCGGGGCACGCGCCCTGCCTTCGGTCAGGACGACCGGCATCCGCGCCACGCAACGACAAGAAGATCGATGAACGCCCCAGCCGATAAAAGAGATGGCAGCTCCCTGCCCGATGCCACGCCCCAGCCCCGCCAGGCTCCGATCGGCAGCCTGCGCACGTTGTGGCCGTTCGTGCGCGCACACCGTGGACTGTTCTTCGCGTGGCTGGTGGCGCTCGCATGTTCCAGCGCGGCGACGCTGACGTTCCCCGCGGCCGCACGGGTGATGATCGACGAGGGTTTCGCGCAGGGTGGCGCCGCCATCGACCGTGCGTTCCTGTTCCTGTTCGCCGTGGCCGCGGCGCTTGCGCTGTCCACGGCCGCACGGTTCTTCTTCGTCTCGCTGCTGGGCGAACGCGTCGTCGCCGACCTGCGCGAGCGCCTGTATTCGCACCTGATCACGCTCGATGCCAGCTTCCACGACCGCAACCGCAGCGGTGAACTGGTATCGCGCCTGACCGCCGATGCCGAACTCCTGCGCAGCACGGTCGGCACCACCATGTCGGTCGCGTTGCGCAGCACCGTCACCGTGGTCGGTGCGCTGGCGATGCTGTTCGTCACCAGCCCGCGCCTGGCCACTTTCGCCCTGGTCGGCATCCCGCTGACGGTGCTGCCGATCGTCATCGGCGGACGTCGCCTGCGCAAGATCTCGCGCGCCAGCCAGGACCGCGTTGCCGATGCCAACACGCTGGCGTCGGAAACCCTCGGCGCGGTGCGCACGGTGCAGGCGCATTCGCGCGAACCGTACGAGCGCGGCCGCTTCTCCCATGCACTGCAGGTAGCGGTGAAGACCGCGCAGAAGCGCGTCAGTGCCCAGGCGATTGTCACCGCGGTCGCCATCGTGCTGGTGTTCGGCGCGATCATCCTGGTGCTGTGGTCCGGCGCGCATGACGTGGTGGCCGGACGGATGAAGCCCGGCGTGCTGCTGCAGTTCGTCTTCTACGCGGTGATCGGCGGTGGTTCGATCGCGGCGTTGGCCGAAGTCTGGAACGAGATGCAACGCGCGTCCGCCGGCATGGGCCGCATCAGCGAATTGCTGGACGAGCGGTCGCTGGTCACCGCGCCGCGCGATCCGCAGCCGTTGCCGCAGCCCTTGCAGGGCGAACTTGCGATCGAGAACGTCACCTTCCACTACCCGCAGCGACCCGACCTGCCTGCGCTGGCGAATTTCGACCTGCGCGTGAGACCGGGCGAGACGGTCGCGCTGGTCGGTCCGTCGGGCGCGGGCAAGAGCACGGTGTTCTCGCTGCTGCTGCGCTTCCACGATCCGGAGCACGGCACGGTGCGCGTGGATGGCGTCGACATCCGCGCCGTGGACCCGTCCGACCTGCGCGAGCACATCGCGCTGGTGCCGCAGCAGCCGACGATCTTCGCCGCCAGTGCGCGCGACAACATCCGCTACGGTCGCCTGGAAGCCGACGATGCGGAGCTCGACGACGCCGTGCGGTCCGCGCACGCCGCCGACTTCATCACCGCCCTGCCGCAAGGCCTCGACACCGAACTGGGCGAACGCGGCGCGCGCCTGTCGGGCGGCCAGCAGCAGCGCATCGCCATCGCCCGCGCACTGCTCAAGGACGCGCCGATCCTGCTGCTGGACGAAGCCACCAGCGCACTCGACGCGCAGAGCGAACGCGCGGTGCAGCAGGCACTGGAAACGTTGATGCAGGGCCGCACGACCATCGTCATCGCCCATCGCCTTGCGACCGTGCTCAAGGCCGATCGCATCGTGGTGATGGACCACGGCCGCGTCGTGGCCGAAGGCACGCACGCGCAGCTGATGGCGCAGGGCGGCCTCTATTCTGAATTGGCGAAGCTGCAGTTCCTCGACGTCGCGCCCGAACCGCGCGACGCAGGTACCAGCGCGTAGCGCACGCGACGCACACGGGGTGAATGCCCGTGTGTGTACCTGTCCGGAAGCCGGCAGCCAGCGCGTTGTGGCAGGTGACGAAGCCCTGCCGGAGTCCGCCATGTCGCTGCGCCCCCGCATTTCACCGGAGCGCCCGCTGTACGTCGTGGCCGGACTGGTGGCGTTGCTGATCGTGTTCAGCGGGTTCGCCCGGACCTACTATCTCAAGCAGTGGTTCGGCACCCCCGGTTCCACGCTGCTGGTGCACGTGCACGGCCTGGTGATGACCGGATGGTTCCTGCTCTTCGCGGCGCAGACACAGCTCGTCGCCGCCGGACGAACCGACCTGCATCGCCGCCTGGGCGTGTTCGGCGCGGTGCTTGCGCTGGCCGTGCTCATCATCGGCCCCATCACCGCGATCACCGGTGCAGCGCTCGGCCGTTCGCCGGGACCGCCACCGCTGATGTTCCTGGCGATTCCATTGATGGACATGGTGGTGTTCGCGATCCTGGTCGGGAGTGCGCTGCGCTATCGCAAACGCAGCGACTACCACAAGCGGCTGATGTTGCTGACTTGCCTGAGCCCGCTCACCGCCGCCATCGCGCGCATTCCGATCAAGTCGTTCCACGACATCGGCATCCCCGCCTTCTTCATCACCACCTGCGTGCTGGTGATCATCGCCGCCACCTGGGACACCGTGCGCAACCGGCGCCTGCATCCCGCGTTCATCTGGGGCGGTGGACTGATCCTGGTGTCATGGCCATTGCGACTGGCCATCGCAGGTTCGGCATGGTGGCAGGACGTCGCGAAGTGGCTGACAAGTTGACTCGTCCGCGATGGATTCAGGGCAGCGCGCGCTCGATCAGGGATTCGACCAGGCCTTCGGACGCAACGCCATGCAACGTCCCGTAGACCTGGCCACGCGCAGTGCCCAGCCGGCTGCGACAGAACACTTCCGCCGCAGGACTTCCCGCGCGTAGCAGCACGCCTGCCTGCAACGCCAGCGCCATGCGTTCGACCAGGTGGCGCGCGCCGGCTTCGTCGCCGGCATCAGCACCGGAGAGTCGCTGCCGGAGTGACGCGACTTCAGCGTCGAAGTCGTGATCGTGCCCGGTCGCATCCGCCAGCTCGGCGAGGAAGGCCTCGCGCGCGCCACCGCGTGTCAGCGCACGCAGGACGTCCAGGCACTGGATGTTGCCGCTGCCTTCCCAGATCGAATTGAGCGGCGCCTGCCGGTACAGGCGCGGCAGCAACGATTCCTCGACGTAACCCGCGCCGCCCAGGCATTCCTGCGCCTCGTTGACGAAGGCCGTTGCGCGCTTGCAGATCCAGAACTTGCCGATCGCCGTGGCGATCCGTGCGAAGTCGGCTTCGCTTTCGTCGTGCCGTGCGTGATCCGTTGAACGATCCACCGCGCGGGCCACGCACATCGACAGCGCGACGGCGGCTTCGCATTCGATGGCCAGGTCGGCCAGTACGTTGCGCATCAGCGGTTGTTCGACCAGCTTCCGCCCGAACGCGCTGCGGTGCCGCGTGTGGTGGATCGCCTGCGCCAGTGCCATGCGCATCAGCGCGGACGAACCCAGCATGCAGTCCAGCCGCGTGAGCATCACCATTTCGATGATGGTCGCCACGCCGCGGCCTTCGTCGCCGACGCGCTGCGCCCATGCGTCCTCGAACTCGACTTCCGACGACGCGTTCGACCAGTCACCCACCTTGTCCTTCAACCGCATCAGCCGCAGCGCATTGCGCGATCCATCGGGACGCCAGCGCGGCAACAGGAAGCAGCTCAAACCGCCCGGCGCCTGCGCCAGCACCAGGAAGCCGTCGGACATCGGCGCGGAGAAGAACCATTTGTGGCCGCGCAGCTCGTACTCGCCGGATGCCGAAAGCGGCGTTGCGAGCGTCGTATTGGCGCGCACGTCGCTGCCGCCCTGCTTCTCGGTCATGCCCATGCCGACGGTGATGCCGCGCTTGCCGGCGATCGGCACGTCGCGCGGATCGTAGTGCGGTTGGGCTGCCTTGTCGGACCATTCCGCCAGCATCGGCTCACCACGCAGCACCGGCACCGCGGCGTGCGTCATCGTCAGCGGGCAACTGCTGCCGGGTTCGACCTGTCCGTGCAGATAGCTCAATGCCGCACGCGCGACGTGGCGGCCGGGGCGCGCCTGCGCTGCGTCATGCGACGGGTCATGCCACGAAAGGTCGGCGACGCCATGACCGATCGCGGCAGCCATGATGGCGTGGTAGTTCGGGTGGAAGTCGACCCGGTCGATGCGCTGACCGAAGCGATCGTGCGTCCGCAGGCGCGGGCGATCGCGGTGGGCATCGAAACTCAACGCCAGCAATTCATCGCCGGCAAGACGGCCGTAGCGGGCGAGTTCGAGGTGGAAGGCAGTGCCGGCTTCGCGTTCGACGGCTTCGCGCAGCACGAGGTCATCGTGCCAGAGGTCGCGCGGGGCGAATTCGGGCGGCTGGTTGTCGACGGCGTGGGTGGAAAACGGCGAGGTGGTCATCGACGGCTCCGGGCGGACGCGTCGACTGTAGCGCGGGATGATCCAGCTGGGTACGAACGCCCCTTTCGCCGGTTGCTAGCTCGGCGCGTGCGCTCCATCGGCAACACGCCGAGCAGGCCGCGCCGCGTACCGGTCAGCACGCGCAGCACCTGGCGACGACCGCCCGGCACGCGCGTCAGCGGATGGAACAGGCGGTCCCGCAATGCGGCCAGCATGTCGTGTTCGGACTGGAACAGCGGCGTGAGCCAACGGCTCCAGAAATGGTAGATGCCGACATGCCCGCGGCGTGCGCGCTCATAGGCAGCGAAGGCATCAGGCAGGTCGCGATGGGAACGCAGGCAATCGCGCAACGCCAGCGCATCGATCAACGCCATGTTGGCGCCCTGCCCCAGTTGCGGACTCATCGCGTGCGCGCTGTCGCCCAGCAGCACGGCGCGACCGCGATGCCAGCGCCGATGCACGGCGTCGCGATAGCGGGCCTGCGCCAGCCCTTGCGGGATCGCGGTGTCGGACAGGCTCTGCGCGGCTTCGGGCCACACCGTCGCGACATCGTGGCGCCAGTCGGCTTCGTCGCAGGCTTCCTGCAGCCGGGCCGCGGGCAGGCTCCAGAAGAAACTCATCCGCGGCGTGTCGTCCCCGGGCCGCGTGCCGACGGGCAGCATGCCGGCCATGCGCCGGGCGCCGACGTAACGCTGGCGCAGTTCGTCGGCGAAGGGCCAGTCGCGGCGCGCCACCAGGCACCATTGCGCGCCCCACGGGTAGGGGCGGTCGAGCGCTGGGGTCCCGACTGCGCCGCGCAGCCGCGATGCTGCGCCGTCCGCGACGACGAGTACGTCGAAGGCACCGTGTTCGTGGCCGGCTTCGTCGCGCAGTACGCCGCGATCGACGTCCACGCTGACGATGCGATGGCCACAGTGGATCGTCCGCCCGTCCTGCCAGGCGGCATCGAGCAGCGTGAACAGCGCACCGCGCTGCATGCCCAACCCGAACAGGCGCGGGTCCAGTTCGCGATAGCGCATGTCCATCACTGCGCGACCGCCGTGGGTTTCTCCGTAAAGCCGCGTCACCCGTGCGCCGTGATGCAGCACCGCATCCAGCAGGCCGAGCTGCCACAGCACCGCCATGCCGGTCGGCTGCAGCAGGAAACCGGCACCGACGGGGCCCAGCACCGGCGCCTGCTCGAACACCTCGACGTGGTGGCCATCGCGGGCCAGCAGCAGCGCCGCGGCCTGGCCGCCGGTGCCGTAGCCGACGATGCCGATGCGCAGTGGTCGCGCGCCACGCTGGTCCATTACCCCATGTCCCCCTTCACGCGGTGCTGCCGTCGCCATAAAAAAGCCCCGCCGAAGCGGGGCCTGGAATATCCATCAATCGAAGACCACGCAATCGAAAATCACGCCACCGGCATGACTTCGGACGCCTGCGCGCCCTTCGGGCCCTGGGTCAGCTGGTAGCTGACGCGCTGGCCTTCCTGCAGGCTGCGGAAGCCCTTGGCGTTGATCGCGGAGAAATGCACGAAGACGTCTGAGCTGCCATCTTCCGGAGAAATGAAGCCGAATCCCTTCGCGTCGTTGAACCACTTCACGGTGCCGTACTGCATGTCCTTGGTGACCTCATGCTGGATGCGTTGTAGTGCGCCGGCCCTGCCGGGCGCGTGGCGAGTATGCCTGTTCAGGGCGCCTGCGCAAGCGGCCTCGCAACACGGCACGACGCCTCAGTGCGCTGAAGCGTCCAGCAACGCCTGCAACAGCGCAGGCAGGCCGCTCGATGCCGCCGCGACGTTGTCCAGCACGTCCTGCAGGGTGATGACCTCGTCGACATCGGGACCGGCGCCCGCGGCCCAGTTGGCGATGATGGCGAGGCAGGCGTACTCCAGTCCCATCTCGCGCGCGAGGCCGGCTTCGGGCATGCCGGTCATGCCGACCAGGTCGCAGCCATCGCGCTTCATGCGGGCGATTTCCGCGCGGGTTTCCAGGCGCGGGCCCTGCGTGGCGCCGTAGCAACCGCCATCGACCAGCGCGACGCCCGCCGTTGCCGCCGCGGCGATAACCCCCTCCCGCAGCGAGCGCGTGTAGGGCTCGCCGAAGTCGATATGGATCACCTCGGTGCCGGGCTCTTCGCAGATGGTGGAGATGCGGCCCCAGGTGTAGTCGATCAGCTGGTCCGGGCACGCCAGCACGCGCGGGCCGAAACGCCCGGTGATGCCGCCGACGGTGTTGAGTGCCAGCACGCGCGTGACGCCCAGCGCCTTCAATGCCGCGAGGTTGGCGCGGTAGTTGACCAGGTGCGGCGGCAGTGAATGGCCTTCGCCATGCCGCGCAAGGAACGCCACGCGATGCCCGCGGAACGTGCCCACGCGCACCGGACCGGACAATGCGCCGTAGTGCGTCGGCGGCTGGTGTTCTTCGACGTCCTGCAGCTCGGCCAGCTTGTACAGGCCGGTGCCGCCGATGATGGCTAGTTCGATGGAGGTGGTCATGGTGAGCCTCGCGAGGGCGAACTGGGCTGGCGCCACGGTCGCCGTTGGGTGTTGCCCCGGCGTATCGCCTTGCCGCCCGCGGCCGGGTGGCAGAAGGACACGACGGTTCGAAAAATCAGTCTTTCAGCGCGTAGATCGCCGGCAGGCTGCGGCCCTGTTCGTGGTAGTCCATGCCGTAACCGTAGACGTAGCGGTCCGGCACATCGACGCCGAAATAATCCGCATGCAGCCCGGGCACGCAGCGGTCGTGCCGCTTCACCGCCAGTGCGGCAATGCGGATGTCGCCGGCGCCCTCGGCGCGGCACCAGTCACGGATCGCGGCGAGCGTGTGGCCCTCATCGACGATGTCGTCGACCAGCAGCACGCGGCGCCCCTGCAACGACGTAACCGGTCGATGTTTCCACGTCAGTTCGCCGCCGGACGTCGCACCGCGGTAGCGCGTGGCGTGCAGGTATTCGAATTCGAGGTCCTGTCCCAGCGCGCCCAGTTCCAGCGCGAGCTGTCCCGCGAACGGCAGGCCGCCGTGCATAACGGTGATGAACAACGGCACGCTGCCGACGAAATCCGCCTGGATCGCCGCGGCCATGCGCGCGATCGCGGCTTCCAGGGTGACGCGGTCATGGATGACGTCGCTGTTGGCCAGCGCGGCCTGCAGGTCGTGCGGAGGCGATTGATCCGCGGCCGACATCAGGCGAGTCCTTCCTGGCGACCGCGTGCTTCGCCGTAACGGGCGTCGGCCAGCAGACCGTCCCACCCCATCGCGCCACGGCCGATCAGCCCCGCCAGCGCCATCGTGTTGAGCTTGCGGTCCTTGATCGCTTCGAGCGATTCCTCGACCAGCTCCGGATGGCACACCAGCACGACGTCGCAACCCGCATCCAGGTGCAGGTCGACGCGCTGTTTGATGCCGCCAGCGGAGAACGCCGCGGCCATGCCGATGTCGTCGCTGAAGACCACGCCGCGGAAGCCCATCTCTTTCCTCAGGATGTCCTCAATCCATACCTTCGAGTAACCCGCCGGCTCCGGAGCGACGGCCGGATACACCACGTGCGCCATCATCACCGCGTCGGCCTTGGCCTCGATGCCGGCGACGAAGGGCACCAGGTCCAGCGCGCGGATCTCCTCGAGCGGACGCGGATCGACGGCATCGTCGAAGTGCGTGTCTTCCAGCACGGAACCATGCCCCGGGAAATGCTTCAGCGTCGCGCCCATGCCTGCAGCGTGCATGCCACGCACGTAGGCGCGGGTGAACTCGGCGACGATCGCGGGATCTTCCGAAAACGCACGATTGCCGATGGCGCGATTGCCGCGGCCCAGGTCGACTACCGGTGCGAAGCTGAGATCGACGCCGGTCGCGCGGACTTCACTCGCCATCAGCCAGGCGTGTTCCTCGGCCATGCGCAACGCGGCGGCCGCGTCCTGTGCGTACAGGCGGCCGAAGTTCTCCAGCGGCGGCAACGCGCTGTAACCCTCGCGGAAACGCTGCACGCGACCGCCTTCCTGGTCGACGCAGACCAGCTGCGGAATCCGGGAGGCTTCGCGGATCGCCTGCGACAGTTCGGCCACCTGCGCCTTCGAGGCGAAGTTGCGGGAGAACAGGATTACGCCGGCGCAGGCGTCGTGCTGCAGCCAGTCGCGTTCCTGGGAAGTGAGTTCGGTACCGGCGACGCCGATGACAAGCATGGTGGATGATCTCCGTTTTGCGCGCGCCGTCAGGGCGCGGTGCCGTCGCGCTCGGCCGCACTCCACTGCGAGTACGGGCGCGAGGCCAGGGCCAGATTGTAGTAGCGCGAGCTGTCGGTGACTTCACGGCCGGCCCAGGCAGGTTTCGCGAAGGCGGCATCGGCACTGGGCAGCTCGATTTCGGCCACGACCAGCCCGGCGTTGTCGCCCAGGAACTCGTCGACTTCCCACAGGTAGCCGCCGAAGTCGACGTAATGCCGCTTCTTGTCGACCAGTCCGCCCACGCTCAGCGCCAGCAGGCCGCGGGCGTCGTCCACCGGGATGGGATAGTCGAACTCGTGCCGGGTGTGTCCCAGCTCACGCGACTTGAGGTTGAGGTAGGCCTCGTCGCCCTGGATGCGCACGCGCACCGAGGCCTTCATCGCGCCGCTGCCCTTCAACTGCGTGTCCATGGCCGCGAGATCGTTGAGATAGCCCTGCGCCATCGGCACGACCTTGTGCGCCATGGCGCGCCAGCTGTCGTCGGTGACGAGGAATTTGCGTTCGATTTCGATGCCCATGTTTGTCCCCGTGGCCTACCCGGCGTGTGCTGTGTTACTCCCTCCCTTTCGCGAAGCGAAGGGGAGGGTTGGGGAGGGGTGCTTTTTCTGTCGCCCTGAGTGAAGACCAGAAGCAAGAACACAAGCACCCCACCCCGGCCCTCCCCTTCGCTGCGCGAAAGGGAGAGAGAAAATCGAATCAGCGGGGCTCGAACATCGCGATCGATTCGACATGCGCGGTATGCGGGAACATGTCCATCACCCCTGCCGCGCGCAGCTTCCAGCCCTTTTCGTTGACCAGGTAACCGGCATCGCGCGCCAGCGAACCGGGATGGCAGCTGACATAGACGATCCGCTTGAACTGTTTGAGCTTGAGCTGCGTCAGCACGAAGTCCGCGCCCGATCGCGGCGGGTCGAGCAGCAGTCGGTCGAAGCCTTCGCGCATCCAGGTGTGGTCGCTGAGATCCTTGCCCAGGTCGGCGGCATGGAACTCCGCATTGCCGATGCCGTTGTGCGCGGCGTTCTCACGCGCGCGGCGCACCAGGCCGGCCTCGCCTTCCACGCCGACGACTTCACGCACGCGGCGCGCGAGCGGCAGGGTGAAGTTGCCCAGCCCGCAGAACAGGTCCAGCACGCGGTCTTCCGGCTGCGGATCCAGCAGATCCAGCGCGGACTGGATCATGCGGCCGTTGAGGCCCGCATTGACCTGGATGAAATCGAGCGGACGGAACACGAATTCGAGATTCCAGTCCGGCAGTTTGAATGCGAGGCGCGGGTCGGCCGGCCACAGCGGATGCACGCTGTCCACGCCACCGGGCTGGAGGAAGATCGCGAAGCCCTGCGCCTTGCCGAATGCCACCAACGCAGCCTGGTCGGCGTCCGACAGGGGCGTCAGGTGGCGGAAAGTCAGCGCGACGCCACCGAAATTTCCGTCGCCCGCATCGGTCACGGCATCGCCGGCGATGAATTCGATCTGCGGAATGTCGCGGCGTGCCTGCATGCCATCGACCAGCGCCGCGAGCGCGCCGATCTTTTCGCCGATCTGCGGGATCACGGTTTCGCAACGGGAGAGTTCGGCGACGAAGCGTGGATCGTTCTCGCGGAATCCGACCAGCGTCTTATCTTTCTTCTCGACGCGGCGCACGGAGAAGCGACCCTTGCGCCGATAACCCCACTGCGCGTCGGTGAGCGGCGGCAGCACGCGCTCGGGCACGACGTGGCCGATGCGTTCCAGGTTTTCCAGCAGCACGCGCTGCTTGGACAGGATCTGCTTGTCCTCGGCCAGGTGCTGCAGGGCGCAGCCGCCGCAGGTACCGAAGTGCGGGCACTTGGGTTGCACGCGATCCTCGGACGCCTCCAGGACTTCAACCGTCATCGCCTCGTCGAAATGGCGCGAACGCGAGGTCTGCTTCGCCATCACCCGCTCGCCCGGCAAGGCTCCGGCGACGAAGGTCACCTTGCCGCCTTCGCCATCGCGCCGGGCGACGCCGCGGCCGTCGTGGGTGAGGCCGGTGATTGCTACTTCAAAGGGCGTCTGATCAATGCGGGCCACTGGGAATTTCTGTATTTCCGGGCCGGGTATTGTCGCAGAGGCCCGCGACCAATCACACGTCGCTGCGAGCCAGATGCCGCGCCGGCGGCCTTGGACACCCGGCAGGCCCATCCCGGTCGCTTCGCCACGCAAGCCGGTGGCTGCCCGGCTCGCTCACAGCGAATCAACCGCCTACGCACCTGCTCGGCCCCGTCGGCGATCCCGCCGATGGACGGTCGGGCCAAACAAGCAGAAGGCCCACCAAAGTGGGCCTCCAGATTCGCAGACCTCAACTATGGTCAGGAATATTTCGCCCTTGGCGAAATCACTTCTGCTTCCACGCCCCGGCGCTCTGGTACCACCAGCCCGACCGCGCGCTGGCAATCCACTGCTTCGCGAACACGTCACGGATCTGGCTCTCCCACTCCGGATGCCCGTTGGCGACCGCCACTTCGCGATACACCGCCTTGCGGTCGCGGTTGTCGTCGGCGACCGCCTGGTTGACCGCGACCCGATCCTTGAGCGCCAGCTTGGCGGCATCGCGCACGACGATCGTGCCGTCGCCGGCAAATCCAAGCGCACCGGCGTCGAAACCCGCACGCAGCTGCGAATCGAAGCGCGAGGCCATGCGGCCCTGGATCGCCTGGATCGCCGGGGTCTTGATGGTGATGTCGGGCTGGCCCTGCGCGTGCGCAGTGCCGATGCCGACCACGCTGAGCAGGTCCACGCGGGCCAGCATCTGCTGGACGGATTCGCGCGTGGCCGGCGCCTGCAGCGCCATGCCACCGCTGCCGTCGGACTTTGGTTCGGGCTTGACGTTCACCTTGTCGGCCTCGTCACCGATGACCTTCTCGACGAATTCCTTCGCCGCTTCCTTGGCCTCGGCGGCCGGGAAGTACACATTGATGGTCACGCAGGCCGTAAGCGCCACGGCGGCAACCGGAATTCCCAACAGACGACGCATCGCTCTTCTCCCGTAGGGCGGGCCCAGGCCCGCCAACAAAAACAGTGAAACCAGAATTCCCGTACCTGTCGCACTATGGACGCTACTCAACCACCGGTGCCACCTCGCCCTTGCCGATCGCACCCAGGCGCTCGACGAGGGTCGGCCAATCGACCCTTCGGTTGAATCCGACCACGCTCAGTCGGGGCACGCCCGATCCTTCGACGATAATAAATCCTTGGCCCGCTGAACCGAGGCCGTCCATGCGGCAGACATCGTCCGCCAGCATGCAGGCGATGCCGATGCGGCGATAGCCGAAATCATCGAAGAGCCCGATCAGCCGGGATTGCAGGCTGGTCATGAAGGACGCGTCGCCCACGCTCGACAGGTCCTGGACCGCGCGCTGGCTGATGCGCTGGCGGGTGTGGTGGCGGCGGGCGGCGGCGCGGTCGGTGTGCAGTTCGGCATCAAATGCGCCGGCCTGCCAGTCCACCATGCGCAGGCCGTCCATGCGGCCATCCAACCTTCCGGTGATGCTGCCGAAGCCGAACACGCCGGTCAGCGCTTCGAGGTCGAGGTCATCCATCGCGACGTCCGCCGACAGCGTCGGTGCGACGCCAAACGGTCGCTCCATCGAGAGATTCGACACCGCCACCTCGCCGCCAAACAGCTGCATGCCCAGCCCGCCGTCGAAGTCCAGTCGTTCGGCCGCGTAGTGCGCCTGTGGAATCTCGCCCGTCAGCGTGCCGGTGAAGGCAGGCCAGTGCAGCGCCGTGGCGAGCTGACCGACGTCGAGCTGCTGCAGCGACAGGCCGAAGCGCACGTCCAGTCCCTGACCATCGGTCGGCGGGCGCAGAGTCAGGTGATCGAAGCGCATCTGGCCACCCAGCATCGGCACCGACACCGGTTGCACGATGCGCAGGTCGCCGTCGTGGCTCTCCAACGGCACCTGCGCGGCACCGAACGCCAGCCCGTAGAGCTCGCCACCCTGCCATTGCAGTTGAGATGTCACGGACGCCGCAGCGGAGAAGCGCAGGTCGCCATCGAGCCGGTCGAAGCCGAAACGCTGCTGCGGATCGTCGATGGTGGCCTGGTGGAGCGCGACATCGACATCGTGCATCGCGCCGTCGACCAGTTGCAGGCGCGCATCGGCAGCGCCGCTGAGCTGCAGGTCGGAGACGCCCGCCAGCCCCATCCAACCGGAGAGATAGGTATCACGCAGCGGTATCAGGTCAGGGCTGACAAGGCGCAGGTCGAGGTTGCGGAAGCTGCCGTCTTCGCCCAGTGCCGCGGTGCCATCGGCCTGCAGGATGCCGTTGTCGCGCCACTGGATGCGTGGGAAATGCCAGCCCTGTCCGGCCTGCTGCGAGGCTTCCACGCGCAGGCCGACCGGGCGTTGCTGGAGTGCGATGTAGGCGCTGCCGAACAGCAGCTCGCCGCCCAGCAACTGGCCGTCGATAGTGATCTGGTCGCGATCGGCGAAGGACATGTCCAGCGCGAGCTTCGCGCCAAGGTTTTCCGCGGCGGTGGTCCCGTCAGGGGTGTCGAATGCGCCGCCATGCACGCTGAGCGGGCCGGTGATACGCAGCGGTTTGCCGGCAGGTGCGGAAATGGCGAGGGCGCCATCCAGCGTGCCTGCAGTTACGCGGCCGTCCGGCCACGCCTTCGACATCAGGGCCTGCGCCCACGCCAGCGGAACGCGGGTGAGGTCGATGTGGGTCGCGTCGGGCGTGGCGACGTCGCGATGCAGGGCCAATGCGCTGCCGTTGCGCGACAGTCGTGCGTCGGTACTGGCGACACCCAACGCCAGCGAGAGCTGCAGGGATTGGCCACGCGCTGCACCGTTCGTGATCGCGCCCTCGCAGCGCCAGCCGCCCTGGCCGTCGCGTTGCAGGGCGCAACGCCAGTCCAGGTCGCGGAAGCGATAGCCCAGGTCGGGAGCGTCGACCTTCGCCGCCTGCAGCCGCAGCGTGCCGCTGTCGGCGCCATCGGGCCAGTCCAGGCGCACGCGGACGCCTTCGAGCGCGGCAACGGCGGTGGTGATCTTCACGATGCGCGCGTTCACCGTGCGCGCCTGAACGCCACCTATGCAGGCAACGAGGAACAGGCAGGCCAAGGGACGTAACATCGCGATCATCGGACAAGGATACCGACAGGACCGCTGAATCCATGACATACGCGTTGCCGAGAGTCCTGCTGGTCGAGGACGACCCCATCAGCCGCACCTTCCTCACCGCGGCGCTGCAGGACCTGCCGGCGGTGGTGGACGTTGCCGACAGTGTCACGGCAGCCTATGCGCTGGGCTCCACGCAGCACTACGACGCATGGCTGTTCGACGCCAACCTGCCGGACGGTTCCGGCGCGGCTCTGCTCGCGCGCCTGCGTCCGCACCATCCCGATACGCTGGCACTGGCGCACACCGCCGACGATGATCCGGACACCCGCAGGATCCTGCTTGCTGCAGGCTTTTCGCAGGTGATGGTGAAGCCGCTGCCGACGACGGTGGTGCAATCCACGCTTCGACGCTCGCTCGGCATCGAAGCCGACGTAACGCCGGACGCGTCCACGGGTACCGCCGATACGCTGCCCCTGTGGGACGACGAAAGCGCCGCGCGCGCGCTCAATGGCAACCGCGAACACATCGCCGCGCTGCGTGGATTGTTCCTGGACGAATTGCCGCAAGTGCATGTGCGCGTAGCCGATGCCGCGCGCAATGCAGAGCACGATGCGCTGGATTCCGAGCTGCATCGCCTGCGCGCGAGCTGCGGCTTCGTGGGTGCGGCACGATTGGGCGCAACGGTGGTGTCGCTGCAGCGGGATCCGCAGTCGGCGACGTTGCTGCACGAGTTCGAATTGGTGGCGCGGGCCACCTGCGAGGCGCGCACGTAAGTCGGACAGGGACGCGCCTGGTGCGTCAGCGCCCGGAGTCCAGGTCAGACCCGGGTTCTGGCCCGCGCGCTCCCGGCACCACGACCCGCGCGAGTTCGCCCAGCATTTCCCAGGACTTCAAGCCGCGTCCGCCGAGGTGATGCAACAGCACTTCGCGCATCGGCCTGCGCAGGCTGGCGAGGTCCTCTTCGTCCGGCAGCACATCACGCGCCACGGCGAGCAGGGCGCGACCGGTCGCAGCACTGCGGCGGTCTTCGTGGCCGCGATCGCTCAGCAGCCGCCGTGGTCCGTATTCGGGATCGAGCCGGTAACGCGCGGCCGGGTCGATCGCCAAGCCGTCGCCGTCCAGACTCCATTCGAACCCGAAACCCAGCGCATCGAGCAATTCGCGCTCGAAACGCCGCAACGTCCACGCCAGCGATTCGCCAGCGCCAAGGCGCGCCCGCGCCAGCCGGTACGACTCGAAAAGTTCTGGTTGCGCATCGCCGCGCGGGGCCAGCCGCAGCGTGAGTTCATTGAGATAGAAGCCGGCAAGCAGCGCGTCCCCCGCCAGCCGTGGTGCGGCGTCCAGGGCTTCCGCAGCAGAGAGCGTCGCCAATTCGCCACGCTGCACGGCATCGAACCGGATGTATTGCAGCGGCTGCAGGGCAGCACGCAGCGTCTGGCGCTTCGGCCCCTGGACGCCGCGCGCCACCAGTCCAAGTCGGCCTTGTCCGACGCTCAACACTTCGACCAGCAGGCTGCTCTCGCGCCAGGGTCGGGTGTGGAGGACGAAGGCAGGTTCGGCGGTGAGGCGCATCGGGCTCAGGAAAGGACAATCGTCCGTGCAGACAGTGAACCATCATCCCGACATGGGACAACGAAGCTCACCACGTCGTCGACGCCATCCTTGCGGCCAACGGGCGCGACAGCGGGCCCTACAATGCCATCGTTGTCACGCCCGGACGCTCAGCGACCTGACTAACGTTCCCTTCAGTCGTGATAACCGAACGCGCGCAGCGCCGCCTCATCGTCCGACCAGCCCTCGCGCACGCGGACCCAGGTTTCCAGGAAGACCTTGGCGCCAAACAGCCGTTCCATCTGCAGGCGCGACTTCGTGCCGATCTCGCGCAGGCGCTCGCCGCCCTTGCCGATCACGATCAGCTTCTGCCCTTCGCGCTCTACCCAGATCACCGCACCGATGCGCAGCATGACGCCGGACTTCGGCGAAGGCTCTTCGACGAAACGTTCGATTTCCACCGTCGTGGCATACGGCAGCTCCTCGCCCAGCTGGCGCATCAGCTGCTCGCGCACCAGTTCGCCGGCGAGGAACCGCTGGCTCTTGTCGGTGATCTCGTCCTCGCCGTACAGCGGCGGTTGTTCGGGCAGCTGCGAGAGCACCGTCTTGACCAGCGCTTCCAGGCCGCTGCGCTTGAGCGCGGAGATCGGATGCACGCCGGCAAACGAGCGACCTTCGCTGACCTTGGCCAGGTAGGGCAGCAGCTTGGTCTTGTCGGTGACGCGATCGACCTGGTTGACCACGAGCACCACTGGCATTCCGGCGTCGCGCAGGGCGTCGTAGGCAAGGGTGTCTTCGTCGTCCCACTGCCCGGCCCGCACTACCAGCAGTGCCACGTCCACGCCTTCCACGGCGCCACGCGCGGCACGATTCATCATCCGGTTCATCGCCCGCTTCTGCTCACGGTGGATGCCGGGGGTGTCGACCAACAGCAGCTGGCCTTCGGGGAAGGTGGCGATGCCCAGCAGCCGATGCCGGGTGGTCTGCGGCCGCGGCGAGACGATGCTGACCTTGGCCCCTACCAGTGCATTGACCAGGGTGGACTTGCCGACGTTGGGACGGCCGATGACGGCGACGTGGCCGGCGTGATGGTGGGAATCTGTCATCTGTGGATTGTCCGCCCGGTGGCGTGTGAGGGCAAACCGGCGATTGGTGCCGCGCGGTTCAATCGGGAGCCGCCTTGGCGAACTCGCTGGAGGCAACTGCCGAGGCTGAGGTCAGGCTACGCCCAGCTCAAGCAAAGCGGCTTCCGCAGCCGCCTGCTCCGCGGCACGGCGCGAACTCCCCTCGCCTTGCGCGACCAGCGCCGGCTGCGCCAGCGTGCAGCTGACCTGGAAGGTCTTCGCGTGCTCCTCGCCCGACTCCGCCAGGAGTGCATACGCTGGGAGCGGCTTCTGCTTGCCTTGCAGCCATTCCTGCAGGCGGGTCTTGGCGTCCTTGCCGACCTTGTGCGGCGGCGGCAGCGCGGCCATGGCGGGCTCGAACCAGGGCAGCACCGCCTCGCGGCAGGTATTGAAATCGGAATCGAGGTAGATCGCTGCCACCAGGGCTTCCAGCGCATCGGCGAGGATCGAATCACGGCGATGGCCGCCGGATTTCATTTCGCCTGGCCCGAGAGTGAGCATGCCGCCCAGCTCGAGGGTCCTGGCGATGGGAGCCAGCGCGGACTCGCGTACCAGCTCGGCACGCGCCCGTGTCAATGCACCCTCGTCCACCTGCGGCCATCGTGAGTAAAGCGCCTCGGCGACGATCAGGTTGACCAGCGCGTCGCCGAGGAACTCAAGTCGTTCGTTGTGGGGTGCCCCGGCACTGCGATGGGTCAGGGCCTGTTCCAGCAGGCCCGACTGCGCGAACCGGTAACCGATGCGGTTGTTCAATCACTCGCCCGGCTTGCGAGCCAGCAACTGCTCGGCGTGGAACTTGCCAACGACATCAAGGTTGGCGATCACGTGACGGCGGACCTCGTAGTCCACCGTCATCAACCAGCCGGCTTCCTTGCGTACGATCTTCACGTTCGGGTGCTTGACGTTCTCCGAATAGCTGATGTACAGGCGCTTGAAGAACTTGTTCTCGATCGAGCTCGGGTTGTCGTTGGCAATGCCCGCCTCATTGGAGAGACTGGCCATCGCCTTCTTCACCGAGAAGAACTCGTTGTACATCGGGAACAACTGCATGCCGACGTAGACAAACACGCCGCCCACCGCCATTACGATGACGAACCCGATCAGGGTCATGCCGCTCTGCGTACGCTTCATCCGACTTCTCCCCATTGTTCGGAACTGTAAATTCAACGGATTTTGGTGCCGATCCGCTGGTACTCGAGCCCACCATCCCAGCTCATCCAGATCAGGAACGCCCTGCCCCGCAACTCGCTCTCGGGCAGGAACCCCCAGAATCTACTGTCTTCGCTGTTGTCGCGGTTGTCACCCATCACGAAATAGTGCCCCGGCGGGACTTCCCAGTCACCTTCCCCCTGATTGATGAACGAGGAAGCCGAGGTTTCCAGGACGGAATGCGGTCGCCCGGGCAGATTCTCACGCAATTCCATCGCCCCGGTCATCTCCGAGCCCTTGCCGCGGCCGGTGTACGTGCCCAGCTGCTCGTAGGCGACGACCTTATCGTTCACCGTCACCTGGTTGTTGTGGTAACCGACCCGATCACCGGGCAGTCCGACGATGCGCTTGATGTAGTCGACGCCCTTGTTCGGGTCGTTGGGAGTGAAACCGGGGAAGTGGAAGACCACCACGTCGCCGCGTTCGGGCTCGCCAACCGACAGGAACTTCTTGTTGGTGATCGGCAGACGCAGACCGTAGGAGAACTTGTTGACCAGGATGAAGTCGCCCGTCAGCAACGTCGGCATCATCGAGTTGGACGGAATCCGGAACGGCTCGGCCACGAAGCTGCGCAGGATCAACACGATCGCCAGCACCGGGAAGAAAGCCTTGGAGTAGTCGACGACCACCGGCTCCTTGCCCTCGTCCAGCAGGCCGGCGCTCGCGGCGCGGCGCTTGGCCAGGAACAGCTTGTCCAGCAGCCAGACCAGGCCGGTGAAGAGGGTGAGGACGACCAGGATGGTTTCGAACCAGATCATGCGTGTTCCTTTGGAACCTGATTGGAGTGACGGCCGGCATTCCGGCTGGGCGGGCTGGACGATCGGAGTGGAACTACGGCCGACGCGTCCGCACTGGAGGCCGGCTTGGCGAGCTTGCCACCCAGAGCGTAGCTACGGACCTACGACTTCGGCAAACAGTTCCCCACTTCGTATGGCGACCCTACCCTCGCCGGGCCACGACGGTATTACTTGCTGTCCACCTGCAACACCGCCAGGAAGGCCTCCTGCGGGATTTCCACGCGACCCACCTGCTTCATCCGCTTCTTGCCCTCTTTCTGCTTCTCGAGGAGCTTCTTCTTACGGCTGATGTCGCCGCCGTAGCACTTGGCCAGCACGTTCTTGCGCATCGCCTTGACCGTGCTGCGCGCGATGATCTGCGAGCCGACAGCCGCCTGGATCGCCACATCGAACATCTGGCGCGGAATCAGGTCCTTCATCTTCTCGCACAGCTCGCGACCGCGGCGGTCGGCGTGGCTGCGGTGGACGATGATGCTCAGCGCGTCGACCTTGTCGCCGTTGATCAGCGTGTCCACGCGCACGAACGGACCAGCCTCGAAGCGCAGGAAGTGGTAATCGAGCGATGCATAGCCGCGACTCACCGACTTGAGCTTGTCGAAGAAATCCAGCACGACTTCCGCCATCGGCAGCTCGTAGCTGATCTGCACCTGGCTGGCCATGTACTGGATGCCGATCTGCACGCCGCGCTTCTCTTCGCACAGCTTGATCACGTTGCCGATGTAGTCCGGTGGCGTGAGGATGTTGGCGCGGATGATCGGCTCGCGGACTTCCTCGACCATGTTCACCGGCGGCAGCTTGGCCGGGTTGTCCATCGGCAACACCGTGCCGTCGGTCTTGAGGACTTCGTAGACCACCGTCGGAGCGGTGCTGATCAGGTTGAGGTTGTATTCGCGCTCCAGGCGCTCCTGCACGATTTCCATGTGCAGCATGCCGAGGAAGCCGCAGCGGAACCCGAAGCCCATCGCCTCCGAACTTTCCGGCTCGAAGCGCAGCGCGGCGTCGTTGAGCCGCAGCTTTTCCAACGCTTCACGCAACGCGGGATAGTCCTCGGCGTCGACCGGGAACAGGCCGGCGAACACGCGAGGCTGCATTTCCTGGAAGCCCGGCAGCGGCTTGGGCGCCGGGTCGCTCGCCAGCGTCAGCGTGTCGCCGACGGGGGCGCCATGGACGTCCTTGATCGACGCGTTGATCCAGCCCACTTCGCCGGCACCGAGCTTGGGCAGGTCCTTGCGCTTGGGCGTGAACACGCCGACCTTGTCGACCAAGTGCGTGCGTCCGGTCGACATCACCAGGATCTTGGTGCCCGGGGTGATCTCGCCCTGCATCACACGCACCAGCGACACCACGCCCAGGTAGTTGTCGAACCACGAGTCGATGATCAGCGCCTGCAGCTTGTCGGTATCGCGCGGCTTCGGCGGCGGGATGCGCTGGACGATGGCTTCCAGCACCAGATCAACGTTGAGGCCGGTCTTGGCGCTGATCGCGACGGCATCTTCGGCGTCGATGCCGATCACGGCCTCGATCTCAGCCTTGGCGCGGTCGACGTCGGCCGTCGGCAGGTCGATCTTGTTGAGGACGGGGACGACTTCCAGCCCCTGCTCCACCGCGGTGTAGCAGTTAGCGACGGACTGGGCTTCAACGCCCTGCGCCGCATCGACGACCAGCAGCGCGCCCTCGCAGGCGGCGAGCGAACGGCTGACTTCGTAGCTGAAGTCGACGTGGCCGGGCGTGTCGATGAAGTTGAGCTGATAGGTGTTGCCGTCCTTCGCCTTGTACGGCAGCGAGACGGACTGGGCCTTGATGGTGATGCCGCGCTCGCGCTCGATCGGGTTGGAGTCGAGGACCTGCGCTTCCATCTCGCGGGCTTCGAGGCCGCCGCAGAGCTGGATGATGCGGTCAGCCAGCGTCGACTTGCCGTGGTCGACGTGGGCGATGATGGAGAAGTTGCGAATCAGATGCATGGGGGCGGCGTCGTGCCGTCTTGCGAAAAGTTAACGGGCGATTATCGCACACGGCATCGTGCCTGCCCCGGCGTAGGCACCGAATCCCGACCCCACACCCGCGCGCCCTGATTCTGGTGGAACGCCGGGCGCCAAGCCGTCAACGGCTGGTCAGCCCGCCGTCACCGCCACGAACTGGGTCGCAGCACCACGACGCACCAGCAGCATCACCGTCTGGCCTTGCTTCACACCGCCCAGCTCACGATCCAGCGCCGAAGCACTGCCCACGCTGCGGCGGCCAACCGACAGCACCACGTCGCCCGGCTGCAGGCCGGCGTCGGCACCGATGTCGCCCACCTTTGCCAGGCGCACGCCCTCGCTGGATTGCAGGCCGAGCTGCTGGCGTTCGGCGGAGGTCAGGTCCTGCCCGACCAGCCCCAGCGGGTTGCCGCGACCGGTGGCGGCCGGCCCGCCCTGCTCGTCCGGGCCGGGGGCATCGCTGGCGCCACCCGCAAACGCTTCGTTCAGCGTGTCCAGCACGACGTCTATCTCGCGCGGCTTGCCTTCGCGCAGGACGCTGAGCCGCACCTTGGAGCCCGGCGCCAGGCCACCGATCAGCGGCGGCAGGTCGCTGGAGACGTTGACTGCGCGACCGTTGACCGCACGGATCACGTCCATGCGCTCGACGCCGGCCTTGCCCGCCGCACTACCCGGCGCCACGACCGACACCAGCGCGCCGCTGGCGTCGGGCAGACCAAGGCCACGGGCGTCTTCGGCGGAAATCGCCTGCACCTGCACGCCGAGCTGGCCGCGGCTGACCTTGCCGGTCTTCTTGATCTGGTCGACGGCGTTCATGGCAACGTCGATGGGAATGGCGAAGCTCACGCCCATGTAGCCGCCGGAATTGCTGAAGATCTGCGAATTGATGCCGACGACCTCGCCCGAGGTGTTGAGCAGCGGGCCGCCGGAATTGCCGCGATTGATCGCGACGTCGGTCTGGATGAAGGGCACGTAGCGCTGGTCGGCGTAGGGATTGGCGCGCCCCACGGCGCTCACGATGCCCGCCGTGACCGACTGGTCCAGGCCGAACGGCGAGCCGATCGCGACCACCCACTGGCCCGGCTTGAGGTGCGCCGAATCGCCGATGCGCAGCGCCGGCAGGTTGCTGCCTTCGATCTTGAGCAGGGCGACGTCGGACTGCTGGTCGCTGCCGACCACCTTCGCCTTGAACTCGCGGCGGTCGGACAGCTTGACCGTGACCTTGTCCGCGCCTTCGACCACATGGTGGTTGGTCAGCACGTAGCCATCGGCGGAAATCAGGAAGCCGGTACCCATCGACACGCCACGCGGCCCCTGCGGAACCGGGGAACCTGGGCCATCAGAGTCCGGACCCTCAGGGTCCTCGAACATGCCCGGCGGCAGCATGCGACGGAAGATTTCCGGGATGTCCTGCGCGCCCGGGCCGCCCTGGCCACGGGTGGCCTGCTGCGGGGAGGCCTCGGCGCTGACGTTCACCACGGACGGCCCGACGTGCTGCACCAGTCCGGTGAAATCGGGAAGCCCGGAAACAATCGGGGCCGCCGGCGCCGCGACCTGCGCGGTCGCGACAGTGACAGGCGTGGTGGTCGCGACGCCGTTGGCGGGCGGTTGTGCGGTGCAGGCAACGGGCATGGCAAGGACGCCGAGCACGGCCAGGGAGCGGAGCGGTCGGTTCATGGCTTGGTTTTCTGTTGGTGCAGCGAGGGAGAGGACGACGGCGGGCCGGTGTTGGCCTGGCCCGCGAAAGGTGTGTTCAGCGATGCGGTTCGTCCTGCGCCGGCGGAGCGGGCTCGGACGGAACGCGTGGCTCGAAGGGATAGAACGACGGTGCCGTGCCGAAGCTGGCGGTGAACGCACCGGATGCGGAATCAGGCAGCACGGCACGCGGCCACGGACGCGTGGTGATTTCGTCGGTCGGTGGGTGGAAAGGCTTGTGCGACGGCGCGACGGCGATCGTCGCGGCAGCGTCGACACTCGTCACCGATTCGGTGGGCCGCGAATCGCCACCAGCGGCGCGCGGAGCCGTGCGAAGCGTGCGATTACGCCTATCCCGCTGGGTATCCACTGCAGCGATCGAACGGACCTCAGGCGTGCCCGATGCCTGCGTGGCAGAATCAGCCGCGGAAACCGCAGCGGCAACCGACTTCGAAGCGTCCGATGCCGGCGCTACCTGTGCCGCCACCTGTAGTGTCGGATCAGTCACGGACGACTGCGAGAACGGCCGCACCGCCAGCACCGCGACAAAAGCCACCGATGCCGCCAGCGCTGCGCCGCCGATCCAGCGACGCGAACCGCCACCTGGCTGCACGGCGACGTTCGCGCCCGCCAGCGCGGAAGCTTCCTGCGGCGCAGCAGCGACCTGCCCTTCCGCAACCAGCTTGCGCATCACGCCCGCCGCGAAATCGGCAGGTGCGGCCGCGGTGGCCTGGCCACGCATCGCGTCGCCGATGAGTTGCCAGCGACCGCAGCTGTCGCGCCATCCGGCATCGTGGTCCAGGCGCTTGAGCGCGAAGCGTGCGGCGTCGCGCGGCAATTCGCCGTCGAACAGCGCACTGAGCGATTCGCGCTCGTCGCGCGGTCCGATTTGGTGATGCTTGGACTGGTGATGGTTGGAAGTCATCGGTGGGCACGCTCCCGGAGGTTGGCATCGTGGTCCAGCAAAGGTCGCAGTTCGGCATCGATTGCCTCACGTGCGCGGAAGATGCGCGAACGCACCGTTCCGATCGGGCAATCCATCCTGGCGGCGATCTCCTCGTAACTCAGGCCGTCGACTTCACGCAGGCTGATGGCCGTGCGCAGCTCTTCCGGCAGCTGTTCGACAACCCTCATCACCGTAAGTTCGATTTCCTGGCGCAGCAATTCGTGCTCCGGCGTGGCGGTATCGCGCAGGCGCGTGCCGGTGTCGTACTGCTCCGCGTCGGCGGCATCGACGTCGTCCGTGGGCGGACGGCGGTTCTGAGCGACGAGGTGGTTCTTGGCAGTGTTCACGGCGATCCGGTGCAACCACGTATAGAACTGGGAGTCGCCCCGGAAATTGGGCAGCGCGCGGTAGGCACGGATGAACGTCTCCTGCGCCACGTCCTGGCACTCGCTCCAGTCGGCGACGTAGCGCCCGATCAGGGCCACGATCCGATGCTGGTACTTGCGCACCAGGGCATCGAACGCGGCACTGTCGCCACGCTGCACGCGCCGGACCAGTTCCTGGTCCAGGTCGGATTCCGGGGTCAACGAATTCTCGGCCATCACCGCGCCGGCACTCCTGTCAGCTCGGCGGGGCCGAACCGTGGGACAACCCTTTCGGGGAAAAGTTTCATGCAGTCATGATCGGGACGAGGACCATACGCCACAAGCGCCAGGCGTCATGGTCTGACCATACGGTTTGACGGCGTCGAAACAAGCTCTCGATCATAGGCGCCTTCGCCGCCATTCCGGACGATTGGCAACCCTGGTGCGGATCGCACCGCCCCCCAACATTCAGGATGGTGCCGCATGTTTGCTGGCCTCGACGGTCTTCGCTTACAGCATTGGAAACTCGAACAGCGCGAAGACGGCGTACTGGTGCTGGCGTTCGACCGGGCGGAGGCCTCGGTCAACACCTTCGCCCAAGCCGTGCTGATCGAGCTGGACAGCCTGCTGGAGCGATTGGCGCTGGACCCGCCCAAGGGTCTGGTCGTCCGCTCGGCCAAAACCAGCGGCTTCGTGGCCGGCGCG
The DNA here is from genome assembly GCF_054779775.1 of Lysobacter fragariae. NCBI lineage: Bacteria > Pseudomonadati > Pseudomonadota > Gammaproteobacteria > Lysobacterales > Lysobacteraceae > Lysobacter > Lysobacter fragariae. The sequence goes on along the minus strand of NZ_BAAGXP010000006.1, from coordinate 43,118 downwards.
GACATCAAGGAATTCGCCGAGTTCGACGCGAAGGGCACCGTGGGCGACGCCATCCGTCGTGGCCAGCAGGTGTTCCAGCGCCTGGCCGAACTGCCCTGCCCGACCGTCGCCGCGATCCATGGCTTCTGCATGGGCGGCGGGACCGAAATCGCACTGGCCTGCCGTTACCGCGTGGCGAGCAGCGACAGCTCCACCCGCATCGGCCTGCCGGAAGTGAAGCTGGGCATCTTCCCCGGCTGGGGCGGCAGCGTTCGTCTGCCGCGACTGGTCGGTGCGCCGGCAGCGTTCGACCTGATGCTGACCGGCCGCTCGCTGTCGGCATCGGCGGCGCGTGCGATGGGGCTGGTGGACAAGGTCGTCGACCCGTCGACGCTCATCGACGCCGCCGCCACGCTCGCCCTCAAAGGCATGCAGCGCCCGTTCAAACAGCGCTTCATGGGCTGGGCGACCAACACCTGGGCGGCACGGCAGCTGCTGGCGCCGATGCTGGCCAAGCAGGTCGCGCGCAAGGCACGCAAGGAGCACTACCCGGCGCCGTACGCGTTGATCAGCACCTGGCAGCGTGCCAGTGGCGGCGTGCAGGCGCTGCTCGGCGCCGAACGCAAATCGGTGGTGAAACTTTCCAGCACGCCGACCGCGCGCAACCTCGTGCGCATCTTTTTCCTGCAGGAGCGGCTGAAGGCGTCCGGCGGCAAGGATCACGGCATCAAGCATGTCCATGTCGTGGGCGCTGGCGTGATGGGCGGCGACATCGCTGCGTGGTCGGCGTATCGCGGCTTCGACGTCACCCTCAATGATCGCGAACAACGCTTCATCGACGCTGCCCTCACCCGCAGCAGCGAACTGTTCGCGAAGAAAGTGAAGGACGAAGCCAAACGCGGCACCGTCGCCGCGCGCCTGAAGGGCGACCTGACCGGCGACGGCGCGGCAAGCGCGGACCTCGTCATCGAGGCGATCATCGAGAACCCCGAAGCCAAGCGCGAGTTGTACGCCACGGTCGAGCCGCGCATGAAGTCCGACGCGCTGCTCACCACCAACACCTCGTCGATCCCGCTCACCGAACTGCGCGACCACATCGCGCGACCGGCGCAATTCGCGGGCCTGCACTACTTCAATCCCGTCGCGCTGATGCCGCTGGTGGAAATCATCCGCCACGACGGCATGTCGCCCGAAACCGAGCAGCGCCTGGCTGCGTTCTGCAAGGCGATCGACAAATTGCCGGTGCCCGTGAAGGGCACGCCGGGCTTCCTGGTCAACCGCGTGCTGTTCCCGTACATGCTGGAAGCGGTCACCGCGTATTCCGAAGGCATCCCGGGCGCGGTGATCGACAAGGCGGCGGTGAAGTTCGGCATGCCGATGGGGCCGATCGAACTCGTCGACACCGTCGGCCTGGACGTCGGCGCCGGCGTGGCGGCCGAGCTCGCGCCGTTCCTCGGCATCGATGTTCCGGCGGCGCTGTCGGGGAAGATCGAGCCCGGCAAACGCGGCAAGAAGGACGGCCAGGGCCTGTACAAGTGGGAGAACGGCAAGGCGGTGAAGCCCGAAGTGCCGAAGGAATACCAAGCGCCCGCCGATCTGGAAGACCGCCTGATCCTGCCGCTGCTCAACGAAGCCGTCGCCTGCCTGCACGACGGCGTGGTGAGCGATCCCGACCTGCTGGATGCGGGCGTGATCTTCGGCACCGGGTTTGCGCCGTTCCGCGGCGGCCCAATCCAGTACATCCGTGAAACCGGTCCGGCAGTGCTGCTGGAAAAGCTCAAGGCACTGCAGGCGAAGCACGGCGACCGATTTGCACCGCGCGCCGGGTGGGATCAGCTCTAAGCGGGCACCTCGCTTTGCCCGCAATGAAAAAAGCGCCGCTAACGGCGCTTTTTTCATGTCGCTTCGTGGATGGCAACGGAAAGCACTCCGCCCTGCCCGGCACCGTTACATCGTGTGCGTCGGACGCTCCGCAGTGAGAGTGCCAGCCAGCAGCGTCTCGATCTTGCTCTTCACCGCCTCACCTTCTGCGGTGTCAGGGAACTGAACGCCAACGCCTGCCGGACGATTGCCCTGGGCTCCCGGCGGGGTGACCCACACGACCTTGCCGGCGACGGGCAGTCGCTCGGTGGATTCAGGCAGCGTCAGCAGCAAGAAAACTTCGTCGCCGAGGAAGTAGCGGCGCGGCGTGGCGATGAAGATGCCACCGCCCTTGAGGAATGGCATATACGCACTGAACAGCGACGCCTTGTCCTTGACCGCATGGGAAAGGATGCCCTGCTTGGCACCGCCAGCCCCCATCATTGCACTCATCCCCGGTGTCCTCCCGATCCGCCCGCTCCGCGCCAGGCAAGCAATAATTCAACGACGGCCAGATCGGCTCGCACGGTGGTCCGCAACAGTTCACGGACGCGATTGGCCCGATCGAACCACTGCGCCAGACTGCTCGCTCGCATCGGATCGGTCAAGCGGCCAGCCTCGGCCAATGCAATGTCGGCGGCATGACGCAGGCGCAATTCCGTGTCGTCATCCGCTGTCCAACGTTGCGCTGCGTCGGTTGCGGCCAACGTGCCCTGCGCGACCTTGGCCAGGTCCGAGCTGACCTCGCGGCGCAAGGCCATTCCGTTGCCCTGCAACCACTCGTCTGCCAGTCCCGGGTGTCCGCGCGCGGCGTCCAGCGCCTCGCGTGCAACCGCATCCGCGTGACCCCGCAAACGCATCCAGGCCAGCGATTCATCCTGCGGCGGCAGCCGGAACTCGAGTTTTTGGCAGCGGCTGCGGATGGTTGCCGACAGGCGCGCGGGATGTGCCGTGACCAGCCACAGGTAGCGGCCTGGCACTGGCTCCTCCAGCGTCTTCAGCAACGCGTTGCTGGCGGAATGGTTGATGGCTTCGGCCGGGTCGATGATGGCGATCTGCGCGCCACCGTACTGCGGCGTGAGCGTGAACGCCGTGGACAAGTCGCGCATCTGCTCGATGATGATCTCGGTCCGCAGCCGCGTGCCTTCCTTGTTCGGTATGAATGACACCGCATGGAAATCCGGGTGCGTACCGGCGTCCATCAAGGTGCAGGCCCGGCAATGGCCGCAGGGCTCACCCGCGACGCGATCCATGCACAGCAGCCGTCGCGCCAGGCGATTGGCCACCGCACGCTTGCCCAGTTGTACCGGCCCGCAGAACAGCTGCGCATGCCCCAGCCTGCCCGCCTCCAGCGCGGCTGCCGTCTGCGCGTAGATGCGCTGTTGCCAGGGCGCGAATTCGCTCACGGGAGCCATGAAAGGCTGCTCATGCGTCCGCCAGCGCGCGCAAGTGCGCGACCGCGTGCGCGGCGACGGCATCGACCGCCTGCGTGGCATCGATCACGCGGAACCGCGCGGGTTCCGCACTGGCGCGCGCCAGGAATGCTTCGCGCACCTTCTCGAAGAAGTCGTCCCGCTCACGCTCGATGCGGTCCGGGCCATTCCCGCCAGGAGCATGATCGCGCCCGCGCGTGCGTTCGCGCCCATGCGCGACGCCGATGTCGAGGAGCAGCGTCATCGCCGGTTCGATGCCGACCACGCGTCGCTCCAGTTCAGCGATGAAGGTCGGATCCAATCCGCGTCCGCCACCCTGGTAGGCATAGCTGGAATCGGTGAAGCGGTCGCTGATTACCCAGGCGCCGCGCTGCAATGCCGGCAGGATCACTTCGCGCACGTGCTGCGCGCGCGCCGCGAACATCAGCAGCAGTTCCGTTTCGGCAGCTGGAGGCTCATGGTGCGGGTCCAACAGCAGGCCGCGGATCTGTTCGGCCAATGGCGTGCCGCCGGGTTCGCGCGTGGAAACGACTTCGAATCCGCGCGCTATGAGGAACTCGCGCAACGCCGAAAGCACAGTGGACTTGCCGGCGCCTTCGCCGCCTTCCAGCGTTACGAAACGTGGATGCCTGCTCAGCGTCATTGCGAAACCGGGGCCTTGTCCGTCGGCTTGTCGTCGGCGCGCGATTGTTGCCCGCGCCGGTAGTTTTGCAGGTACCGGCCAATGTTGGCCTGGTGTTCGGCCAGCGTGCGCGCGAACAGATGGCGCCCACTGCCGTCGCCAACGGCAACGAAGAACAGCGCTTCGCCCGACGCGGGATGGGCGACGGCGTTCAGCGCGCCCGTTCCCGCCATCGCGATGGGCGTGGGCGGCAGTCCAGCACGCGTGTAGGTGTTGTAGGGCGTATCGGTTTGCAGGTCGGTCTTGCGGATGTTGCCGTTGTAGCTGGAGCCCATTCCGTAGATCACAGTAGGGTCTGTTTGCAGCAGCATGCCGATCTTCAGGCGCCGCTCGAACAGTCCCGCGATCTGCGGTCGTTCGTCGGCGACGCCGGTTTCCTTCTCCACGATCGAAGCCAGGGTGAGCATCTCGTCGGGCGACTTCAGGACGCCGTCCTTCGCGCGCTCTTCCCAAGCCGACGCGAGCGCTTTCTCCATCGCGGCGTAGGCACGTTCAAGCACGTCGCGATCGCTGTCCATTCCCGTGTAGAGGTAGGTCTCCGGCAGGAATCGGCCTTCCGGATGCTGCCCGGGATGACCCAGCGCGGCCATGAGCTCTTCATCGCTCATCTTCGCGGTTTCCTGCTTCAGCGGTGACGCCTTCGCCAGCGCGGCGCGCAGTTCGCGGATGTTCCAGCCTTCCACGATGGTGAAGCGGCGCTGGATCACCCGGCCGTCGCGCATTGCAATGATCAGTTCGCGCGGTGTCCGGTTCTGGTCGAGCGGATATTCGCCGACCTGCAGTTTGCCTGCGGCCCTCAGGTGTTTCGCGAGCACGCGCCATTCCAGCGATTCACCGGTGGTCACCCCCGCCGCGCGCAACTTGCGCAGGACGATGGGGAGCGAGTCGCCGGGCTCGACAACGACCGTTTCGCCGGCATCGATGCCAGCCATGGGCTGGTAGGCGAAGGCGTTGTAGCGCTGCCACGCCCATACGGCGGCGGCGCCAGCGGCAATCAGGATCAATAAGAGCGCGATACCGCCAATGCGGCCTTTGCTGTTGCGACTCACGTCGTCTCCGGGTTGGTGCGTCGGCGGCGAAAGCCGGTTATTCGGGTGCGGCCTGCCCGAAGGCAGGATGCGCGGCCGCCAGGCGCCGATGCAGCTCGGACACCTGCGGGTGAGGAAGCCACTTGCCCTCGCCCAGCCGTGCCACGGGCAGGATACCGCGCACGGCATTGCACAGGAAAACCGCGTCGGCCGTTTCGACGTCGGTCACGGATAGTCGCGCCTCGCGGGCCGGTAGCGTCGCCAGCGCCCATTCGCGGCAGACGCCGGCAATGCCGCAGCGGTCGACCTGCGGCGTCAGCCATTGGCCTTCACGCAGGACGAACACATTGGCCGAGGTCGCGCTGACAACGTCGCCGTCCGTGCTGCACATCAGTCCATCCTGGATGTCCGGATCGTTCCATTCGGCACGCGCCAGGACCTGTTCCAGGCGGTTGCAGTGCTTGATCCCCGCCAGCACGGGTTGCAGCGCCAGCCGCGTGTCGCACCAGCACAGGACCAGGCCCTCCTCGGGCGGCGCCGGCGGAAGCGGATGCCGTGACAGGACCCACGTCGCCACGCCCTGCTCTGGTGGCGCATATCCGCGGCCGCCACTGCCGCGGGTCACGATCAGCTTGAGAACAGCGTCTTCGCCGTCCAGCAGGGATTGCGCTTCGCCGTGGACGGCCGCTTCGCCGGGGAGCTCGATCGCGAGCCGCAGCGCGCCGCGTTGCAGGCGCGCCCAGTGTTGCTCCCACCACGACAGTTCGCCGCGATGGGCGCGCATGGTTTCGAACAGGCCATCGCCGTAGGCCAGCCCACGGTCTCCGGCGGCTACTGCGTCGATCCGCGTGTCACCGACGAAGACGCGCGCGGTCATTCGTCCACTCCCAGTGCCCGCAGCATGCCGCGGGCCTTGGCGCGGGTTTCTTCCAGCTCGCGATGGGGATCGGAGTCGGCGACGATACCGGCACCGGTGCGGAATCGCAGCGTGCTCACCGCACTGCCCGCTTCCAGTTCCGCGCTGCGGATCAGGATGTTGAGGTCCATGTCGCCATCACGATTGAGCCAACCCATCGCGCCGGTATACGCGCCACGGCCCTCGCCTTCCAGCTCGGCAATGATTTCCATGCAACGGACCTTCGGGCATCCGGTGATGGTTCCGCCCGGGAACACGGCACGGATCACCTCGCCCGGCGTGATGCCGTCGCGCAGGCGGCCGCGGACGTTGCTCACGATGTGATGCACGTGGGCGTAGCTTTCCACGGTCATCAACTCGTCGACTTCCACGCTGCCGGGCGTGCACACGCGGCCCAGGTCGTTGCGCTCCAGGTCGATCAGCATTACGTGCTCTGCGCGTTCCTTCGGATGGCCGACCAGTTCACGGATGCGTGCGGCGTCATCGTCGCCGGCAAAACGCGCGCGCGTGCCGGCGATGGGCCGGGTTTCGACCACGTCGCCACGCACCGACACGAGCCGTTCGGGCGACGCGCTCACCACCGCCCAGTCGTGCTGCGCGAACACGCCGGCGAACGGCGCGGGATTGTTCGCGCGAAGGCGCTGGAACAGCGCGGCCGGCTCCAGCGTCCCATCGAAATGCGCCTGCCATTTGCGCGACAGGTTCGCCTGGAAGGTATCGCCCGCGACCAGATAGTCGATCACGCGCTTCACGCCATCGGTGTACCGGGCCGGATCGTCCTCATGGATGGCGGCGGGTGCTTTCCAATCGGGAAGACCAGCCAGCGACGCGACGGCGCCGATATCGGTGGCGATGACGTCGAGCAGCGCCGCATGCGCGGGCTCCGCCAGCGCGATGCATTCGCCGGTGGCGTGGTCGCGCAGGATCGCAGCGGGGCAACGCAGCGCCAGCGCGACGGGCAGCGTGCCCGGCGCGGCGGGCAGCTGCAGGACAGGTTCGACCTGCCCCGCCAGCTCGTAGCCCAACAGCAATGCCCAGCCGCCACGAAACGGCCAGCGCGGTTCGTCGCGGGCGATGTGTTCGGCCCGCCATGCGGCGTCGAGTGCGTGCAGGAAATCGCCAGAGCACGAGTTCTCCTCCTGGTCGCGGGTCACGCCATCGCGATCCAGCCGCAGCGACTCGCCATTGCTGGCCAGCAGCAGGTCCCATCGCCCCTGCGCGGTGCCATGCGCGCTGGATTCCAGCAGCATCGGATAGCGCTGCGGCGCGAGGCGCTGCAGTGCGAGCAGGTCGAAGGTGGTAGGCAGTGATCGGGTTACCAGCATTGCTTGTGCCGTTGACTGGGCCTCTAACGCCCTCTCGCGGCGTCAACGTGACACCGCGGTGCAATGCGGAGTTCCCCCTTCGTCATCGAAGGAGGAACGTCAATCTCACAGACGCTTGAAGACCAGCGTTCCGTTCGTACCGCCGAACCCGAAACCGTTGGAGACGACGACATCCACCTTCGCCTCGCGTGCGGTGTGCGGCACGTAGTCGAGGTCGCAGCCTTCGCCCGGATTGTCCAGGTTGATCGTCGGCGGAATGATGCCGTGGTGCAGCGCCTTCACGGTGAAGATCGCTTCGACACCGCCCGCGGCGCCGAGCAGATGGCCGGTCATCGACTTGGTCGAGGACACCATGGTCTTGTAGGCGTGGTCGCCCAGGGCGCGCTTGATCGACAGCGTCTCTGCCAGGTCGCCCAGCGGTGTGGACGTGCCATGCGCATTGAGGTAACCGATCTGGTCCGGCGTGATGCCCGCATCCCTGAATGCCATCGCCATGCAGCGCGCGGGACCTTCGCCATTTTCGCTGGGTGCGGTCATGTGGAAGGCGTCGGACGAGGCACCGAAGCCGGCGAGTTCGCAATACATGCGCGCGCCACGCGCCTTGGCGTGTTCGTACTCCTCCAGGATCAGGATGCCGGCGCCGTCGCCCAGGACGAAGCCGTCGCGATCCTTGTCCCACGGGCGCGAGGCCTTCGTCGGCTCGTCATTGCGCGTGGACATCGCCTTCATCGAACAGAAACCGCCGACCGACGTCGGCGAGGAACCGCGCTCGGCGCCGCCGGCGATCATCACGTCGGCATCGCCGTACTGGATCATGCGCATCGCCATGCCGATCGAATGGTTCGACGTCGCGCAGGCGGACACGGCAGAGAAATTGGGGCCCTTGGCACCGGTGATCAGCGACACCTGCCCGGGCAGCATGTTGATGATGGTGCTGGGCACGTAGAACGGCGAGATCTTGCGCGGGCCGCCCTCGTGGAACTTGATGGTCTGCTCTTCGATGCCAAGCAGGCCGCCGATGCCGGAGCCGATCAGGGCGCCGACGCGTTCGGCATTGGAGTCGTCGATCGTCAGCCCGGCGTCTTCCAGCGCCATCAGCGAAGCCGCGACGCCGTAGTGGATGAACTCGTCCATCTTCCTGGCGTCCTTCGAATTCACCCACTTGGTGAAATCGAAGTCCTTCACCAGTCCGGCGATGCGGGTGGTGAACGGAGCCGGGTCGAAGTGGGTGATCGGGCCGATGCCCGAACGGCCATTGACGATGCCATCCCAACTGCTGGCCAGATCATTGCCCAGCGGGGAGATGATGCCGAGACCGGTAACCACTACACGACGTTTGGACATGGGTAGCTCCACTGCGAACTGCACCGGCACGTCGCCGGTGGACTGGACCGGCTCGCCGCGGGTCATCGCGGCACGGTCACTGGGTTGCAAAGACGCGGGGCCGCAAGCGCGGCCCCGGTTTGGTCAGGAAATCCGGTCACGGCATCCGGTCACGGGACCCGATCAGGGCAGCTTCGCCAGTGGAAGCCAACCCATCGTCCCGTTGCGTGGCCCGGCGAAAACCGCCGGACCCCGCGACCGACTTCCCGGATCAGGCCTTGACGTGGGCCTTGATGTAGTCGATCGCCTGCTGCACCGACGTGATCTTCTCGGCTTCCTCGTCCGGGATCTCGCACTCGAACTCTTCTTCGAGGGCCATCACCAGCTCGACGGTGTCGAGCGAGTCTGCGCCGAGGTCGTCGACGAACGAAGCGTTGTTGGTGACTTCATCTTCCTTCACGCCGAGTTGTTCGACGACGATCTTCTTGACGCGCTCTTCGATGCTGCTCATTGGGTCTCACTCCTCCCGGGATCGGGAATTCGATGGAATAGTCTAAATGAATCGCGGGCGTTCGCGAAGGTCGCGAAAGCCCTTTTGCTTCAAACGCTTAGCGCCGGTCCATGGCGCAATGGGCAGGCTGGAAAACGGGTCGATACCCTTCCACCTGCCCGTTGCGGGGCCGCAGCTTACGGCATGTACATGCCGCCGTTGACGTGCAGGGTCTCGCCGGTGATGTAGGACGCCGCCGGACCGGCCAGGAATGCCACCGCGCGGGCGATGTCCGCCGGCTCGCCCAGGCGACCCAGCGCGATCTGTTCGGACAGCGCCTGGCGGGCGTCCTCAGGCAGGTCCTTCGTCATGTCCGTGGCGATGTAGCCGGGGGCGACGACATTCACGGTGATGCCGCGGCTGCCGATCTCCTTCGCCAGCGACTTGCTGAAGGCGATGATGCCCGCCTTGGCCGCGGCGTAGTTGGTCTGGCCGGCGTTGCCGGTGACGCCCACGACCGAAGCGATGTTGATGATGCGGCCCTTGCGTGCCTTCATCATCGCGCGCATCACCGCCTTGGACGTGCGGTAGACGCTGGTGAGATTGGTATCGAGGATGGCGTTCCAGTCCTCTTCCTTCATGCGCATCAGCAGGTTGTCGCGGGTGATGCCGGCGTTGTTCACCAGGATGCTGATCGGACCGATGTCCTTGGCGACGGCTTCGATCAGCGCATCAACCGATTCGGCGTTGGCGACATCGAGCACGCGACCGTGGCCACCGTTCGCGGCGAGGCGATCGGCGATCGCCTTGGCGCCTGCTTCCGACGTGGCGGTGCCGATGACGGTCGCGCCCTGTGCGGCGAGCTCGTCGGCAATGGCGGCGCCGATGCCACGGCTGGCGCCGGTGACCAGCGCGACTTCGCCCTTGAGATTGCTCATGCCTTCCACTCCGTCAATGCGGTTTCGAATTCGGTAACAGCTCCCAGCGCGCGCGCGTCGAGCGTCTTGTCGATGCGCTTGACCAGGCCAGCCAGCACCTTGCCCGGGCCGCATTCGGCGATGCGGGTCGCACCGCGCGCAGCCAGCGCCTGCACGCAGCCGGTCCACTGCACTGGCAGGTAGAGCTGGCGTACCAGCGCGCCGCGGATCGCGTCGACGCCGTCGTGCACCTCGGCATCCACGTTCTGCACGATCGGCAGCGCGGGCGCCTGCCATTGCAGGTTGTTCATCGCCTCCGCGAGGCGATTGGCGGCTTCGCGCATGAGCGGCGTGTGCGAGGGCACGCTGACGGCCAGCTTCACCGCCTTGCGCACGCCACGTTCGCTCAGCAGCGTGAGCGCCTTGCCGACGGCATTGTTGTGGCCGCCAATCACGATCTGGCCGGGCGAGTTGTAGTTGGCGGGAACGACGATCTCGTCGCCGGATGCGGCCTTGCAGACTTCCTGCACGACTTCGTCATCGGCGCCGAGCACCGCCGCCATCGCGCCGGTACCGGCAGGCGCGGCGTCCTGCATCAGCTGGCCGCGCAGGCGAACGAGCTTCGCGGCATCGTGCAGCGACAGCACACCCGCCGCGACCAGCGCGGAGTATTCGCCCAGGCTATGACCGGCCAGCACCGATGGCATCGCGCCACCCTGCCGTTGCCATGCGCGCCACACCGCGACGCCCGCGGCGAGCAACGCCGGCTGGGTGAATTCGGTCTGGTTGAGCTGTTCTTCCGGGCCGTCCTGGGAAATCGTCCACAGGTCCACGCCGGCGCCTTCGCTGGCTTCAGCAAAGGTTTCGGCGATGACTGCGTGTTGCGCGGCCAGTTCACCCAGCATGCCCAGCGATTGCGAACCCTGGCCGGGGAATACGAAGGCGAGCTGCTGCGAAGCGGATTCCGTCACGGAGGTTCCCTTCAAAAAAGACGCGGAATGATACGGTCGAAGCGGGTCATTCGTCTGTACCGGTGCGTATAGAGGGCCCGCGACCAGACCGGATGACCTGCATGACTGATGCCGCGCCGGCAGCCGGCGATGGCAAACCACCTTGGCAGGGCATCACGAAAAAAATCCCTCGCGAAGCCCAGATGGCGCCGCAAGGGTTCCCGGCTTCAATAGCGCAACAGCGCCGAGCCCCACGTGAAACCGCCACCGAACGCTTCCAGCAACACCAGCTGACCGCGCTGGACCCTACCCGAACGCACCGCCTCGTCCAGCGCCAGCGGCACCGAACCGGACGACGTGTTGCCGTGCTTGTCGACGGTCACGACCACGCGATCCATCGGCATGTCGAGGCGCTTGGCGGTGGCTTCGATGATGCGCAGGTTGGCCTGGTGCGGGATCAGCCAGTCGATCTCGTGGCGATCCAGGCCGTTGGCTTCCAGCGCTTCCTCGACGACCGAATCGAGCGCCTTCACCGCATGCTTGAAGACATCGTTGCCGGTCATCAGCACGCGCACGCCGGCGTTGTGCTCTTCCAGATTGAAGCCGACGGAGACGCCGACCGGATTCCACAGCAATTCCTTCTTGGTGCCATCGGCATGCATGTGCGTGCTGAGGATGCCGGTTTCGCTGTCGGCCTTGAGCACGACCGCACCTGCACCGTCGCCAAACAGCACGCAGGTGCTGCGATCGCTCCAGTCGAGCATGCGGGTCAGCGTTTCGGCACCTACGACGAGCACCGTTTTCGCAGCACCGGAGCGGATGAACTTGTCGCCCACCGTCAGCGCATAGACGAAGCCCGAGCACGCGGCATTGACGTCAAACGCCGGGCAGCCAGCGGCACCGAGCTTCGCCTGCAGCAGGCATGCGGTGGACGGGAAGATCAGGTCCGGCGTCGTGGTGCCGACCACGATGAGGTCGAGGTCCGACGCGGTCACGCCGGCGGCTTCCAGCGCGCGCGTGGCGGCGTGGAAGGCGAGATCGCTGGTGGTTTCGCCTTCGGCGGCGATGTGACGCTCGCGGATACCCGTGCGCGCGGCGATCCACTCATCGCTGGTGTCGACGATCTTCGACAGGTCGGCGTTGGTGAGGACCTTCTCCGGCAAGTAGCTGCCGGTACCTGCGATGCGCGCGAACACTTGCTGGGTCATGCCTGTCTCGTGGGAGCGATGGGGGTCGGCGATCGAGGATGGCTGGTCGCCATACCCGAACTCCAAACTGCGAATGCTACTCCGCAACGCGGCGGATGGCTCAACAGCCCCAGGGACGACCTCGTTAAAAGCGATCCCGTTCACACCGCTTTCGCTGGGAACAACTCGACTGAAGGCTGTTTTGCTGGAAGCGGCCTGCTTATGACGAAGTGGCCTATCGATGAGGCGGGCCTGCCGGAAGCGGCTCCCCCAATGGCGATGCACCAACTCTTCGGTCGACCATTGACCGGAACGCACAAACGCGAACGGGCGCCTAAGCGCCCGCTTCGCTCCCGGCGTTGTACGGCCGCAACGCGGCCGTTCGAACGGCGGGAATTATTCCGACGTCAAAGGCGTCGGAATAATCATTCTTCGTCAGCAACCTTCGACTGGGTGTCGATGACCTTCTTGCCACGGTAGTAACCGTCGGCGGTCACGTGGTGGCGCAGGTGGGTCTCGCCGGTGGTCGGGTCGGTAGCCAGCTGCTTGGCCGACAGCGAGTCGTGCGCACGGCGCATGCCACGCTTGGACGGGGTAACGCGGGACTTCTGAACTGCCATGGTCTTGCTCCGGAATTAATACTTAGTTGTTCGGTTTCTTCAGTGCCGACAGCGCGGCAGCGAATGGATTCGCGCGCTCTTGTTCCTCTTGCGGGGCTGGCCAGTCGCGCTCCACCGCCTCGCTGCCGGGCTTCACCGGCACCACCGGGATGGCGAGGATGAGTTCATCCTCCACCAGCTCGGCAGTCCGCAGCTCGCCATCTTCCGGCACCAGCAGCGGTTCGTAACCCGGCGGCAGCGCGGCTTCGTCCGCTTCATCGCGGATGAGACCGAGCCGCTGCACGATCTTCACTGGAAGGAGGAACCGCTCCAGGCTGCGCTGGCATAGCAGCGGCAACTCGGCCTCGATCCGCAGCTCGACGTAGGGCACCTGGAACGAATCGCTGTCAAAATCGAGCGCGAAACGCACATCACCTTCGGTATCGAGCAGGCTGTCTTCCAGCCGTGTCAGCGACGCAAGCGGCAGGCGTCCTTCGACGCCGCGCCGTGCAGCCACCATGCGCCAAGCATCCAGAACCTCAGGTACCCGTTCCGATGGCGCGCCAGCTGACATAAGACGCGGGATGTTAGTGGCCGCCGGAGCCCCTGTCAAACCCGTAAGCCCTTGTGGCAATGGGGATTTGCGGCTCGGGAGCGCCGGGATTCACGCCGCCCTCCCCTGGACACCCCCTTCCCCGGCAGGGAGCCGCTCCGTTGTGCTTCGGCGCCGGAGCGGTTCAGACTGCAGGCCCGCCTGCGCACTCCGAGCCGCCGTGACTGTCCCAGCCTTCCTCTGGATCCTGATCTCAGCCGGCTTCGTTGTCCTGGCAGTCATCCTGGTACGGCGATACGGGCCCGGCCGGCGTGCCCGGGCAATGCGGGAGCTGCTGGACGCCGCCGACGCCCTGGAAGCCCGGCTACGCAAGGCGCGGGCCGAAATCGAGGCCGTCGCCGGCGACCACGGCCCCGACCCGGTCGGAGACGCCATGCGCGAGATGCTCCGTCAGCGCCTGTGGCTGCGTGACCATGGCCGCGACGCCAGCCTGGCGCAGCTGGCAGGGGTTCGCGCCTCGATCGATGCCGCCCGCGCCCGGATCGACGCCCAGCTGATCCAGATCGAACGCGCCCGCGCCCCGCTGGCCTGACCGGCCTCGCCCAGACCACAAACCGAAGCCGCCCATGCCACGACTGATCCTCGCGTCGACGTCCTTGTATCGCCGCGACCTTCTCCAGCGCCTGCGCCTGGCCTTCGAAACCGCTCGGCCTGAAGTCGACGAAAGCCCCCTGCCCCACGAAGCCCCGGAGGCCTTGGCCCAGCGCCTGTCCGTGGCAAAGGCCGCCGCCATCGCGCAGCGCGAGCCGGGCGCCTGGGTCATCGGTTCCGACCAGGCCGCCGAACTCGATGGCCGGCCGCTGGGCAAGCCGGGACATCGCGACGCCGCCATCGCCCAGCTGGCCGCCATGTCAGGCCGGGCCGTGCAGTTCCGCACCGGCGTGTGCGTGCTGCGCGATGGTGACGCGCCGCGCGTCGCGATCGACACGACCATCGTGCGATTCCGCGATCTATCGGCGGCGGAAATCGAGCGTTATGTCGACGCCGAGCAACCCTTCGATTGCGCGGGCAGCTTCAAGTCGGAAGGCCTTGGCATCACGCTGTTCGAGGCCATCGAAACCCGCGATCCCACGGCGCTGGTCGGACTGCCGTTGATCGCCACGGCCCGACTGCTTCGCGAAGCAGGATTCGCGTTGCCGTAGGGCGGGTCTCGACCCGTCGCTCCCGGAACGGATGGAGCTTCAAGGTGGCCGCGCTTGAACCGCTTGTCCGAAAGGCGATATGCCGCGCTGTGGTTGGACGCGGATGTTTGGTGACGCCAACGGATACCTGGATCCGCAACCTGCAACGGCGGGTCGAGACCCGCCCTAGTCACTCGATGTCGATGGGCTGCTCGGACCAGTCTTCGACGCTGCCGTCGCGGCCATGCAGGCGCAGGCCCAGCCAGTGCCGGCCCGCCGACAGGCTCCCGACCTTGCGCAGGTCCACCTTGCCCGCGAACCCCACGTCGGGATGCTGCGGATCGTTGCTCTGCGGCCACTGCCGAAGCAGGCCGGTGTAGTCGAGCCCATATTCGACTGAACCGACGGGCGCACCATCCAGCAGTACGTCCACGCCCGCGATACCGACGCCGTCCTTGAACGCCCATCCGCGGATTTCCAGTTCGCTACCGCGCGCCAGGGCAGCACCGCTGACCGGCGTATCAATCCAGGCCATCGCCGGTGCGGTGCACATGCCTTCGCTGCGTACAACCAGTGCAAAAAGCGCGAAGCGCTGCCGACCGTGGTCGATGTTCAGCACACGCGGCGGCGGCAACGCACCCACCATTGCGCACAACGTGTGGTAGCGCGCGAGCAGGTCCTTGTAGGCCACTTCGTTGAGGCCGACGACGAGCAACGTCGGCGTCGCGCTCCAGTCGACACCACCCGCATGCTGAAGGCCCCACAACTTCAGCTGCGGTGCGCGGCCATGCTTGTGGTTGAGCGGATGGTCCAGCACGGGAATGTCGGCGTCGTGCAGCGCGAAGCCGAGTTCCGCGCCCACCTTGAAATTGTCAGCAAGGATGCGCGTACCCGGCGGCATTTGTCCGCGCTGCAGGCGCACCGCATCGGCCAACTCGTCCCATCCGGCAAAGTTGGACGGGTACCACTTCTCCGCCGCGGTCCGCGCACGCAGGTCGGGCGTGGACGCCACGAAGTAGAAACCCAGGATCGCCACCAGTCCGACGGCCGCCAGCAGCCACGTAGCCACGCGCACGCCACGTCGCCAACTGGCCAGCAACGAAGGCAACAACGGAATCAGTGCGAGATAGCCCGGCAGCGGCCAGTGGAAGCTCACGCGTTCGGTGTCGGCAAAGAATCCGAGCGCGAAAAATCCCAACACCACCAGTCCACCCAGCAGCGCAAAGTAACGCGACACCGCCAGCGCACCGCGACGCCCGCGCCATCCGGCGTGGGCAAGCGCGACGAACAGCAGCGGCGTGACCAGCAATGCCTGGATGGCGATGAAGGTGATGCCATCGGCGTGGAACGCCCATGGGTGCCGATCCACCAGCTGGAAGCGCAGGCCGGCATCGGCGTTGTCGAGATTCCAAGCCACCAGAGGCGCCCATGCCGAAGCGCCCAGCGCGATCGCGGTCCACACGCGCACGTCGCGTAACGCGCGACGACCATCGGCGAGCAGCAGCAAGGCGAGGAAACCGACGCCGATCACGGCGATGAAACGGTAGTGACTCAACGCGCCCAAAATCAGGCCCAGCGCCAGCTCAAGCGCGGCAGCGGCGCTGACTTCGCGCAGCAGCTTCGCGCCCGCGTCCATGCAGAGCAGCGTCGCCAACGCCATCACCGCGTCCGGTACGGCCAACAATCCCAGCGTTCCAGCCAGCGGCAACAGCAGGGCAAAACAGCCAGCCTGCCAGCCCGCCCGTTCGCCGAACTCGCGCTCTGTGATGCGCACCATCAGCAACGGCACCAGCGCGGCGATGAAAAGGAACGGCGCGCGCAGCGCGAAGGCATGTTCGCCGCCCAACGCCACGCCCAGCCGGATCAGCCACGCAGTCAACCCAGGCAGGTCGGAATAGGCGGCGGCCAGGTGATGGCCTTCCTGCCAGTAGAAGGCCTCGTCCACGAACAGCGGCAGCCGCGCGGCCACCATCAGCTTCAACAGCAATACCACCGACCACAGCGCCCAGAACATCGCGCGTGAGCGCAACGCCTCGTTGTCGCCCGTGTTCAGTCGGCTGGCGCCCGCGGCCAGTCGATCATTCGGCAGTTCACTACGTCCGGCTTCAACCCGCATCGAGACCTGCGACCCCGCTACACTTCGTTGGACATTGAGGAGAGTGCGAATGGCAGCATCCCCGAGCGCGGCGAACATGCTAACCGATGCCCTGCGCGTCGCCCTCGAACGCGCACAGGCACAGGTCAACGCACTGGTACTGGGCAAGGCGCAGGAGGTGCGCCTCGCCTTCGTCGCGCTGCTTGCCGGTGGCCATATCCTGATCGAGGACCTGCCCGGGCTGGGCAAGACCACGCTGGCACACGCCTTGGCCGCGACACTGGGCCTGGACTTCCAGCGCCTGCAGTTCACCTCCGACCTGTTGCCGGCCGATGTCGTCGGCGTTTCGGTGTTCGACCCGCAGGCGCGCACGTTCCAGTTCCATCCCGGCCCGGTGTTCACCCAGGTGCTGCTGGCCGACGAGATCAACCGTGCACCGCCGCGCACGCAAAGCGCGCTGCTCGAAGCCATGGCCGAGCACCAGGTCACCGTCGACGGCACCACGCACGCCCTGCCGCAACCCTTCTTCGTGATCGCCACGCAGAACCCGGTCGACCTGTCGGGCACCTATCCCCTGCCCGACTCGCAACTCGACCGTTTCCTGCTGCGACTGGCACTGGGCTATCCGGGCGAGGACGCCGAACGCGACCTGCTCGCCGGCACCGACCGCCGCGACCTGATCGCGCAGACGCGCCCGGTGCTGGGCACCACCGACGTGATGGCCGCACGCGAAGCGGTGCTGGCGATCCACGCCAGCGAGGCGCTGATCGCGTACGTGCAGGCGCTGCTCGCGCGCAGCCGCAAGCACCCGGGCGTACGCGTGGGCCTGTCGCCGCGCGCGGGCCTGGCGCTGCTGCGTGCCGCGCGGGCGCACGCGATGCTGCTCGGTCGCGCGCACGTCGTCCCGGAAGACGTACAGACGCTGTTCCTGCCCGTCGCAGCGCATCGACTGGTCGCCGACGCACAGGCAGGTAGCGATGCATCGCTGGCGCGTTCGATCCTGCATGCGGTGCCGGTGGATTAACACCGCGCACCAAGCCGGATGCTTCCTTCCTTCAGCCCGCTGTTGAACCGGTTCCTGGGCCCGCACTGGCGTCGCCTGCGCTCGCGTGCGCTGCGCTTCACCACGCCGCGCCAGCCCGAAGCGCTGCCGGCACTGATCGATCGACGCCGTGTCTATGTGCTACCGACCGGCTTCGGGCTGTTCTATGCCGTGTCACTGTTGACCATGGTGCTGGGCGCACTGAACTACAACAACAATCCCGCACTGCTGCTCGGCCTGCTGCTGGGTGCGGCGGGACTGGCAAGCCTGATCGCCGCGCAGATGCAGCTGACCGGATTGGGCATCGTCGCGGTGGAAGCGGAACCCGTCGCGGCCGGACTTCCCCTGCAGCTGCGCGTGCACGCACAGGCAGACCCTGCACGCCTGCGCCGAGGCCTGCGCATCGACGACGACGAACGCACCGATTTCGCCGTCCTCAACCTCGACCAGGGCCGCGGCGAAGCGGAAATCACCCTGCCCACGCGGCAGCGCGGCTGGCTGGACACGCCGCGCCTGCGCATCTCCACGCGCCGCCCGCTTGGCCTGGCGCGCGCATGGTCGTACGTGTGGAGCGATGCGCCGCTACTGGTATATCCGACGCCCGAATCCGATGGCCCTCCCCTGCCTGCCGGCGCTGGCGAAAACGCGCAGACGCGCCTACATCCCAGTGGCGACGACGTCCATCACCTGCGCAACTATCGCGCCGGCGATGCACGTCGTGCCATCGCCTGGAAGCACTCCGCACGACGCGACACGCTGCTCGTGCGTGAGTACGAGCAACCGCTCGGCGCCGACGTGGTGCTGGACTGGTCGCAACTCGGGAATCTTCCCTACGAGGCACGCATCTCGCGGCTGGCGCGCTGGGTCGACGAAGCCGAGCGCGACGGACGCCGCTACCGCCTGAGCATTCCCGGCCATCCCGATCTTGGTCCCGAGCGCGGCGCGCAACATCGTCATGCCTGTCTGCGCGCACTGGCGCTCATGCCGGGCGCGACGTCGGGAGCGCGGCGTGAGTGACGTCGACGCAGTCAACGCCGCGCCAGTGACGATCGCCCTGGATCCGGTCAGCCGTCGCTGGGCCCTGCTGGCTGCGGCGGCGTGCATCGTGCCGCTGCTGCTGCAGATTCCATTCACCCTGGCTGCGCCCATCGCCGCAGCGTGCGCTGCAACACTGGCGCTGGCGTGGCGTGGACCGCTGCCATCGTGGCTGCGCCTGCTGCTCACCGTGCTGGTGATCGGCGCGGTGCTGGGCGCGGCGGGATTCCGCTTCGGCCGCGACACCGGCTGCGCGTTGCTGGCGGCGATGCTGGCCATCAAACCCGCGGAAACCGTGCGCCTGCGCGATGCGCGCAGCCTGATTGGTTTCGCGCTGTTCGCGCCATTCGCGACGTTCCTGCTCGACCAGGGGCCTTTGTCGCTGGTGCTTGGCCTGGCCGGCGCGGCGGCGGCGCTGGCAGCGCTGGAACGCTTCGCCGACCTTGAGTCCGGCGATACCCGCTACGCCGTGTCGATCTGGAGGCGACTGCGCAGCGTCGGCTACCTGCTGGCAGTGGGGCTGCCGTTGGCACTGGCCGCGTTCTGGCTGTTTCCGCGACTGGGCACGCCAATGTGGGGTGTACCCGACCGCGCGCTCGGTCGCCCCGGCCTTTCCGATCGGATGTCGCCGGGCCAGTGGCTCGACATGATGACCGACGACAGCCCGGCGCTGCGGGTGCATTTCGTCGGCCGGACTCCACCGCGTGATGCAATGTATTGGCGCGGCCCGGTGTTGTGGAATTTCGATGGCAAGGACTGGACGCAGCCACGCTGGGCGCGGTTCACACCGCCTGCGTCGATGACTGCCAGTGCGACGCGCTGGACTTACGACATGGAAGTGGAACCGACCGACCGTCGCCAGCTGGTGTCGCTCGACCTGCCCGCTGCCACGCCCAGCGGCGCCGCAATGACGCTGGATCACGGCCTGGTCGCGTACGTGCCGCTCACGGCGCTCACGCGCTGGCACCTGCAGTCCGCGCCACCAGTCCGGTACGAAACCGACCTGCCGGCGACCCATCGCCAAGCCGCGCTCGCGCTGCCGACCGGTTTCAACCCGCGTGCGATCGCACTGGGACTGCGGTGGCGCCGTGAAGCCGGCAACGACGACGTAGCCATCGCCAACCGCGCACTGGACTGGATCCGCCGCGAATTCGCCTACACGCTGGAAACTCCGGTGTGGGGTCGCAACGCGGTCGACGAGTTCCTGTTCGACACCAAAGCCGGCTTTTGCCAGCATTTTAGTTCTTCCTATGTAGTGCTGATGCGGGCCGCCGGGATCCCGGCACGCGTCGTCACCGGCTATGCCGGCGGCTACCACAACCCGCTGGGCGACTACTGGATCGTGCGCAATTCCGATGCGCACGCCTGGGTGGAAATCTGGTTGCGCGGGCGCGGCTGGGTGCGCGTGGACCCCACTGCGGCGGTGGCGCCCGAACGCATTTTCGACACCCTCGCCGATCGCACGCCCGGTGCGGAGGGCCTGCTGGGCGGCTTTGGTACGCCAATGTGGAACGTGCGCGACTGGATGCGCCGTGGCTGGAACGACCTGGTACTCGGCTTCGACGCATCGCGACAGCAACGCCTGCTGCAGCCGTTCGGCATCGACCAGGTCACCGGCCAGCAGCTGGGCGCCCTGTTCGGCGCGACGGCCGGGCTGGCGCTGCTATGGATGGTCTGGCTGAGCGCGCGCGGCCAGCGCGAAGCCGACCCGGTGCTGCGCGCCTGGCGTCGGCTGGGCAGCCGCTATCGGCGGTTCGGCCTGGAGCGCGAACCCTTCGAGCCTGCCCGCGACTGGACCGACCGCGTCGCCCGGACCCGGCCGGACCTGGCTCCTGCCCTCGATCGACTCAGCCAACGTTTCGTCGAATGGCGCTACGCTCAGCTCCAACACGGGGCGCCGGACGGCCGGGCCTCGCGTGAACTGATCAAGGCCCTGCGCCGGCACCGCCCTACTCCCGCTGGAGGACGCCCATGAAGACCCGTCTTGCCTTCCTCGCCCTGGCCACGACCGTGCTCGCCGCCTGCGCGACGCAGCCGCGACCGCTGCAGGGCACGTTCAACGAAATCACCCCACGCGATGCAGCCAGCAACAACGCGACTGGCGCGACGGTGCGCTGGGGCGGCCGTATCGTCGAGGTCGAACCGCAGTCCGACCGCACCTGCTTCCAGATGATTTCCACGCGCCTGTCGACCTACGGTCGCCCGCAGTGGGCCAGCGATGAAACCGGCGGCCGCTTCATCGCCTGCCGCACCGGCTTCTACGATCCGGCGCTGTTCGAGAAGAACCGCGAAGTCACCTTCACTGGTCGCATCGATGGGTACGAGAACCGGCGCGTCGGCGAGTACGACTATCACTTCCCGCGCCTCACCGCGGACGTGGTCTACCTGTGGCCGGTGCGCGAGCGCGTCGACGTGATCACCATGCGTCCGCCGCCGGGACCGTGGGGATGGGGCTGGTGGTAGTCACTGCGGGCGTCGTCAAGCGCGTGGATTGAGTGACGCCACTGCCGATGCCAGCAAGGCAGTCCGCAGTGACTGGTAACAAAAACGTCTCCAACCCAAAGCAAAGCCCGCCAAATGGCGGGCTTTCTGGTTTTGGCTGCTGTTGGCCGCGTGTTCCAGCTCCGCAACTAGCGGCTGGTACCGAACCTGCCCAGCGGCGCTCCTGCCAGCAGATGCAGGTGGACCTGGAAAACGGTCTGCCCGCCGTAGCCGTTGCAGTTCATCACTACTCGATAACCGTCATCGGCGAAACCCTGCGCCTTCGCATAGGCTGCGGCCGCGATGTGCAGGCGCCCGATGACGTCGGCCTGTGCTGGCGTCACGTCGTTGAGCGTCGCGATGTCCACCTTCGGCACGAACAGCACGTGCACCGGCGCCTGCGGTGCGATGTCGCGGAAAGCGATGACCTGCTCGTCCTCGTAGACGATGTCGGCGGGGATCTCGCGGCGGATGATCTTGTGGAAGATGGTCTCGGCCATTAGCGGGTTCCAGTTGTTGGTTGTTGTTGGTGGGTGCTCGCCCGCCGCCGGGGGCCGGGAACCGCTTCAAACATTCGTTCAAACCATCTCGCTGCGGCTGCCGAACGCATGCGACAGCGTCCCGCGATCCACGTACTCCAGCTCGCCGCCCAGCGGCACGCCATGGGCCAGGCGACTGGGACGGACGTTGTATTGCCGTGCGAGCTGGGCGAGGTAATGCGCGGTGGCCTCGCCTTCCACGGTCGGATTGGTGGCGATGATGAGTTCCTGCACCTCGCCTTCGGCCAGCCGCGCGGCCAATTGGTCCAGCCCCAGTTCGCGCGGACCAATGCCGTCCAACGGCGACAACCGCCCCTGCAGCACGAAGTACAACCCGCGGTAGCCGGTCGCCTGCTCGATCGCCAGCCGGTCGGCGGGCGATTCCACAGCGCACAGCAGATACGCATCGCGCACCGGACTGGCGCAGGTGGCGCAGACGTCGGTTTCGCTGAAGTCGCGGCAACGCGCGCAGTGTCCGATCTTCTCGACTGCAGTTGCTATCGCCTGCGCCAGGCGCTTGCCGCCCTCGCGTTCGCGCTCCAGCAGGTGGTAGGCCATGCGCTGGGCGGACTTCGGACCGACGCCGGGCAGGACGCGCAAGGCTTCGATCAGTTGCTCAAGCAGCGAACTCACGTCGAAGCCTCCGCACCGGCTTCGCGGCGTGCATGGCAAGGCGTGCTGCACTCCGGCGAACGTCGCCCAGCCTGTACTCCACTACAGAAGTCGGCCAACGACAGGTCTCCGTTCGCATTCGCAATGGCATCAAGGTGATGGTGCATGGTTCGTCCCGATCAACGCGACCAGCGCATCAATCACAATCAATGACCAATCAATCGCGATCAGAACGGTAGCTTCATTCCAGGCGGCAGGTTCATGCCGGCGGTGACTGCGGACATCCTTGCCTGCTGTTCCTTGTCGATCTTGTTGACGGCGTCATTGAAAGCGGCCGCGATCAGGTCCTCGGCCATCTCCGGGTCCGACAGCACGCTGGGATCGATGCGCACCTTGCGGCACTCCTTGGTGCCACTCAAGGTCACGCTGACCATGCCGCCACCGGCCGAACCGGTCATCTCGATCTTCGCGATCTCTTCCTGCGCACGCTGCAGGTTTTCCTGCATGCGCTGGGCCTGCTGCATCATTTGGGCGATGTTGCCTCGCATGGTCTTGCTCTCTTCAGGTGGAACAGTGGGGTTGGAAACAGTGGGGGGTGACGGGATCGCCGCTGGGGCGTCCCGAGGTCAATTGTCGTCCAGCGGCCGGATCGAATCGGGAACGACCTTCGCGCCGTGCTGGGCGATCAGGCGCTGCACGTCGGGATCGTTCATGAAGGCGGCTTCGGCGGCGCCCTGACGTTCGTCGCGGGCGCGTTCGGTGCGCTCACGCACGGAGCGGCCCGGCAACACCGCGTCCTCGAAGCGTATCTGCGGCGCCGCACCCAACGCCGGGACCAGCGCATCGGACACCATCTTCACCAGCGCGCTGGATTTCAGGTGCTCATCGGACGCCGGCAGTGACAGGCGCAGCACGCCGCCCTGGCAATCGATGAACGACGCGTGCTCGGCCAGCAGGCGCGCCGGACCGCGCAGGCCGCTGCCGGCGATCAGCGCATGCCAGGCATCGTCGTCGGCGATCGGGCTGTTGGCGGAGCCCGCGCTGGCAGAGTCGATCGCCGACACACCGGGCGCCACGATCGACTCGCTACGCATCGCCGCGGGTGGCGCGTCGACTACTTCGGGCTCGACAGGACTGGGCTCAGTTGGCCTCGAATCGGTTGGCCTGGACTCAGCTGGCCTCGACTCTACCGGCGTCGATGCAACCGGTGCTTCCACCTGCGGGCGGTTAGCGATGGCCGGTGCCGCGCGCGGGGCGTCGGGCTTCGGCTGCGATGCGGTATCGCGCTGGGCATCACGAGGGTTGTCGCGCGCAGTCGGGCTTGGCTGCGCCAGTTCGCGCGCAAGCGCTTCACGCGCGTTGGCGGCGGCGGACGAAGCGGGCGCCGCGCTCACCGGACGCGAAGTCGCCGCGTCGGTCCGACTGGAGGACGTCGTCGGTGTCGCGACCGCTCCATCCCCCTGCGCCGGGCGGAATGCCAGCATGCGCAACAGGCTCATCTCGAAGCCGGCGCGTGGACTCGGCGCGAGCGGCAGGTCGCGACGGCCATTCAGCGCCATCTGGTACCAGAGCTGCACGACTTCCGGTCGCAGGCTTCCCGCCAGTGTGTCGATGTCGACGCCATCGCCCTCAACCGCGGCGTCCGGCACCAGCTGGCGTACCTGCACGCGATGCATGGCGTCGGTCAGCGCATCGAGCACGCCACCCCAGTCCGGGGAGAATTCCGCGAGCGTGGCGACTTCGGCGAGCAGCGCAGCGCCGTTGCCCTGCGCCAGTGCATCAAGCAGCGCGCCGACGCGGGTACGGTCCACCGTGCCCAGCATCGTCGCCACTGCGGCATCGTCCAGGTTGCCACCGGTGTAGGCGATCGCTTGGTCGAGCAGCGACAGGCCGTCGCGCAGGCTGCCGTCGGCGGCGCGCGCGAGCTGGCGGATCGCGCCGACTTCGGCAGGAATGCCCTCGGCGGCCAGGATGCGGGTGATCTGGCCGCTGATCTGCGCTTCGTCCAGGCGCTTGAGGTTGAACTGCAGGCAGCGCGAGAGCACGGTGACCAGGAGCTTTTCCGGGTCGGTAGTCGCGAACAGGAACTTCACGTGCTCCGGCGGCTCCTCCAGCGTCTTGAGCAGCGCGTTGAACGCCGCCTTCGACAGCATGTGGACTTCGTCGATCAGGTAGACCTTGTAGCGGCCGCGCGACGGCATGTACTGCGCGTTCTCGATCAGGTCGCGGACGTTGTCGACGCCGGTGTTCGACGCGGCGTCGATCTCCAGCAGGTCGATGTAGCGACCGGCGTCGATCGCCAGGCAGGTCTCGCACTCGCCGCAGGGATCCGCGGACGTTCCGCGTTCGCAGTTGAGCGACTTGGCGAAGATGCGCGCGATGGTGGTCTTGCCGACGCCACGGGTGCCGGTGAACAGGAAAGCGTGATGCACGCGTCCGGAATCCAGCGCGTTGGTGAGCGCTCGGACCACGTGCTCCTGCCCGACCAGTTCGGCGAAACGCTTGGGGCGCCACTTGCGGGCGAGGACGAGATAGGACATCCCGTCATTCTGCCGCGCCGCGGTGAACTTTGCCCGCCCGCGCCACGATCGCGCCGTCGATCAATCCCGCCGGCCAGGGCTCATGAAGCGTGTCGCAGCGCACCTGGGCACGCGCCTGTGGGTATTTTCTTGTGATACCCGCCCACCACGGTTAGAATCTGCGCCCCTGAAGTCGGCCGGACGCCGCATTCAGGCCTGCGGTACCAGGTGCGGAGAGGTGTCCGAGTGGTTGAAGGAGCACGCCTGGAAAGTGTGTAAGCGTCTAAACCGCGCTTCGGGGGTTCGAATCC
This sequence comes from Lysobacter fragariae, assembly GCF_054779775.1. Lineage (NCBI taxonomy): Bacteria > Pseudomonadati > Pseudomonadota > Gammaproteobacteria > Lysobacterales > Lysobacteraceae > Lysobacter > Lysobacter fragariae. The sequence goes on along the minus strand of NZ_BAAGXP010000006.1, from coordinate 18,061 downwards.
CCCTCTCTCCGCCAGCTGCCGCAGCAACAAAGGTCGCGCGCAATGCGCGGCTGTAATCCAGCAAGTCCCAGCAAGTCTCTATGGTGGCCCCGTCGGCCCCTCGCGACGCTAGATCGAAAACCCCGCCAGGGCCGGAAGGCAGCAACGGTATCGATCGACGCGGGTGCCGAGGTCAGCCGGCGGGGTCATCGCCCGTTTCGGGCTCCGCCCCGAAACGGCCCACGATTTGCTCCGCAAACCGCGGGTCCCGCTACGTGCTCCCACACCCCGCGGCTTCGCCGCGCCCCCTGACTCAGGGGGCTTTCCTCCTCGAGCTTCGTTGGCACCCTCGGGCTTGGACATCCGGCCAAACTTTTGTCGGCCAGGTCCGTTGCCCGCAGCAGACGGACCCTGCCCTTGATCCCGCGTTATTCCCCATCTCGCTGAATATGCGACCCACTTCCGGTTCTCGGCTTGCCAAGCCAACGCGGCTTCGGCCACAGTGCGTGCACGCAGTTTTGGCCATGGGGGACTGGCTGCGAAATGGAGTGGAGAACATGGGATTGTTCAGCAATTGGTTCAAAGGGAAGCCCAAGGAAAACGACACCCGGCCGCCGTCCACCACGCTGGACTACCTGCGGCCTCCGGAGCGGTCCATCCGCTACGACCCTGAGCTGGTAGGCACGCTCAAGGACGACCACCAGGAACTGGTGTCCATGTACGGCCAGCTCGGCCAGGACGTGCGCGACGGCCACTACCAGCGGATACCCAACGCGCTGCTGTCCTTCAAGACGCGGCTCGAGGCACACCTGCTGATCGAGAACGTGCGCTTCTACGTCTACCTGGAACAGGCGATGGCGGGCGACAGCGAAAACATGACCCTGATCCGCGACTTCCGCCGTGAAATGAACGGCATCGCGCGGGGCGTGGTCGATTTCGTCCGACGTTACCAGCAGGCGCGCGTGACGTCGGCTTCGTGCGACGAGTTCCTGCGTGAGTACGACGAGGTAGGCAAGTTGCTGACCATGCGCATCCAGCGCGAAGAAGGCAACCTCTACCCGCTGTACGCGCCCTAGGATCCGGCGTCATCCATCGCTGCGGGAATACCAGACGCGTGGCCCAGGCCGCGCGATCGGCGTTTCATTGCGGGTGCAACCAGCCCGCATCGCCCTGGGCGTAGCGCTCGTGCTTCCAGATCGGCACGCGCGCCTTGACCTCGTCGATGATGTAGCGGCACGCGGCGAAGGCCGCGTCTCGATGCGCCGCACTGACACCGACCCAAACCGCGAGCTCGCCAATTGCCAGATCACCGATGCGATGCACACAGTGCGCATCGATGATCGCGAACTTCGCCAAGGCTTCCTCGATGACCTTCCCGCCCTCCGCTTCGGCGAGGGCCACGTAGGCCTCGTAACGCAACCCGTCCACCGCCCGACCGTCGTTGTGGCTGCGCACCCAGCCCTCGAAGCTGGCGTATCCACCGACGCGTTCGTCCAGCAGTTGCGCGCGCAGCGTGGCGACGTCGAAAGGCGTGTCGGCGAGACTGAATCGCGGCATCTCAACCACCGCTCACCGGCGGAATGAAAGCGACCTCCGCGCCGTCGCGTGGCGCGTCGGTCCAATGGACGAATTCCCCGTCCATCGCCACGCGCAACTGACGCGAGGGGAACGGAATCCCGTGCCGGGACTGGACCTCGTCGTACAACGTCCGCAGGTCTGCCGCCGAGGTTTCCCACACTTCCGACGCCACGCGTGAGGCATCGCGCAGGCTGGCGAAGTACAGGATGGTCACCTTCACGTGCGTCACTTGCGGCTCCTGTTGGCCGGACCGGACTTCGCGCCGTCGCCGAAATCGTGTTTGCCGCCGCGCTTGGCAAGCAGCTTCGCCGGCCCGATCACGATGCGGTGCGAGAGCGCCTTGCACATGTCGTAAACGGTCAACGCGGCGACGGTGGCGCCGGTCAGCGCTTCCATCTCCACGCCGGTGCGGTGGATCGTCTTCACCGCGCAGGTGATGTCGAGGTCGCGCTCACCCGACCAGTCGATCGCGATGCGGCAGCCGTCGATCGGCAGCGGATGGCAGAACGGAATCAGCTCGTGGGTGCGCTTCACCGCCATCGTGCCGGCAACGATCGCGGTTTCAGCGATACCGCCCTTGGCGCTTTTCATGCCGCTGGCACGCAGCTGCGTGGCGACGTCCGCGGGAAAACGTACGCGGCACTGCGCGGTGGCGTCGCGCGCGGTGACGGGCTTGGCGGAGACGTCGACCATCGCGGGACGACCCGCCGGATCGATGTGTGTGAGTTGCTTGCGTGTGGTTTTCACGGGCGAATTGTGCGCGTAAACGCCGGTGCCAGGGAACCGCTGACCGCGATGCATCCAGCCATCCGCGTCATCCGCCCACCAGGAACATCTCGACATGGCGACGCGACGCCTGCGCGCTGCCGCGCAATTCGCTGTAACGGTCGGCACGTGCAGACCAGCGGGTCGCCAGGTGCCCGGCCAGCCCGGCTTCGCCTTGCGCCAGCAGCGGTCGCAGGTCGTGGCCGTCCGCTGCAAACAGGCAGGTGTAGAGACGACCATCGGCAGACACCCGGGCACGATGGCAGTCGCCGCAGAACGGTTCGCTCACCGAGCTGACGAAACCGACTTCGCCGCGCCCGTCTTCGAAGGCATAGCGCGATGCCACCTCGCCCCGGTACTGCGCGTCCAACGGACGCAGCGGCCATTGCGCGTGGATGCGATCGCGCAGTTGCGCGGACGGGACCACGCGCTCGCGCGACCAGCCGTTGCAGGTGCCGACGTCCATGTATTCGATGAAGCGCAACACGTGGCCATGGCTGCGCGCGAACTCCACCAGCGGCCGCACCTGGTCTTCGTTGATGCCTCGCTGGACGACGCAGTTGAGCTTGATCGGCGCGAAGCCGGCCGCGTTCGCGGCTGCAATCCCCTTGAGCACGTCGGCAACCTCGCCGCGGCCACCGGAGAGATCGCGGAACAAGCCGGCATCCAGCGCATCCAGGCTGACCGTGACGCGATGCAACCCCGCTTCACGCAACGCACGTGCCTGCGCGGCCAGCAGCGAACCGTTGGTGGTCAGTGCGATGTCGGTGAGCCCGTCGATGGCCGCCAGCCGCGCGATCAACTCCGGCAGCCGTTTGCGCAGCAGCGGCTCGCCACCGGTGATACGCAGCTTGCTGACCCCGACGCGGACGAAGCCCCGCACCAGCGTTTCTATCTCGTCGAACGACAGGCGCGAAGCCGCATCGAAGCCATGATCGTCCGGCACCTGGTCGGCCGGCATGCAGTACGGGCAGCGGAAATTGCAGGCCTCGATCACCGACAGGCGCAGGTCGCGCAGCGGGCGTCCCAGTGCGTCGCGGACGGAATCAGTTGGTTGCGGCAGCGCGGTCATTCATCGCAATTGTAGGCGCCCGCCTTCGACAGCGCCCAACTGCGGCGGTGCGTCGCGGCGGGGCCACGCCATGGTCACAGCACCGGGGTGGTCTCGGGCTGCGCAAGCGCGATCACTTCGCCGGGCAGGGCAACGCGATAGCCGCGTGCCGCCAGGGCCTGTCCATCGGCATCGCTGGCGTAGTGATAGAGGAGGCAGCGATCGAGCAGCTCGCGGGGATATTCGCGTTCCAGGTCGTCGATGCCACTGTGCGACGGGTTGCCATGCAGGGCGCAGTCGTGGGCGACCAGTTCGCCCGCATTGGCGAATTTCGCCAGCTGCTCGGGAATCGGCCGCGTGTCGCCGGTCCACACCAGGCTGCCGCGCAGGCGCAGGCCGAAGGAGGTATCGGGCCAGTGGTGCCGGGTATTGAAGACTTCCAGGCGCACGCCGTCGTGCCAGAACGACGCGCCGACAGGGATGACGTGGAAGGCTTCCCAGAAATTCACCCCGCCCTCGGCCAGTGCGTTGGGGTAGTCGCCCACGCGCTGGTGGAGTAGCGGCAGCAGCGTCACCGGAACGTAGAGCCTGACGTTCCCGCGCCGCGATTCATCGAAATAGCTGTCGACGAACAGCCGCTCGAAACCGGCGACGTGGTCCAGGTGTGTGTGGGTGATGAACAACGCACGCGGTGCTTCACCGTAGTGCGCGAGGTAATGGCTCAGGCCCTCGTTGCCGCAATCGATCGTCAGCCATGGCTGGCCGTCGCGCTCGATCGTCGCCATCGCCGAGCCGAGTTCCACGGCCGAGGCGTTTCCCACGCCCTGCAGTCGCAGGCTCCAGGCCATCAGGCTTCCCCTTCTCCATGGGTCATCTTGGATAACGCATTCACGACGATGGATGGGCCGGCGCCCGCGTTCGCGCGACGCGGATCAACGCCACAGTCCATCACGTTCCGCGCGCCCATACACGGTCGTACGCGGCACGCAATCGCGCGAAATCGCGTTCCACGTCCTCGACCGGACGCGTGCCGCGCAGCTTGAGCAGCGAACGATTCAGCCGAGACAGGTTGCGCTCGCGCCACAGGGTGGCGGGGATGCGCTGCTGGCCACGATCCAGGTCGATCACCCAGCCACGACCGGTGGGGTCGAACAGCAGGTTGTGTGCATTGAGGTCGGCGTGGTCCAACCCGGCGCGATGGATGCGCGCGACCAGGCGGCCGGCTTCCTCCCATGGCGCACCATCGCCCGCAACCGCGGCGCGGTCGGCCAGCGTGCGCACGTCGTCGATGCGTTCGATCAGGATCGCGGCGCTGTAGAAGTAGCCGTCGCGCCGGTAGCAGGCGGCGATGGGGCGTGGCACTGGCACGCCCTTGGCGGCCATTTCGCGCGTCAGGCGGAATTCGGCGAAGCTGCGCGTGCGGTTGGCGTCGCGCCAGAAATAACGGTCGCGACTGAAGTGCGCGATGAAGCCGCCACGCAGGTAGTTGCGCAGCACGCAGGCGCCGAACGGCGCATCGACATACCAGGCGCCGCCGCGGCCGCCGCTGGCGACAGGACGAGCCTGCTCACCCCAGAACGCCGGGGAAAACCATTCCGGCTTGGCTTGTCGCACCCGCGTGTTGTCGAACACAATCGCGCCGAATCCGCCTTCATCGCGGAACGGCGTCAATCCTTCGGCAGCGTCATAGCCGGTCATCCATCGAGTCTAGCAAGTCCCATGCCGAGTGCGCCTGCTTCAATCTGCCTGTTACGCGTGTCGGCCCTCGGCGATGTGACGCACGTCCTGCCGCTGGTGCACACGCTGCGTGATGCCTGGCCGCAGGTCGCGCTCACCTGGATCATCGGCAAGGGCGAACACCGCCTGCTGGACGGACTGCCAGGCGTGACCTTCGTCGAGTACGACAAGAAGTCCGGGCTGGCCGGGATGCGCGCACTGCGCCGGCAACTGCGCGCGAACCTGCCGCCGGGCGGCAAGTTCGACGTGCTGCTGCAGATGCAGGTCGCCGCGCGTTCCAACCTGCTGTCCGCGTTCGTGCCGGCCCACCGCCGGATCGGCTACGACCGCTCGAGGTCCAAGGACCTGCACGGCCTGTTCGTCAACGAACGCATCGCGGACCGACCGGGCATCCATGTGCTGGAAGCCATCGGCAGCTTCTGCGAGCCGCTGGGCCTTGCGCCGGCACCGATACGCTGGGACATGCCGGTCCCCGACGCCGCCCGCGAATGGGCGCGCGCCCAATGGCCGCAGGACGACGACCACCACACCCCCACATTGCTGATTTCGCCCTGCTCGAGCCACGTCGTGCGCAACTGGCGGGTGGAGCGGTACGCAGCAGTGGCCGACCATGCGGCTTCGCGCGGCTGGCGGGTCGTGCTGTGCGGCGGGCGCAGCGACCTGGAGCGCACCACCACTGACGCGATCATCGCGGCCATGCGGGCGCCGGGTCTGGATCTCGTCGGCAAGGACACGCTGAAGCAGCTACCGGCCCTGCTCGAACGCGCGGACCTGGTGATGACGCCGGACTCGGGCCCCATGCACATCGCCAACGCGATGGGCACCAAGGTGCTGGGCCTGCACGCCGCCAGCAACCCGGTGCGGAGCGGGCCGTATTCGGACCGCAGCTACTGCGTGGACCGCTACGACGACGCGGCGCGGAAATTCCTCGGCAAGCCCGCTTCGGAACTGAAATGGGGCACCAAGATCGAGTACGAAGGCGTGATGGACCTGGTGACGGTCGACGACGGCATCGCCGCGTTCGAACGTTACGTAGCGGACACCTCAAGGCGATCCGCCTGAGCTACCTGAAGTAGTCAGCAGCCGAGGCCGATCCGCCGACCCCGAGTGCCTTGCCGCCAGACCACCCCGCCTTACGGCGTATTGCCGGTCTTGTAGTCCTGGTACGACTTCTCCTCGACGTAGGCCGAGCCCAGCGCGAGGTTGATGTCCTTCTTGATCCGCGCGCGGTCGTCGTTCTCGAAATAGACGGCGCGGGCCAGGCGGATGAATTCGGCGTCGAACGCCTGCGCCTTTTCCTTGATGCGGATGTCGTCCTCGATCACCCACAGGCGCTCGTTGACCGCCTTGAGCTGTGCGCGCAGTTCCGCGATGTCCTTGACCGCGGCCGGGTGGGCCATCCAGGTCTGCTCGAGCGCCCCGAGTTCATTGCGGACGTTGGCCAGCTTGGCGGGGTCGCTCATGCGTTCGGACTTGATCTGGAGGATCGCGATCTTGTCCAACAGCTCGCCAAAAGACACGGGGACCAGGATTTCGGACATGGGCGTGGGTCGTTCGTTCGGGGGCGGACAGTGTAGCCGCCCCGCGCGCAGGCTTGATCGGAAGGGACCGGGCCCCGTATCATTGCCGGCCCACTTCTGGAGAGGTGGCAGAGTGGTTGAATGTACCTGACTCGAAATCAGGCGTACGTTTATAGCGTACCGAGGGTTCGAATCCCTCCCTCTCCGCCAGTTGTGCCGACGCCCCCGATTGGGGGCGTTTGCATGTCTGGGAGCTGGATTTCCGCGGTATCGATCGGGCGTGGCACCCGGAGCCGCTCTCCCTCCGTCGGCAGGCCACGCGGCGCGGCGCGCCTTCCGGCCGATGGCGGATTCCCTTGCCATTCCGGCCGGTCCCCCACGATTATCGCGTTTCCTTCCACAAGCCTACCCTCGCCCGCTTGGTCCCCATGATCGAATTCGGACACCTGACGCACGTTGGCCTGCGTCGGGAACTCAACGAGGACACCTATTACGGCGACAGCGAGCTGGGTTTGTGGCTTGTTGCCGACGGGATGGGTGGCCACGAATACGGCGAAGTCGCCAGTGCGCTCGCCCGCGAGACCATCGTGCGCGAAGTGCGCGACGGCACGCCGCTGGCGACCGCGATCCGCATCGCCGACGAGGAAATCATCCGGATCTCCAAGCGCCGCCACGACGCCCTGCCGATGGGCACCACCGTGGTGGCCGCGCGCGTCAACGGCAATCGCTTCGAAGTCGCCTGGGTCGGCGACAGCCGCGTCTACCTGTGGCGCGAGGACAGCCTGATGCAGCTGTCGCAGGATCACAGCTACGTGCAGGAACTGATCGCCAACGGCGCCATCACCCACGAGCAGGCACGCAGCCACCCGCACCGCAACGTGGTGACGCAGGCACTCGGCGTGACCGACCCGCGCAACCTGAACGTCGAAACCATGACCGGCGAGCTCAGTCCCGGCATGCAGCTGCTCCTGTGCAGCGACGGTCTCACCGAGGAAGTCGATGACCGCAACATCGCCAAGGTGCTGGCGCACAACGACTGCAGTGCGCAGGAATGCGTGGACGAACTGGTCGCGGCGGCGCTGGATGGCGGTGGGTCGGACAACGTGACCGTGGTGCTGGTCCGCAATCACTGAGCGCGTTGGATTGCCCGGGCTTCCGGGCTTCTGCTGATCTGAACTTGGCCACGACGCGAGTCGATGGCATTCCAAGGCGTCCTTCGACTTCGGCCTGCGGCCTCCGCTCAAGGCAAGTTGAACGCTGGAACGCGATTTCGGATCGCTGCCGCATGAACTGCGGCAGCGCACCGTTCCAACCCGTGCAGCGTCAGGCCGGTACGGCCTCGCCGATGACTTCCATCCACGCATCCCAGATCGCCACGCCCGCCTTCTTGCGCAACTGCGCAAGGCGCGCTTCGTGCGCTGCGAGCTCCTCCGCGTCGATCAGCACCCGCGGTCGCGGTGCCTGCAGGTCGACCACGAGCGCTGCAGCCGCCGACGCCGCTGCAGCCGCGGCTTCCGTCCCGGCTTCGAAGCCGATCTCGCCCTGCCCCGACGTCAGCCCGATGTAGACCTCGGCCAGCAACTGCGCGTCGAGCAACGCGCCATGCAGCTGGCGATGGGTGTTGTCGACGTCGAAACGCTTGCACAGGGCGTCGAGCGAATTGCGCTGGCCGGGGAAACGCTGCCGCGCCAGCACCAGCGTGTCCTCGATGGTGCAACGATCGGCCAGTGCACCGTACTGCGGACCCAGCCGGCGCAATTCGTTGTCCAGGAAGCCGACGTCGAACGCGGCGTTGTGGATCACCAGTTCCGCACCTTCGATGAAGGCCAGGAACTCGTCGGCCACCGCCGCGAACAGCGGCTTGTCGGCCAGGAACTCCAGCGTCAGCCCGGTGACTTCAGCCGCGCCGGTCTCGAATTCGCGCTCCGGGTTGAGATAGCAGTGGAACGTGCGTCCAGTGGGCCGGCGTTCGACCATTTCCACACAGCCGATTTCCACCACGCGGTTGCCGGCAGCCCAGCTGAGGCCCGTGGTTTCGGTGTCGAGGATGATCTGGCGCATTCGGTGGGGAGCTCGTGGTTCTTGTGGTTCGTGTCAATCAGGATCGGAGATCCACATCAGGCTGTCATCCGACCACATCGGGGCCTACCAGCCGGAACGGGACGCCACTCAACGCCTGAACTTCAATGCCTCATCCCGCGCCAGCGCATCGACGCGTTCGTTGCCCGGATCGCCCGAATGCCCCTTCACCCAGCGCCAGTCGACGCGGTGGCGCATGTTCGCGGCATGCAGGCGTTCCCACAGGTCGCGGTTCTTCACCGGATCGCCGCCCGCGGTCTTCCAGCCGCGACGCACCCAGTTCGCCATCCACTGGGTGATGCCCTGGCGCACGTACTGCGAGTCGGTGTGCAACACCACGTCGCAGGCCTGCGTCAGCGATTCCAGCGCGACGATCGCCGCCATCAGCTCCATGCGGTTGTTGGTGGTGTCGGCTTCGCCGCCGGAGAGCTCTTTTTCGCGCTCGCCGTAGCGCAGCAATGCCGCCCAGCCGCCGGGACCGGGATTGCCCAGGCAGGCGCCATCGGTGTGGACCTGCACGTTCTTTCTGTCTGAAGTCATCCGCGCATTATCCATGCGCGTCAATACCAGCTCACGTCGCCGTCATCGGCGCGGTTCGCGATCGCGCCGGAATGGCACGACGACCGCTTCCTGCAGCGCCTGCGAGCGCATCCCCAGTCGCGAATGCGCCGCGCCCTGCCAGCGCAGTCCGCGCAGCGGCAACGGCGGCACCAGTGCGCGCACCCGCTTGGTCACGCTCAGCGCAATCCCCGCGCGCAGCCAGTCGTTCATGCCGACACCGACATCGCCTTGCTCGACGCGCCAGCGCGGACCCAGCCATTGCAGGCTGACCGAATCCAGCGCAAAGCCCGCCCGTCGCAGCGACGCCTGCCACGCACCAGTGACGTGCGCTTGCAGTCCGGTGCGTGCCCAGCGCGCGCGGTACGGACTCCAGGCATTGAGCGTCGCCAGCCACAGGATGCCGCCCGGCGCGAGGACGCGTTCGCACTCGCCCAGCAGCTCATCGCGATCGATGCCGTCGTCGAAGGCGTGCTGCACCAGCACCGCGCCGAAGGTCTCGTTCGCCAGCGGCAGCGGCAGGCGGCAACGCAGCGAACCACCGAAGCCATCCGGCTCGCGGCGCAGCAACACGCCGCGACCGCGCGGTACGTCCGGCGGCACCGCGCCGGGAACCCCCAGCCAGCACCAAGGCAAGGCCGGCGTCGCATCCAGCACGCGGGTCATCGCGGCGTTTTCCACCGCCAGCAGGCCCTGTCCGGCGGTGGTGGCGAACCAGCCCAGCGGACTGTCGGGTTGACGGTGGTTGTTGGAGCCGGGCATGGTCGGATTGTGTGCCAGCCGGAGCCCGCCGTGCACCTGCGCCCACTGCCAGCCTTCGCCGACAACTACATCTGGACCCTGGCCGACGACGCCGGCCGGGCGGTCATCGTGGATCCGGGCGATGCCGCCCCGGTACTGGCGGCCGCTCGCGAGGGCCTGCAGCCCGCCGCCATCCTGCTGACCCACCACCACAACGACCACGTCGGTGGCGTCGGCGAACTCCTTCGAACCTGGCCCGATCTTCCAGTCATCGCCCCGCATGATGACCGCATCCCCCACGTCACCCGCCGTGTCGCCCACGGCGACCGGGTGACGGCGCACGCCTGGACCTTCGAGGTGCTGGAAATCCCCGGCCACACCCTCAGCCACGTCGCCTTCCACGGCCACGGCCTGCTGTTCTGCGGGGACACCCTTTTCAGCCTGGGCTGCGGGCGGCTGTTCGAAGGCAGCCCGGCGCAGATGCATGCCTCGCTGGCCCGTCTGTCGGCCCTGGCCCCCGATATACGGGTGTGCTGTGGACATGAGTACACGGTTCACAACGGCCGGTTCGCGGCCGTGGTAGAACGCGGCAACCCGGCGCTTGTGCGTCGTATCGAGGAGGCCCAGGCCATGGTCGACCGTGGACTGCCCACCCTGCCCAGCACGCTGGCCCAGGAACTGGCCACCAATCCTTTCCTCCGGGTGGACACCCCGGAAGTGCGCTCGGCGGTTGCCGGGCGGCTGGGCCGCGAGCCCGCCGACAGCGTGGAAGCCTTCGCCGAGCTGCGGCGCTGGAAGGACGGGTTCGTCGCATGAACAACCATGCCTTGAACTGCGCGCTGGCCCTGCTGCTGGCGGCACCCGCGTGCGCGCAGGCCGCACCGCCCGCCGACTCTTCCCCAGGGCATTCTCCCGAGTCGGTACTGACGCCCGCCGGGACCCGCAACGGTCGCGAGATCTACCAGCGCTTCCGCGACGGCCTGGCCGACAAGACCTGTAACGTCGAAGACACCAGCGCCCGCTGGCGCGCCCACTTCGCCCATGCCCCGCGGCAGATGGCGGCGCGCAACGACGACGTCCTGCCGCTGTTCGGCTACGTGGTCGATGCGCTGCGCGACGCGCAGCTGCCCACCGAGTACGCACTGATCCCGTTCGTCGAAAGCGGCTACAAGCCCGGCGCCCGCAGCGCACAGGGGCCGGCCGGGCTGTGGCAGATGATCGCGATCACCGCGCGCAACCACAAAGTCCCGATCCGCGCCGGCTACGACGGCCGCCTGTCGCCGGTGGATTCCACCGCCGCGGCGGTGCACTACCTCAAGACCCTGCACCGGATGTTCGGCGGTGACTGGCGTCTGGCGGTGATGGGCTACAACGCCGGCGAATACCGCGTGCTGGGCGCGATCAAACGGTCGGGCCAGAGCGTCCGCACTGCCCGCCCGGAAACCCTGCCCGGCCTGTCGCCGATCACCCAGGCCTACGTGCGCAAGCTGCACGCCCTCTCCTGCCTGATGGAGAAGGCCGACGATCGCGCCGAATGGCTGCGCGCGATCGACCGTCCGGTGCCGCGCCTGCGCGCGGTGACCGTCCCCGACGGCATCAGCGACATCGCCGCGTGGGCGCGCCGCAGCGGGCAGGACGCCGCCCAGCTGCAGCGCCTCAACCCGGTGTTCGCCAACGGCCGGCTCGCGCGTGTCGACGGCAACCCGGCGCGGTTGCTGGCGGTGTCGCCGGAAGACGCGGCGGAGGCTGCGGCGATGGGCGGCGATGAGCCGACAGTCGCGCTCGTGGGCGATGGCGCGGCGAGCGGTGGTGTCGATGCGGCGGATACGGGTTCGGCTTCGACTACGGCCATCGCAGCGACGACTGCATCGGCAGCGACGAACGCGGCGGTCGCCGGTTCGGACGCTGACGGAACGACACCCACCACCGCCGGAGGCACCACCTCCGTTGGCGCGGGTTCGACCGGATCGGTTTCGACGTCCGCGGATGCCTCGGAGATCGTGGCGACCATTCCTGTTGCGGCAGTGGCGCGGGCGGACGATGCGCACGCCGTTGATATCGCTGCCCCGGATGATCTTGGGGCGGGCAGCGTCGGACAAGCCCGCGCAGCCGCCGCCGATGCATCGCGGGAAGCCCGGCTCCCCGAACCGCGTCGCCACACCGTCGCCCGTGGCGACAACCCGTGGAAGATCGCCCGCCGCTACGGCGTCGGCGTGGATGACCTGCTGCAACGCAATGGTCTCTCCGCCGACAGCACGCTGCGGCCCGGACGCGTGTTGCTCATAGATGCGCAAGAGGTTGTGGCCGCGGGGCATTGAAACGCGGGGTGATTCAAACCAACGCAAGGCGGCGCGCAGCGCAAGAAACAGCTACGCCCGACACATGGTCGGGCGTAGCTGTTTACCTGGACGGCGGGTCAAGACCCGCCTTACGCGAGTTAGTCAACCTTGCGAGGGTTACTGGGGTTCTGCGTATTGGGCGACAGGAACGACAGTCGAACATCCATGCCGCCAACCTCCACTTTAGAAGGCGGCCTGCCGTAGCAAAACCCAGGCGAATTGAAGGTCACATTGAAACCGCCCTCAACTACCTGTAACGCCCTAACTTCCCTGAAAATCTCCTCTCTTGCATCGACAACGCAGTTCAGTTGAAGCTCAGACGCCTCATCCCGCCCATGCGCATTACGCGTCCTTAAAACCACATGAGCTTCACCCAAAATAGGGCCATCAACCAATATCTGAAGAACTTTTCCATGACCAGGCACCCCAAAGGCGACTGAGCGAACTGGAATCAAAGCAACCACGACGGCAAGTGCAACACCTCCGCCAAAAACGAAAAAAACAAGCTTATTCATTGCGCCCTCACTGCGAACAAAGAATCGCTGCAATCTCGCCGGACAGCTTTTGCACAGCCCGCTGCTTTTCGCATGGTGTTAGGCCTGACAATCCCACGCGCTGCCTCATGGCATGACCAACATCTAGACCAGCAATATCACCATGGAGCTCAGCAACAGATTGCGCGCGCCCTTCGTTCGCCTGACTGGAATCCTCCATCCAGAGCGCCAAAGCTGCCGGGAAAGATCCGCCTCTAGAAAGAATAGCGCCTGCATTCCATCCGATGTGCCGATAGACGTTCTCGTCCTGACCATCCGCAGTTAGCTCCGACCTAAAGCCGGAAAAATCGGAACGCTCAATATCGCCATTCCAACTCGATCGCATCATGGAGCTTCCCAGAGCCATTGACTCAAAGAACCCGCTGTTCTCAATCATGGTACTGGCTAGTTCATCAGCAAAGTCCAAACATCCACTCAGCCCAAGCGCATCGAGCCTCATAACCGGACTCCCGCTCGCGTAAGAATATCTATTCAACCCACCCAACAAACCAATTGGATCAGGCTGCAAATAGCGCCCCCGCAATGCATCGTAATAACGATGAATGTTGTACCAAAGCCCGGATTCCGCATCGTAGTACTGTCCGGGAAAACCAATGTTCAATCCGCCGACCTGGTCCAGCGTCACCGCACGATCAAACGCATAGTTGCTCGCGCGCCACACAGCCGCCTTGGCGCTGTTGGTGACCAGTTCCGGGCGTCCCAGATGGTCGTTGTGGATGTGGTAGATCTGCCCGCTACGCACGAGCGCGACCGTCTGTCCACCGAAGCGGACGTAATGCGTCCACGCCTGCGTACTGACCTTGTATTCCGCCGCCAGCATGCCGTCCAGACCATAGAGGTAGTACGTCGCGCTTGCCCCCTGCGTCTTGTACACCCGCTGGCCCAGCGCGTTTGTCTGATAGCCAGTGGTGACGCCGCCCTTGACCACCTGATCCATGCGGTTGAACGCGTCGTAGCGGTACGTCGTGGTGCCGGCCGCAGTCGTGTTGCCCGTGGCGTCCAGGGTGTAGCTCAGCGCGCGCGTACCGGTGATCGCATTCAGGCGATTGCTGGTGGCAGCCACACTGTAGCCATCCGCTATGCCCCCCCACGTATGACTGGTGCGATTGCCCGTCTTGTCATACGCCCAGCCCTGATCGGCGCCCGTGGCGGTGACCGAGGTCAGTCGCGTCAGTTCGTCATAGCCATAGTTCTGGGTCAGGTTGGCGTTGGCGCCATTCGCAATCTTCGTGATCAGGTCATTGGTATCGAAGGTATAGCTCAACGACTGGAGCGTGGCAGTGCCATTTTTCAGTGTGATCGCCGTCGGTCGACCATCGAGATCGAAGCTGGTGCGCTGGCTCAATCCGTTCCCGGTGGTCATGGCCGTCACCGGCCCGAAGGGGCGGTACTCCAGATTGCTGAGCACGCTGGTACTCACACCGTTGACCGTGGTGGTCACCGTGGTCACGCGACCCTGCGAATAGCCGTAACCCACGCCAACTCCGCCGCTGTAGCCGATGCCGGTCAGGCGGCCGAAGTCATCGTAGGCATAGGCCTGATCCAGGTTTCCATTGCCTGCGGTGGTTTGCCCCTGGGTGAGCAGGTTGCCTTCGGCGGTATAGGTGTAATCCAACTGCCCGGAAGGATCAGTCACGCTGCACAACCGGCCCTTGCCGTTGGTGCAGGTGTCGTAAGCAAACGTGTGAACGTTGCCGCCCGCTGTCTTGGAGGTCAGGCGTCCCAGTCCGTCATAGCCGTAGTCGGTGATATCGCCGCCAGCGCGCGTTTCCCGGGTGCGCAAGCCTGAGGTGTTGTACTCGAAGCTGGTCGTGCCGGTGTCCTGGCTGGCCTGGCTCCACAATTGTCCCAGTCCGTCGTACACGTGGCTGGTGGCCACAAGGCGCGGATCGAGCACCTTGGTGACGCGATCGGCTGCGTCATAGGTGAACTGCGTGGTGCCGTTGAGCGGGTCCTTGCTGGTGCTCAGGCGATCAAGCACGTCATACGTCAACGTCGTCACCCGGCTGAGCGAGTCCGTGACGGTCTTGACGTTACCATTCAGATCGTAGGCATAGCGCAGGTTCTGGCCGTTGTTGCCGGTACGGGCGCGCACTCGGCCGAGTTCGTCGTAGGCAATGGTTTCTGAGTGCTTGAGGATGGGCGTCTCCACCCATTCCTCGTAGTAATTGGGTTCGTAGCACTCGCCGTTCGGCCCTCCCTGCAGGCACTCGTATCGAGTGACGTACTTCCCATCGACTATGTAGTCCCGCACCTGCGTGACATCGCCATTGGCGTCATAGATGAACTGGCGCTGCTCACGGATGCCATTGCCCTCCAGCACGCCGGTCGAATCCACGGAGATGCTGTCAATCCAATCGTGGTTATCGGGGTTGTAGGCGTACTTCATCACCATGCCGTCCGGCGCACTCACCTGCGAAATGCGACCTTCATTGTCGTAGGCGACGAGCCGATCCTGCTGTCCATTGTTGCGGTATGTACGAACGCGAGTGACGCGACCACGTGCATCGTAGGTGTAATCCGTGATGTCGCCGTTGACGCCTGTTACCCGACCCGGCTGACCCAGGGCGCTGTGATTGGAGTAGGTAATCTGCTGATTCAGGCTGTTCTTCACCGATAGCACATCGCCATAGGCGTTATAGCTGGTGACTACGGCATCGCCCGTCCCGGCAATGGGACCATCGACAGTCATTGTGGCGAGCATGCCACTGGCATACTTGGTGTAGGCGTAGGACGTAGTGCGCGAATCGTTGGCTACGCCGTTGGCAGAAAGGTTGACGATCTTGATCGTGGCAATTCGATTGTCGGCCGTGTACGTGTATTCCGTGCGCTGAATGCCGTTGGCTGTCTCGCTGACAAGGCGGTTGAACGCGCTTCCCAGACGAATACGGTCGTCCGAGCCAACGCGGTGCCATAAGCCTCAACCCGCTGCATGAGCTGGCCCTTGGCGTTATATGAGAACTGCGTGTCGTTTCCGTTGAAGTCGGAAACCAGCTGCGGGTAATTGTTTGCGTCGTAAACGGTTTCCGCGTAAGTACTCGGGCAATAGCTACTCACATGTCCGGTCACGGAGTGAAGTTGCCCATTGACGAAGGAATAGGTCGACCGCTTGCCCAACGGGTTGGTTGTCACTACCGTAAGGGCGCCATCCGTCCCCGGCGTATAAACCAGGGTGAATTTGCTCTTGCCGTTGTGCTCCGTACCGGTGGCATACCCCTGATCGTCGTAAGTAAAGGTGGAGTAACGGACGTTGTTGAATGACTTGCCGGTCAGGGCGCCGGGATCCGCCGCTACTTCATAGTGATAGGCGATAGTCGTTGTGGGGGCGCCAGGCTTCGACGTTGCAGCGAGACGGTGTATCCCCATGCCAAATGTGTTGGCGTTATACGCGTACCCATAGAAGTTTCCTGCCGGGTCACGGACCGAAGTCAGCTGACTCCCCGTCCATGTAAATTCCACGTAGCGCCCTGACGTATGCGTGACTCGTGAGAGGTAGGTGGGAGCCGTCGGGCTATACCCGAACGTCCAGCCGATGCCATAGCTGTCCTTGACCTCCGCCACATAGCCAGCCGACGAGTACTTCTCGACCTCGTTTTCCTCGCCATAGAGGACAAAGCTGCCATCGGCCTGTTTGACGATCCTGGCAACAGGGCCGGGCTTGTCCTCGTAGAAAATCCCATCAGTCGCATTCTTGATGTACTTGACGGTCCTCCCGTCCGGCCGCCAGGCGTAGATGACGGTATTGGTGCCAACGCCACACGGAGTGCCGCCGGCGCGCGGGTAACAGGCATTGACTGTGGTGGCGCCAAAAGTCAGCTTGTAATCGAAGCTGCTGACCCAGTGTTTGCCAAACAGCCCAACGCCTGTCCAGTAATGGTTGTAGACCCGCATCAGGCTGAGCGGCATCTCTCCCGTGCTCGTGAAGTCCAGCTCCGGTTCGATCTTGTTGCCGGTCGCGGGGATGATCGGGTTGCCCACTTTCGGGCTGCCCGTACCACCCTCGCCAGCGCACGGGTCACTATTGCGCGAATTGCGGCCATCGATCGTGGTTCCGTCGTTTGGAATCGAAGGCCCGCTACCTGCGGGGCCACTTCCTCCGCCGGTCGGATAGTCGCCAAAAATGTTGGCGCTATCGATGTTGCCAAGGACGCAGATTCCATTGCTGTCGTAGTGCCCGCCGCCCACCAGGCACCCCCTTGCCACCACTGGCCTGGCCGTTGAAACGCCCGCACGCACGGAAAACACCGAAGCGACAGACAAGACGACACCGACGACGGCCCATCGGCCGACAAGCGTTTGCACAGACATTGTGTTCCCCAGAAGTCAAGCCACTTGGCGTTCAATCAGCCATTCATGCGGCATCCCGTGACATTTTATCAGGCCCTACAGCCTTCCAACGCCAGATCCTCCCTGCCAAACTCCACCTGCTCCGATCGCCCCGTAAGCGATCATCCAAACGCCACACGGAACGCGGCGGAGCAAGGACGCTGCCGGCGACATCGCCGGCCCACACATGGAAAGCACAAGGAGATAGCTGTGTCGCAAGACCTCGTTTCAATGGTGGTAACCCCGGAGCAGCAGGCCGCCGCACTGGCGGGCATCGCACAGATCCGGGCCGCGTTGCCGGGATTGATTTCACTCGCGCCCGAAGATCGTCGCGGTATCCAGTACATGGGATCGAAGGCGGAAGTATTCGCACGGCAGACAGTGCGGGTACTCAAGCAGAACCTGCAGATCGTGCCGCCGAGCTTGGGGCTGGACGCGGCCGATGGCGACCTGGCCGCGCTGGACCAGTTGCGTCCGGTGCTGGAGCAATTGCAGCAGTTGTTCTCTCAGCTGGACGACACGGTGTCGGCGCTCGGCAGCGATGTCATGGACGTGGCGATGGAAGGCTACGGCCAGCTCAAGCTGTCCGGCGCGGCGCATGGGCTGGAGGACATGCGCAAGGAGCTGGGGTCGCGCTGGGCCAGGCAGCGTCGGCAGGTGGCGCCCGCGGCGGGTTGAGCTCGCCCGGTGAAAGCGTTGTGACAAGCCGCCTTCGGGCGGCTTGTTTTTGGCTCTGTTCGCGTTGAGTAGTGATCGTCTCAGTCGGTGAGCCCGTCATCGCGCAGATTTGGCACGACGGCCCGAGGGTTTCGGGCGGCAGGAGCCTGCGATGCG
>NZ_BAAGXP010000005.1:0-17445 GCF_054779775.1 Lysobacter fragariae | reverse complement strand
GGTCAGCGCTGCCGTCAGCGTGGTCTTGCCGTGGTCCACGTGGCCGATCGTGCCGACGTTTACGTGGGGCTTGGTGCGCTCGAACTTACCCTTTGCCATGGCTGTATCTCTCTATTCCTGGTGCTTTGTTGAAACGGGATTCTTGGATTCCGCGATTGGGGATCGAGAAGCTCGCCCCCCCAACCCGGCGTTAGGACTTCTTGATGACCGCGTCGGCGATGTTGTTCGGCGCTTCGGCGTAGTGGTCGAATTCCATCGTGAACGTGGCGCGCCCCTGGGTCAGCGAACGGATGGTCGTCGCGTAACCGAACATCTCGCCCAGCGGCACCATCGCGTTGATGGTCTTGCCCGACGGCGTGTCGTCCTGACCCTGCAGCAGGCCGCGACGACGACTCAGGTCGCCCATCACGTCACCGACGTAATCTTCCGGCGTCACGACTTCGACCTTCATCATCGGCTCGAGCAGGACCGGATCGGCCTTGCGGAAGCCTTCCTTGAAGGCCATCGACGAGGCGAGCTTGAACGCCATTTCCGACGAGTCGACGTCGTGGTACGAGCCGAACACCAGCTTGACCTTGACGTTGACGACCGGGAAGCCAGCCAGCGGACCGCTGGTGATGGTTTCGCGCAGGCCCTTCTCGACCGCCGGGATGAATTCCTTCGGGATCACGCCGCCGGTGATGTCGTTGACGAACAGGAAATCGTTCTCGACGTCCTTGTGGGCGCGATCGGCTTCATTCATCGGCGACAGTTCGATCACGACGTGACCGTACTGACCCTTACCACCCGACTGCTTGGCGTGCTTGTAGTCCGACTTGACGTCCGACTTGCGGATCGTCTCGCGGTAGGCCACCTGCGGCTTGCCGACGTTGGCTTCCACGTTGAACTCGCGACGCATGCGGTCGACGATGATGTCCAGGTGCAGCTCACCCATGCCGGCGATGATGGTCTGGCCGGATTCCTCGTCGGTACGCACGCGGAACGAGGGATCTTCCTGCGCCAGACGGCCCAGGGCCATGCCCATCTTTTCCTGGTCGGACTTGGTCTTCGGCTCGACCGCCATCGAGATGACGGGCTCCGGGAAGGTCATGCGCTCGAGCGTGATGACGTGGTCCTGCGAGCACAGCGTGTCGCCGGTGGTCACGTCCTTCAGGCCCACGGCCGCGGCGATGTCACCGGCGCGGACTTCCTTGATTTCGTCGCGCTGGTTGGAGTGCATCTGCAGGATGCGACCCACGCGCTCCTTCTTCGACTTGACCGGGTTGAACACCTGGTCGCCGGAGTTGAGCACGCCCGAGTAGACGCGGAAGAACGTCAGCGAACCGACGAACGGATCGGTCATGATCTTGAACGCGAGTGCCGAGAACGGCTCGGAATCCGACGCCTTGCGGGTGTCTTCCTTGTCGTCTTCGTTGAGGCCCTGCACCGGCGGACGGTCGGCCGGCGACGGCAGCAGGTTGATCACGCCGTCGAGCATGGCCTGCACGCCCTTGTTCTTGAAGGCCGAGCCGCAGAACACTGGGACGATCTCGACCTTCAGCGTGCGCGTACGCAGGCCGGCGACGATTTCTTCCTCGGACAGCTCGCCCTCGTTGAGGTACTTGTCCATCAGTTCTTCGGATGCTTCGGCCGCGGCTTCGATCATGAAGCTGCGCGCTTCCTCAGCCTTGCTCTGCAGCTCGGCCGGGATGTCGCGGTATTCGAACTGGGTGCCCTGCGAGGCGACGTCCCAGTGGATGGCCTTCATCTTGAGCAGGTCGACCACGCCCTCGAAGCCGTCTTCGGCGCCGATCGGCACCTGCATCGGCACGGCGTAGGCGCCCAGGCGGGCCTTCAGCTGCTCAACGACCTTGTCGAAGTTGGCGCCGGTGCGGTCCATCTTGTTGACGAACGCCATGCGCGGCACGGAGTACTTGTTGGCCTGGCGCCACACGGTCTCGGACTGCGGCTGCACACCACCGACGGCGCACAGCACGAACACCGCGCCGTCGAGCACGCGCAGCGAACGCTCGACTTCGATGGTGAAGTCGACGTGGCCAGGGGTATCGATGATGTTGAAGCGATGCTCCGGCAGCGACTTATCCATGCCCTTCCAGAACGCGGTGGTCGCGGCGGAGGTAATGGTGATGCCGCGTTCCTGCTCCTGCTCCATCCAGTCCATGGTGGCGGCACCGTCGTGCACTTCACCGATCTTGTGGCTGACGCCGGTGTAGAACAGGATGCGCTCGGACGTGGTGGTCTTGCCAGCATCGATATGGGCCATGATGCCGAAGTTGCGGTAACGCTCGATGGGAGTGGTGCGAGCCACGGGACACTCTCTTTTTTGTTTGCGATCTGTTGCGATCTGCAGATGGCCAGATGCCGCCTCGCGGCGGCTTCCGGTTTGCCGGGCGACGAGGGCGTCGCGCGGCACACGTGCTGGTCAGGCGGGCCGCGCTGGGCGCGGCGCCGGGATTACCAGCGGTAGTGAGCGAACGCCTTGTTCGCTTCCGCCATGCGGTGGGTTTCTTCGCGCTTCTTGATCGCGCCACCACGGTTTTCGGAAGCATCCAGGAGTTCAGCAGCCAGCTTGCGCGGCATGCTGTTTTCGCCGCGCTTGCGGGCGGAGTCGATCAGCCAGCGCATGGCCAGGGCCAGGCGACGCGACGAACGCACTTCGACCGGCACCTGGTACGTCGCACCACCGACGCGGCGAGACTTGACCTCGACCGCCGGGGAGACGTTACCCAGCGCCTTTTCGATCAGCTCGACGGCGTTGGGATTCTTTTCGCCGATCACGTCCATGGCGCCATAGACGATCTTTTCAGCGATCGACTTCTTGCCGCTCTGCATGACCATGTTGATGAAGCGCGCGATCGTCTCGCTGCCGTGCTTGGGATCGGGCAGGACCGAACGCTGCGGAGTGGAACCTTTACGGGACATAGTTGTTTATCCAGTTTCTGTAGGGCGGGTCTCGACCCGCCTTAGCTTGTGCAGCGGCGGGTCAAGACCCGCCCTACAAATCAAATTAGGACTTCGGACGCTTGGCGCCGTACTTGGAACGGCTCTGGCGACGCTTGGTCACACCGGCGGCGTCGAGCGAGCCGCGGACGGTGTGGTAGCGCACGCCCGGCAGGTCCTTGACGCGACCGCCGCGGATCAGCACCACGGAGTGCTCCTGCAGGTTGTGGCCTTCACCACCGATGTACGAAATGACTTCGTAACCGTTGGTCAGGCGGACCTTGGCCACCTTGCGGAGCGCCGAGTTCGGCTTCTTCGGGGTGGTGGTGTACACGCGGGTGCAAACGCCACGACGCTGCGGGCAGTTTGCAAGCGCCGGGGAGGCACTCTTGTAGGTTTCAGGGTTACGCGGCTTGCGTACCAGCTGATTGATCGTCGCCATCTATGACTCTTTAGGTGAAGGCCGTAGCCTTGTAGGTAGAGCTGGGAAAAACGAACGGCAAGCCGGATTGAAATCCAGCCCGCCGAGACGAAAAAGCATAGCCCGCATTCGACGTTTTCGTCAATGCGAGCCATACCAATGAAGGGCTACCCCACCCGCATCGCGGATTACGCCACCGGACGCGAGGCGTCCAGTCGGGAGCTTTTGACTCCCTTTGCCGCAGGCGGACGAGCCGCCGGGTCTACCCTTCAAATCTGCGATCCCGCCCTACCCTGGGCCCAACACGAGGCGCTCCGTGCGCCTCATTTGGTGATCTGGACAGCCCGAAGGCCGTCGGAAAGCGTAGAAGTATAACCGCTTTCTTCGGTTTTGTGGGAGCAGGCCGGCAAATGCCGGTCCACCCCGATTCCACCCCCGCAATCGCGAGGGTGGAAGGACCGCTTACTCCTCGTCGGACCCGACTTCGGCGACCACGGCCGGTTCGGCCGTGCTACCCGACAGGGTCTCGAGTTCGGAGTCGGTCAGACCCGAGGCGTTCTTGCGACGCTGGGTGTGGTACGCCAGACCGGTACCCGCCGGAATCAGGCGACCCACGATCACGTTCTCCTTGAGACCGCGCAGGCCGTCACGGGTGCCGCGGACGGCAGCCTCGGTCAGGACGCGGGTGGTCTCCTGGAACGACGCGGCCGAGATGAACGACTCGGTCGCCAGCGACGCCTTGGTGATACCCAGCAGGACCGGATCGGCCTTGGCCAGGATCTCGCCCTTGGACAGCAGGCGGGCATTTTCCTCGACCAGGCGCTGACGCTCGACCTGCTCGCCATTGAGGAACTTGCTGTCGCCCTGGTCCGTGATCTCGGCCTTGCGCAGCATCTGGCGAACGATCACCTCGATGTGCTTGTCGTTGATCTTCACGCCCTGCAGGCGGTAGACGTCCTGGATTTCCTTGGTCAGGTACACGGCCAGCGGCTCGACGCCCAGCAGGCGCAGGATGTCCTGCGGGCTCGGTTCGCCGTCCACCACGGTCTCGCCCTTCTCCACGTGTTCGCCTTCGAACACGATGATCTGGCGGTACTTCGGGATCAGCTCTTCGTGCTCGTCGCCGTCGATCGGCTTGATGATCAGGCGCTGCTTGCCCTTGGTGTCCTTGCCGAAGCTGACGATGCCGGAGATCTCGGCGAGGATCGCCGGATCCTTCGGCTTGCGGGCCTCGAACAGGTCGGCAACGCGCGGCAGACCACCGGTGATATCGCGGGTCTTGGAAGCTTCCTGCGGAATCTTCGCGACCACGTCACCCACGCCAACCGCTGCGCCGTCCTGCAGGTTCACGATCGAGCGCGGCGGCAGCAGGTACTGCGCCGGCAGGTCGGTACCCGGGATCTGCAGGTCCTTGCCGTTCTTGTCGACGATGCGCACGATCGGGCGCAGGTCCTTGCCCATCGAGCCGCGACGCTTCGGATCGGTGATTTCGCGCGAAGCCAGACCAGTCAGTTCGTCGGTCTTCTCGATGACGGTGACGCCGTCGACGAAGTCGATGAAGCGCATGGTGCCGGCCACTTCCGACACGATCGGGTGGTTATGCGGATCCCAGTTGGCGATCTGCTGGCCGGCCTTGATCTCCGCGCCGTCCTTGATCGCGATGGTCGCGCCGTACGGCAGCTTGTAGCGCTCGCGCTCGCGGCCGTGGCTGTCGAGGACCGACAGCTCGCCCGAACGCGACACGGCCACGCGGTGACCCTGGTTGTGCTCGACGAACTTGAGGTTGTTGTACTTGACCGAACCGGTGGTCTTGACCGTCACGTTGTCGATGGCGGCCGCACGCGACGCCGCACCACCGATGTGGAACGTACGCATGGTCAGCTGGGTACCCGGCTCACCGATCGACTGCGCGGCGACGACGCCGACCGCTTCGCCGTGGTTGACCAGGTGACCGCGACCGAGGTCGCGACCGTAGCAATGCGAGCACACGCCGAACGAGCTCCGGCAGGTGATCGTCGAACGCACCTTGATCGACTGCACGCCGGCGTCTTCGAGGTTCTGCACCCAGGCTTCGTCGAGCAGCGTGTTGCGGGTGACGATCGGATCCTCGTCGTTGCCCGGCAGGAACACGTCCTCGGCCACGACGCGGCCCAGCACGCGATCGCGCAGCGGTTCGACCACGTCGCCGCCTTCGACGATCGGGGTCATGGTCAGACCTTCGAGCGTGCCGCAGTCGGTTTCGGTGATCACCACGTCCTGCGCGACGTCGACGAGACGACGGGTCAGGTAACCGGAATTCGCGGTCTTTAGCGCGGTATCCGCGAGGCCCTTACGGGCACCGTGGGTCGAGATGAAGTACTGCAGAACGTTCAGGCCTTCGCGGAAGTTCGCGGTGATCGGCGTCTCGATGATCGAGCCGTCCGGCTTGGCCATCAGGCCGCGCATACCGGCGAGCTGGCGGATCTGGGCCTGCGAACCACGCGCACCCGAGTCGGCCATGATGTAGATCGAGTTCATCGACTTCTGCGGAACCGTCTCGCCCTTGGCGTTGACGACGGTATCGGTGCCGATGGTGTCCATCATCGCCTTGGCGACGCGTTCATTGGTACGCGACCAGATGTCGACGACCTTGTTGTAGCGCTCGCCGGCGGTGACCAGACCCGACTGGTACTGCTGCTGGATGTCGAGCACTTCCTGCTCGGCTTCGTCCAGGATGCCCTTCTTTTCCGGCGGGATCTTCATGTCGTCGATGCCGATGGACACGCCAGCGCGGGTGGCGTAGGCGAAGCCCGTGTACATCAGCTGGTCGGCGAACACCACGGTGTCCTTCAGGCCGAGCATGCGGTAGCACGAGTTGATCAGGCGGCTGATGTTCTTCTTGGTCAGCTCGACGTTGGCCAGCGCGAACGGCAGGCCGTCCGGCAGGATCTCGCGCAGCAGCGCGCGGCCGACGGTGGTATCGACGATCGAGGTCTTCTTCGAACGCGAGCCATCTTCGGCAACCACGGTTTCGGTGATGCGCACCTTGCACTTGGCGTGCAGCTGCACGACGCGGTTGTCGTAGGCGCGCTTGACTTCGGCGATGTTGGCGAACGCCATGCCCTCGCCCGCCTTGTTCTCCAAGGCGCGGGTCATGTAGTACAAGCCAAGCACGACGTCCTGCGACGGCACGATGATCGGCTCGCCGTTGGCCGGCGACAGGATGTTGTTCGACGCCATCATCAGCGCGCGCGCTTCCAGCTGGGCTTCCAGCGAGAGCGGCACGTGGACGGCCATCTGGTCACCGTCGAAGTCGGCGTTGAACGCGGTGCAGACCAGCGGATGCAGCTGGATGGCCTTGCCTTCGATCAGCACCGGCTCGAACGCCTGGATGCCGAGGCGGTGCAGGGTCGGTGCGCGGTTGAGCAGGACCGGATGCTCGCGGATCACCTCTTCGAGGATGTCCCAGACTTCCGCTTCTTCGCGCTCGACCAGCTTCTTCGCCGCCTTGATGGTGGTGGCCAGGCCACGACGCTGCAGCTTGGCGAAGATGAAGGGCTTGAACAGCTCCAGCGCCATCTTCTTCGGCAGGCCGCACTCGTGCAGGCGCAGCGTCGGGCCGACCACGATGACCGAACGGCCGGAGTAGTCGACGCGCTTGCCGAGCAGGTTCTGGCGGAAGCGGCCCTGCTTGCCCTTGATCATGTCGGCCAGCGACTTGAGCGGGCGCTTGTTGGTGCCGGTGATGGCACGGCCGCGACGGCCGTTGTCCATCAGCGCGTCAACCGACTCCTGCAGCATGCGCTTCTCGTTGCGCACGATGATGTCGGGCGCGTTGAGTTCGAGCAGGCGACGCAGGCGGTTGTTGCGGTTGATGACGCGGCGGTACAGGTCGTTCAGGTCGGAGGTCGCGAAACGACCACCATCCAGCGGCACCAGCGGACGCAGGTCCGGCGGCAGCACCGGCAGCACGGTCATGACCATCCACTCCGGACGATTGCCGGATTCGAGGAAGGCTTCGACCAGCTTGATGCGCTTGGTGAGGCGCTTGAGCTTGGTTTCCGAACCGGTGGAAGCGATGTCTTCCTTCAGCTGGATCATTTCCGACTGCAGGTCGATCGTGCGCAGCAGGTCGTAGACGGCTTCGGCGCCCATCGCGGCTTCGAAGTCGTCGCCGTGTTCCTGGCGCGCCTGCATGTACTGCTCTTCGTTGAGCAGCATGCCGCGTTCCATCGGGGTCAGGCCCGGCTCCGTCACCACGTAGGCTTCGAAGTACAGGATGCGCTCGATGTCGCGCAGGGTCATGTCCAGCATCAGGCCGATGCGCGACGGCAGCGACTTGAGGAACCAGATGTGCGCGACCGGCGACGCCAGGTCGATGTGGCCCATGCGCTCGCGGCGTACCTTGGCCAGCGTCACTTCCGTGCCGCACTTTTCGCAGACCACGCCACGGTGCTTCATGCGCTTGTACTTGCCGCACAGGCACTCGTAGTCCTTGATCGGTCCGAAGATCGCGGCGCAGAACAGGCCGTCGCGTTCCGGCTTGAAGGTACGGTAGTTGATCGTTTCCGGCTTCTTCACTTCGCCGTAGGACCACGAGCGGATCAGGTCCGGCGAAGCCAACGCAATCTTGATCGCATCGAAGTCGATCGCGGGGCGCTGCTGGTTGAAGAGGTTAAGCAGGTCTTTCATTTCTTTTCTCCAATCGGAGGAATTCGTCGAGGGCTGTAGATCACCGGATCAATGGAGCGGGAAGCGCGCGTTTCGCTGCGCTCCCGTCCACGCATCAGGTCTCTTCCAGCTCCATGTTGATCGCGAGCGAGCGGATTTCCTTCACCAGAACATTGAAGGATTCCGGCATGCCGGCAACCATCTCGTACTCGCCGTCGACGATGTTCTTGTACATCTGGTTGCGGCCCTGCACGTCGTCGGACTTCACCGTCAGCATTTCCTGCAGGGTGTAGGCCGCGCCGTAGGCTTCCAGCGCCCAGACTTCCATTTCGCCGAAACGCTGGCCGCCGAACTGCGCCTTGCCGCCCAGCGGCTGCTGGGTGACGAGCGAGTACGGACCGGTCGAACGCGCGTGCATCTTGTCGTCGACCAGGTGGTTCAGCTTCAGCATGTGCATGTAGCCGACCGTGACCGGACGCTCGAACGCTTCGCCAGTACGACCGTCATGCAGGATGGTCTGGCCGCTGAGCGGCAGCTCGGCGAGTTCGAGCATCTTCTTGATCTCGAATTCTGCCGCGCCGTCGAACACCGGGGTCGCCATCGGCACGCCGTCGGTCAGGTTCTTCGCCAGCGTCAGCAGCTCCTCGTCGCTGAACTGCTTCAGGTCGACGCGTTCCTCGTGCGTGGTGCGATCGTGGTTGTAGATCTCGTCGAGGAACTTGCGCAGATCGGCAACCTTGGCTTGCGCCTGCAGCATGCGATCGATCTTCTGGCCCAGGCCCTTGGCGGCCCAGCCCAGGTGCACTTCCAGCACCTGGCCGATGTTCATACGCGAAGGCACGCCCAGCGGGTTCAGCACGATGTCGACGGTCTCGCCGTTCGCCATGTAGGGCATGTCTTCGACCGGCTGGATCGTCGACACGACACCCTTGTTACCGTGGCGGCCGGCCATCTTGTCGCCCGGCTGGATGCGGCGCTTCACGGCCAGGAACACCTTGACCATCTTCAGCACGCCCGGTGCGAGGTCGTCGCCCTGGGTGATCTTGCCGCGCTTGTCGGCGAAGCGGCGCTCGAATTCCTTCTCGTGCGCATCGATCTGCTTCTGCGCGCGTTCGATCGCCTCGACCGCTTCGTCATCCTTCATGCGCAGGGTGAACCAGTCCTTGCGGGACAGGCCATCGAGCACCAGCGAGGTGACAGTGTCGCCCTTCTTCAGGCCGGCGCCGCCGTTGGCGGTCTTGCCGATCAGCTGCGAACGCAGGCGGTCATAGATCGCCGCTTCGAGGATGCGGAACTGGTCGTCGAAGTCCTTCTTGACGCGTTTGATTTCGGACTCTTCGATCTGACGCGCACGCTTGTCCTTCTCGATGCCGTCGCGGGTGAAGACCTGCACGTCGATGACGACGCCGTCCATGCCCGGCGGCACGCGCAGCGAGCTGTCCTTAACGTCGGAGGCCTTCTCGCCGAAGATCGCGCGGAGCAGCTTCTCTTCCGGCGTCAGCTGGCTTTCGCCCTTCGGCGTGACCTTGCCGACGAGGATGTCGCCCGCACGCACTTCCGCACCGATGTACACCACGCCCGACTCGTCGAGGCGGTTCAGCGCCTGCTCGGAGACGTTCGGGATGTCGGCGGAGATTTCTTCCGGCCCGAGCTTGGTGTCGCGGGCCTGGACGGTCAGTTCTTCGATGTGGATCGTGGTGTAACGATCTTCCTCGACCACGCGCTCGGAGAGCAGGATCGAGTCTTCGAAGTTGTAGCCGTTCCACGGCATGAACGCGACCAGCATGTTCTGGCCGAGCGCAAGCTCGCCGATGTCGGTCGAGGGACCGTCGGCCAGCACGTCGCCGCGCGCCACGACATTGCCCACCTTCACCAGCGGAGACTGGTTGATGCAGGTGTTCTGGTTGGAACGCGTGTACTTGATCAGGTTGTAGATGTCGACGCCGGCATCATGCTCGTCCGTGATCTCGCTCTCGTTGACCTTGACCACGATGCGGGCCGCGTCGATCTGTTCGATCACGCCACCGCGCAGTGCGTTCACGGTCACGCCCGAGTCGCGCGCCACGGCGCGCTCGATACCGGTACCGACCAGCGGCTTCTGCGACTTCAGCGTCGGCACAGCCTGGCGCTGCATGTTCGCGCCCATCAGTGCGCGGTTCGCGTCGTCGTGCTCGAGGAACGGCACCAGCGCCGCTGCGACCGACACGGTCTGCATCGGCGAGACGTCCATGAAGTGGATTTCGCTCGGCGGCTTGAGCAGCGACTCGCCGGCGAAGCGGCAGTCGACGAACTGGGCGGTGATATGGCCCTTCTCGTCGCGCGGCGCGTTGGCCTGGGCGATGACGTACTCGTTTTCTTCGATCGCCGACAGGTACTCGACGTCGTCGGTGACGCTGCCGTCCACGACCTTGCGGTACGGCGTCTCGAGGAAACCGTAGCGGTTGGTGCGTGCGAACACGGCCAGCGAGTTGATCAGGCCGATGTTCGGGCCTTCCGGCGTCTCGATGGTGCAGACGCGACCGTAATGGGTCGGGTGCACGTCGCGGACTTCGAAGCCGGCGCGTTCGCGGGTCAAACCGCCCGGACCCAGCGCGGAGACGCGGCGCTTGTGCGTCACTTCCGACAGCGGGTTGTTCTGGTCCATGAACTGCGACAGCTGCGAGGAACCGAAGAATTCCTTGATCGCGGCGGCGACCGGCTTGGCGTTGATCAGCTCCTGCGGCGTGAGGCCTTCGGACTCGGCCATCGACAGGCGTTCCTTCACGGCGCGCTCGACGCGGACCAGGCCGACGCGGAACACGTTCTCGGCCATTTCGCCGACCGAACGCACGCGACGGTTGCCCAGGTGGTCGATGTCGTCCACGGTGCCGCGACCGTTGCGGATCTCGGTCAGCACGCGGATCGCGTCGAGGATGTCGGACATGTCGCCGCAGGCTGCGCGCAGGCGCGCCGACTCTTCGTCCTTGCGCTCGGCGAAGTATTTCGCGTCGTACAGGACCGAGGCGCCGGTGACTTCCTTGCGGCCGATGCGGCGGTTGAACTTCATCCGGCCCACGCCCGACAGGTCGTAGCGCTCGAAGGTGAAGAACAGGTTGTGGAACAGGTTCTGCGCGGCGTCCTTGGTCGGCGGTTCGCCCGGACGCATCATGCGGTAGATCTCGACCAGCGCTTCGAGCTGGGTCTTGCTCGCGTCGATGCGCAGCGTGTTCGAGATGTAGGCGCCGCGATCAAGGTCGTTGACCCACAGCGTACCCACGGCGGCAACGCCAGCCTTGCGGAACTTGGCCAGGTGGTCGTCGTTGATTTCGTCGTTGGCCAGCGCCAGCAGTTCACCGGTGCTCGGGTCGACGACGTCGTGCGACAGGATGCGGCTGACGAGGTAGCTGTCCGGCACCGACAGTGCGGCGATGCCCGAGGCTTCGAGCTGCTTGACGTGGCGCGCGGTGATGCGCTTGCCGGCTTCGACGATGACCTTGTCGCCATCGGCGAGGTCGAAGTCGAGGGTTTCACCACGCAGGCGCTCAGGCACGAGCTCGAGCTGGACGCCTTCCTTGGGATCGATGTGGAACGTGTTGATCTCGAAGAACTGCGCGAGCATTTCCTCGTTGTTGTAGCCGAGCGCGCGCAGCAGCACGGTCACCGGCAGCTTGCGGCGACGGTCGATACGGGTGAACAGCGCGTCCTTCGGGTCGAACTCGAAGTCCAGCCACGAGCCGCGGTAAGGAATGATGCGGGCGCTGTACAGCAGCTTGCCCGAGCTGTGGGTCTTGCCGCGGTCGTGGTCGAAGAACACGCCCGGCGAACGGTGCAGCTGCGAGACGATGACGCGCTCGGTACCGTTGACGATGAAGGTGCCGTTGTCGGTCATGAGCGGAATTTCGCCCATGTAGACTTCCTGCTCCTTCACGTACTTGATCGCCTTGGTCGACGACTCACGGTCGTAGATCACCAGGCGCACGGTCACGCGCAGCGGAGCGCCATAGGACAGGCCGCGGTTGCGGCATTCGCGCTCGTCGAACGGCGGATCGCCCAGCTTGTAACCGACGTATTCCAGCGCGGCGTTGCCGCTGTAGCTGACGATGGGGAACACCGACTTCAGCGCGGCGTGCAGGCCCTTGTCTTCACGCTTGGCCGGATCCGAGCCTTCCTGCAGGAACTCGCGGTACGAATCGACCTGGATCGCGAGCAGGAACGGAACTTCGAGAATCGACCGGCGCTTGCCGAAGTTCTTGCGGATGCGCTTCTTTTCGGTGAACGAATAGTTCGTTTTGGAAGCTGTCGTCATGGGGAGCTACCGCCTCTGATTTTCTTGGAGCTGGGATCGGGAATCGGGAATCGGGAATCGTTCTTTGCCGCCACGGCGCAGCGGGGGCTGTCCGGGGCGACCCAAAAGCAGGGTCCGTCGCTGGGCTTCGGATGTCGGCTTCTGGCTATGGCGAATCTCTGGTCTCGAATCACAAATCCCTGGAAAGAGATTTGAACTGTCAGTTGGAAGCCGCGGGTATTGCCGGCACCCGCACGCCCTCTAGTGCTGCTTCCAACTACCAACTCGGTTGGTTTTTCTGCTTCGCTCGTGTTTCTCACGCAATCCGGATGGAACGAAGCGGAGTCCGGATGGCGTTGTCGTCTACTGGGCCCGAAAAGTGTGACCGGGCCGGATTTGAAGCGTTATTTCAACAACGGCCAAAGGCCGGGGACTTTCGCCCCCAGCCTTCGGTGGTCGCCATGAGTAGCCGGCGACGCAAGTACTGCTTACTTGACTTCGACGGTCGCGCCAGCGGCCTCGAGGTCCTTCTTCATCTTCGCAGCGTCGTCCTTCGACACGGCTTCCTTCACCATGCCGGTCGCTTCGACGAGATCCTTGGCTTCCTTCAGGCCCAGGCCGGTGATGGCGCGGACGGCCTTGATGACTTCGACCTTCTTCTCGCCGGCGGCCTTCAGGATGACGTTGAACTCGGTCTGCTCTTCGACCGGGGCAGCGGCAGCGGCCGGGCCGGCCATCATGACCGGGGCGGCGGCGGTGACGCCGAACTTCTCTTCGATGGCCTTCACCAGGTCCATCACTTCCATCAGCGACTTGGCGGCGATGGCGTCGACGATCTGCTCGTTGGACAGGGACATTTTATTTACCTCTGGAAATTGTTGGTCAAGATCAGGATGTAGGAAATCGGTGATCTTGCGAATCGGTTAGTTAGTCGCGGCTTGCGAATCAGGCGGTTTCTTCGACCACTTCGGCCGGAGCGGCTTCGCCACCACCCTGCTTGTCCGCCACGGCCTTGACGACGCGGGCAAACATGGCTGCAGGTTCGGCGAGGACGCGGGCCAGCATGGCCAGGGCCTGTTCGCGGGTCGGCAACGATGCCAGGACTTCGACGTGCGCGGCAGGCAGCAACTTGCCTTCCACCGACACGACCTTGGCCTTGAGCTTGTCGTTACCCTTCGACGCTTCCTTGATCAGACGACCGGCAGCGCCGGGTTCTTCGAGCGAGAACGCGTACAGCAGCGGACCGGTCAGGGCGTCCTTGACGACCTCGAACTCGGTACCGACAACGGCGCGCGACGCCAGGGTGTTCTTGACAACTTTCAGGAACACACCGGTTTCACGGGCCTTCTTGCGCATCGCGGTCATCTGGCTGACCGTGGTGCCCGCGTACTCGGCTGCGACCAAGGAGTGGGCCTTAGCTGCGATTTCTGCCAGCTCGGCGACTACTTCTTGCTTCTGGGACAGATTGAGAGCCATTGCACTCCTCCAATTGAACTCCGCTCACGGCTCCTGCCGCTTGCGGTCCTGGGCGGCGCCATCCTTGACGCCGGGGATGCTTGCGCATCCCGGTGGTGGCCCTTCCGGAATTTCCAGAGGGGGCTTCACCATCTACGCAGGCCGACCTTCTTTCGAAGGGCGATTAAGCGATCCCGTTGGTGGCGACGGCGATTCCCTGCCAGTTGCGAGCTCCCTGCCCGTCGTCGTCACGCGCTGATCGCGCCTGCGGTCTTTGACGGCGATCGCTCCAGACCGAAGTCTTCGGCGATGCCCTCAAAAACGTTCGCGGGACGGCGGTTGTGCCGCCCGCGCTTGAACTGATTTCGAATTACTTGAGTGCCAGCGTCGACTGGTCCACGGTCACGCCGGGGCCCATCGTGGTGCTGATCGAGATCTTCTGCAGGTACTGGCCCTTCGAGCTCGACGGCTTGGCCTTGATCAGGTCATGCAGCAGCGCTTCGAGGTTGCCCTTCAGGTCGGCGTCCTGGAAGGAAGCCTTGCCGATCGTGCAGTGGATGATGCCGGCCTTGTCGGTGCGGTAACGCACCTGGCCGC
This sequence comes from Lysobacter fragariae, assembly GCF_054779775.1. Lineage (NCBI taxonomy): Bacteria > Pseudomonadati > Pseudomonadota > Gammaproteobacteria > Lysobacterales > Lysobacteraceae > Lysobacter > Lysobacter fragariae. The sequence goes on along the minus strand of NZ_BAAGXP010000005.1, from coordinate 3,118 downwards.
CCTTGGCGTTCTTGACGGCTTCGGCCGGGTTCGGCGAAACGGTGCCGACCTTCGGGTTCGGCATCAGGCCGCGCGGACCCAGGACCTGGCCCAGCTTACCGACGACGCGCATGGCGTCCGGGGTAGCAATGACCACGTCGTAGTTCAGGTCGCCGGCCATCATCTTCTCGGCCAGGTCGTCCATGCCGACGGCTTCGGCGCCAGCGGCGACGGCTTCGTCGGCCTTGGCACCAGCCGGGGCGAACACGGCCACGCGGACCGACTTGCCGGTACCGGCGGGCAGCACGGTCGAACCACGGACCTGCTGGTCGGACTTCTTCGCGTCCACGCCCAGGCGCACGGCGACGTCGACGGACTCGACGAACTTGGCCTTGGTCGAGGTCTTGATGATCTTGACGGCTTCGTCAAAGCCGTAGGCCTTGCCCGGAACCACTGCGGCCAGGATGGCCTTCTGTCGCTTGTTCATTGCCATGACTTAGCCCTCCACCACCAGACCCATGGAACGGGCCGAGCCCGCAATCGTCTTCACCGCTGCGTCGAGATCGGCCGCCGTCAGGTCGGCTTCCTTCGCCTTGGCGATGTCTTCGAGCTGCTTGCGGGTGACCTTGCCCACCTTCTCGGTGTTCGGGCGCTTGGAACCGGACTGGATGCCGGCAGCCTTCTTCAGCAGCACCGAAGCCGGGGTCGACTTGGTGACGAAGGTGAAGGTGCGGTCCGAGTACGCGGTGATGATGACCGGGGTCGGCAGACCCGGCTCGAGCTTGGAGGTCGCTGCGTTGAACGCTTTGCAGAACTCCATGATGTTCAGGCCGCGCTGACCCAGGGCAGGACCCACGGGCGGCGACGGGTTGGCCTGACCGGCCTTGACCTGAAGCTTGATGTAACCAACTACTTTCTTAGCCATTTTCTTCTCTCCGGGTGCTAGCGCCTGGTTCTCAGGCTCCCCATCGGACCGGGAAAATCGCGTGTCCCGGCTTCACGTTTTGCAGCTGCCTTAAACAACATTTTCCAGACGCCGACAGCCGCCTTGGCGGGCGGCTGTGGTTCTGACTGGCTCGCGCCTTGGGCAGCGAGCCAAAAAGTATAGCAGAGGTTTTCGGACAAGTGCCGGCAGCTTCGGAAACCGCCCCTAGGCTCCTGCCGCTGTCAGCCGCGGCGGCGGCGCAAGCTGCAGGGGCGCTTTGGGCTACCGCGGCGCGGTTACTTGGCCTTTTCGACCTGACCGAACTCCAGCTCGACCGGGGTCGAGCGACCGAAAATGAGCACCGCGACGCGCAGGCGGCTCTTTTCGTAGTTGATTTCCTCGACCACGCCATTGAAGTCGATGAACGGGCCGTCGGTGACGCGAACCATCTCGCCCGGCTCGAACAGCACCTTGGGCTTGGGCTTCTCGACGCCTTCCTGAACGCGCTGCAGGATCTGGTCGGCCTCGGAATCCTTGATCGGCAGCGGACGATCGGCGGTACCGCCGATGAAGCCCATCACCTTCGGGGTTTCCTTGATCAGGTGCCAGCTCTCGTTGTCGATGCGCGGGATGCCGGCTTCGTCATGGGTGGCGATCTGGACCAGGACATAGCCCGGGAAGAACTTGCGCTCGGAACGACGCTTCTGGCCGGCGCGCATCTCGATCACTTCTTCGGTCGGGACCAGCACGTCGCCGAAGCGGTCCTGCATGCCGTCGCGGACGATACGGTCGCGCAGCGCCTGGGCCACGGACTTCTCGAAACCGGAATAAGCGTGGACTACGTACCAGCGCTTGTTGCCGTCCTGCTTGATTTCTTCGGACACCGACATCTCTCCTTACCGACCCAGCAACAGCTTGACCGCGGCCTGGATGACCAGGTCGAAGCCCGCCAGGATCAGGCTCAGGATCACGACCGCGATCATGACTACCCAGGTGGTGCGCATGGCTTCCTGGCGCGTCGGCCAGACCACCTTGCGCAGCTCGAAGCGTGCTTCGGACAGGAATTCGCGGGTCTGCGCGCCCTTGGCGGTCGCCATGAACACACCCGCACCCGCCACCAGGCCGCCGAACACGGCCAGCGCGCGCAGCGCGGTCGCCCATTCGCTGAACCAGTAGAAGGCGAAGATGCCGGCAACGACCAGGGCCAGTGCCAGCACGTACTTCACGATGTCGCCGCCGGAAGCCGACGAGCCGGATTGTTCGACCTTGCTGTTCATTCGGTCCATCGCGCGGCACGGGCCGCGTCTTCGGTAGGTGCCTGACCGGGCGGGTCAGGCGTTGCGGAAGGATCCGCGTGCCAAATGGCACGCCAGGAGGGACTCGAACCCCCAACCTGCGGTTTTGGAGACCGCTGCTCTGCCAATTGAGCTACTGGCGTATGAATCTTGGGTTGCTTCCGGAAAAGGCAATGGCGGCTCGCGCCGCCCTGCCCGTTTCCGCCCGGAACCTCCCCCGCTGGGCGGGAGAGGGAGCGGGTATTACTTGAGGATCTTGGCCACCACGCCGGCGCCGACGGTACGGCCGCCTTCGCGGATCGCGAAACGCAGGCCTTCGTCCATCGCCACCGGGTTGATCAGCGACACCACCATCTTCACGTTGTCGCCCGGCATCACCATCTCCACGCCTTCCGGCAGCTGGCAGGCGCCCGTGATGTCGGTCGTGCGGAAGTAGAACTGCGGACGGTAGCCTTTGAAGAACGGCGTGTGGCGGCCGCCTTCGTCCTTCGACAGCACGTACACCTCGCCTTCGAACTCGGTGTGCGGGGTGATCGAACCCGGCTTGGCCAGCACCTGGCCGCGCTCGACGTCGTCACGCTTGGTGCCGCGCAGCAGCAGGCCGGCGTTGTCGCCTGCCTGACCCTGGTCCAGCAGCTTGCGGAACATTTCCACGCCGGTCACGGTGGTCTTCTGGGTCGGACGGATACCGACGATTTCGATTTCGTCACCGACCTTGATGATGCCGCGCTCGATACGGCCGGTCACCACGGTGCCGCGGCCCGAGATCGAGAACACGTCTTCCACCGGCATCAGGAACGGCTTGTCGATCGCGCGCTCCGGCTGCGGGATGAACGTGTCCAGCGCTTCCACCAGCTTCAGGATCGACGGCACGCCGATTTCCGACTGGTCGCCTTCCAGCGCCAGACGGGCCGAGCCG